>CAZAFA010000006.1:0-2934 GCA_964484655.1 uncultured Candidatus Saccharibacteria bacterium | reverse complement strand
GGGATCACGCGCGATCCCAGTACCCACGGAAGACCCGCGCCAGTCCTGCGTGATCTCTACGACGTACTGCGAGAGGAAGGCGACCCGCTCGGTCTCGCTGACCGGCTCGAACGGTTCGTCGATGGCAGCCTCGGCGAAATCTTCTCGTCACCGACATCGGTCGACCTCCATAGCCCGTTCGTCGTCTTCAACATCCGCGACCTCGAGCCGGAACTGCGTCCGCTTGGCGTCTACCTCATCGCCGACCACATCTGGCGCGAGGTCCGACGGAACCGCCGGCCCCGGATGCTCCTCATCGACGAAGCGTGGTCTCTCATGCAGCACGAGGAGGGCGCGCGCTTCCTCTCGTCGATGGCGCGCCAGGCGCGGAAGTACTACCTCGGGCTGACGACGGTGACCCAGGACGTCGAGGACTTCCTGGCGACGCCCGAGGGGCACACCATCCTCGCGAACTCGTCGGTGCAACTCCTGATGCGGCAGGACAGCTCCACGATCGACGCGGTCTCGCACACCTTCCGGCTCAGCGCCGGCGAGCGCGAATTCCTGCTGTCGTGCCGCAAGGGCGAGGGCCTGTTCTTCGCTTCGGGCAACCACATCGCGCTGCGCATCGAGGCGAGCCCGTTCGAGCACAACCTGGCCACGACCGATCCCGCGGAACTCGAAGACCGCGCGAAGGAGGCGAGCGATGGCGTCTCCTGAGATCGACCGCATCAAGCGCGAGAATCCGCTGGAGCGGGTGATGAGCGAGCACGGGGTGAAGCTCCAGCGGCGTGGCGGCCGGTTCGTGGGCCGCTGCCCGTTCCACGAGGAGCAGCACCCGAGCCTGGTCGTCTATCCGGACACCCGTAGCTTCTATTGCTTCGGCTGCCGGGCCTCCGGCGACGTGATCGACTTCGTTCGCCGGGTCGAGAAGGTCGACTTCAAGGAAACGATCCGGCGCCTCTCCGGTAGCGGCCGGGAGGAGCACACACCGCTGCCGGCGCCGTCACGCCTCACCGTTGACGACCAATTGATCCTTGCTGCCGCCGCGAACGTGTACCACGAATCGTTGCTGCGAACTGAGCGGGCAATGCGTTACCTGGAATCGCGAGGAGTCGGCGCAGCGGTGGCGAGGCGCTGCCGCCTGGGCTTCAGTGACGGTCACTCGCTCCGGCCATTCCTGCAGCGGCATCGGCTGAGTCTTCGTCGGGCCGGGCAGCTGGGACTGCTGCGTCGCGATGGCAGCGAACCGATGGCTGGCCGGATCGTGATTCCAGAGCTTCGCGAAGGCCAGTGCATCTGGATGGTTGGCCGCGCACTGGACGACCGCCTTCAGAAGTACCTTGGACTCTCTTTGCCGAAGCCGATCCTTGGCTATGAGCGCGTGCGCGGTCAGCGGCGAGTCGTGGTGACCGAGGGCGCATTCGACTACCTCACGGGCGTGGCCTGGGATCTGCCCATCTGCGCGTTGCTCGGGACGCATGTTCGGGCCGAGCGCCTCGCGTTCCTCCAACGGGCGCGTGAGGTTGTGCTGGTCTTCGACAACGACGAGCCAGGCCGCGCAGCCGCGATTGAACTCGCAACGACCCTCGGTTCACGCGCTGCCGTCCTCGAACTTCCTGAAGGCGTGAAGGACCTCAGCGAACTCGCACAGCGGGCCGACGGACGACAGACGTTCTTCGAACTCCTTCGGCAGCTCGGCGCCAGGAAGGAGGCCGGCCATGCGGCGGCGCATTAATGGCCCTCCTGTCCTCTACGAGCTTGTTCCATCGCGGCACGACGATGACCCGATCGCGCGTGCTCGCGCGCTCTTCGCCGGCCTCGCTGGCGCGGACGGCATCGCCTTCGAGGCGGCCGTGAACGACGGTGCGCTTCGGCTCCACGTCCGCTCGGTTACAAGTGCCGGAGCCCAGGCCGCACTCGGCCAACTTCGGGCGTCACATCCACAGTGCAGATTTCGGCCTGTTGACGCAGCTCACGAGGATCCACTCTGGTTCTCGGCAACAGATGAGGCGGCGTCGGTCGAACTCCGGCTGATGCGTCACGCAGCACTTCCGATCGAAACGGACACGCGTCACGGAGACCTTTTCGCCGGCGTGCTGGCAGCCGCTCTCGCCGCCGCGAACCTGGGCGACCGCGTCGTTTGCCAGCTCACCCTCTCAGGCGCGCCTTCGCATCGCTGGGGCTTCAACGTCCAGGCTCGAGGTGCTCGGCAGTCAGTGCCCTACCGGCCGGCCAGTGCTTCGAGCGCGAGCACCGACCTGCTTCCGCTCGTCGGTCTGGCCGGGATCGGGGCGCTCGGGATCCAGGCGGTCCGCTGGTACCAGGGCGGCGAGATATTGCCTCTCGTCGCCCTCGGAGCCGGAGCGGTCGTCATCTTGCCACTCGCGGCGGCCGTATGGTCGCGGGTCGCCGCGGGCCGGGAGCCGCTCACCGCGGCACTCGCTGACGAGAAGCTGTCGTTTCCTCGGTTCAACGTTCGCCTTCGGGTGATCGCCATCGGCGACCGCGAGCCGGCCGGCCTTCGGCGTGTCGCGGAACGAGTCGCCACCGCCTACCAGGCCTTCGACCACCCGGCCGGCAACGGCCTTCGCCCGCGGCGTGCCAACGGCGACCCCGCAGGGCTAAGCTCGGCGAATGGTGTCTTCGGGCGCGACACCATCCTCAACGCCGCCGAGCTCGCGGCTCTCTGGCACCTTCCGGACCCAACCGTGCTGCCAGTTGCGGAGCGGCCCATCGCGCGCCGGCTCCTTCCCTCCGAGGGGCTTGTGTCGCGAGGCTGTCGCGTCGGGCTGTCTCGGCACCAGGAACGAAGCGTGCCTGTCCACGTCCCTCGTTCCGCGCTCTTCCGGAACCACCTCATCCTCGCGAAGACGCGGCGCGGGAAGTCCACGTTCCTTCAGCACCTCGCCTCGCACCTGATGCAGGAGCTCGACGCGGGGCGGGAACGGCTGC
>CAZAFA010000005.1:0-17530 GCA_964484655.1 uncultured Candidatus Saccharibacteria bacterium | reverse complement strand
AAACGAAGAAAGGAAGGCTAGGCCTTCCCTTCCTCCTCGCGCTGCGGCGTAGCCTGCAGCGCGCTGAGCGGCGTGGGCTCGAAGTAGAGGTCGCGTTCGACGCGCCACCCGAGCGACTCGAGCTCCGCCAGGCTGAAGTAGCCGAGCTCCTTCTCGAATCCGTCGACCAGGCCGAAGAACATCCGCTCCCGCGGGTCGTACTCGAGCGCGTACCACGTCCACGAGGACGCGAGGGCGAAGAACTTCACCCGCGCAACCGGATCCACCTGGTGGTCGGTGGCGCCGAGCGGCGGCAGAGACGCCGCCAGCGCCTCGGGGAGGAGGTTCATACCTCCCCCCCGACGTCGTCGACCTCGACGTCCTCGCGCACCAGAGACCGAGCCGGCGACGAGCGCACCGGTCGGAGCTTCCCGGCCTGCCGGGCGCTCGGCTTGCGCAGTGCGTGCTGCGCGCCGCGCCAGAATGCGCGCCCGATCTCCCGTTCGGCGAGCTCGCCGAACGCGCGGGCCTTCTCCGCGTCGGGGACGCGGGACTTGATGATTTGCCACACCGCTCTGCGGCGGGCTTCGACGAAGCGGTTTTCCATACGCTCGTCCTTTCGCGTGGCCTGTGGTGAAGCGGAGCGCCGACGGCCACTCGAGCCGGTCGCCCATGCTTCCCAAGGCGGCACGGAGGGCAGGAGCTGGCGAAGCGCGGCCTCGCCGCGCGCAGCCCAAGGGACGCCCGCGCCGGTGGTCGGCGTGATTCGGGCGAGCCGCTGGGGCGAGAAGCCCGCGCCCCGCCAGGGGTGCGAGGCGCGACGAGCCCGGCGGCCGCCGCGCCGTCCACGGGCCGGCATCCCGCCGCCGGGCAAGGTGGAGCGCCCGGCCGGACGAACGACCTTGGCCCGGAGCTGAGGGCTCCGTGGTAGCCTTCCTAGAGCAGCGGCCGGCGAATCTGCACCCACTCCCCCGTCCCGGTCGCACCCACTCGCCCCAGACCGCGGGGACAACCCCTGGCGGCCCGTGGTCGGGGCGGTGGGCCCAAGAAACCTCGAGCCCGCCGCCGGCGGGCTCTCCGCTTTGCGCGCGCCGTCCGGGCCCCGAAGGGGTCCGCGAGACCGAGCCGCAGGCGAAGCGTCGAGCGGCAGGTCACGGGCAGCGAAGCGCGGGCCCCGTGACCGTCCCCTTCGAGGTCGCCGGACCCCTCGCGTTTTCGGTCGGAGCCGCCCCCGGGCGCGCGGAGACCCGAAGGCCGGCCGCCTCCGGGCGGCCGGCCGAAGCCCGAAGTGCACGGGCCCCGATTCAGGCGGAGACTGAAGCGGGAAGCACGAGGGGAAAAGGCGAGGGGTCCGGCGACGAGCCGAGACGAAAGTCCGCGAAAACCGGGCCTAAGAGGCCCGTTGGGACTGGAAACCAGAGCCAGCTCGTTTCCAGTCCCGTTTCGCGGCTTCTCGTCGAGGTGAAGGAGCCGGACGGCGCGCGCAAGCCCTCGGGGTGAGACCTGGGACGGTAGCGAGCGTGCCGTTCCAGGTCGAGGGGCGCCGGCACTTGAGGCGAGCCCCCTACGGTTCGCCTTCGGCGTCGAGGAATCGACGCCGGCGTCGCCCCAGCGACGCCTTCGGTCAGGGTTGTGCCTTCGGTGGCTGTCAGCTAGATCCCTATCGCCCGCTTCAGGTCGTCGGTGAACCGTGTCCAGTCGTTGCCGACGCGGCCCAGCACTTCCGCGATGTCGTACCACCGCCGCGTGGTCGGCGACTCACGCGCGAGCTGCGCCTTGTCCACGCCCTTCATCGCGATCAGTGTCCAGAAGTCGCGGGCCTTACTGCGGACCTTCTGGTGGGACTTCTCGGCCTCGCCGGCGCGATTGTGAGCATTGCTACGGTCCGTGCCGCCCTTGATCTCAATCGCCACGTTCAGTTGGTCCGCACCGCGGTCGGAGCTCTCGGTGATCGCGACATCGGGGTCCGACGCCAGCCGGATGATGACCGCGCGACCGGCTGCGTTGCGCACCTCGATCGCGCCTTCCGTCTCCGTGGTGATGTGGGCTTCGACGATCTCGCGGATCGCCAGAAACACGTCGGCGGTGGCGGCCTTGCCGATTCCGTTGCGATAACCGCCATCGAACTGCGCACCGAGCGTGAGCAGCGGGAGCTGTTCGACGTCGCTCCGCGTGACTTTCGGCGACAGCTGCGTCACAAGCTCGGCGAGCGCCTCGTTCAGCGCCTTGCACAGCTGGGGCAGCTTGTCCGCGACGCGCTCCGGTATCCGGTCCTTCTCTTCCAGTGCCTTGAACGGCCCGAGGCCCGTGGCCGTCGTGTAGAAGCCCTTCTTCGAGACGCCCAGGAGCAACCGGTAGTAGCCGAGAGTCGTGGGGCGGGCGACGAGCACGGCGGGCGTCGCGAAGACGTGCTCGTCTCGGATGCCGGCCTTGGCAAGAACCTTTCGGGCGGCCGCCGGGGCATAGAGCCCAAGCTCACGCGCTACGATCTTCGGGTCCGCCTTACCGAGTGCGTCGGACAACGCACCCTCGAGCACCGTGGCTCGAGCAGCAACGAGAAGCTGGTGAAACGCGATCTGCTTTGACGGGGACGGCGGGTTCATGCGCGGCCAGTGAGCACCTTGAAGTCGCGGTCGCTCACGATGTGGGTGCCCTGAACGAACCACGCCCACGGCTGCAGGGGGTCTCTGCCCTTGTAGGCGTCTAGCTGTGCGCGAAGGTCTGCGTCCAGAACAACGGGTTTCTTGAAGAAGTAGCGCACCGCACGCACTTGGAACGCATACGGGTAGCGCTCCGGGTCCGGGTTGCCCGGGACGTGGCGAAGCACCGCCGCGCTGTCGGCGGTCGCCTGTGCGACAACGCCCACGCGGCGCTGGTAGAAGCATAGCCGGTCGCCAGGCTTCAACAGTCGCCGCCCCGGCGTGGCGGATCGGAACACGTACCATCCCTGGTCCAAGAGGCCGCGGAGCTTCGTCCCAGCCTGGTCGTCCTCAATCGAGCAAAGCAGGTTCACGCGGACCGTTCCCTCCTACTCGCACTTCGCGGACTTGCGGAACACCAGCCAGTAGACGTGCTGACGCCGGCTGTGATGAGCGACCTTCCATTTCGGATCAACGATGGGGCCCTTGCGGACCTTGATGATGCAGTCACAGGGACAGAAGCCGACGTCCCGGGCCGCCTGGATCACCTCGACGTGCGCCCACTGGTATCGGTGGTCGTGCACGTAGTCCGCGATCTTGCAGAACAGCACGCCTTCGGGCCGCAGGACCCGGTGTGCCTCGCGCATGAACGGCGGGTAGAGGTGGCTGAGGTTGTAACCGAGCTTCTTCGGCGATCGCAGCACGAGGCCGAAGCGGGTGTTGAAGTCCTTCGAGCGATCACGGCCCTGGTTGGGAACGTGCGGGGGGTCGTAGACGAGCACGTCGAACGCCGCGGCCTTGAAGGGCATTTGCGTGTTGTCAGCGACAACGCTCGGGCGGTGTTTGATCTCGACGTCGATTCCGATGATCTTGCGCTTCGTTCCCCGCCAGAAGCGCCCACCGTTCACGGTGGTGTCGAGGATTCGCCGCGGCTTGCGCTTTGGATAGAAGTCGAGCATTCGCTCCAATAAAGCCGCGTCTTCGCCGTCCCACACCGAAGCGAGCGGGTGGTACGTGCTTGGCCTGGGCTTTCGGATCCGTTCCGGAGTTCGGCGCACTGCCACGGCAGGCATCTTCTGGGACTCCCCGACCTCGACTCACGAAGCTCGCGCGTGCGATGCCTCCATTGGCCACAGAATGCGCCAGGAGAGCGATCGCGGTGGTGTCAGGTCCTACGAGGCATCTTCGGCGGTGCCCCGCCGTCACGGGTCATTTTGAGGCTTTCGCGGGACTGCTCGTGGCGAGGCTTACGCCGATTCGCTCAGCCGCGGCCTTGATGGCGTGCGTGAAATAGGCGCCTGCGTTCTTACGGATCTGGCCGGTTCGCTGGGCGTCCTTGGTCTCCGACAGCGTCATGAACACGAGCGACTCAGGCATCCGCTGGGCCACCAGACGGTAGAAGTTCCGCGACTTGGGGTCGTGCAGGCTCTCGACGAGTTCTGCCGTCAGTGCGGCGATTCGGAGTTCGTCGTCTTCGCTGTGTGCAATAACGTTGACGTTCTTAAGTACTTCTTGGAAGTCATTCTTCGTGGCCGCTTTTCGGCCAGCTTCATGAGGCCGTTTTTCGGCCATAGGTCCGGGGTTGTCCACAGCTGACGCGACCTGAGGCCGTTTTTCGGCCATAGGTCGCGAGCCGCTCCCACCGCGGGCGAAATCGCGGTCGGTGAGGATGCGCTCGGCCGCCCGCACGAACGCCTCGGGCTCGTCTTCCGGGGCGATCGGATCCTCCATGAGGATGAAGTACTTGTCGGTGCTGCGGACCTTCTTTCGCAGGACGGGGTCGTAGCGATAGCTCGGCTCGCGACGCACGAACCCCATGGCCTCGAGGTGCCGGAGCGCCTCGCCGATCGTGTGCCGCTTTTGGATCCCGAGCTCGTCCGCCAAGGTCTGCTGCGACGGGTAGCACCAGTCGCGTTTCTCGCCGGTGGCTCTGTTGAAGTAGCAGTACTGCCGCAGCCGGAGCAGGAGGACGGTGCCGAGCGGTCCGAGCTTGGCGGCCCACCGCGACCAGAAGTACTTCGTCGTGACCTGGACCTGGTCCGGTTTGACGATCTCGCCGCGGACGTCGAGGTACCACGGCTCCACCCGGATCTGGTCCATGGTGAGGCTGCGCGCGATCTCTTCCTTGAGTCGCTCGCGCTCGTCGTCAGTTGTCTGCGTGCGGTCGGCCATATGCGTGTGGTTTAGGTGATGAGGGATGAGGCGCGCCGTCCCGGACAACCCGCTGGGCGGTCCGCCTCGCGCCCCATCAGCGCATCTCTCGCTTGAGTTCGGCCCGCGCGGCGTCGAGCGCGTCGAGCACGTCCTCGCGCGAAGCGTTTCGCTTCTTCTCGAAGCGGACGGTGACGGTGGCGCCGACTTCCTCAGCGCGGAACGTTCTCGCGAAGGTTCTGGGCCTGCCGGCGGGCGCCCTGTTCCTCGCCGCGGCCACTGCTTCGCGCGCCCTCGCCCGCGTCACTCCGCCGGAGAGGATGGTGGCCCGGATTTCCGGGTCCGAAGCCTGTAAAGCCGTGTGGATTAGCGAAATACCCGGCACTTGCGCCGGCGCAAGTCGGACTAGCTTGGTCTTCTCCTGAAGGGTCAGCTGCTCGTCGATCGAGAGGACGCGCGACACGTAGGTCGGGCTCTTGTGGATGCGCCGAGCGACCTGGTCTTGTGTTTCGCCAGTGGCGGACATGAGCCGGCGGATGGCGGCGGCCTCCTCGAGGGCGTTGAGGTTCTTGCGATGGAGGTTCTCCTCGAGCTGCTGCACCGCGGTCACGGTGTCGTCGACGTCCTTGACGATCGCGCCGATCTCAGTCAGTCCCGCCGCCACGGCGGCGCGGTAGCGGCGCTCGCCGGCGATGATCTGGAAGTAGTCGCCGTCCTCGACGTGGCGCACCGTGATGGGCTGCAGCACGCCGTGGGCCTTGACGCTCGCCACCAGCTCGCGGAAATCCTCGGTCGAGGTGTCGACCTTCCGCGGCTGGTTGGGGTCCGGGCGGATGGTGTCCAACGCCAGCAGGCCCGAGGCGCGATTCAGCCGAAGCTTCGAGCGCACGCCGTCGCGCTCAAGCGTGGACCGGGGCGGCTCGGGAGCCGCCGCCGGTCGATCGAGCACCTTGACGGTCTCCGCCACCAGGCCCTGGAGCCGCTTCTTGTTCGCGCTCGGCGCGCTCGGGGTGTCAGTGCTGGTCGGCATAGGCGAGGACCTTCTTACGCTTGGGTGAGGGCTCGACGGTCGCCGGCATCACGATGCTGGCGAGCTGGCGGAACGCGTCGGCGTACTCGCCGGCGGGCTTGTAGTGCGTGATGGGCTTGCGGGCCGTGATTGCCTCGCGGTAGCGAGAGCTGGCCTTGATGCGGACCGGCAGGACGCCGATGCCCGGATAGGCGCTCAGAGCCTCGGCGAACGCCTGCTCGATCGCGCGGCGGCCGTTGTAGAGGCTGATAAGCACGCCTTCGACCGCCAGGCGGCGGTTGACCGCGCGCATCTTCTCGATCACGTCGAGCAGTCGTTTCAGCCCCTCGACCGAGAACTTGTCGGCCTCGAGCGGGATCAGCACCGCGTCCGTGGCCGCCAGCGCGTTGCGCGTGGCGACCCCGAGGTTCGGGGGGCAGTCGAAGAGGATGGCGCTGTAGGGGCGCTCCTGGCCCTGGCGCTCGCGGATCGCGCTGTCGAGCCGGATTTGCGCGTCCGGTTCGTGCTGCAGGACCGTGGCGAGGTCCTCCAGTCGATCGTCGGCCGGCACTATGTCGATCCCGGAGAACGCAGTCTCGTGCGTCGCCTGTTGGAGCGGGATCTGTTCCACGAGCACGTCGTAGATGGTGCCGCGGCGCGCCTGGTCGAGGAGCAGGCCGCTGAGATTCGCCTGCGGATCCACGTCCACGACGAGCACGCGCTCGCCCGCGTCGCTGAGAGCGCCGGCGAGGTGGAACGTCGTGTGCGTCTTGCCCACGCCGCCCTTGTTATTCACGATGGAGATGATTTTGGCCATCCTTGGCTTCTCCGCTTAGCTGGTGACTCCCTCCGGCACGCGCTGGCGCCGCACGATGAGCGGTCGGTCCGGCGCCGGCTGCGTTTGATCGCGGTACGCGATCGCGCGAGCGATGTCTGCGTCGGTCCAGATTCGCCAGTTGTGCCGGTCGCGCACGCGCGGCTCGGGGACGTGCCCCTTGCGGAGCCACTCGAGCAAGGTGCTCTTGGACACGCCGACCTGGCGTGCGGCCTCGTTCGTTGTGAACCGGTTGTTCGGGCTCGTCATGGGCGGGACCGCCTCCTTGCGGTGAGTGGAGCCATATACGGCACCTTACCCCGGTATACCGGAGCAGTCAAGACCTTGTGGCACAAGAGAAAACGGAGGCCCACTGACCGCGTTTCGCGCGGGTCGTGCCTCCGTCCTCGGGCCCGATGGGGACTCCCCCACTGGTTCCATGAAGCCTACTCCGACGGTTGCAGGCGTCAAGAGCATGGCCCCGACGCGCTCGTGGTGAAACGAAAAACGCCCCACAGAGACCGAGGTCCCGCGGGGCGGTGCGCCCTGAGGCGCAAGGTGCGAAGAGCGCTCAGCGCGCGGACCGCGCGCGAGGGTGCGTTTCCTTCCAGGCCCGCGTGTGGTGGTAGTGGATCGTGAGGGCGACGGCCGCCCTGGTCTTGGGGCCGCAGCGCTGCCAGTCGGCGAGCGCTTCTTCGATCGTGTCGCAGGCCTCCGCGGTCAGGCGGAGGTGGGCGTCGGGGCGGCGCTTCAGCTCGAGGTACATCTGCGACAGCGCGCCGCCCTCGCCGGCGAGCTGCTGATCGGTGGGAAAGTCGGTGGCGGGGCTGTCGCCGAATACATCGCGGATCAGCGTGAGCACGACGTTGCCGCTGGGCATGAACCCTCCGGATGATTCTGCCCGCGCGCCGTGCGTGGGCAGGAGACCGGAGGGCTGCAAGGGGCGAGGATTCACCCTACGCCCCTGATTGGTGCCGTCAAGGGGGGCGCGGGCTGCGCCCTTACGTCGATTTCGCGCGGGTCGTGGCCCGCTTCTTTGGCTTCGACGATCGCAGCGCTCTCGAGGCGGTGAGGTTTCGCTGCTGCTCCTCGGCGGAGGGAAGCGACTCGGCGCCCGAGCGTGGGGCGGCGAGCGCGCGGCGGAACGAGGCGTCTCGCTCGCGCGCCTCCTCGTCGGCATCGTCCACCGCGACCGCCCACGACGCCGACTTCAGCCGCTCGCGATCGAGCGGGACCACCTCGGCCATCTCGTAGTCCGGGTCGGGCACGTCCGCCACTCGGAATCTGACGGGGTAGTCCTGGTGGATCTGAAAGACCGCTTCCTGGGCCGGCAGCCGCCGCATCCGAGCCGTGTGGACGTACAGCTGCTCCTCGAGGCCCATGAACTCGCGCGAAGAGAGCTCTTGAAACGGATCGCCGGGAACGGTCACGGGAACGACGCTGCGGCTCCGCGAGCGCCCCTCGCTCTCGCTGTCGAACGAACCCTCCGAGGTCGCGCGGGCGAGGACCGCCAGGTACGCGTCGGAGAAGGTGTTGGCGACGCTCGGCAGGCCCTCGAACGGATCGTCCCGCTCGGTCCGCGATAGGCCGCGACCGGTGCCGTCGCTGCGCCCCTCCGAAGAGGTTCGTCCTCGTCCCCGACCCCGCGAGGACGCTTCGGTCTCGCCGAGGATCTCGACCCACTCCTGATGCGCGAGCTGAACGGTCCGGTAGATCTCCTGCTTCACCCGCATCGGGTCGAGGTGGGCCCCGTACATGTGGCTGGCCAAGGCCTCCGCGTCGCTGACGCCGGCGCCGCCGAACACCACGCGCAACCGGGCGTTCGTCAGAACCGAGTGGTAGTACCTCCAGTCCTGGGCTGCAGCGTTCTGCAGCTGCGCCAGGTACTGGTGGGCGAGGATGAGGTGGAGGCCGAACTTCCGGGTCCCGTCGAGGATCTCGAGCACCTCGGGCGTGAGGAACTTCTGGAACTCGTCCACCACCAGGTAGCAAGGCCTTCCGTCGGGGTCGTTGCGATCCATCGCCGCGCGGCAGACCGCGTGCACGAGCTGAGTGCCGAGCATCCGCTGGTCCAGCTCCAGCATGAGGCCACGCGGATTCAAGTTGGCCAGGACGATCTGGCCGCGATCCATGACGCTGGTGAGGTCCACCGTGCGCCGACGGGTCGAGAGCATGTAGCGGAGGGCCCGTGTTTCCGTGTAGGCGCGCAGGCGGTTGGTGGTAGAGCCGAGCTTGTCGTCGATGACCTGGCGAGCTCGGTCGCTGTCTCCGAAGGAGGCGAGCCACCGCCAGTCGCTGGCGACGTCGGGGTAATCGCTGGCTAGCAGCTCGGCGAAGCCTCGGCGGTACGACGGATCGTCGAGGCGGAGAACGTGCCCGACGTCGGCCATCGGCAGGTCGTTCTCGATGAGGCCGAGGAAGGTGTTGAACGCCCACCGGGACAGCATCGGCGCGCTGGCGAAACTCTGCGCCGGATCCCCGCCGCTCAGGACGCTACGCAGCAGCTCGACCCCGAGACCCGCCTGGACGGACGGATCAGCGCCACGCGCGAGGGGGTTGAACCCCGCGACAAACCTGTGTTCGCGGTAGTCCAGCGGGTCGATCGTGACGAGCCGATCGGCGTGGTCGTTGCGGTAGCAGTGGCTCTTGAGGGCGTGGTAGAGCCCGCCGGTGGGCGCCCGCCCGTCGTGCGGGTCGATCACCACCACCGAGCAGTCGCCGGCGTCGATCAGTTGCTGCGCGACGAGCTGTAGCGCACGCGTCTTCCCCGACTTGGTGGGGCCGATGAAGTGTGCGTGCGTGTCCAACGCGGAGCGCGGAATGAAGTGGTCGCCGCCACCCTCTTTGACGCCAAGGTAGATTTCGCCGCCCAGCGTTCGCAGCAGGCGCTTCTGGGTGCGGTTCACGAGGCCTCCTCGGCGTCCGGGCCGAACCTCTCTCGGAGGAGCTGTTGGCCGAGCCGCAGGATGTCCTTCCTCACGTTTCGGGCCGCGAGCTCGTCGGAACCGTTCGCGAGCGACTCGCGGTAGGCCCTCTCTGCTTCCGCCTCGAGGGCGGCGCGGGCGTCGAGGTAGCGCCGGATCGGAATCAGCATCTCTCGGATGCGGTCCTGGTCGGTCTTTCGGGGGCGCGGGGCGACCGGTGCGGGGTGGTTGGCGTCGTGGAGCGATCGAGCGACGACGCGAAGCATGTTCAGCTGTGCCCGCTTGTCGTCGTAGTCGGGATCGTCGTCGCGCAACGCCAGGATTCTCCGGCTGACCTCCTCCTCGATGTTGGTCTGGCCATCGGCGTAGGACACGACGCCCTTTGGGGCGACACGAGCAACCAACTCAGCGGCGTCCTTCTGGTAGTCGGGGGTCGTCGCTGGCTGCTTGCCGAGGACGCGCGCCGCCCGCACCTCGCGCGCCTTCGGCAGGAGCCTCTCGAACTCGAAGCTGTGGTGCTGCAGGAGGACGTTCGCCACGCCCTCGGCTGTCGGCTTTGCAGCGCCGCCGATGTAGCGGCCGACTTCATCCGGCATTTCGCGGAGCGCCGTCTCGGCGAGCCGCTGCGCTCCGGCGATCGTGGCGCACGGATTGTCGGTGTCGTGGTACGCGGTGGCGATCGCTTGCTCGCGCGCCAGGGCGGCGTCGCCGTGGATGCGCGCGTAGTCGAAGAGGCGGGAGGGATCCTGGAGAAGGGCACCCTCGGTCGCCCACCACGCAAGCGCCTTGCGTGCGCGGGCGAGGGCCTCCTCCCGGCGCTCGAGCCAGACTTGTGCGCGTAGTTGGCGCCGCAATCGGTTCTCTCGCCGCTCGGCCGCGCCGAACGGCGACCACCAGAACGCGAAGCCGCCAACAACAAAGATGCCGGGGAACATCAGGAAGAAGAACAGCTGCCCGCCGAGCTTTTCCGAAACGTACCGGTGGAGCAAGGGCAGAGCGACGAAGCCGAGCAAGGCAAGGTACGCGACCATCACCACGGCCAGGAACACCCACATCTGCTTCCAGGGGCGCTCGTACATGTGGTCTTTGCCGAGCGCGTCCCGAATCGTGGCGCGGATGCGGGCCTCGGTGTCGTCGTCCAGAACCTGGTAGCCGTCCTCTTCCCGCAGCTTCGTGGCGTCCGCGGTCACGGCCCACACCTCCTCGCTCCGCGGGCCGCCTGTTGAGAGCAAGGCGGTCCACGGCTGCGGCACGGGTGCGAAAAGTTTCCTCTCAACAGCCGCGTCGCACAGAACTTACTTCGCGGTTGTCGTCGCGCTGAAGTTGGCGAGGATCTTTAGCTTAGCGCGCTCCCGTAGGAGCGTCCATACCGTCGATCATCCCTGCACCAGGCGCCTCGGCTTGCCCGCGATGTTGGTGACGTTTTCCTCCGCGAGGACCTCGGCGGGCGGCCGTAGTCCGCGCACCACCGCGACGTCGGCCCGTCCGTTGCGCGTTCGTTGGACCGTCTCCTCGCTGTACCAGCTCTCCATGTTCCAGAAGAGGAACATCGGTCGCGGCTGCGGCGCCTCTGCGCGCAGCACCTCGAGGGCCCGCGCGCTCAGCCGGCGAAGATCCTCTTCGGTCGGAACCACGAAGACCGCCACCGCGTTGTTCACGCGGTGCCGTTCCTTGATCCGTTCGAGGCCGGCGGCGAGGTGGGCGGCGTAGGCCCGGAATCGGTCGTCGGTCCTCGGGTTCTGCTTTCGTGTTCGCTCGATCTCGAACAGGTACAGCGCCTGCTGTTCATTCGGGAAGCGGATCACGACCGACGCGTCCGGCCACACCGTCGCGCTCGACCCCGAGGGCAGGGCGACGCGCACCTGCGTGCGCTTTGGATCCTCGTGGTCACTCGAGAACGATTCGACCGACCACGGAGCGCCGCCCAGCTCGAGAAGTACTTGGAGGGTCGAGATCGCCACGTGGTGCGCGTAGTGCCGCTGCGGGGCCTCGCGGTTGTAGACCTGGTGGCGAACCACGGCGTATTCCTCGTCGTCGAGAATCGCTTGCGCGCCGCGCTTCGTGAGCGTGTACACGAACTGCTCGCTCCCGTGGCCGCTAGGTGGCGCGGAGTGGCGAACGACGTAACCGTGGTGAAAGAGCCGCCCCAGCTCGTTCCGAACGTGCTTGAGGCCGCGGCCGGTGCCGCTCTCCGCGCCGTAGACGAGACCGAGGAGCGGCGCCGTCAGGTACCGGTACCGGTACAAGGCCTGCAGCATTCTCCTGTGGCTGAGGGCGAGGGCGAACGGCTCGTCGAGAGCCGACGCGTGCGAGCGAGGTTTGCGGGCGGTGGTCATGGGCGTAGTGGTTAGTTCCACGAGACGATGAAGCGGCTGCGATCTAACCGGCGCATCATGTGGTCGCGCGCCTGGGTCGTGACCTGGGCGTAGATGGCGGTCGATCGGATCGACGTGTGGCCGAGGAGGTCGGCGACGTACTCGAGGCCGAAACCCTCCTCGAGCGAGTGCACGGCGATCGAGTGTCGGAGCGCGTGCGACGCGACGCCGGCGGGCAGCTGCGCGGCGGCCGCGTAGCGCTTGAAGAGGCGCTGCACTTGGAGCACGCGTAGGCCGTGCTGGTTGTTGCTCTCTCGGCCGACGAACAGGAAGGGGCCCTTGTCCGCGCGCGTTCGGAGGTAGCGCTTGACCGCGGGCACCAGGTCGGTCGCGAGGGGGTATTCCTTCGCGTCCCCGTGCTTCGCGCGTCGGATCCGGATCCGCCTGCGCTCGAGGTCGACGTCCTCGCGTAGCAGGGTCGTCGCCTCCACGGCGCGCAGCCCGTACCGATACATGAGCCCGAACAAGGCGACGTCGCGCGGCTCGCTGCCGGCGAGCACTGCCTTCCGAAATCGTCCGAGCTCCTCCTGCGACAGGTATCGCGGCAGAGCCCGCGCGGACCCCCGACTCACAGGTCGGGCCTCCCGACGATCCGGCCTCTGGCGGGCTCCTAGAGGCCTCGGGTGAAGGCGAATGATAGACTTCGACGGGTTTCGCATGGTTGGACGGCCCCCGGCCCGGGGCTAACCTTCGCGGGCCGAGCTCGCGGGGAGAGTGCCCGAGTGATAGGGTATAGAGTAAACTCTATCACTCGTGCTACCCTTGTCAATCGGTACAATCCACAGCCCACCCGAAGGCAACCGATGGTACCCTGATGCATCGGCTAGCTAGACGACCAACCCTGAGACGGAGGCCCCACATGGCAGTGGTCAAGCGCATCGTGGTTTTCAAGCGGGGCGACCGTGTTGTTCGGGTTGAGACCGGCCAGGTTGGCACAGTGCGTCGCCAGTTCGACGATGGTTACGTCACGCTCGACTACGACGACGGCCGGCTCGCTGAGCTCCCCGATTCGACTTTGAAGATCCAGGTCGGCGCACCACGGCGTCGATCCGCTTCGGGCTCGCGCTGAGCACGCCCGAAGCCCTCGCGTAGTCACGCGCGCGCAGCTTCATCATCTCGAGCCGACGTCCCCACGACTTGACTTGGGCCCGCGCTACCTTCTCGCCAGACTCCGCGAGCGCAGCCTCGAACGGCATGAAGCGGGTTCCCCCGGCTCTTGCTTGCGAGGCCTCGCGCATCGCTAGGCGGGTCTTGTTGTGGTCGCGCTCCGTGCCGGTTGCGGGGTCGAGCCCCTCCTCGTAGACGTAGTCCTGCAGGTACACGACCAGGCGGACGTGGGCCTGAATCAGGAGCCTGGTGCAGCTCAAGCAGGGCTCGTGTGTGACGTAGCACTCGGCGCCTTCCACCTCGATTCCAAATCGAGCGGCAGAAATGAGGGCGTTCTCTTCCGCGTGCACGCACACGCAACGGTCCAGCTGCTCACCGCGGCCGATGTTCTCATCCCGACACCGCGGGCATCCGCCATCGAAGCAGTCGGGGTATCCCTCGATCGTTCCGTTGTACCCGACGGCGCGGACGCGATCACCGGTCAGCAAGATCGCCCCGACGTGCGTCTTCACGCAGTTGCTTCGTGAGGCAACGTCGACGGCCAGCGCCATCTTCCACTGTTCCCGGCTTGGCCTTGGCTCTCGTTGCCTGGTGGCCATCTGGCCTCCACGAAGTGTTGGCGACAGGAGCTTCCTTCCAGCAGAACGTCAACTGAGCGCCCTGCGCACCATCGCGATCCGCTGTACATCGGCCCGCCGGCCGGCGGCGTCAATCATGGCCCTTAGCCTAGCGACGGACGCGTTGTAGCTCCCGGGCTGCCAGGTCATGGTGGGAAAGCTGATGCCGGATGGAACCGCGGGAGGATAGCCCGGGAGGGTTGTCTCCTTCGTCCGTGGGTCCGGAATTGTGTGGATGTGCACGCCAACCAAGCCGTTGTTGTTCTTCAACGACTCTTCGACCTCGAACCGCACCCAGTCGCGCAGCCAAGTATCCTGCCCGATCAACACGACGGTGACGGAGGTGCCGGAGATCCTCTGGCGGATCAGTCGCCGAATGGCCTCTGGGCTCTTCCGCTTGGCCTCCTCGTACTCGGAGTGATCGAAGAACCCCGCGTCGTCGCACCCGAGCACGACATTACAGTTGCGGACGATGTTCGCCCGCCAGATATCGCGCTCGAAGTGGAACGCGAAGTAGACCCGTCTAGCCATTCTCTCTCCTCATGGATCGCGCAGCAGCCCGGCCGCAATCAGGCTGGTGACGACGACCGCCCCGTGAAGCGCAACGATCGTCGGCGCCCAAAGAGTGGAGAACCAGCCGGGCACCTCACGACGGAATCGTGCCGTCGACAACGAGAACGGAATCGCTGGCGAGTCGCCGCCAGCGCTCTGCGCCGAGCGACAAAGATCCTCGAACAGGCACCTGAAGAGCCGTTCCTGACGCAGGTAGTAGGCGTCCAGACCCCAGAACGCGAACGCTGGCAGGAGGATTACCGGCACCATCTCGGCTCGCGCATCCTTGGCTGCGAACGCGAGGATCGCGGATGCGATGGTCACGTTCCACCCCTTCAACAAAAAGGAGTTGGCCGCCATCCTCTCGACCGCGGTTTGGACAAACTGCAGCTGCGCCACCGGACCGTCTTTCATCTTGCGGCCCCTGCTCTAAGCGAGGGGCCGCTGGGCGGCCCCCCGGGGTGTCACTTCTTGCCTGGTTTCCTCGGCTCGGTCACGGTCGTGCCCGGGCGCTTCTTTTCCGTGCCCTTCGGCACGTAGCGGCCGCTGCCGGCGTCACGCTCGTTGCGACCCGAGCTTCCCTTCTTGGCCATCTACAACCTCCCTGCTACTGTGGGTCTGTGGTGCGGGCGGGCGCCGGCGCTGACACGCCGGCACCCTCACCCGCTGCCGCAGCCGGCTTAGGCCGCGGCCCGTCGCACTTCAGCGCCCGGAGCGTACTGCTTCACGAGCTGGATGCTGTGGTCACAGTCCTGCTCGCGGTTGTAGCCTTCGCTGGACCGTGCAATCTCCTCGCCGTTGGCGGCGTAGAAGATCCAGTACCACTCGCTGCGGTTGTTCCGGGACTTCTTGAAGTAGGGCATCGGTCATTCACCTCCCTTCGTGATGGTGTCGAGCCTCGATGTCGCTGAGGCCCCAGAAGCCGTGCTGCGAAAATGGGGAGCCCCTTCGGGGCTCCCCATCGCGTTCGTCTTCGCCGTTCTTACGGACGTCCTGTTGTGCGACCTGCGCGTGTTCCCGGGCCGCCACTTCCAAGAGCGATCCAGCGAACTGCTCAACGTCAGCGGTGGCCGGACGATTCGCGTGACCGCCCGACACCCCTGCCTATGTGACCGACCTCGCCGCACGCACGCCGAGTCGTTCTCGTGCGAGCGGCTACAAACTGAACTCGACCCGTCTCCGGGTCCGGTCCTCGAATCTGCGCCGCGCCTCTGCCAGCTCGCCGGTGATCGCGTCGAAGATCTTTGCGACGTCCTCCTCGCCGTAGTCGTAGACCGCGCGGTTCGAGCACTTGGCCAGCAGCTGCAGTCGAACGAGAACCTGCTGCGTTCGCTTCGCCGCGACCCGAACGAATCGCTTCCGGCGCTCCTGGCGCCTCGACTCCGGCGTGGGGGTCGACATCTCGTCCGATCTGGGTTGGCTTGGTTCGTTCATGACAACGCGCAGGATATTCGATTCCCGTGGCGTACCGCAAGCATTTCGATGGCAGATAGGCCAGTTCCTGCGACGTGCGTGGCGACCAGTTCGGTCGAACCTGCGATCAACCTCGACTCGGGAGAGCCGCCTTGTGTCACGCAAATGTAATGCGGGGTCGAACGATGTCCCGTTCGACCCCTGGCGGTCCGTTGCCTCGCCCCGTAGGTGATATCCCCGGCGTCCCGGAGACCACGACTGGCTACGTGGACTTTCCCTCGCATGAGCATGGCACGGTAAGAGGAAATCTACGCCGCCGGTTCAGCCCGTCAATCCCCCGGCCTGTGGACAGCGCCGCGGGGCCTAGTAATCGCTCGGCAGCAAAGCGGTGACGACCTCCCCGTCCTCGATGAACCAGAGGCGGCGGTCGGGGTCTGCCTGGTCCACGAAGACCTGCAGGTAGTCGATGCCAGCGCGCTCGCGCGCGAGCTGGAGCAGGGTCTCGTAGCAGCGCAGGATGACCTCCGGGCCGAACGCGTCGTGAGCCGCACGCGTGGCCAGGAGCCGCTTGCGGAACGTCCAGCGCGAGTCCGGATGGTCGAAGCGAATCTCCTGCGATCGCAGGCGAAGCGTTCCGACCGCGGGCAGGGTCGTGCCGTTCTCTTCCACGGCAAGCCTCCGAATGAAGCGACGGGCCACCCGAGCGCGTGCGCTCGAGCGGCCCGTCTAGTAGTTGAAAGATCGCGTCGGTCAGTCGGGGCTGCAGTTCTCGCACCGCTGGCAGTCCACCCCGCCGCAGTCGAACGTGCCGCGGTAGTGCCTGCAGCACGTGCATTCGTTGGGCCTTTCGGGGGGCGTCGCCTTCGACGCGTCGTACTCGACGACGCGAGCGAGCTGGTCGCCCTCCAGGAGCTGCGGCGGGAACACCGACCAGTCTCCGTAGTAGACCCCGTCGTAGTAGACGAGGTCCTCCACGAAGCGCAGGTCGCCGTCGCCGGCGGGCTCCGGTATCCCCAACTTGATGTCGCAGAGGTAGGTCACGTGGACGTAGTCCACGAGGAAGACCGGGCCCTGCGATCCCCAGGATTCGAGGTGTTCGTCGGGACTCCTGCGACCGTGAAACAGCTCGAGGGCCACCTTCGCGCCGCTCACAGCAGCTGCCTCGCGCGGAACGACACGACGCCCCGGCGAGCGACGATCACGTGGTCGAGGACCGCGATCCCGAGCAGCTCGCCGACCTCGACGAGTCGCTTGGTGATGCTGAGGTCCTCCTCGCTTGGCTCTGGGTCGCCGGACGGGTGGTTGTGGGCGAGCACGACGCTCGCGGCCGAGTGAATGACCGCGGGCTTGAACACCTCTCGCGGGTGGACGATCGAGGCGTTGAGCGAACCGACGCTCACCGTCTCGATGCGCAGGACCTCGTGTCTGGCGTTGAGCAGCACGACCACGAAGTGCTCGCGCTGTTCGCGATGGAGCTTAGGGAGCACCCGGACGACGTCGTCCGGGCCGCGGATCGCCTCGAGGGGCTTGCCGCGATACTTGCGGGTCGTCAGCTCGCGGACGTAGTAGGACATGGGTCCCTCCGGATGTTCCTGGCCGCGCACGATGCGTGGACAGGAGACCGGAGGGACGCGAAAGGTGCGGTAGCCACTTCACCCAAGCACGGGGGCTGAATCCTGTCGAGGGGCGGGCTGTGGACAGCGAGGCGGCGAGGCCGCGGCGCGCAGCGCGCGGCCCCTGGCCGCGAGCGCTCCGGCAGGAGCGCGACAGGCCGAGCCGCAAGAACCAGTGCGAACGCCGCACCCGGTGCGGCGCACGATCCGCGTGCTCCCGCACGCGGCCGCGAAGCTCGTGTGACCTCTGATGCTGGCGCAGCCAGAGGGTGGGCGGGTGGGAAACGAAGAAAGGAAGGCTAGGCCTTCCCTTCCTCCTCGCGCTGCGGCGTAGCCT
>CAZAFA010000004.1:0-60852 GCA_964484655.1 uncultured Candidatus Saccharibacteria bacterium | reverse complement strand
TTCCGGACCAGCGCGATCTACATCGCCAACTAAGACCGAGAGCGATCTCGCTTAGGGAAGCAATGTGGAAGGCCCCCGCTCACGCGGGGGCCTTGCTATTCCGGCAGGGGGCTTGCCGAAAGCTAGTATTTACAAGGGTTTCCTGTATCATTACCTCGTATTCAAAAGGTCGGTATCCATACGACATCCCTACTACCCATGAAGAAGACAGACCTGGTTCCGGTCGTCATGAGCGCAGGCGAGATCGAGGTGAAGGCGCAGGCGACCCGTATCGTCGACGCGATCTTCGACGCGATCACGCAGGAGCTCGCACGCGGCGGCGAGGTCGCGATCGCCGGTTTCGGCTCGTTCAAGGTTGCCAAGCGCGCTGCGCGCCAGGGCCGCAACCCGAAGACGGGCGAGACTATCCAGATTGCGGCGTCCACCAAGCCGAAGTTCCGCGCTGCCAAGCAGCTCAAGGAAGCGGTCCAGTAACGGATTGCCGACAACGCGGAGGCCGCCTCTATCCGGGCGGCTTTTGCGTATTAGCGAGAAACCGAGCTAGAATGCGCTCGCTCGCCCCTGTCGTTCAATGGATAGGACGCTAGATTGCGGATCTGGTAATTGAGGTTCGAATCCTCACGGGGGCACACAATGAGAACAGCCATCCTCGCCCTATTCGTCTCGGTCGGCTTGCTCGCCGCCCTCGCGGTCGGCTCATTCTTCGGACGCCCCTTTCTGCCGGAACATTTCCGTTCCCGGGTCGAGCGCCAGCAGGTAGTCCCCGCGCAGGCAGGTCAGGTCGGACGTCCGTTGCAGCCCGTGCAGGTTCCTGCAGGCTTCCAGGGACCGACCGGTCAGCCGTCGGTGAAAGGTCCGAGCGGACCGCCGCCGGAGGAATAGCGCCTTGCCGAGTCGGGGTCGTGCGCTACAATGGCCTTCGCCGGCAAACCCGGTTGAAATGCGGGTATCGTATAGTGGTAATACATAACCTTGCCATGGTTAGGACAGGGGTTCGATTCCCCTTACCCGCTCAGGATCAGGCCCGAGGAGCTGTAACCTCGGAAGCCGCGATATCGTTCTAGATGATAGATGGCGAAGACAAAATCGTATTAGGTGCCATCGCGGGCGATGCCTCGGCATTTGGCGTCCTCTACGACCGCTACCAGCCGGCCATATACCGGTTCGTGGCGCTCAAGGTAGGCCGTCGTGAGGATGCCGAGGACATCACCCATCAGGTATTCCTGCGGGCGTGGCAGAGCGTCGGCACGTACGAGGGCAGGGGATTCCCGTTCTCGAGCTGGCTCTACCGCATCGCTCGCAACCAGATCGTTGATTTCTACCGTGCTCATCGCGAGCACACGGACCTGGACGAGGTCGAGCCGCTCCTCCTGATGGAGGACGACACGGCCGAAGAGCTGGATCTCAAGGCTGACGTCGCGCGCGTGCGCGCGGCGATGCTCGAGCTCCGCACCGACTACCAGGACGTCATCATCCTCAGGTTCATCGAAGAGCGCACGCTCGAGGAAGCCGCACAGGCCCTCGATCGAAGCGTGGGCGCGACCAAGGTGCTCCAGCACCGCGCGCTCCGCAGCCTCCGCGCGCTCCTCGATGGCTCCGAGCCATCGCACACCGCATGACCACGCAGAATCTCACGAAGACACTCCGCAGCATGAAGCGTATCGCCTCTGACGAGGCCTACGCCTCTTGGTCGCGTTCCGCGGTGCTCGCGTCCGGTCAGCGGCAGGCGGCGCCGCGCCTGACGCTCGCGACCTTGTTCCGCGGAGCAGGCGTCGCGGCCATGGCGACGCTTGCCTTCGCCGGCGGCCTCTCGCTCGTGCGCCTGACGCTTTCGGAGCAGAGCGTGGGCAGCGATATCAACCAGCAGGCGCTCGCCGCGGAGGCCAAGGCGGTCGATTCTCAGCTCGCCCTCGCTGAGGTGCAGAACCAGATCGTCGTCGCCTCCGCCCAGGACCGCCGCATCAGCCCTGCGGCCGCCAACGCCGCGAAGAGCGCCGCAGGAGCGGCCGCTGATCCGGCGGTCGACGCCGCGCTCGACGCCCTTTCCGAATAGCCATGAAGATCCACCGCCTCCTTGCTCTCCTCCTCGGCCTCACGGTCGCGCTCGCTAGCGCGGCCATGCCGGCGAGCGCGGTCGCGCCCAAGGACGGCGTCGCTAACTGCGACCTCGACGGGCTCCTCAAGCAGCTTGCCACCGTCAAGCAGGACGGGACGACGACCTCGGCCGACACCGAGCTGGACCTGCGCAAGCAGATCCTCGTCCGCTCGATGGATTGCAACGCGCGCGAGGCGAGCGCGTTCGCCGAGACCGTGGCCGCGATCGGTTCTGATTCCCGCACGGCCCTGAGCCTGAAGCGCCGGTATGAATCAGGCCTGCGCGAGGCCGCGAGCTTCGCTGCCAAGCAGAGCCGGGATGCCGCGAATCTGGCTACCGTCTCCTCGACCAAGGAGGTCGCGCAGACGCTGAAGGCCTGGCGCGTTGAGACGTACAATCCGCTGGCGTGGGAGGCGGCGCAGCTGGTGATCGTCGGGCGCAATCTCGACCTCGCCGACAGCGCCAGCGACCGCGTCGTGCAGCTCAATGCCGGCCTGGACGCGCTCGCCGATGCCGAAGCCGCGGCTCCGGTCCGCGAGGAGGTGGCTCAGGCCGCCGCGCTCATCAAGGATTCGAAGGATCGGCTGAACGAGTCGCTTACGCAGCTGAGGGACAACCCCGCCACCGCCCAGGAGGCGATCACCGCATCCCAGAAGGCGGGCATGGACGGACTCTCGCAGGCATATAAGATCCTCCTCGGTGCTAACGCGAAGCTGCAGGCGGCGACCCCCGCGCCCGCAGCTGGTAAGTAGGAAGTTCGAGCAGAAAGGAAAGGAGCGCCGTCGGCGCTCCTTTCCTTTGTCAGAACCAGAAGTAGCGTTCGAGGATCTCCACGAAGGATTCCTGGTGGTCGTACTCCGGGTAGAGCTTGGAAAGATGTGCCCGGAGCTCGGGGACGATATGGCCGGGCACACGAACCGAGATCGTCGGGATGTAGCGCCGGTCCAGGAGGATGACCAGGTCCTGCCAGTCCGTGTGATGGTGCTCGAGGAAGCTGAAGGCGTCGACATGGCTCCGCGGATAGAAGCGGTGCGTGCCGATATGGAAGCCGGTCTGGTCGGCGACCACGTGCAACTCGCCGGGTTGCCGGCTGCCCCATACGATGATGAGGACCTCCGCGATGATGACGAATAGGGCGAAGAGGGGGTTGCGCTGGAAGGCCGCGAAGATGACGAGGCCG
Organism: uncultured Candidatus Saccharibacteria bacterium; assembly: GCA_964484655.1. GTDB lineage: Bacteria > Patescibacteriota > Minisyncoccia > UBA6257 > 2-01-FULL-56-20 > JALHNY01. Next base: position 57,577 of record CAZAFA010000004.1, on the reverse strand, counting down.
ACGGCGACGGCGATCGACACCCAGAACCATACGGAGTCCTTCGGCCGGTGCTCGTACTCGGGCGCGTGCCAGCTGATAGAGAACTTCTCCACGGATACAGTGTACCACGCGCGGATGCGGTCTTATCCGCTGCAGGCGAACACGAGCGGCGTCGCATGCGGGCAAGCGGCGCGGATAAGCCGCGCACAGCGATGCAGGGCCGCCTCGCCCGGAACCTGCGCGCCGACGAGGATGACGCGGTCGCCGCTGGCCGCCTCGCCCGGGTCCCCGATGCCGTATGCGTTCATGCCCGACCGGCGCGTCACGCAGAGCAGGTGCGGCGCGAGCGGCATGCCGAGCATGCGGGCGCATCCCGAAGCGAGCGCGAGGTTCGCGTCGTAGCCGCGCTCCCGCAGCTCGGCGGGAAGCGTCGGGACAGGCGCGGCGAAGCTCCGGTGCAGCGGCAGGCCGGCGTTGATCGCCGCCCCGGCGAGCAGCTCCGCGAGCGGCGCGGCGGCGCGTTCCATGCCCTCGTAGAGGAGCGCGTCAGCCAGCGAGCCGACGACGCGGCTTCCCGGAGCGCCGAGCACGAGCGACGAAGGCGCGTCGGGATGGCATACCGGCCGCACGGCGGCAGGCGCATCGCACGAGGCGCAGGAGAAGGATCCGGGAAGGACGACGCCGCGCAGGCAGTCGTCGCAGGCGAGGTCGTGCCGCTGTCCCGGCTCGCGCGGCGCCAGGCAGGCGAGGCACGCGTCCGGGAAGAGGGCGTCGAGGATCAGGCCGGCGAGCATGCCGGCAGGGTACGCGCGCGCGGCCAGACGCCGGTGCACGTGGCATGAGGCGGGCATGAAAACGTTGCTATACTCGCTGCGTATGAGCTTCTTCGGGAACTTCATGAAGCCGAGCGCGACGCTCGGCGTCGATATCGGGACGGCCTCGCTCAAGGTCGTGGAGCTCGCGCGGGGCAAGCAGCTGCCCTCGCTGGTCAACTACGCGCTCCTCGAGGACCAGGCGCGTCTGCTTCGCTCGACCGGCGCGATCCAGTCGAGCAGCGTGAAGCTGTCGCCGGGCCAGCTGACCGAGCTGCTCAAGCTCGCGCTCGAGAAGGGCAAGTTCTCTGCCCGCTCGGCTATCGCGTCGGTTCCGCCGTTCGTGAACTTCACGGCGATCCTCGACCTGCCCCAGATGCAGGAGCGCGAGCTCGAGCAGGCGCTCACGTTCCAGGCGCGCTCCTATATCCCCGTGCCACTGAGCGAGGTCGCGCTGCAGTGGCTGAAGGTCGGCGAGATCCGGCCGAACGTCGGCGCGGCGCACGACATCGTCATGCTCAACGCGGTCCCGAACGAGTACGTGGCGCACTGCCGCGAGGCGTTCGCGGCCGCAGGGCTCTCGCTGGCGGCCATCGAGATCGAGCAGCTCGCGCTCGTGCGCGGCGCGGTAGGGCCGGACCAGACCACGACCATGATCCTCGATATCGGGGCCCTCTCGACCGGCATCCTCGTCGCCGAGCGGGGGCAGCTTATCTTCGCCGAACAGGCGGACATCGGCGGCGACCTCGTCACGCAGGCCCTGTCCGGCGCGCTCGGCCTGAGCCCGGTTCGCGCGGACGCGCTCAAGCACGCGCACGGCATCGTAGGCGACGGCGCCGGACGCGACCTCGCCGCGGTCGCGCTCCCGGCGGTGGACGCGGTCCTCGGCGAGATCCGCAAGGCGATCTACACGTTCGAGTCGCGCTTCCAGCGCCGTATCGGCATCGAGCGCGTACTCCTCACCGGCGCGGGAGCGAACCTGCGCGGTATCGAGGCACAGCTCGGCAACGCGTTGCAGCTGCCGGTCTCGCGCGCGGCGCCGCTGTACCGCTTCGAGTACCCGGCCGGCGTCGAGCCGCTCCTGCCGGATCTCAATCCGTCGCTCGCGCTCGCGCTCGGCCTCGCGTTGCCTGCCGTTTCGTGACGGATCGCCCTGCCTGATGTGATATAGTTGGTGCATGGCGCTCCCGCAGCAGCAGCCGTCGTACGCGCAGGTCGTCGAGCGCGCCCCCCGTTCTCCCGCATGGTTCGGGCAGCTCATGGGCTTCGCGATCATGCTCCTCGTCCTGACGGTCGTGGTGTATTTCGGCATCACGTTCGGCTATCACCCCTACCTCGAGAAGCAGGTCAGCGGGCTCGACCAGGAGATCAGCGATTTCAGTCGCAGGGTCCCCGCGGACCAGCAGGCGGCGATCCTCACGTTCTATTCGCAGCTGGCTAACCTGAAGACCGCGCTCGCCAAGCACACGGCGACGCCGGCGTTCCTGTCCTGGATCGAGGACGGCACCCTGCAGTCGGTCCGGCTGACCAAGGTCTCGATGAACGTGGCCTCGCGCCAAATCCAGGTCACGGGCATAGCCCGGACGCAGGCCGACGTCGCGCTCCAGGTTGCCGCCTTCCAGGCGCGTCCCGGCATCGAGCGCGTCGACTTCCGCAACAGCCAGGCGCTCGCGGGCGGTTACCAGTTCGACATCGCGATAACCGTGGTCCAGGGCTTTTTCACGGCCGCGTCGCAGTCCCTCTCGTCCAGCCCGGCGCCTAGTCCCGAGCCCAGCGCCGCTCCCGCCACTCCTTAGCATGCAGACTTCAGCAGGAAAGCGACTTTTCAGCATGGTGGTGACGCTCGTCTGCCTGATGGCGGCGGCGATCGTGTTCTTCCAGTTCGTGCGCCCGGCCTACTCGGAGACGCAGGTAGTGCGTGGCGAGGTGATCTCGCGCCAGGAGTTCCTGGACGGGCAGCGCGCGTCCATCGAGGCGGCGCAGAAGGTGATTCAGCGCTACCAGGCCGACCCGCAGGTCCAGGAGACGGTCTCGCGCGTGCTGCCGCCGACGCCGGACATCGGCGGCGCGCTCTACCAGCTGACCGCGATCGCGGGCCAATACAACGTGCAGATCATCTCGACCACGGCGCAGACGCCGCAGCTCTCGCTCGCGCAGGCTCCGAGCGCCGCCACCTCGACGCCGTCCGGCAGCGTCCGGCCGCTCGGCATCGCGACCTTCCAGGTCAAGTTCGCCGCGCGCTATGAGGACCTCAAGCCGATGCTCGAGAAGCTCGAGAGCAACGTCCGTCTCATGGATGTCACCGCGATCAGCATCGCCCCGGGGACCACGCAGGGCGCGCCGCTGTCCGTGGACCTCACCGTCGCCACCTATTACCAAGTATCGAACTAATGGCCATCGTCATCGAACAGGAGCGCACCGGGAAAGGCGGCACGATCCGGATGATCATCTGGATAGCCATCCTGCTCGTGATCGTCGTCGGCGCGTACTTCCTCTTCTTCAAGCATCCGGACGTCATCCCGAACCTCGCGACCCCGACCTCGCTCAAGGACGTGAACTCGATCGCGACCGTGAAGCTCGATCCGGACGCCGTCGTGCAGAGCCCGGCGTTCCAGACGCTGAAGCCGCAGGCGCCGGACATGCCTGCGCCGCAGACTGGTCGCCCGAACCCGTTCCAGCCTTAACATGAGCGGCGACCAGCTGCTTGCTGCGCTGCGCGGAGCAGGGCTCATCGACGAGACGACGGCCATCCGCCTCGCGCGTTCGGCCGCCGAGAGCGGCCTGCCACTCGAGGAGGTGATCATGAAGGAGGGCAAGGTAGACGACGGGGCCATCGCGGACGCCAAGTCCGCCGCGCTGCGGGTCCCGCGATTCGCCATACCTGACCAGCTCGATACCAAGGCGTTCCAGTACGTGCCCGAGGAGACCGCGCGCACGTACCAGGTCGTGCCGCTCAGCAGCACCGAGAGCAACCTCGTGGTAGGCATGGTCAATCCCGACGACCAGCGCGCGCAGGAGGCGCTCAAGTTCCTCGCGCGGCAGCACCGTCTCAACCTCGGCGTCTTCCTCGTCAGCTCCGGGGACTGGCAGCGCGCGATGCGCGCCTACTCGCCGTTCCAGGACGACATCCAGGAGGCGGTGCACGCGTACCGGACGAAGACCGGCGGGACCGGGCAGCAGGCGCGTCGCGTGACAGACCTCGAGGAAGAAGGAAAGAGCGGGGACGACGCGCCCATCATCCGCGTCGTCGCGCGCACGCTCAAGGAGGCGATCCAGGGCGGCGCGTCCGACGTGCACCTCGAGCCCGAGGAGAAGGGACTGCGCATCCGCTTCCGCGTTGACGGCGAGCTGCGACAGGCGGCGCTCCTGCCCAAGGAGATCAGCGAGCAGATGATCGCGCAGGTGAAGGTGCGATCCGAGCTCAAGATCGACGAGCACCGCGTGCCGCAGGACGGCCGCTTCCGCGCGTTCCTCATGGGCAAGGAGATCGACTTTCGCGTCGCGACCTTCCCGACGCCGCTCGGCGAGAAGATGGCGATCCGCATCCTCGACCCGGAGACGGGCCTCCGCAGCTTCGAGGAGCTCGGCCTCTCCGGGCGCAACCTCGAGGCCGTCGAGGAGGCGCTTGCCGAGCCGTACGGCATGGTCCTGGTCACGGGTCCGACCGGGTCCGGTAAGACGACCACGCTCTACGCCGCGCTGCAGCGGATCAATACGGAGAAGGTGAACATCGTATCCCTCGAGGATCCGGTGGAGTACTTCGTCGAGGGCGTGAACCAGTCGCAGGTCCGTCCGGAGATCGGCTACGACTTCGCCGCGGGCCTGCGCCAGATCCTGCGCCAGGACCCGGACGTGATCATGGTCGGCGAGATCCGCGATCGCGAGACGGCGGATCTCGCGGTCAACGCGGCCCTCACCGGTCACATCGTGCTCTCGACGCTGCACACCAACGACGCCGCGGGCGTCATCCCGCGCCTGATCGACATGGGCGTCGAGCCGTTCCTGCTGCCGGCGGCGCTCAACCTCATGGTCGCGCAGCGCCTCGTCGGGCGGCTCTGCCAGACGTGCAAGCAGCAGGAGGACCCCTCGCCAGCCGCTGCGGAGGAGATCGCGCGCGAGGTCGCGCGCATGCCCGCGAACGTCGAGAAGCCGCAGCCGCCGTACAAGCTTTGGCGCTCGCCCGGATGCGACGCGTGCCACGGCCGCGGCACGCTCGGCCGCGTCGCGCTCTACGAGGTCATCAAGATGACGCGCGAGATCGAGAAGATCGTCACCACCGGCGCCTCCGCCTCCGCGATCCGCGACCAGTCCGCGGCGCAGGGCGCGCTGACCATGCGCCAGGACGGCCTGCTCAAGGCGCTCGCCGGACAGGTCCTCTTCGAGGAGGTGCTCAAGGAGACCAACGAGGAGTAAGGCTGCAGGCGCCTGCCCGTCCTAGACGGTATGGAGACGCGTACCACCCTCGCCATATTCGCCGCGGTCGTCGTGCTCACCGGCGCGGCGTACCTCCTCATATTCCTGTTCGGCGGGCGGAGCCAGCCCGCGATGCAGACGGCCTACGTCGGGGGGATCGTCCCGGGAACGGCCTACGTACCGGGAACCGTCGTCGTGCCCGCGCCCGCGGCTGCCCCGCCGTCACGGACCGTAGTCGTCGCGCCGCAGCCGCAGAAGGGTTCGGCCGACATCGGCGGCGCGCTGGGCCAGACCGCAACTGCCTACGGCATCGCCGTGACGCCGCTCGCGGTCGTCGAGGACAGCCGCTGCCCCAGCGGCGTGCAGTGCATCCAGGCCGGACGCGTGCGCGTCCACGTGCGCATCAGCAGCGCGCTCGGGACGCGCGAGCAGGTCCTGTCGCCCGGGGATACGGCAAGGACCGGCAACGAGAGCGTAACGCTCATGAACGTGAGCCCGTACCCTGCCGCCGGCGTTCCGACGAGCGCGGCGGATTACCGCTTCGTCTTCCGCGTCGTACGCGAGTAGCCGAGCGTTGCCGGCGCGCGCCTGCTACAATGCGCGCATGGATTACCGCCAGCAGCTCGCGGACCTGCTCGTCGCGACCGCGCAGCAGAACGCGTCGGACCTTCACATCGCCGTCGGGCGCCGCCCGTCCATCCGCGTCGACGGAGCGCTCATCGAGCTCCAGCAGTACGACCTCGTGACCCCGGAGGCCGCAGAGGGCCTCACCATGGAGCTCCTCACGCCGATACAGAAGGAGATCCTGCAGCGGGACCGCCAGGTGGACTTCGCGTACACGCTCGAGGAGAAGGCGCGCTTCCGCGCGAACGTGTACTACCAGCGCGGCTATCTCGCCGCGGCGCTCCGTCTCGTGCCGAGCACGATTCGCACCGTCGAGGAGCTCGGCCTGCCGCCGATCCTGCATGATTTCACGAAGCTCACCCAGGGCTTCATCCTGCTCGTCGGCCCCGCCGGCCACGGCAAGTCCACGACGCTCGCGGCGCTGCTCGACGAGGTGAACCACACGCGCGCGGACCACATCATCACCGTCGAGGACCCGATCGAGTACGTCTTCGCGCAGGACCGCGCGATCGTCAGCCAGCGCGAGGTCGGCTCCGACACCGCGAGCTTCGCCGACGGCCTGCGCACCATCCTGCGCCAGGACCCGGACGTGGTCATGATCGGCGAGATGCGCGACGGGGCCTCCATCGCGACCGCGATGTCCGCCGCCGAGACGGGCCACCTCGTCTTCTCGACGCTGCACACCAACTCCGCCTCGCAGACCATCGACCGCATCGTGGACTCGTTCCCGCCCGAGCAGCAGGGGCAGGTGGTCAGCCAGCTCGCTTCCACGCTCGTGGCGATCGTCAGCCAGCGCCTCGTGCCGCGCAACGGCGGCGGGCGCGTCCCGGCGCTCGAGGTGATGATCGTGAATTCCGCCATCAAGAACCTCATCCGCGAGCGGAAGTTCTACGAGATCGATCTCGTCATCGAGACGAGCCTCCAGGAGGGGATGGTCTCGCTCAACCGCTCTCTCGCGCGCCTGGTGCGCGACCAGCAGGCGACGTTGGAAGTGGCCGAGACGTACTCGCTCAACCCGAGCGAGCTGCGCATCCTGCTCGAGCGCATCTGAGGCCCGCGGAATCTGGGGATAGCGCGCATGGTATAATGCGCACATGAACGGATTCCAAGATACCCGGGTCCGGGCCGCGGCCGTAGCGGCGTTGGTGCTCCTCCTCGTCGCAGGCATCTACTGGAGCTATCACAGAGAGAAGCCGGTCGAGACCGGCCAGGCGACCTCCCTCGAGGAGGTCGATTCCGTGTTCCCGCAGGGGCTCCCCTTCGACCGCGACGGAGCCATCCTACAGAACTTCATGGCCGGCGACGGCCGCTCCGCGCAGTGGACGCAGGTCTATCTCACCGACGAGGGACTCGAGGAACACAAGGCTGGCTACGTCGCGTACTTCCAGGAGAACGGCTGGACGATTCTCGATGAGACTGCGACGCCGCCGCAGCGCGCCACACTCCTCGCCGAGAAGGATGCCACGCAGCTCCTGACGGCCTTCGAGATCGGGGGCGGGAAGACCGTGGTCAATGTAACGCTGATGCAGTCGCCGGCTCGGCCGATCACTAACAAATAGAACCATGCTTACCCATCTCAGCAGGACCGCTCGCATCTCCCTCCTTGTCCTCGCGCTCGCGATCGGTGGGGGATTCGTAGCGTACGTGAAGGCGCAGAGCGCGCCTGCGCCGAGCGTCTCCGTCAACGTTGGCGACAACGCTTCCGGATGCGGCGAGGCCGGCGCGACGCCGACGGCGAATCCGGACGGCGGGTGGACGCCGCTCGTCGGCGACGGCGGCAACAACAAGGATTTCGACTGTATCAAGGTCGGCCTCTCGGCCGGCAGCAGCTTCACGCGCGACTTCCGCGTCGGCCTGCAGCTTTCGGATGACAACGGCTGCAGCGGGAATAATCTGACGAATGTCAGCTGGTCCGGCTGGGCCAGCCAGGGAGGCGGCTGGGGCGAGTGGGCCCAGGAGGGGAGCTCGAACGACAACCAGAACTGCGCCAGGGTCAGGATCGAGACCCGGCCGCTGCCGAGCGGCGTACAGATCCGCAATGCGCGGCTCAAGGTCCAGGTGGACGGCTCGGGCCTGATGGCCTATTCGCCATGGACCGCCGCAGGCGGCGGCCTGTCGAGCTGGGCGTATAAGACGCACGACGTGCACAAGGCCAAGATCGGTCTCGAGGCCGACGTGCTCGACCCCAGCACGCTCGACGCGCGCTACGTCGCGACCACGATTCCGGCGACCGCGACCCCGCAGACGCTCTACGGCAACACGTCGGTGACCATGCGTAACACCGGTTCGCGCGCCTGGCAGTCCCTGACCGAGCTCAGCCGCACGAGCGAGTGCGATTCCTGGAACGTGAACGAGCCGCCCCAGGAGGATGGCGCGAGCTGCACCTTCACCAGAATCGTCACCTCGCAAACCGAGAAGCTCATGCGTCGCGACGGCCTGGAGGCCATCACGCTGATCGATCCGCGCACGAACGCGCCCGCGACCGCATTCCAGTACGAACGCGTCATCCAGGTCACGTACACGTCGCGGGCGGTCACCGCGACGATCTGCCCCGAGCCGCCCGATCCGCCCAATCCGAACGTGCGGGCGCCGGGATCCTGGATCGAGCGGCTCGTACGCGCGGGCGTGCCTGCTGCATGGGCAGCGCCTCAGCCCCCTCCTCCCGGACAGCCCTGCGTGACTTACACGTACTACCTCACCGAGATCTCCGAAACGCCGGCGGTTCCGGTCCAGCAGAACGTGAGCGCGGTCTTCCCGTTCAAGCTGCGCACCAGCGCACCGGGCGATTACGTGCTCAGGTTCCAGATGGGGACCAATCTCGCGAGCAGCGAGCCGTATCTCTTCGGCGAGGAGGCTCAGATCCCGATTTCCGTGTCCGGTACCTCGACCTCGAGCATCGGCATCCTCTGCCAGGCGCCGGCGCAGGTGGTTACGGCGGGTATGACGGCGCCGTACCCGGTCACCGTCAGCGCCCAGAACACTTCGGCGACGACGAGTGTGACCGTCACGGCCTCCGGGCTTCCCGCGAACGCCACGGCCGAGCCGCGTACGGTCTCGATCGGCCCGTCCGGATCGGCGACGATCGTGATGTCGGTGGTGACCGCGTCCAACACGCCGGCCGGATCCTCGACCATCACCTTCGCGGCCTCGGCGGCGGGCATGCAGCCTGGGTCGTGCAACAGCAACCTGACCGTCGGTGCGCCGAACGAGCCGTTGCTCTGGGTCAGCCCGTCGCTGCGCCTGATCGACGTCGGCGCGGAGGCGAACTATGTCTCGTGGTACGACCCTGACGGCCTGCTCGGCCCGGGGACGGCCTCGCAAGTGACTGGGGACTCGACGTGGTCGCTCGGCACCGCGGGCGTCGCCGAGGTCGTCGGCCCCGGCAGGATGCGCGGGACCGCAGTCGGGAATACCCAGGTGCGCGCGTCATACTCCGGAATGCAGGCCATCGCGCGTCTCAACGTGACCGGCGAACCGGTAGAGCCGCCCGGGAACCCGACCTCCACCGCGCCGACGATGCGCATCTCGCCGCTGCGCAACGTGACGACCGTCGGCGGCATCGCTCCGTTCGAGGCGTTCTACGATCCGGACGGATCCGGCAGCCAGACGGAACAGAACGTGACGGCCGCATCGACCTGGTCGGCCGCTACGTCGAACATCGCGGCATCGCTCGGCGGAGGAAGGTTCCGCGGAGTCGCGGCCGGCGAGACCGGCGTCGCCGCCGCTTACGCGGGGCTGACGAGGCAGGCCGAGCTTGTCGTGAGCGGCACCACCGGAGGGGGAGCGTGCACTTTCGCGGCGAACCCGCGGTCCCTGCTCGTGCCGCCGCTGAAGACGACGACGCTGAACTGGTCCTGCGACGAGCCGACGACCTGTACCGTCAGCAACGACACCGAGGGCGGCAGCGTGATCGGCACGGGCACGGAGCGCGGATCGGTGCCACACCAGCCTCCGTACACGACGACGTACCGCCTGTCGTGCTACGGCGGGAACGTCGAGCTCACGGACACGGTGCGCGTCTTCGATGTCAGGACGCGCGTGGAGATCGCGCCGCGGTAGGCGCTGGCAGTTCATGAATGTGGATATCTCCCGCGCGAGCGGGAGATATCGTGTTAGGATGGAATCAGTAGGCGCGCGTATTCATATCGTTCATAACCCCGCGCGTCATACAAACGGCTTAATCTCAGCCGGAGATACTTGCTAGCAAGCGACCCCCCATATCAAGGTGGTCCCCCCTGCGTCAGGCAGCATGCCAGCGCTCTCTACGAATCCGCGGACCCCTTGCGGACAGTGGGAGGCGCCCCGTGCTGCGTTGCCATGATGCCTGACAGAGCGCATACCGCCCTTCCGAGCTCGCCCTGAGTGAAAAACCTTCCTGTCCCCTCACGCCCATGAGGGGACACGTCTTTATAGGGAATTTGCTAGAATGCGGCCGTAGATGCGCTTCAAGTACCAGGCCAAGACGAAGGAAGGCGAGCTCCAGGTGGGTTTCGTCGAGGCGGCCGGCCGCGATGCGGCGATCACGATCCTCACGAGCCACGACCTCTTCATCCTGTCGCTGGTCTCCGCCGACTCGAAGCACTGGTATGACGCCGTCGTGCGCCGCTTCACGGGCGTGCGGCAGAAGGACCTGGTCATCTTCGCGCGGCAGTTCGCCACGCTGCTCGGCGCCCGCCTGCCGCTGATCGAGGCGCTCAAGACGCTCCACGGGCAGACGAACCAGCCCGAGCTCCGCCGCATCGTGCAGCAGCTCGCCGAGGACATCACCTCGGGCCTCTCCTTCTCGCAGGCGCTCGAGCGGCACCGCGACGTCTTCCCGGGCTTCTACGTGAGCATGATCCGCTCGGCGGAAGTCATCGGCAACCTCGAGGAGGTCACCGGCTTCCTCGCCGACTACATGGAGAAGGAGTACGAGCTCATCACGAAGGCGCGCTCGGCGATGATCTATCCGGGCATCATCGGCGGCCTCTTCGTCGTCGTCGGCTTCCTCATGGTGAGCTTCGTGTTCCCGCAGCTGGGGCCGGTATTCGCCGAGAGCGGCGTTGATCTCCCGTTCTATACGCGTGCCCTCCTCGGCGCCGGCGCGTTCTTCGGGACGTGGTGGCCCGCGGTCGTGCTCCTCGGGTTCTTCGTGGTCCTCACGATCATCGCCTATGCCGAGACCGACGAGGGCAAGGCGCTCTGGGACGAGCTCAAGCTGCGCTTTCCGCTGCTCAAGCGCGTCTTCCTCCCGCTGACGCTCACGCGCCTCTCGAACGCCATCGCGATGCTCCTTAAGGGAGGCGTGCCGATGGCGCAGGCGCTCGAGATCGCCGGCCAAAGCGTGAACAACGTGCTCTACCAGGACCTGCTCATGGACGTCGCCGACGACGTCCGCCAGGGGACCTCGCTCTCCTCGTCACTGGCGAAGTATCCGGACTACTTCCCGCCGCTGGTCTCACAGATGGTGGTCGTTGGGGAGGCGACCGGCCAGCTTGACCGCATGTTCGCGCGCCTCGCAGGCTTCTACGGCCGTGATTCCGACACGACGATCTCGAACCTCGTCGACCTCATCCAGCCAACGCTCATGATCGTGGTCGGTCTGCTGGTCGGCCTGCTGTTCGCGTCTATCCTCATCCCACTGTATCGCCTCACCGCTACGATTCAGTAAGGGGCTGCTAGCGTCCTGCTTTCCACAGCTTCCTACGCCTCTCTGGTATACTTCGGCCATGCCCTCTAACCCCACTCGCCGCGGCTTCACCCTCGTCGAGATCCTCATCGTCATCGCGATCATCGCGACGCTCGCCTCCGTGGCCCTCGTCGGCCTCGGCCCGGTGCAGCGCAACGGCCGTGACACCCGCCGCATCAGCGACCTGCGCCAGGTGCAGAACGGCGTCGAACTCTACTACGCGAAGTGCGGCTATTACCCGGGCGGTGCGCAGGCGGGCACGGATTGCACGGGCTTCTCGGCCATCAGCGGCTGGTCTTCCCTTCAGGGAGCACTCACCGGCAGCAACCTCGGCGTCTCGAAGGTGCCTGACGATCCCCGGCAGGGAGCCGCGTACATGTACGGCAGCACCTCGGGTAGCAGCTATGTCCTGGGCGCAACACTCGAGAACGCGAACGCGCCGCAGCTGCGCGACGATATCGACGGCACGGTGGAAGGCGTGAACTGCGCCGACCCGGTCTACTGCGTCCAGCTGTAGGGGATATGGCTCGCCGCGGCTTCACCCTCGTCGAGATCCTCATCGTCATCGCGATCATCGCGACGCTCGCCTCCGTGGCCCTCGTCGGCCTCGGCCCGGTGCAGCGCAACGGCCGTGACACCCGCCGCATCAGCGACCTGCGCCAGGTGCAGAACGGACTGCAGCTGTATTTCGCCAAATGCAACACCTATCCCGGACCGGCGGAGCCGGGCGCGACCTGCACCGGGTCGGTCGTCCAGAGCGACGAGGGATGGTCGGACATGGCCGTTGCGCTCACCGGCAGCGCTCTCGGCATAGCGAAGGTCCCGAACGATCCGAAGCAAGGCCAGTCCTATGTCTACGCGACATCCGGGGACAACTACGTGCTGGCCGCTACGCTCGAGAACGCGAACGCGCCGCAGCTGCGCGACGATATCGACGGCACGGTGATCGGCGTCGATTGCGCCGACCCGGTCTACTGCGTGCAACTGTAGCCCGTGCCGTCCGCATCGCTTCTCGCTCTCTACGGAGCGCTCGGCCTCGTGCTGGGCAGCTTCGCGAACGCGGTTGCGCTCCGGTACGACCCGGACCGCTTCCTCTTCGCGCCGGCGGGCGGCCGCTCGCGGTGCCCGGGCTGCGGGAGGACGCTCGGGCCGCTCGAGCTGGTACCGGTCCTCTCCTGGGTCCTGCAGCGGGGCCGCTGCAGGGGATGCGGGCAGGCCATAAGCATCCGTTATCCGCTCGCGGAGATCGGGACCGCTCTCGCCGTGATGACGGTGCCGCTCGGCCTCGCGGCGTCCTCGGCGCACCTGCTGGATCCCTGGCGATACGCCGTGGCGGCAGCCTGCTGGGTCGGCATCGCCCTGTTCCTGGTGATCGTCGCCCTGATCGATCTCGAGCACTACCTCATCCCTGACGAGGCCTCGGTCGCGATAGCGGCGCTCGGCGGCGTGGCCGCCTGGGCGACCGCGCCGATGTTCACGTTCGCGACCGGATCCTTCCTCGGGAGCTACGCGATGCTCGCCGGCCTGCGCGAATCTTGGTGGGTCGGCCATCTCGTCGGCGCGGCAGCCGCCTGCGGGATCCTCCTCGTCCTCTTCGCCATCACGCGCGGGCGCGGCATCGGGTTCGGCGACGTGAAGCTCGCTGCTGCGCTCGGCATCGCCTTCGCGTGGCCGGACAGCGTCGTGCTCGTCGGCCTGGCGTTCGTGCTTGGCAGCCTCGCCGCCGTCCCGGCGCTTCTCGCAGGCAGGGCGGGCATGAAGAGCGCCTTGCCGTTCGGCCCCTTCCTCGCGCTCGCCGCACTCCTCATACTCGGCTTCGGCTCGCATCTGGCGACGGCATATTTCGGGCTCCTCCTGCTCTGAGCGCCCGTGGGGGCGACGGGGTACAATAGCGCCATGTCGCGCCGGTCCGGCTTCACGCTCGTCGAGGTCATGGTGGTCCTCGCCGTGACCGCGATGCTCTGCGCCGTGATCCTCATCTATAACGCGAGCACGCGCGAGACGCTGCGCCTCTTCACGGAGAAGGCGCGTGTGGCGCAGCTGATCCTGCGCGCGAAGTCGCTTGCGCTCTCCACCTACACCGGGACCGGGGATGCGCCCTGCGGATACGGGGTGCGCATCGACCGGGCCGCGCGCGCGTACGCCATCGTCGCGTACCGTCCCCCGGATTGCCGGGTCCGTTCCGTGGTGGATACCCAGGCGTCGTCGTTCGACGTCGCCGAGCAGTCTTCGTTCACGCTCACGCCCTCACTGGAATTCCGGAACATCGGCAACGGGCAGGATCTCGCGTACGTGATCTTCATCGCTCCCGACCCGGTCGTCCTCGTCGCCGACGAGAACGGGGCGCTCATCACCAACGGGCTCGGAAAGGTCAGGATGGGCATCCGCGGCAAGGAGTCGGATGCTATCGTTAGCGTGAATGCGGCAGGCCAGATCACATACTAGGAGCGGGCAGTCGCTCGTCGAGGCGCTGATCGCCATCAGCCTCCTACTGGTCGGCTTCCTCGGCACGATCACGCTCATCAACCGCTCGATCGGTCTCACGCGCGTGGTCGCCGACTCCTATGTGGGCACGTACCTCGCCGCGGAGGGCATCGAGGTGACCAAGAGTCTCATCGACTCCAACTACATCGCCGGGCGCCCCTACTACGAGGGATTCCAGGCATGCGCGAGCACCTGCGACTGGGAGCTCGATGCCGATACCACCTGGGAGCGACGACCGACTCCTTTTGTCAGTCCCGGCCGTACGCTTTGGTACGATCCGAACGTACGCAGCTATTCCTATCTTCAGACTGGAATCGAGACCACGTATCGGCGCAAGGTATCCGTCACGCTCACCGGTCCGAACGCCAAGGAGATAGTCGTCATCAGCCGCGTCGAGTGGCGCGCGCGCGGCGGCGGCGATTCGTCCGTGACCCTCGAGGACCACTTCTACGACTGGGGCGGGGCCGGCACCGCGTCCACGTCGAGCACGTCCACCGCAGAATGAGGAACTCCCGCCGTTCAGGCTTCACTGTCGTCGAGCTGCTCGTCTCGCTCTCGCTGTTCGCGATAGTGGTCTCGATCGCGACCGGAGCCTTCATCCGGGCGCTCCGCACCCAGCGCCAGCTCGTCGCGTTCGCGGCGGCCAACAGCAACGTCTCGCTGGTCCTCGAGCAGATGGCGCGCGAGATCCGCGTGAGCAAGGACTTCGCCGGCACCGACACGACCCTGAGCTTCACCAACGCGCGCGGCGAGGCGGTCACGTACGCCTTCCAGGACAACGGGACGAGCGGCAGCATCATGCGCACTGTGGATAACCAGGGGACCCTCCAGCTGACCGCCGAGAACGTCAACGTCCGCGACCTGCGCTTCCGGCTGCAATTCGCCCAGGAAGACGACGGCTATCCAGCACGGGTCACCGTCAGCCTGTCGATCTCGCCGATCGAGCTGGGCATCAGCACCAGCGTGGTCCGTATCCAGACGACGGTCAGTGCCCGCAGTCTCGCCACGTAGTACACTTCCCTTATGGACAAATCCTCCCGGTCCCTGGTTATCCTGGCGATTAGCTTGGTCGTGCTCGCCTTACTCGGGTACCTCGCTTACCAACGCATCACTCGCGATCGCGCGGATCAGCCGCCGGTGTCGCAGTACGAAGTCATGCAGATCGACAAGTCGAAGCTGCCAGACCGGTTCCCGGGCGACCTGCCGCTTCCGAAGGATGCCGTGATCACGCAGAACGAATCCATGATCGCTCCCGATGGCCGTTTCCAGGAGACGCGCGCGTACACCGTGACGCGGCCGCTCTCCGAAGAGCAGCAGCGGTTCGCCGCCTATTTCAAGGAGCAGGGGTGGACCATAGATGACACGAAGGATCTCGGCACGTTCGCCGCGTTCCTCGCGCAGCGCGATGGCACGAGCATGCAGGTATCGCTCGTAGCGCGCGGTTCGTCCACCGCGGTTACAGTCAATATTACGATCGCGCCCGCGTCCTCAAACCAGTAAAGCCTAGACCCATGAACTCTCCTCTCATCCGCAAGATCCTCGGCATCGGCATCGGCGGCGCACTCGTTATTTCCGCGCTCGCGGGTGTTGCGACGGGCCTCGTAGCCTATGCGACCTCGCCGTCCGGTACGCCCGACGTCCAGATCCGGATCGGCGACGATATGAACGATTCTACACCTGAGCTCCCCCAGGATTGTCCGCGGGACATGTCCGCGTGGCGCGGCCACGGCGAAGGCGTCGCTTATTTCTCCACCGGTGGGGCTAACGATTCGGACTGCATCCAGGTCCGTATCCTCAATCACAGCCCGAGCACGCAGTACACCCGCGACTTCAAGCTCTGTCTCGGCATCCCGTACAACATGACGTGCACGCCGTGGGCGAGCGAAGGTGGCGGGCTCAGCGGCCAGGTCAGCAACGGGACCGGCAACATCAAGGGCGCCCAGATCTGGGTCGTGGACCGCAACATGCCGATAGCGGGCATGAAGATGGACAACGTGCAGGCAGGCGTGCAGTACTTCTATCAAAAGGACAATAACGCATGCAGAGGTACGTCAGGCATGGTGTGGTCGGGCGGGCCTGAGAGTGGCTGGGCGTACGGCGAACACCGCGACAACGACCCCGGCTGCGCACGCATTGGTCTCTCAGTCCGGCAGGTGCTGCCGCCAAACGCGCAGTATGTCGCCGATACCGTACCGCGCTCCGCGGACGCTTCCTCGACTTATCAGGCGGCCATCACTATGCGGAACAAGGGCCTGACCTGGAACTCAGATGGCATCGCGGTGCCGGAACGGAACAATTGTGCGAATAGCGTCCCGAATAACGGCGACATCTGCTACGACAGCTATGTGGTGCAGTCGAGCAACTTCGTGTTGCGTCGCATCGACCAGACCGCGCAGCTTATTGCGCCGGCGACGCTCCCCTATAAGCGGAACATTAACGTTACGTACGAGCGGGCAATCGGAGAGGAGTGCGAGTTTGAGCCTGGAGGAGGTGGTTGCGGCAATGGCGGCAACAACCCCAATCAGACAAACAACATGCGACGCAGCCTGATGAGCAGCGCGCTCGGTGTCGCTGTCCCGACAGCGCTCGCGCTGCCTTGTGGGCCAGGTGGTGGAGGGGGCACTACGGTTTGCACGCAGTACAACTACGTGAATCGTTTTGAGGTACCGCTCCGCGATGTCTATCTCGATGCGACGACGGATTTCCCAATCACAGTGACTACGCCCGGGGAGCCTGGTATCTACACGCTCCGCTATCAGATGGTGCAAGTGGGCGGAGGCAACCAGCCTAACGAGCAGTTCGGCGACATCGTGGAAATCCCGATCACGGTCGGGGACAGCAACCCCGGCATAGGCCTTTCCTGCACGACGCTTTCGCGTACCGTGCAGCCGGGCGATCCCGCCGATTTCGCCTTCAGTGTCTCCGGCACCGGAGGATTCAGTGGCCAGGTCACGGTGGGCGTCAGCTCGGCACTGCCGGCCGGCGTGACCGCGGCTTCCACGACGCTCACGCTTCCGCCGACGCCGCGCAACGGGCTCGTCGTTCTGATGACCAGCGGCAGCACGCCTTCCGGCACCTATCCCATAACGTTGCGCGCGACCGCACAGGGCGTCCAGCCCCGGGACTGCCAGGCCGAGCTCATCGTGACCGGCGGCGGCGCGACGCTCACCGTCGCGCCTCCCAGCCAGCGGATCGGGATCGGCCAGTTCGGCCAGTTCACGGCGACCTACGACCCTGACGGGCCGAGCGGTCCCCAGCAGCCGTACGGCGTGACCGCGCCCGCTGACTGGTGGTCCGACGTGCCGGCAGTGGCGACCGCGACGGGCCCGGGCACGTTCCGCGGCACTGCGACCGGAACGACCGTGATCTGGGCGGGCTACGCGGGCCTACAGGCCTCGGCGGTCCTCGAGGTGCGGAACTGCCCCCCGAGCGGATGCATCGAGGACGGGTACGTCGAGATCGTGCCGTCGAGCGCGTTCACGAACGTGGGCGCCGAGGTCTCCGTCCGCGCCTACTACTATCCGGGCGGGCAGGCGGTCGGCAACGGCGTCGACGTCACCGCGGACTCGTACTGGGCGAGCGGCAGCAACGCCATCGCGACGGTCGCGGGTGACGGGCGCTACCGCGGCGTCGCGGTAGGCAACACGACGATGCACGCGTCGTACCCGATCCCGGGCACGAACCCGGTCCAGTACCTGGCAGCGACGGGCGACCTCGAGGTGCGCAACCCAGGCGACGCCTCTCTGACCATCGAGCCGTTCTCGCGCGAGATCCAGGTCGGCTCCACGGCGAGCTACGCCGCCTGGTACGACCCGGATGGGAACGGGCCGGCGCCGCGCCAGAACGTGACGGGAAGCGCGAACTGGGATGGCGACAGCTTCGTGACGCATCAGGGCAACGGCGCGTTCCGCGGCGACAGCCCCGGCAACGGCAGCGTCTACGCGAACTACGGGGGCGAGTTCGCCTCGGCCGGCATCACGGTGACCGGCACGCCCGGACTGTGCACCTTCTCCGCATCGCCGAACCGCCTGTTCATCCCGCCGCCGCGCAGCACGACGCTCCCGTGGCAGTGCCAGCAGCCGACCTCCTGCACCATCCGCGTGAACGGCGGGCCGCGTAACGGCCAGGTGATCGCGACCGGCGGCCAGAACGGCTCCGGCCAGGACCAGCCGCCGTACAGCACGACGTACCGCCTGAATTGCGACAACGGATTCCAGCAGGATGTGCGCGTCCGCGTGTTCAATGTATCGACGCGTATCGAGATCCTCCCGCAGTAGCGCGGAAAGCCGGCACGGGCAGGTGATGATCCTCACCGTGCTCACGCTCGGCGGCGCGCTGCTCGGGGCGACGACGATCGCGGGCCTGCTAATGCTCTACCAGGTCCGGCAGGGCGCCGACGTCGGCCACTCCGCCAAGGCCGTGTTCGCCGCTGACGCGGGCATCGAATGGGGCCTGTACAACCTCATCTGCCAGACCGATCCGGGCAGCACGAACTGCCCGCTCGCCGAGCTGCCGCGCTTCCGGAACGGGGCGAGCGTCGAGGTGCGCTGCCTCGAGGAGAGCGGGGGCCCGGTCGACGACTGCAATCCGGAGGAGACCGTGACGATCAAGACCCTCGGGCGCAGTGGCAACGTGGCGCGCGCGTTCTGCGTCCTCAGCAGATGCGAGGGCGCTCCCATACAGACAGAGGGGGAGTAAGCGCGGAAGGGGCGGCCGAGGCCGCCCCGCTCCGTTAGAATGGACGCATGGACCGCCGCGCCGCAGCCGAACGGATCGAGAAGCTCCGCGACCTCATCGAGGAGCAGCGGCACCTCATCCACGTCGAGAACCGCGAGGACCTCTCGGAAGGGGCGCTGGATTCGCTCAAGCAGGAGCTGAGCGAGCTCGAAGCGGCCTTCCCGGACCTCGTCACGCCGGACTCGCCGAGCCAGCGTGTCGCCGGCGGCGTCCTCCCCGGCTTCGCGAAGGTCCGGCACATCGACGAGAGCGGCAGGCCTAACCGCATGCTGTCGCTCGCGGACGTCTTCTCGGAAGAGGAGCTCGAGCAGTGGTATCAGCGCCTCGTCGAGTCGGTCGGCACGGCGGAGATCCCGCTCTTCTGCGACCCGAAGCTCGACGGGCTCGCGGTCGAGCTCGTCTACGAGGGCGGGCGCTTCGTGCAGGGAAGCACGCGCGGGGACGGCGAGATCGGCGAGGACGTCACGGCGAACCTGCGGACGATCGAGGCGATACCGATGCGGCTGCGCGGGGACTTCCCGACGCGGCTCGTCGTGCGCGGGGAGGCGTTCATGACCAAGCGCGCGTTCGCCGCGCTCAACGCGGCGCAGGAGCAGGCCGGCCTGCCGCCGTATGCCAATCCGCGCAACGCCGCGGCAGGCAGCCTCCGCCAGCTCGATCCGGCGATCACCGCGACGCGTCGGCTCTCCTTCTACGCGTATGGCACCGGTATGAGCCGCGCCGGGCAGGAGGACAGCCATGACGCCACGCTCGCGGCGTTCCGCCGCTGGGGCATCCCGCGCAATCCTGAAGGGAGGCGCGTGGAGTCGCTCGCCGAGGCGGAGCGCTTCCACCAGGCGCTCCTCGAGAAGCGCGAGCGACTCGGCTACGAGATCGACGGGACCGTGGTCCGCGCCGACGTAACGGACCAGTTCGTGTCTGCCGGCGTGGTGGGCAAGGGGCCGCGCGCCGCGGTCGCGTACAAGTTCCCGGCGCAGGAGGCCACGACCGTGCTCGTCGAGATCGGCATCCAGGTCGGCCGCACAGGCGTGCTGACACCCGTGGCGCATCTCGAGCCGGTGCAGGTCGGCGGCGTCACGGTATCGCGAGCCACGCTCCATAACGCGGACGAGATCGAGCGCCTCGGCCTGAAGGTCGGCGACACCGTCGTGGTGCAGCGCGCCGGCGACGTCATCCCGCAGGTGCTGCGCGCGCTGCCGGAGCTGCGCACCGGCAAGGAGAAGCGTTTCCGAATGCCGGCCGCCTGCCCCGTGGACGGATCGCCGGTCATACGGGACGGCGTCGCGTACCGGTGCTCGAATCCCCGCTGCGGCGCGCAGGAGCGCGAGCGACTGCAGCACGCGGTCGCGCGCGGCGCCCTGGACATCCGCGGCGTCGGGCCTAAGCTCCTGGACCGTCTCGTCGACGCCGGCCTCGTCAGCGACCTCGCGGACCTGTACGAGCTCACCCCCGGCGACCTGCTCGGCATCGAGCGCATGGGCGAGGTTTCGGCAGAGAAGATCGTCGCCGAGATCGCGGACAGGCGTACGGTCCCGCTCGACCGCTTCCTGGTAGCCCTCGGCGTGCGGCACGTCGGCGAGGAGACCGCGCGCGCACTCGCCGCATGGGTCGCAGGACGTGCGAAGCAGGGAAATCCGCGTGAGGTTGGCGCGCTTCTCGCGGGAGCGAGCCAGGAGGAGCTGGAAGCGATTCCCGACGTGGGCGCGGTCGTGGCGGCGAGCATCAGCGGCTACTTCGGCCTTGAGGCGACAGTCCATCTCCTCGATCGGCTCGCGCGTATCGGCATCCGTCTCGAGCTGCCGGCGTCCGCTCCGGCATCCGGCAAGCTCGCCGGGAAGACGCTCGTGGTTACCGGCACGCTGCCCACGCTCTCGCGCGAGGAAGCGCATGAGCTCATCCGCAAGGCGGGCGGCCATGCCGCGAGCGCCGTCTCGTCCGCGACGGACTACCTCGTGGCGGGGGAGAAGGCTGGGAGCAAGCTGAAAAAGGCCCAGGAAATAGGGGTCGTGGTGCTTGACGAGGCGGCGTTCCTCCGGCTTGTAGGCTGAAAATCTTTGCTATCATCAGCCTTATGAAGAGCTTTGAAGGAGCCCCGGTGCGGGTGACGGACGAGGAGGAGATGCCGGCGCAGGAGGTCGTCGCTGAGACGCCCGTCGAGGCTCAGGCGACGCCTGAGCTGATCCGGATCACGGACGAGGAGGAAACGCCCGTCGAGGCGGCCGAGAACAAGGCGCAGGTCTTCTCCGGGGCAGATCTCGCGGCTATCCACGAGGCGATCCCGCAGGAGCAAGGAACCGAGACCGCCGAGTACAAGGCGCAGGAGTTCAAAGGCGAGCAGCTCGCCGAGATTCGCGACGCCATCCCGCAGGAGCAGGAAGCGGCGAAGGAGGCGCAGCTCGCGAGCATGCGCCAGGAGCTGCTGGGCAGCAGCGAAGGCGACCAGTCCGAACGGCTCGCCGAGCTCGACGCGAAGGCCGCGGAATACGACACGGTACAGCGCTATCAGCATGTGAAGGGCATCAAGGACTCCAAGCAGTACTGGGAAGCCATGCAGCCCAATTTCGCGACGACGATGGGTAGGACTTACGAGCAGTATTCTGACGCCCAGCTGCAAGAGCAGATCGCTCAGGACGAGGCGAAGCAGCGGACCTTCGGCAGTAAAATCCGCAACTCCGGACTCGTGCGCGGCGTCCTCGGCTTCTTCAAGGGGCATCCGTCCGGTCTTATGTTCAGCGACGAGTACACCCGTCCCGGATCGCTGAAGAGCGAGCTCAGCCAGCGCGAGCGCCAGCGACTCGAGAAGGCGGCTCAGGATGCCGAGCTCTCCGACCTCGAGGGCAAGCTGGCACAGATGCCGCATGCGGCTCCTGCGCGCCAGGAGGATGGCTCCTTCTCGACGCAGACGCTCGGCACCCAGTACCGGTTCTCGGGCGGCTTTTCAGGAGCGGCGCATCGCGCCGAGCAGATTCGCAACGAGCAGGAACGGAAGGCCGCGTAAGGAGGCTATCCACAGGCCTGTAAGTCCTGGGAGGGGGAACCGTTATACTTATTGACACAACCCCCAACTTTTCCCATGACTAAGAAAATCTCACTGTTTCTGGGCATCCTGATGCTTGCGGGAGCGATGATCGCCCCGCAGGCTTCGGCCCTGACGGCATCGACGGATACCACAGCTAATACGACAGTCGTCGCTGACGATCAGACGCGACCTCTGCCGCCGCCGGTCCGTTACGCCCAGCTCAACAACCTCGTGGTTGCCGCTATCGCCATGCCCACAGTCGATTCGTCGGGCGCGCAGAGCTATGCCTTCATCGAGGCATACAGCCATCCGTGTGGCACACTCGAGGGTATGTATCCGTGTCAGGACGTGCTTAGACGGCAGTACACGATTGCGGTCTCAAATCAGACGCGGCTGCTCGACGTGAACCGCAAGCCGATCTCGATTGCCCAGATCAAGGCCGGCGACCGCATTAACGCGTACGGCGCGATGCGCGACGAGACGAACATGGACGCTTCGGTCGTGCGCAATCTCCGTTCCGCATCCACAGCCACGGCGACCCAGCTGAACAACCTCGTCATCGAGAGCATCGCGCAGGTCGCCTCGGTCCAGGGAGGAGCGGGGTTCGCCCCGGGCACCGGCGGCACCTATGCCCATATCCAGGCGTACAAGGACAACTGCCCGCAGGCAGCGGGAATCTACTGCAAGATGCCACGCACGCAGTACCACATCATGGTTAATACGAAGACCTCGCTCCTGGGCGTCAACCGCAAGCCGGTCGACCTGAGCCACTTCGCCGCGGGCGACCGGATCAACGTCTACGGAATGCTTCACGGGACCGACATGGAGGCCATGGTCATCCGGAGCCTCGAGCCCGGCTCGCGGACGGTGCAGCTCGAGAACCTTCGCGTCACGAGCGTGAAGGAGGCGAGCGACGGCACGCTCTCGATCGACGCGTATAACGGATCGGGTATCGGATGCTACGAGTTCTTCAACGAGCGGCGCGGCCAGATCACCTGTCCGGTCTCGGATGTCGCGGCGAACGCCGAGGTTGCGCGGCCGGTTTACCAGTACCGCATCATCGTGCCGCCGAGCGCTCAGGTGATCGATACCGGCCGGCGTCCGATCAAGTACTCGGCGATCCGCGTCGGATCCGTCATCAACGTGTACGGTTCCATGGCGAAGGACAAGTTCACGGTCACCGCGAAGGTGGTGCGCGTGATGCAGCAGGGCACGGCGACGACCCTTGAGATCAAGGGTCCGGCCACGATCAGCGCGCAGGCGCGCACCTTCAGTAGTACCAGCTTCATGGGCATCGGCGGCACTGAGCCGCTGAAGTGGGAGATAGTCGACGGATCGCTCCCGGAGGGGATGTATCTGACGACCGATTTCCCCAGCAACTGCAGCTCAGAATTGGCATGTCCACAGTATCTGCCTTATAGCTTGAATACTGCATGGATCGCGGGTACGCCGACCCGTGCAGGTAGTTACCGCGTCGTCCTCACCGTCCGCGACGCGAACGGCCTCGCGGCGAACAAGCACGAGGTGACGATCACGGTGGCTCGCCGCCAGCTCTAGGACAGAGCCCGGGACGAAGGAAAAGGACCTGTTTCGCAGGTCCTTTTCCTTATCTTCAGAGCGCGGGCGACCGGACTCGAACCGGCGACCTCCACAGTGACAGTGTGGCATTCTAACCAGCTGAACTACGCCCGCTCAGCGTGGCCATTGTAGCCGCGGCCCCTGGAAACGCAACTGCATCCGGGCCATACTGGCGGCATGCATATCCGCCTCCGTATCCTCGCCGCGATGCTCGTCCTAATCGCCCTGCCGTCCTCGGCGGCGGCGCTCACGCCGCCCGCGCGACCGGCGCAGCTGAGCAACCTGACGGTCGCGAGCATCGCCCAGGAGCCCGGATCGCGGTACGTGCTGACGGCGACGAGGCTGGAGCCGCTCTGCCCGGATACGGGCGCCGGCTTCCATTGCCTCGGCATGCGGGAGGTGCGCTACGCCATCGTCGTGACCGCGAGCACGAAGCTCCTGGATCGGGATCGCAAGCCGCTCGCGGACAGGATCGCCGTCGGCGACCGCATCAACGCGTACGGCCCCCTGGCAGGCGAGCGCATGACGGCGGAGATCGTGCGCGACCTGAACCTCTACGAGGATACTGGCATGCGCATCGCGGTCACTTCCGGCAAGGCGCAGTTCCGCTCGGGTCTCCGCTATTCCGTGAAGTTCGCGGTCACCGGCGGCACCGCGCCGTACCGGTGGCAGGCGAAGAACCTTCCTCCCGGGATGCAGCTGACGGCTCCCGGACCGATTTACTGCATCGCGGCGCCGTGCCCGCAGCCCTCGGCGGACACCGCGCGCATCAAGGGTTCGCCGACGCGTGCGGGATCATACGACGCGGTCGTGACCGTGATCGATGCGCGCGGCACGGCGCTGGATCTCGCGATCCCGCTCGTTGTCACGGAGTAGGCGGAGGTTAGGCACAGCCTCGCAGCAGGCGCTGTGGTACACTGTGCGCATGGCGAACTCACAACTCATCGCGTACGCGAGTGCGCAGCTTGATAAGGGAGTGCCGCGCGAAGCGATCGCGCAGGCGCTGGTAGGGGCAGGCTGGCAGCAGGCCGATGTCGACGCTGCGATCACGGAAGTCATGGCGCAGCGCGCGAGCGCGCCGGCCGAGACGCTGAGCGTCGCGCCGGTCACGGCGAGCCCGACGGCGGTCGCCGAGACGCAACCGGTCATGACGTCGCCCGTGGCAGAAGCCGCTGCGCCGGTTACGGCAACGGCTCCGGAGACTGCGGCGACCACTGCGCCCCTGACGCCGTCGTTCTTCGCGACGACGCCGTCGCTGAGCATGGACGAGGCGTCGGCGACGCCTAAGCGCTCGCCCTGGCTTCTGATCGTGCTGGGCATCGCGCTCGCGCTCGCGATCATCGGCGCGGTCGCGTACGTCCTCATGGGCGGCACGCCGGCACCGGCGAGCAATCCGGACGAGCTGGCGACCCTCCAGCAGGAGAACGCGCAGCTCAAGGCGACGGTCGCGACGCTGACCGAGAACCAGTCCAAGATGGAGAGCGAGCTCGCCTTCTTCGTCTCGACCACGACCCCGAGCGTCACCAGCTCGGTCGCCGGCCGCCTTTCCACGACTGACGCCGGAGCGTGGATCCTCACGACGGCGCATAACATCGTGATCACAGTGAGCAATGCCAAGGAAGCCGCACTCGCCGCGGCCCTGCCCCCCTTCAAGGACGCGGAAGTCACGCTGACCGGCACGCATGCGCCGGGCTCGACCCTCCTGCGTGTCACGGCTATCAACGGCACGGTCATCCAGAGCGTGACGGCCGCCGCAGCTACGACCACGACGTCGACGCCTCCGGGGACCCGCTAGGCATGAAGCGGATAGCGATCAACGGCTTCGGCCGTATCGGCCGGCTGCTTTTCCGGCAGCTTGAATCGGACCCGGAGCTCGAGGTCGTAGCCATAAACGACCTCGGTGACCTCGAGAACCTCGCGTACCTGCTCGCGCACGATTCGGTGTACCGTACCTTCGACCGCCCGGTCGCGGTCGACGCGGAGAAGCACGCGCTCGTCGTCGGCGGGCGCAGCGTCCAGGTGCTCCAGGAGAAGGACCCCGCGCTCCTCCCCTGGGCAGCGCTCGGCATCGACGTCGTCGTCGAGAGCACGGGCTTCTTCGAGTCGTTCGAGGGTGCGAGCGCGCACCTGAAGGCCGGCGCCAAGCGCGCGGTCATCACGGCGCCTGCGAAGGACGCGGAAGGGACCGCGGGAGGACGCACGGTCCTCATCGGCATCAACGACGCGGACATGGCGCAGACGCCGCTCACGAGCAACGGATCCTGCACGACGAACGCATCAGCGCCCGTCATACAGGTGCTGCACGAGGCGATCGGCGTGAAGAAGGCGATGCTCGGGACGGTGCACGCGTACACGGGCACGCAGTCGTTGACCGACGCGCCGGTGCGCGGCGGCAAGGACTTCCGCCGGGGCCGCGCCGCCACGCTCAACATCTCGCCGTCCACGACCGGTGCGGCGATCGCGGTCACGCGCGTCGTCCAGGAACTCGTCGGCAAGTTCGACGGTCTCGCGTACCGCGTCCCGGTCCCGACCGGGTCGCTCTCGGACATCACCTTCCTCGCCGCGCGCCCCACGACCGCGGAGGAGGTCAACGCTGCCCTGGTCGCGGCGGCTGCGACCCCGCGCTGGCAGGGCGTCCTCGGCATCGCGGGGGACCAGCTCGTCAGCAGCGACATCGTCGGCATGCCGTTCGGGACCGTCTTCGATCCCTCCTTCACCAAGGTGGTGGACGGCGACCTCGTGAAGGTCGTCGCCTGGTACGACAACGAGGCCGGGTACGTGTCGACGCTCGCGCGCCACGTCGCCAAGGCAGCATCCCTGGCCTGACGTGCGGTACTCGATCAACGAGGACCGCTACCTGCTCGCAGCGGCGGCGATCATCATAGTCGCGCCGTTCCTGCTCGGCGGGTACGTCTATTTCTACCTCAGGACCTCGTTCGCGCAGGCGCAGGCCGTGCGTTCCGCGCAGACGCTCACGCGCGTCCTCGACCTCAAGCCGGCGCAGCCGAAGTAGCTATACTGTACGCATGGCTCCCACCGTCTACCTCGCCGCGGACCACCGCGGCCATGCGCTCAAGGAGAAGGCGCAGGCGCACCTCGACGAGCGCGGCATCGTCGCGGTCGACCTCACCCCGCGTCTCCAGGAAGGCGACGACTACCCGCGCGTCGCCGCGGTCCTCGTCGGCGCCCTGCGCGAGGCGGCCGAGGCGCGCGGCATCCTCGCCTGCGGCTCGGGCGCGGGCATCACCATCGCCGCGAACCGGTTCAAGGGCATCCGCGCCGCGATGGCGCTCAGCCCCGAGCAGGTCCGCGCCGCGCGCAACGACGACGATATCAACGTGCTCGTGCTCGCTGCGGACTTCATGAGCGAGGAGGAGATGAAGGCGCTCATCGACGCCTTCGAGGACACGCCGTTCGCCGGCGAGGAGCGCCACGTGCGGCGCATCAAGGAGCTCGAGGAGCTCGGCGCATGACGGTCATACCGGTCGTCAACGTCGAGACCGAGGAAGAGGCCGCGCGGAAGCTCGGCATCGTCCGCGGCCATGCCGAGCGCGTCCACGTGGACGTCTCGGACGGGACCTTCGCGCCCACGCATACCTTCCGCGACCCCGCACGCCTGCGCGAGCTCGCGGGCGGCGGCATGCGCTTCCAGGCGCACCTGATGGTCGCCGAGCCTGAAGCGATCCTCCCGTCCTGGCTCGAGGCGGGCGCCGACGAGGTCGTCGTGCATCTCGAGCCGCTCCTGGACGCGGGCGAGAGCGCCGATCCGCCCGCCGTGAGGCTCGCGCGCATGCGCGAGGTCTGTCTCGGCTCCGGGGCGCGCCTCCTGATCGCCGGCGGACCGGGCCTCGAGACGCGCGCGCTGCTCACGTTCCGCGCGTACGCGGACGGCTTCCTCGTGCTCGCGGTCGATCCGGGACCGCCGCACCAGGCGATGCAGCCGGCCGCGCTCGACGTCGTGCGCGTCGTGCGGGACACCTTTCCTGACGATCCGATATGGGTCGACGGCGGCGTGAATGCCGAGACGATACGCGACGTGAGCGCCGCCGGAGCCACCGCGGCTGTCTCGGGATCGATATTCGCGGCCGAGGACCCGGTCGCGGCGCTCGCTGCGCTACAATAGGAGGAGATGGATTCGATCACCGACTACCAGGTGCGCCGCATCGAGGACGTGGCCAACCTCCTGCGCCAGGAGGTGATCCACATGCTCGTCGAGGCGGGGAGCGGCCACGTCGCCGGACCGCTCGGCATGGCGGACATCATCGCGACCCTCTACTGGCGCGTGCTCAGCCATGACCCGAAGGACCCGGACTGGGCCGAGCGGGACCGCTTCGTGCTCAGCAACGGCCATACCTGCCCCATCCTCTACGCCGCGCTCGCCCATGCGGGCTACTTCCCGATCAGGGAGCTGCGCACGCTCCGCAAGCTCGGTAGCCGGCTTCAGGGGCACCCGCATCGCAGGGCGCTGCCCGGAATCGAGACGACGTCCGGCCCCCTCGGATCGGGCCTCGCGCAGGCGGTGGGCATGGCGCTCGCCGCGCGCATGGACAAGGCCCGCTGGCGCACGGTCTGCATGACCAGCGACGGCGAGCACCAGGAGGGGAACCACTGGGAAGCGGTCCTCGTCGCGGGCAAGTACCGCCTGAGCAACCTCGTGCAGGTCGTGGACCGCAACGTGATCCAGATAGACGGCTTCACCGAGGACGTCATGCCGCTCGAGCCGTTCGCGGACAAGTACCGCGCCTTCAACTGGAACGTGATAGAGGTAAACGGCCATGACGTCCGCGCGCTCGTCTCCGCGTTCACGGAAGCGAAGGCGACCTGGGAGAAGCCCACGGTCATCATCGCGCACACCACGCCGGGGAAGGGCGTGGACTTCATGGAGAACCGCTACGAGTGGCACTCCAAGGTCATGAAGCCCGAGGAGGTGAAGGAGGCGTTGCACGAGCTCCGCACCCTCCGCGGACATATCACCGCCGAGCACCAATGATCGATCCCGCAGCCAAGCTTAACCCGCACGTGTTCGACCAGGACGTCGAGCAGAAGCCGACCCGCGACGGGTACGGCACCGGACTCGTGCTCGCCGGGGACCGCGATCCGAACATCGTCGCGCTCTGCGCCGACCTCGTCGAGTCCACGCGCACGGAAGCCTTCGCGAAGAAGTACCCGGACCGGTACGTGGAAGTCGGCGTCGTCGAGCAGGGGATGGCCACCATCGCCGCGGGCATGGCCGAGGCGGGCAAGGTCCCGTTCATCGCGAGCTACGCGACCTTCAGTCCCGGCCGCAACTGGGAGCAGATCCGCACGACGATCGCGTACAACGACGTCGGCGTGAAGGTCGCCGGGCATCACGCCGGCATCTCGGTCGGGCCGGACGGCGCGACGCATCAGGCCATCGAGGACATAGCCACCATGCGCGTCATGCCGAACATGCGCGTCATCGTGCCCTGCGACAGCGTCGAGGCGGAGAAGGCGACGCTTGCCGCGGCGCATCTGCACGGGCCGGTGTACCTCCGCTTCGGGCGCGAGAAGACGCCGGTGATGACCACGCCCGAGACGCCGTTCGTGCCGGGGCGGGCGTACGCGATGTGGAAGGGACGCAAGCCGCAGGTCCTGATCGTAGGCTGCGGATCCCTGCTCCATCGCGCGCTCCAGGCGGCGAAGATGCTGGAGAAGGAGAAGATCGGCGTCGTAGTGCTCAACATGCATACCGTGAAGCCGCTCGACGTCGCGACGCTCGTGAAGCACGCCAGGGCGTGCGGCGCGGTGGTGACGGTGGAGGAGCACAACGTCATCGGCGGCCTCGGCAGCGCGGTCGTGGAGGCGCTCGCGAAGGAATGGCCGACACCGGTCGAGTTCGTTGGGATGCAAGACACCTTCGGCGAGTCCGGTCAGCCGAACGAGCTCATCGCGAAGTACGGCATGGATGCGGAGGCGGTCGCGGCAGCAGCGCGGCGCGTCATCGCGCGGAAGCAGCTGGTACAATAGCCGCATGAGCGCGCGCCAGTTCGTCGCAATCGGGGACATCGTCGTCGACGAGTTCATCAGGCTCGAGGACCCGTCCGCGCACGTGGTCATCGATCACGAGAACAAGGAGCTCGCCATGGGCTTCGGGCAGAAGGTGCCGTTCGCGTTCGCGAAGCTCGTGCCTGCGGTCGGCAACAGCGCGAACGCATCGGTCGCCGCCGCGCGCCTGGGGCTCAGCAGCGGCCTCGTGGTTACGGTCGGCAAAGACCGGGACGGGGAGGCGTGCATCACGTCGCTGCGGAAAGATGGCGTCGGCACCGAGTTCGTATCCGTGCATCCCGAGCTGCCGACGAACCACCACTACGTGCTCTGGTACCACGACGAGCGCACCATCCTCATCAGGCATCAGGAGTATCCGTACCGCATCCCGGAGACGATGGAGCCGCCAGGCTGGATATACCTCTCCTCCATAGGAGCGCACGGAAAGGACTTCCACGGCGTCCTCGCGGACTGGCTCGACGCGCATCCCGAGACGCGATTCGTCTTCCAGCCA
This sequence comes from uncultured Candidatus Saccharibacteria bacterium, assembly GCA_964484655.1. GTDB lineage: Bacteria > Patescibacteriota > Minisyncoccia > UBA6257 > 2-01-FULL-56-20 > JALHNY01. Next base: position 27,743 of record CAZAFA010000004.1, on the reverse strand, counting down.
GGCACCTTCCAGATCCAGATGGGCGCGCAGGCACTCGCGCGCCTCTATGCGCACAGCGAGCTCTTCTTCTGCAACCGCCAGGAGGCGGCGCTGATACTCGGCCTCCCCGAGACCGACATCAAGGCATTGCTCGACGGCATGCGCGCCCTGGGTCCGAAGATCGCGGTCGTCACGGACGGCCCGGACGGGGCGTACGCCGCTTCCGCTGAGGGCCGCTGGTTCGTGCCGCCGTACCCGGATATCGCGCCCCCGTACGAGCGAACGGGTGCGGGCGACGCGTTCTCGACCACGGTCTCCGCGGCGCTCGCGCTCGGCAAGCCGCTTGAGGAGGCGCTGCTCTGGGGCCCGGTCAACTCGATGATGGTCGTGCAGAAGATCGGCGCGCAGGAAGGCCTTCTCGACCGTGCTACGCTTGAGGCGTACCTCGCCAAGGCTCCGGAAAACTACGTGCTTACCCCGCTCGCATGAAGACCCTGCGCGAAGCCCTCGTCGAAGCGAAGGCGGGCGGCTATGCCGTCCCGCACTTCAACGTCACGGATCTCGCGCAGCTCCGCGCCGTGGCGCGCGTCGCGCGCGACCTCGATACGCCCGTCCTCGTCGGCACGAGCGAAGGGGAGCGCGACTACATCGGCGTCGCGCGCGCGGTGGCCCTCGTGCGCTCCTACCGCGAGGAGGGGGTCGCGCTCTATCTCAACGCGGATCATACGCACGGCGTGGACCGGATCGAGGAAGCGGCCCGTTCCGGTTACGACGCGGTCCTCTTCGACGGCGGGGCGCTGCCGTACGAGGATAACGTCCTCCTCACGGCCGCAGCGGTCGCTATCGCGCGCGCGGCGAACCCGGATATCATCGTCGAGGGCGAGCTCGGCTACATCGGATCGGGATCGCATCTCCTCGATCAGCTTCCCGAGGGAGCGGCGCTCGGGGATGAGGCGATGACGTCCCCGGAGCAGGCCGCCGCGTTCGTGCAGGCTACGGGCGTGGACCTGCTCGCGCCCGCGGTCGGCAACATCCACGGCATGCTCAAGAACGCGCCGAACCCGCGGCTCGACGTCACGCGCGTCCGGGCGATCGCCGAGGCGACCGGCAGGCCGCTGGTGCTCCACGGTGGATCCGGCACGCAGGACGAGGATCTCGTCGCGGCTGTGCAGGCGGGCATCGCGATCGCGCACATCAGTACCGAGCTGCGCGTGGCTTGGCGGAAAGGAATGGAAGCGAACCTGACGCGGCTGCCCGAAGAGGTGAACACCTCCAAGCTCCTTCAGGACGCCGAGGAGGCGGTGTATCAGGCGGCGCTTATGCGCGCGCGCCTCTTCCTCCGCCGCTGAGGTATACTGCCGCTAGCGGCATATGTAACCTCCGCTGCGCGGAGAGGGCTAGCTTGACCAATCGTTCCACGCGGGTTCTCTCCGCACTTCAGTCATTCCGCCGGCCCTTTGGGGCCGGTTTTGCTGGGCGAAAAGGCTCGCCAAGCCCTGCGTGCCTCGCTATACTGGTCGCATGAAGCTCGCTGCACAGACTCGCACCGTATTCGGCAAGAAGGTCGCCGCGCTCCGCAAGGAGGGGCAGGTGCCGGGCGAGGTGTACGGGCACGGGATTGAGAACCTCCACGTCGCCGTTTCCGCGCGCGAACTCACGAAGGCGATCAAGGAAGTCGGGCACACCGGCATCATCATGCTCGGCGTCGAGGGCAAGGAGCGCCGCGTCCTCGCGCACGACTGGACGGTCGACGCGCATACCGGCGAGATCGCCCATGTCGATTTCCACGCGGTGAAGGCGGGCGAGAAGATCAAGGCCGCGATCGCGATCTCGTTCGAAGGCGAGGCGCCGGCCGTGAAGGATGGCCTCGGGACCCTCCTGAAGAACCTGCACGAGATCGAGGTCGAGGGGCTGCCCGAGAAGATCCCACACGAGGCGGTCGTCAGCCTCGAGGGGCTCGCCGAGCTCGGCGCTTCCGTGCACGCCAAGGACATCAAGCTTCCCGCCGGCGTGGAGCTGTTGACTGCCGAGGACGCGGTCGTCGCCTCGATCGCCGAGGTTACCCCGGAGGAGGAGCCGCAGGCCGATATGACGGTCGAGGACGTTGCGGTCGAGGGAGAGGAGAAGGAGGACGGCGACGAGTCAGCGGAAGCTTCGTAAGGAGCAGCGCCGCGACGCGTCTGATACGTTTCGGATGCCCAAGCCACGCATTACCACCGACATAGCGCGCCCCGGGGCGAGCACGTTCCGTTCCGCTTCGGTGAGCGTCTCGCTCGCGCCGCGCCGCCGCCGGCGTTCCGCGTACTGGCTGTTCGGCGCGAAGACCGCCGTCGCCCTGGCGAGCATCGGCGGCTTCGTCGCGGGGTCGGTGTACGCGCCGACCAGCTACACGTTCGCGCAGAGCCCGAGCGACGAGCGCGCGCAGCTGCAGGCGCAGCTCGAGCAGTATGAGCGCGAGATCGCGCAGCACCAGAAGCAGGTCGAGTCGTACCGCGCGCAGGGCAAGTCCCTCGGCAGCGAGGTCGGCAAGCTCAACGCCCAGATCTCCTCGCTGAACGCGCAGATCAAGGCGCTGCAGGTGAGCATGAGCATCCTTGACAGGAAGATCGGGTCCACGGAGACGCAGATCACGGTCACGCAGGACTCCTTGGCTAGGAACCAGGAGGTGCTCGCACAGCTCATCCGCGAGACGTACCGCACTGACCGCTCGTCGCTGCTCGAGATCATGCTCAAGAATGGGCGGCTCTCGGAATTCGTGACCGACGTCGACGGCATCCAGGCGCTCCAGAGCAACGTGAAGGCTACCATCGGCACCATCACGAGCCTCAAGGGCCAGCTCGAGAGCAGCAAGATCGCGCTTTCCGACGCGCGCCAGGACGCCATGACCGCCGCGCAGTTCCAGGCGCTCCAGCGCCAGCGCGCGGCGCAGGTCGCCGACGAGAAGAAGAGCCTGCTGACGCAGACGAAAGGTCAGGAGGCCCGGTACCAGCAGCTCCTCAAGGATACGCAGGCCAAGGCGGCCGCGATCCGCGCGCGCCTGTTCTCGCTGCTCGGCGGCGGGCAGATGCAGTTCGGCGATGCGTACAAGCTGGCGAAGGCCGCCGGCGACGCGACCGGCGTGCGCCCGGCCCTCATCCTCGCCGTGCTCGACCGCGAGTCCGCGCTCGGCGCGAACGTGGGCCGCTGCAACTACAAGACGTCGATGAGCCCGACGCAGCAGCCGATCTTCCTCGCGATCACGGCAGAGCTCGGCATCGATCCGGACTCGGTTATGGTCTCCTGCGCGATCGTCAGCGACGGCGCGTATGGCGGCGCCATGGGACCCGCGCAGTTCATGCCGGCGACATGGAAGGGGTACGCGCCGCGTATCGCCTCCCTGACCGGGCACCGGCCGCCGTCGCCCTGGAACAACATGGACGCGTTCATGGCGACCGCTCTTTATATGAAGGACGCCGGCGCCGTAGCAGGTAATCGCCAGTCCGAGCTTTACGCAGCGGCGAAGTACTACGCCGGCGGCAACTACATGCGCTTCGTCAACACGTACGGCCAGGCAGTCATCTCGCGCGCGGACAGGTTTGAGGACGATATCGCGGTCCTCAATAGCTAGGCGGAAGGGAACAGGTCGGGCCGCTCCTCGAGGATGGCGATGATGGCCTCGTAGTGCCGGTAGGCCTCGGGAGACTCAGCGATCTTCTCCTGCTTGTAGTCCTTCAGCATCGCGAGCGTGACGCCCTTCGCGCGCCACATGCGCCCGTTGTCGAGATAGTTGCCGAGAATGGGGAGGAGCTTGTCGAGAGCGTAGACGAAGCGCGCCTCGCGCGTGTCGCGGCGCTCGTACGTATGGATCGTCTCGACGAGGTCCGGGAACTCGGGGAACTCGTCGGCGATGCGCGCTACCGCGGCAGCCTCGCGCGCCTCCTTGGTCGCGCGCTCGTCGGCATCCGCGGTATAGGCGTACGTGTCGCCGGCGTAGACCTCGGCGAGGTCATGGACCAGCGCGAAGGCGAGAAGGAGTCCGCTGTCCATGCCGAGTTCCTCGGTAGCGTTGAGATACCAGGCCGCCATGGCGAGCTGGTAGGAGTGCTCGACGTCGTTCTCGAGCCGGTCCTCGCCCCGGCGAGGGAGCGCCCGCTCCACCTGCTGGAAGCGGTCGATCAGGCGCATCAGTTCCAGGAGGCTGGGCAGGCGGTCGCTCATGGGCCGAGTATAGCCCTTTTCCTCTCGGGCCCGGGACTGCGCTAGAATGAGGCATGCTCACGCTCGATATCACCTGGGCCTCCCTCTGGCGGCTCGTGGCGGTGACGCTCGCCGTCGTGCTCGCCTTCGTGGCGTGGAAGATCTTCCTTGGCCTGTTCCTGGCCATCGTGGTCTCGTCGGCCCTGGACTTCATCGTGGACTGGCTCGAGCGGCGCGGCATCTCGCGCACCCTGGGCGTCGTGGCGGTCTTCCTGTTCCTGCTCCTCGCTACCGTCGCGGTGGCGTACACTGTCATCCCGCAGATCCTCGGCGACCTGGTCAAGGTCGTCGCGCGGTTCGACCGGGAGCTTGCGACCGAGTGGCTCGCGCCTCTCGCGAACTCGGCGAACCTGTCCGCCACGCTCTCGCGCCTCTCCGATCGCGTGCTCTCCGGCGGGGGCGCCGGCGTCGCGGCAGCATCGCGCGGCCTCGAGCCGCTCATCATCCTCGTGACCGTTCTCGTGAGCGCCTTCTACCTGTCGCTCTCGCGCGCGGGCATCGAGCAGTTTATCCGCATGGCGCTCCCGGGTTCCATGGAGGAGCCCGTGCTCCGCGTGTACCGCCGCTCGCGGCGCAAGATCGGGAACTGGTTCCGCGCGCAGGTGCTGCTCGGCATCATCGTCGGCACCCTGACCTGGTTCGCACTCTGGCTGGTTGGAGTTGAGCAGGCGGCGATCCTCGGCCTGATTGCCGGCCTCTGCGAGCTCGTGCCGCTGCTGGGCCCGATCGTCGCGGGCGTCGTGGCTGTCGGCATCACGCTGGTGACGGCGCCGCTCTCCGCGCTCTGGACGCTGTTGATCTTCTTCTCCATCCACCAGATCGAGGCGAACGTGCTCGTGCCGCTCCTGACGCGTCAAGCGGTCGGATTGCATCCGGTCGTCGTCATCACGTCGCTCCTGCTCGGCTACCAGCTCGGCGGCGTCATGGGGACCTTGGCGGCCGTCCCGGCCGCGGCCGTCGTGCAGGAAATCCTTGAGGAGATCGCGCGCCGCCGGCAGGAGGCGGTAGCCGCGGCAGAGATTCCGCTTCCCCGGGTATGAGGGAGCCGTACTACCTCACGACCACGATCCCGTACGTCAACGCAGCGCCGCACATCGGGTTCGCGCTCGAGCTGGTCCAGGCCGACGCGCTCGTGCGCGCGAAGCGGCTGCGCGGCCATGAGACGCTCTTCAACATGGGCTCGGACGAACACGGCGTGAAGATCCTCCGTGCCGCGGAGAAGGCCGGCGTCACGCCACAGGCCTACGTGGACGAGTACGCGGCGAAGTTCCAAGCGCTCCGGCAGGCGCTCGACGTCGACTGGGACCGGTTCATTCGGACCACGGACGATCATCACGTCCGGGCGGCGCAGGCGTTCTGGGATAGGTGCGCAGCCGCAGGGGATATATACAAGAAGGCGTATCGCATGCGGTACTGCGTGGGATGCGAGCTCGAGAAGACCGACTCCGAGCTCGTGGACGGCTTCTGTCCGCTGCATCCGACGACGCCCATCGAGGAGATCGAGGAGGAGAACTACTTCTTCCGCTTCTCGCGGTACCAGGATCGACTGCTCGCGCTCTACGACGGCACGCCCGGCTTCGTGGTGCCGGCGCACCGCCTCGCGGAGATCCGCTCTTTCGTCGCCTCGGGCCTGAACGATTTCAGCATCAGCCGGCGCGCGGACAAGATGCCGTGGGGCGTCCCGGTGCCGAACGACCCGGACCACGTCATGTACGTCTGGTTCGACGCGCTCGTGAACTACATCTCGACGCTTGGCTGGCCGGACGGGCCCGAGTACGGGCGTTTCTGGCCGGGCGTGCAGGTCGCCGGGAAGGACCAGGTGCGCTTCCAGGCGGCGATGTGGCAGGCGATGCTGCTCTCCGCGGGTCTGCCGAACAGCAGGCAGATATTCATACACGGATTCATCACGGGCGCGGGCGGCCAGAAGATGAGCAAGAGCCTGGGGAACGTCATCGACCCCTACGAGGCGGTGTCGCGGTATGGCACGGACTCCGTCCGCTGGTTCCTGCTCGCGGAGATCCACCCGACCGAGGACAGCGAGTTCTCCTGGGAGCGCTTCGAGCACGCGTACGCGGGGCATCTCGCCAAGGGCCTCGGCAACTTCGTGGCGCGCACTCTCGCCATGGCAGCGAAGGCGGGCGTCCGCCTCGGTGCGCGGCCGGACGCGGAGACGTTCTGGCGCGACGACTCGCGCGCGCAGGAGGTCGCCGCGCTGCTCGACGCGTACTCCTTCAACGACGCGATGGCGCGCGTCTGGGACGAGGTACGCGCGGGGGACAAGTTCATCCAGGAGAACGAGCCGTACAAGACGATCGCCACCGACCCCGAGAAGGCGCGCCGCGACCTCGAGGATGTGCTCGGCAGGCTGTGGGCGGTCGGCGCGCTGCTCGCGCCCTTCATGCCGAACACGAGCGCGGCTATCCTCGGCGCGGTCGCCGCGGGCGAGACGCTCCCGGCGCCGCTCTTCCCGCGTATCGAGCGCTAGCGGTATACTGGAGCTTGCTCCCGCCAGGACGCGCGACACGGCGCTCCCATGCTTCCCGGTAAGCGCTGCCTGTCCTGCCGAGTCCCTCTCTTCTGCCTTTTGGATTTTATGGCCCCTTCGGGGGCCGCTTTTTGACGCGAGACGCGGAAGGGCCCAGCATGGATGCGGAGCTCATCAGCTCCGCCGTTAGGCCTCGAGCCGATCCCGGAGGGTCCGTCGACCTTCCGGGCTTTTTTTAACGCGCGCGCTCGGATACCGTGTGCGCATGGCCAAGTACTTCGACGCGCACGCGCACGCGCATTTCCCCGCGTACGGCGACGAGGCCGCGGACGTCGTGCAGCGCGCGCTCGACGCGGACGTCGAGATGATCCTCGTCGGCACGGAGCGGGGGACGAGCGCGGGCGCGATAGCGCTCGCCGAGCGGTTCGCGGACGGCGTATGGGCGGCCGTGGGCCTGCACCCGACGCACACGACAGCCAAGGAGTACGTCGACGCGGGCGAGATGGGAGATGCGGCGCATGCGCGCGAGCCCGAGGCGTTCGACGCGGACGCGTACCGCAAGCTCGCCGCGCATCCGAAGGTCGTCGCGATCGGCGAGTGCGGCCTGGACTACTACCGCCTCGATCCCGAGACCGCGCGCATCCAACAGGAGGCCCTAACGCAGCAGCTCGACCTCGCGCAGGAGGTCGGGAAGCCGGTCACGATCCACTGCCGGAACGCATTCGCCGACCTCGTCGCGCTGCTCGAGGTGCGCCGCGCGACGCTCCCGGAGCGGCCGGGCACGGTGCACTTCTTCACCGGCACGCAGGAGGATGCGCGCCGGCTGCTCGACCTCGGCTTCTTTCTCCAGTTCGGCGGCGTCATCACCTTCGCGAAGATGTACGAGAACCTCGTCCGCTACGTGCCACTGGAACGGATCATCACGGAGACGGACGCGCCCTACGTGGCGCCCACGCCGTACCGCGGCCGGCGCAGCGAGCCCGCGTACGTGACGGAGGTCGCCCGGAAGGTCGCGGAGCTCAAGGGCGTCCCGCTCGAGGAGGTGCGGGAGACGGTGCGGAAGAACGCGCAAGAGGTGTTCCGGATATGAAAAACGAGGCCCCGGGAGGGGCCTCGTCGTTTCCTTTCGCGTTCCGGCCGCTAGGCGGCGGCGGAGTGGGCGAGTGCCTGGGTCGCAACGGCGCTATAGGCGGCGGTCGGCGCGTTGACGAAGATGTTCGCGATGAACTTCTCCGTCAGCGTGATGACACGCTGGATGCTGACCGGGTTGAACCGCGAGCCCGGGTGCTCGGTCTCGCTCAGGAAGGCTTCCATGAGGAGGTCGAGGCACCGGTCGAGGTCCTTGGGGTCGTTAGCCGCGAAGTAGCGCATGAACTCCGGCTCGTAGCCGAGCTGGCGGAACTGGTCTGCCAGGCGTTCCTTGCCTTCCTGCGTGTACCAGTAGTACACGAAGTAGTAGGCGACCAGGGCTATCTCGGGCTTGTGCGAAGCGGACTTCAGCAGAAGCTCGATGTTGCGCCAGTATTCGGGCGAGAGGACGTCCTGGGACGTCGCGCGCTCGAATGACTTCAAGGCGTGCTCGCGCATGCCTTCCGCATCCACGGGGATCCGCTCGGGTTCCTCGCTGATGTGGATCTGGTCCTCGTAGAAGGGCGCTGCCGCTTCCGCGAACAGCTCGGCATGCGACTTCCCGCCGCTGGTGTAGCCCAGCTCGATCTGCCGGACCGTCTCGATGTTGAGCACGGCGGTCGTCGAGCCGGCAGCTTCCTTGATGATGCCGAAGAGACGGTCAAGGCGTTGCAGGAAGAGCGCGTAGGCGAGAATCGCCTGCACGCACATAGCTGGCGTCATTAGGGTTCCGGTTCCGGCGAGCCGCTTACGCAGCGATTTCACGCCCGCTTGCGCGGACGCGCGCAGCGAAGCAGCCAAGGGGTTGTCGGTACCGGACGTTTGATGATTCATAATATTCTATCTCCGTATTCTGTTTTTAAGATTCGGCCAAGGGGGACCTCGTGCCGAGGGGATTGCTCCCGTAAGGTCAATTAAACCACCTCGGTGGGAGCGGTCAATAGCTGTGCTCCCGCAGGAAAGCGCGTACAATGCCCTTTACGATGCCTGATTCCCCGGACAAGCCCGCACGGTACCGCCCTGCGGATTTCGAGAAGCGCTGGCAGGACGCCTGGGTCGTCGAGGGCACCTACGCCGCCACGGACGAGGGCGACGCCCCGAAGTACTACGCCCTGGTCGAGTTCCCGTACCCGTCAGGCGACGGGCTCCACGTGGGCCACGTGCGCAGCTACACCGCGATGGACATCATCGCGCGCAAGCGGCGCATGCAGGGCTACCGCGTCCTCTTCCCGATGGGCTGGGACGCGTTCGGCCTGCCGACGGAGAACTATGCGATCAAGACGGGCACGCCTCCTGACGTCGCGACGAAGCAGAACTCCGACACCTTCCGCAGCCAGCTCCGGAAGATCGGCTTCTCCTTCGACTGGTCCCGCGAGGTGAACACCACCGATCCCGCGTACTACCGGTGGACGCAGTGGATGTTCCTCCAGTTCTTCAAGGCAGGGCTGGCGTACAAGGACAAGGCTGCCATCAACTGGTGCCCCGTGGACAAGATCGGCCTCGCGAACGAGGAGGTGATCGGCGGGCACTGCGAGCGGTGCGGCGCCGCAGTGGAGCAGCGCGAGAAGGAGCAGTGGATGATCCGCATCACCGCGTACGCGGACAAGCTCCTCGAGGGCCTCGCGGAGACCGAGTTCCTGCCGTCTATCAAGGCGCAGCAGGAGAACTGGATCGGCCGCAAGGAGGGTATCGAGATCACGTATCCGATCGAGGGCACGGACAGGACGGTGACCGTGTTCACGACGCGGCCGGACACGAACTTCGGGGCCACCTTCGTCGCGCTGGCGCCGAGTAATCCGCTGGCGCAGGAGATCGCCGCTCCCGAGCGGGCCGAGGAGGTCGCGCGCTACGTCGTCGAGGCGAAGGCGCGTGCCGCGGAGCAGGACCGCCAGCAGGGCACCGTGAAGACCGGCGCGTTCACGGGCGCGTACGCGGTCAACCACCTCACCGGCTACCGCATGCCAATCTACGTGAGCGACTTCGTCCTCGACAGCGTCGGGACCGGCGCGCTCGTCGGCGTCCCGGGCCATGACCGGCGCGACTTCGAGTTCGCGCAGGCGTTCGGCCTCGAGGTCAGGCGCGTGGTCGTCGGCGCGGACGGTGACGCGGGACCGATCACGGACATAGCCCAGGTGCAGGAGGAACAGGGGGTGATGGTCAATTCGGGCTTCCTGGACGGGAAGGACATCCATGAGGCGACCGGCCTGATCGCGGAGCACATCGAGCGCAACGGGTGGGGGAAGCGCACGGTCGCGTACCATCTCCGAGACTGGATCTTCTCGCGCCAGCGGTACTGGGGCGAGCCGATTCCCATGATCTTCTGCGAGAAGGACGGCTGGGTGCCGGTGCCGGAGGACCAGCTGCCGGTCACCCTGCCAGCCGTCGCCGAGTTCCGGCCGGGCCCGGACGGCGAGTCGCCGCTCGCGGCCGCGGAGGACTGGATCCGCGTGGCATGCCCCGTCTGCGGCGGCGACGCGCGCCGCGAGACCGACGTCATGCCGAACTGGGCCGGCTCTTCCTGGTACTTCCTGCGCTACACGGATCCGCGGAACGACACCGAGTTCGCGGACATGCAGAAGATGAAGGCGTGGATGCCCGTGGACTGGTACAACGGCGGCATGGAGCACGTGACGCTCCACCTGCTGTATTCGCGCTTCTGGAACCGCTTCCTCTTCGACCAGGGCCTGGTGCCCGTCGCGGAGCCGTACCGGAAGCGCACGGCGCAGGGGATGATCCTCGGGCCCGGCGGCAAGAAGATGAGCAAGTCGAAGGGCAACGTCATCAATCCCGACAGCGTCGTCGCGAGCCACGGAGCGGACACGCTGCGCGCGTACGAGATGTTCATGGGCCCGTTCGACCAGGCGATCCCGTGGGACCCGCAGAGCATCGAGGGCGTGTACCGGTTCCTCGGCCGCGTATTCTCGCTCGCCGGAAAGGTCTCAGAGGACGCTGCCGACGAGTCCCTGCTTCGCGGCGCGAAGAAGGCGGCGAAGAAGGTCAGCGATGACATCGAGGACATGGGATTCAACACCGCGGTGTCGGCGCTCATGATCTGGAGCAACGAGGCCGCGAAGGCGGAGCGCATCCCGCAGGATGCATGGGAGATCTTCCTGAAGGCCCTCGCGCCGTTCGCGCCGCACCTCGCCGAGGAGCTCTGGCGCCGGCTCGGGCACGAGGGCTCGATCCATCTGAGCGCCTGGCCCGAGATCGGAGCTTCTGAGGTAGCCGAGGACCTGGTCCGCATCGCGGTCCAGGTCTCAGGGCGGACCCGGGACGAGATCGCCGTGGCGGCGGATGCGGGTCAGGAGGCGGTGGAGCAGGCGGCGCGGGCTTCCGAGAAGGTCCGGGCGTTCCTGACGGCGGAGCCGAGGCGAGTCGTGTACGTCCCCGGCCGGATAATCAATTTCGTGCTTTAATTAGGACATGTTCGGCGAATCCCGCTGGGTGACCGCGCTGATCGTCGCAGGCGTCGTCGTCGTGCTCGTCGTCTTCGGCCTGCTGATCAGGTACATGTTCGGCATGCGCGCCGAGTCGGGCGAGTTCTCCAGCGCCATCGTCACCTCGTCGCAGACCACGGTGTACGTGAACCCTGAGGACTGCCCGCTCTGCCAGGCGCACGGGAATACCGGCGTGCTCGAGCCGGGAAGCGGCGGCGTCGCCGATCCGGATCAGACCCCGAACGTCACGGGACAGGGGACGAGCGCCGGCCAGTCGTCGGGCGGATTCTTCGGCAGCGTCTTCTCGAGCACCCCGAAGGACATCCCCGCTGGCTACTCCGCGCGCGACCTCTCCGGCCAGTTCCGCCGCGTGCGCATCAGCAGCGTGCGCCGGTACCAGGGCAACGCAGCCGCGACGAACGCCGACACGGTCGTGCTCGCGGAGAACATAGGCAGCGGAGACAGCCCGGTGAACATCACCGGCTGGCGCGTCCAGGCGAACCAGGGCGCGTACGTGATCCAGCGCGCCGCGAAGGTGTACCGGACCGCAGGCTCGCAACTGACCAACGTGACGCTCGCGAACGGGCAGTCGGCGAACATCTATTCCGGCGCGTCGGCCGTGCGTGCCAACTTCATGGGGAACAGCTGCATGGGCTACCTCTCCACCCAGTACGATTTCGTGCCGAAGCTCTCGGGAACCTGCGTCCGTCCGGCGAAGAGCGAGATCGCGACCTTCTCCGGCGCCTGCCAGGACTACATCCTCAAGCTGAAGACCTGCCAGGCAGGCGACCCGTACGACAGCCGTATCCCGGAGAGCGACGCCGCGTGCCGGAGCTTCGTGGCGAACCTCAACTACGACGGCTGCGTGAAGACGCGGCAGAACGACGCGCGGTTCTTCACCAACGTGTGGAACATCTGGTCCGGCAACCGGTTCCTCGATCCGCTCCACGACCGCGTCCTGCTCCTGGACGCCAACGGGAAGCTCGTGGACTGGTACCTGTACTAGGCGGCAGGCCGCTCCTCGAGCGTGACGAAGGTCACGCGCGCCTTGCCGTCGCGGCAGACGGTCAGCTCGAGGGTCTGGCCGACCTGCGCGGCCTCGAGCACGTCCTGGAAGGTGTGCTCCTCGGTTATGGGCCGGCTGTCGCACGCGATTATGAGGTCGCCGTCCTGCAGGCCTGCCTTCGATGCGGGACTCGCGGGCAGGACGCCGCGTTCGTGCGGCGTCTCGCCGGTGACGTAGGCCGCCGAGACTGCGTCGGCGCCCAGCTGCCTGCAGAAGCTCTCGCCGACGATGACGTACCGGAGGCCGAGATAGGGGCGGCGGATATGCCCGTACGTCCGGAGGTCGTCGAGGTCGCGCATGACGGCCGAGATCGGGATCGCGAGTGAGATGTTCTGGGCGCCTGAGATGAGCGCGGCGTTGATGCCGATGACGCGGCCGTCGAGTGTGACGAGCGGGCCGCCCGAGTTCCCGGGATTGATGGCGGCGTCGGTCTGGATGAGGCCGCGCAACTCGTGAGTGGGGCCCGCGCCGCTCGGCGAAGAGACCGCGCGCGAGAGGCCTGAGACGATGCCGAACGAGACGGTGTTCTTGAACACGCCTAGCGCGTTGCCTATGGCGAGGACGCAGGTGCCGAGCTCGACCTCGGACAGGTCGCCGAAGGCGACGGGCTCGAGCCCGTCCGTCTCGACCTTGAGGATCGCGACGTCCGTCAGCGGGTCCGTGGTGATCAGCTCCGCGGGGAAGTGGCGGCCGTCGGTGGTGACGACCGTGTAGTCGAGGTCGGGATCGGAGACGACGTGCTTGTTGGTGACGATCAGGCCGGACGCGTGGACGACGAATCCTGATCCGCCGCCGCTGTACGCCGGGCGGTCCTGGGCGAGCTTCTCCTGGAGCTCGCGCTGGTGCTTCGGGAAGAAGGGATAGGCCGCCGGATGATGCTTCGCTCTGATCGCGGCGAGGTGCTCGGTCAGCAGGATGGACACGACCGAGGGCATCGTCCGCCGGATGGTCTCCGTGAGGTGCTCCTGCAGCATGCCCTCAGTCTATCAGAGGTCAGGGCTCGAGCACGTCGGGCTGCCCGCCGACGAGGATCTCGACGCGCGAGACCGTCGGGAACTGCAGGAGCGTCCGCTCGATCTGAGCTCTGACGGCGTTGACGCGGCACGATCCGCCGGCTGCGGCGCGCAGCTCCTCGGAGAAGTCGATGCGCGCGAGCCCGTCGCGGATCGTCAGGGCGCGGACCGTGACCCCGGCGGGGATGCTGGTCGTATACCCCTCGCGGGATTCGCGCGCGGTCGGCCCGGCGAGCAGCTCCTCGATCGCCGCGCGCGCCGGAGCGTCCGTGCGCGCTATCCGGCGCGTGACCGGGTAGGCGACATCGCAGCGGAGGGCGCCGGGATCCTGTGCGGTGCTGCCGAAGAAGACGCGCACGTCCTGGCTCTGCGTCGGGGCGAAGCGCACCGGCACGGAGACGCGGTCCTGCTCCGTGCCGTCCTCGGCCGAGGTCGCGAAGACCTCGAAGGTCCCGCTCGTCCCTCGCGGCTGCGGGTAGCTGACCCGGACCGAGAAGGGCCCGAATTCGCCGACGTCGCCGGTCGCGGTGGCGAATCCTTCGGCGAGGACCGTCCCGTCCGCGTCTCGGAGACGCCAGTTGACGTTGTTCTCGAAGACGCGCGCTGTACCTTCCGCGACGAAAGGTAGGCCCACGGTCTCGTCCGCGCGCGGGCTCGTGAGCCTGATGTTCCCTTCGGCCGGGAGCGTCTCGGTGAAGGTGACGTCGCCTGCGCGGCACTGCCGGGGGTGCGATTCCATGACCGGGTATCCGGCGAGGACGCACTCGTCGAACGAAGCGGGCGCGGGAGCCGAGGAGCGCTGAGTAAGGAGGAACGCTGCGGCGACCGCCGCAACGGCGATGAGTCCTGCTGCTATCCATATGCGGGGGGACTGCATGTCTGTAAGACGGCAAGGGAGGTCTGCGCTGACGCCCCTCCGGGCATCTGGTAGTGTAGCACCATGCAAGCACGCGAAGCCGCGCCGTTCTGGGCGGCGCCCGCCTCGGAAGCGCTCGCGCGCATGGAGAGCATGCCCTCCGGCCTGACGGCAGCGGAAGCCGAGAGCCGGCTCTCCATCAACGGGCCGAACGCCTTGCCCGAACAGGGCCGCCTCGGCTGGCTGCGCATCCTCGGGCAGCAGTTCGCCAGCCCGATCCTGGTCGTGCTCATCGTCGCCGGGTTCGTCACGCTCCTGCTGCGCGACTGGACGGACTCGATCGTGATCTTCCTCGCCGTGATCGTGAACGCCCTACTCGGCCTCTATCAGGAGGCCAAGGCGGAGAACACGCTCGCCCTGCTGCGCAGCTACGTGAAAGAGGACGCGCGCGTGGTGCGCGAGGGACGCGTCCGGACCGTTCCGGCGTCCGACCTCGTGCCGGGCGACATCGTGCGCCTGACGCAGGGCGACCGCGTCCCCGCTGACGGGCGCATCATCGAGTGCACGGACGTCGAGGCAGACGAGTCGGTCATCACCGGCGAGTCGCTGCCGGTCGGCAAGGGCATCGAGCCGGTAGCGGCGAAGGCTCCGCTCGGCGACCGCGCGTCCATGCTCTGGTCGGGCACCACCGTCGTTTCGGGCCGCGCACTCCTGCTGGTCGTCGCGACCGGCCACGCCACCGAGCTCGGCCGCATCGCCACGCTGGTCGCGGGCGCGCATCAGGAGGCGACGCCGCTCCAGAAGGCGCTCATCAGTTTCACGTTCAAGGCGTCTCTGGTCCTCGGCGTCATCACGGGCGCCATGTTCCTGTACGGCGTCTGGATCGGGCACTCGCCGCTCCAGATGTTCCTGATCTCGGTCGCGACGGCGGTCGCCGCGGTGCCGGAGGGGCTCCCGATCGCCCTGACCGTCATCCTCGCCATCGGCGTGCAGCGCCTCGCCGCGCGCAAGGGCGTCGTGCGCAAGCTGCTCGCCGCCGAGACCCTCGGGAGCGCGACCGTGGTCATGACCGACAAGACGGGCACCCTCACGGAAGCACGCATGAATCTCGGCGGCGTCCTGCCGCTGACGAAGACCCTGACCCAGGAACGCCTGCTCGAGTTCGCGGTCTCGCACATCGACGTCGCGATCGAGAATCCCGAGGACGAGCCGGCCGAATGGCGCATGGACGGGCATCCCGTCGAGATCGCGCTCGCGCGCGGCAGCAGCCAGTTCGGCGTGCATGCGCCGCGCGTCCAGGAGCTCTACCAGGTCATGGATCGCCTGCCGTTCAACTCGACGGATAAGTTCTCCGCCAGCCTGGTGAGGAGCGACGGCGGCGAGTACGTGATGCTCCTCGGCGCGCCCGAGGCGCTGCTGGCGCGCTCAAGCGCGACCGAGGAGGAGCGCAAGGAGGTCATGGACATGGTGGACCGCCTTGCCTTCGAGGGCGCGCGCGTGCTCGCGGTCGCCTCGCACAAGCTCGATTCAGAGGATCGGCGCCTTTCCGTGCATGTCGCGGAGAACCGCGCGCGCATGCTCGGCCTGCTCGCATTCCGCGACCCGGTGCGCACGTCGGTGAAGGACGCGGTCGCGCGTATCACGCGCGCCGGCGTGCGGACGATCATCGTGACCGGGGATCATGTCGGCACGGCCGAGACCGTCGCGCGCGAGATCGGCCTCGTGACGGGGAAGATCGACGCCATTACGGGCCCCGAGCTCGACGCGCTCGACGACGCGGCGCTCAAGCAGCGCCTCCGCACCGTCCAGGTCATCGCGCGCTCGACGCCGGAGCAGAAGCTGCACATCGCGCGCCTGCTGCAGGAGATGGGGGAGATCGTCGCGATGACCGGCGACGGCGTCAACGACGCGCCCGCGCTGCGCGAGGCGAACATCGGCATCTCGCTCGGCACCGGCACTGACGTGGCGAAGGCGGCCGCGGACCTCGTGCTCCTCGACGACGACTTCGAGACCATCGTCGCGGCCGTGGAGGAGGGGAGGAATATCCTCCAGAATGTGCGGAAGGTCATCGCCTACGTGCTCAGCAACGCCCTCGACGGCGTGCTGCTCATCGGCGGTTCGCTCATAGTCGGCCTGCCGCTGCCGCTCAACACGCTTCAGATCCTGTGGGTCAACCTCTTCACGGACAGCTTCCCCGCCATGGCGCTCGCCTTCGAGCGCAATCACGGCGACATGGGCCGCGGGCCGGTGCATATCAGGAAGCGCCTGCTCGATCCCGAGCTGCGCTTCCTCATCCTCGTGATCGGCACGATCACTAGCGTCTCGCTCTTCGCGCTCTATTACGCGCTCGTCGTCGCCGGGTTCGAGCTGTCGCTCGTGCGCACCTTCATCTTCGCGAGCTTCGGCGCGTACACGCTCTTCCTCATCTTCGCGCTCCGGAGCCTGCGCGTCTCCATCCTCCGCTACCCGCTCCTCGACAACCGCTACCTCGTCTTCGGGACCGGCATCGGCTTCGTGATGCTCGCGGCGGCGGTCTACCTGCCGCCGCTCCAGCGCCTCTTCGACACCGTCTCGCTTCCGCCTGCGTGGCTCGCGGGCGTGGTCGCGTTCGGACTCGTGAGCATCGGATTCATCGAGTTCGGGAAGTGGGTTTACCGGCCGCGGCGGGCTGAGGTGTAGACTGGTCCCATGCACGCGCTTCCCGAACTCCCGTACGGCTACGACGACCTGAAGAAGGCGCTCAGCCGCGACGTGATGGAGACCCATCACGACAAGCATCACCGCATCTACGTCGACAAGCTCAACGCTGCTCTCAAGGACGCGCCCGAGCTCGCGGCGCTCCCAATCGAGGAGCTGCTGCGTCGCGTGCCGGCACTGCCGGACGGCATCCGGAATGCCGTCCGCAACCTGGGCGGCGGCCATTACAACCACTCGCGCTTCTGGACGTGGATGGCCCCGGACGGCGGCGGCGAGCCGGGCGGAAAGCTCGGCGCGGACCTGGTCGCGAAGTACGGGAGCTTCCAGGCGTTCGTCGACCAGTATTCTGAGAAGTCGCTCGGCGTGTTCGGGAGCGGCTGGTCCTGGCTCATGCCCGACCTCTCGATCGCGACGAGTGCGAACCAGGACACGCCGGTATCCGAAGGCGGCCCCGTGCCGATTCTCGGCCTGGACGTCTGGGAGCACGCCTACTACCTCGACTATCGCCACCTGCGCGCGGACTATGTGAAGGCGTGGTGGGACGTGGTCAACTGGAAGCAGGTAGAGGCGGAATACGAAGGGTAGTAGGTCAGATGCTATGATGGGGATATGAGGATCTCCCCCAAAATCACCGCGTTTGCTAGCGCGGTAGCGATCGTAGCCGGCGTCATTGCGCTCGCGGCGCCGTACCTTGCAGATGCGCTCAACTTCCCAGGTGGTAATGGTGGAGCTCAGCTCATCGAGATAAAGGGCAGGACCATCGATACGTACGTGGATGCTACGGCGGAGATCCGTTCAGGTATCAGCAAACTTTCCGCACAAGGTGGAGGCGTGCTCTTCTTCGGACCGGGCAAATACATGGTCACCGATACGATCGTGGTTCCCTCGAATATCACGATTCAGGGATCAGGTTCGGGAGAGGTGGGGCCGTGCATGCTAGTACTAGGCGCCCAGGGGAGCTTGAACGCACAAGGGAAGGCTCTCCTTGAAGTGCAGCAGGGAGCGCGCAACGTACGCATTCGCAACATCGAGCTTCGCTCGATGACGCCAGGATGGAATGTGTATCCGCGCACCGACATTACGAGGATCCGCGAGGAGCAGACCACCGGCATACGGCTCGGCGATGACCGTTCCTCCCAGCGTACAAGCGAGATAGAGCTGGAGAATCTACGCATCACGAATTTTACCTATGCCATTGCTGCAGGACCGAAGCGCTCCTCACGGAATCCGGCAGTTACGCAGGTGCGGATGCGTAATATCTCGACATATGTGAACCACGTGGCGCTCCACGTGAACAGCCTGAACGCGCAGGATTGGGACGTGCAGAACTTGAACGTCGTCGAGATGGATCATGGCCAGTACGGTGTCAATCTAGTGCGAGCCGGTCGTATGTCCTTCCTGCAGCTTTCATGCGCCTCTACGCATTTCAATGCCGAGAGCTGCATGGAGATAGGACAGCGGTCGGGCGAGCTCTACTTCATGGAAGCGCACGTCGAGGGACCGAAGGAAGGATTCCGCATCACCGAGACTTCGCCGCACGCCATCTATTTTGATAACTCGGCGATCATGGGGACCGTAGAGAGAAGGAGTACTCTCTACACGTTTGGGAACCGATTCTTCACGGAAGCGACGAAGGGCGGCCGCATCCGCTTCACGGGAACCGGAACGGGATCGCAGGTATATAGCTGCGGCGACGTGTTCTCGACGGGCAATCCGTACACCGCGGTTCCCAGCCAGGGATTCCCGGGGCTGAACCGGCAGCCGGGTGCCTGCAACCTCGACGTATCGGCAGTGCGCGCTCAATTCGCGAAAGGGAGTCTGAGCTTCGCCGGCATCGATACCATCGCCCGTGACGCGAGGTTCAACGTGAAGGCGTATGGCGCGAAGGGAGATGGCATCACGGATGACACGGAGGCCATACGCCGTGCGCTGCGGGACAATCCTGCCGTATGGCAGCGGAGCATCATCATCTTCCCCGAGGGCCGCTACCGCGTCAGCGGGACCCTGGCCCTCGGCCCCGGCATCATGATCCAGGGAGAGAACGGTGCAATCGTAGAGTTCACCGGCACCAATCGGCCTTTGTTCCAGCTGCGCGCCCTGCAGTCAATGCCGATTTCGCCACGATCCCTCCATATAGACAACATGGTCCTCCGCGCGGTGGCGGCGAATGCACTTTCGCAGAATACCACTGCTATCGAGATCTCAGGAGATCGCGGCGTGAGCAGCGATCATAGCTTCTCCAACCTCGAGATTTCTGGATTCACGCGCGGTTTCTATGTCACGCACGACACCGGAACGTTTGGTCACGCCCAGCCGCAAGTGGACTCGGTAGCGGCTCGCAATATTCGCCTCGTCGGCAACCAGCGTGGCATGGAGTTCAAGACCCAGAACAGCTCGAACTGGAACCTCGAGGATATAGTCATCAGCGGCATGCAGCGCGATCAGGCAGGCGTAGTCATCAACGGCGGCGGGCACCTCTCGTTCAGGGGACTGACCTGCACCGGCGTCCAGGGAATCGTCAACAACGTCGATGGACGGGCAGGTGCGTGCGTATCCATCGAACGGCAGTCCGGCATCCGCATCGAGAACATGAGTGCCAGGAACACGAAGCATGCGCTCTACGTTCACTGGAGGAATGGGTGGGCGCCCTTCCCGATCTTTGTCCGCGACAGCGACCTTACCGAAGGCTTGTATGTCGCAGGGAAGACCTACCTCCTCAGTGCTAATAACGTATTCGCTGACGCGACATACGCGCGCGACAGCGGAGTCACGCTGCGTGGCTCGCGCGAAGTGTATTTCGCTGCCACGCATACCGACAGTCCCGAGAACATCTTCCCGGGCAGGGACAGCAGCATGAGCTCCTGTCGCGACCGGATGCTCAACCCGCTAGGGAAGAAGGTAGCGAGCATCCAGTTCCCTGGGCTTCATCAGGGTCCAAACATGTGCGTAGGAGATGTATCCCAACAGGGAACGAAACCCTTGCCAAATAGCTTGCCAACCCTGACCAACGATACGCAGACCGGGCGCTGATATCCCGTTGCCTCGAGGCTCCTGCTGGCCTAATGTGCGAGCAGCGGTTTTAAACCGAATAGGAGGAAAACGAGTGAGAATAGACATACCGATGGTCGTCATCACCGGCGGCCCGTGCGCGGGGAAATCCACGCTGCTCAGTCACGTGCAGCAGAAGCTCGGCGACCTCGGCTGGACCGTGGTCACGGTCTCCGAGGCGGCGACGGATTTCATCCTCGGCGGGCTCAAGCCGTGGGAGATAAAGCAGGAAGCGTTCCAGTACCAGCTGCTGCGCTACATCATCAGCAAGGAAGAGTCGTATAAGGCGACCGCGAGCCTGCTCGAGTCCGAGAAAATCGTGGTTCTCTGCGACCGGGGACGCATGGACGCACGCGCGTACATGAGTGCCTGGGAGTTCGACCGCATGCTCGGCACGCTCGGGTACAGCGTTGTCGATCTCAACGAGAAGCCGTACGACGCCGTGGTATTCCTGCGATCCGTAGCGTACGACAAGCCGGAGCTCTTCACGTGCGAGAACAACGAGGCGCGGACGGAGGACGCGACGGGAGCGCGGTTGCTCGACGAGCGGACGCTGGAAGCGTGGCAGGGGCATCCGCACCTGTCCGTCATCGGCAACGAGGGAACCTTCGAGCAGAAGCTGCATCGCGCGTTCGTGGCGATATGCCACGCGCTCGCGATCCCGGCGCCGCTCGAGATCGAGCGGAAGTTCCTGTTTACCGGGACCGGGAGAGTGCCGGTGCCGCCGGTGCCGTTCGTGGTCAACCTGGACGTCGAGCAGTACTACCTCCGCAGCGACACGGAAGGCGTCGAGGAGCGCGTGCGCGCACGCGGACGCGACGGCGGCAAGATGTACTACCACACGTTCAAGGAGCCGGTCTCGCCGGGCGTGCGCATCGAGCGCGAGCGGCAGATCACGCCGGACGAGTACTTCGAGCTCCTGAAGCGCGTCGATCCTGCGCTCGGGAAGGTCGAGAAGTGGCGCCGGTGCTTCATCTGGCAGAACCAGTACTTCGAGATGGACACGATCACGCGCCTCGGGCGGGTCTACCTCGAGGTCGAGCTGACCGAGGAAGGGCAGGACGTGACGCTGCCGCCCGGGTTCGAGGACTGCTTCGTCGAGGTGACCGGGCAGGCCGAGCACAGTAACTACGAGCTCGCCCGAATACTGGGCAAGCGATAGAGGAACGGGACCTTCGGGTCCCGTTTTCCGTGCGCAGCTAAGCGGTTGCTGGATCGACGTAGTCGTACGAGAGCCGGTTGTATTCGTCCGTCGGATACGAGCAGATTCCCGTTTCGTGCCAGAGGAGGAATTCCGCGATGCCCGCATCGAGCGCGAGGCGGCTGCAGACGGTGCAGTACGGGTCGCCCGCGCGCTTGATATTCCCGTCCTGGTCCACGCGCGAGAAGTAAAGCTGCGAGCCGGGCAGCTTACCGGGGTGGTTGCGCAACGCGTCCATGATGGCGCGCCATTCGGCGTGGATGCAGCAGGTGCGGTCGTAGAGCGGCTTGCCCGGCTTGTCGTAAGCCTGGTCGCAGGTGCGGTTGCGCGGATCGTCGAGCGGCGGCGCGTTGTAGCCTGATCCGATGACGGCGCCGTCGCGGACGATCACCGTGCCGCAGCGCGCCTTGAGACAGAGCGCGTGCTGCGCGACTTCGGCGGCTTCCTCCATGTAGCCGATCGCCGCCTTCTCCTCGTCTCCGGCGAGATAGCGCATGTGAGGGATAGTAGCCGAGTCGGAGAAGGGAAGATAATGCAGGCGGTGGGGGTGGGATTCGAACCCACGGTACGGTTTCCCGTACAACTGTTTTCAAGACAGTCTCCTTCGACCACTCAGACACCCCACCGTACGCAGAATATACCAGGACACAGGTTGAGTATCCAGGCAAGCAATAGACTTTCGAGGTTTCCGGGAGTACATCTATGAGTGCAGACATGACCCAGATCCTCACCCTTACCGCTCTTTCCCTAGGACTTGCCGTAGGCGTCGCGATTCCTGCCCAGGCGGAGATCGTGGACTACGGATATGGATACGGTTCCGGCTATTACGGCCAGTACGGCTATCCGATGCCGTCGGTGACCCTCGCGCGCGACCTGACCGTGGGTAGCATCGGCGCGGACATCCAGGCGCTCGAGATGTTCCTCGCGGGGCGCGGATTCCTCACGGTCCCCGGCAACGGGATCTTTACCGTCTATACGCGCGACGCGGTCGCGCGCTTTCAGGCGGCCAACGGCATCTCGCCCGCGTCAGGCTACGTCGGGCCGCTCACGCGCATGTACGTCAACGCGTACCTCGGAAGCGGCTACCAGTATCAGGGGAGCGGCTATCCCTACACGTACCAGTACCCGTATCCGTACGGGTACGGCGGGTCGTACTACGACGGCTTCTCCTGCCCGCGCGGCACGTACCCGCAGCACACGGGGTCGGTGATCGGCTGCCTCTCCGGAAGCGGCTCGTCAGGGTCGGGGAGCCTCTCGGGAAGCGCGTCGCTCCGCAACTTCCGCCTCGACAGCACCAGGACGACGGTCCGCCCGGGGGATGACGGCGTCGAGGTCGCCCGCGCGCGCTTCGATGTGCGGGGCGGCGACGTCCGCGTCGAGCGCGTCGACCTCCGCTTCGAGTTCTCGGGGAACAGCAACGAGGCTGACGACCGCCCGTGGCAGGTCTTCGACCGCGTCGCCCTGATCGCCGACGGCGACCGGATCGCCGACCTCAGCGTCAACCGGAGCAGCGCCTGGAACCGGGATGGCTCGGGGTACGTGCTGCGACTCGACGACCTCGACGACTACGTCGTCGATGAGGGGGATACCGCAGACCTCCGCATCGAGCTCGATGTCCGCAGCTCGGTATCCGGATCGGATTCGAGCAGCCGCGCGGTCTGGGAGATCGCGATAGCCGACGACGGCATCCGCGTCATCGACGGCGAGGACGATTCGCAGACGATCGGCGACGAGGACGAGGCCGTGCGGATCACGATCCGGCGCTAGCTCCCGGCTTCGGCCTGCTTGTCGCGCAGCTCCTCCTCCGCGGCGCGGGCGGCCTCCTGCTGCTGCTCGAGCTTCGCGTCCTCGAGCGCCTTCTTCGCCTCGGCCGCGGCTACTTCTGCGGCCTTGGTATCGGTGGCCGCGTTCTTCGCGGCTTCCTCCCGCTGCTTCGCCTCGGCTTCGAGCCGCTCTACCTCCGCTTGGTCTGCCATGGATGATGGTGATGCTGGTTACCTCTCTTGTGACGGATGCGGCCGCCGTCCCTTACCTAGCTCTCGAGGCGCGTGTCGGTGCGGTCGGCGAGCTGCCCGATCCACCGCTCGTGCCGGTCGAGGCGGCCGTCGCACATGACGTTCTCCTGTCGCATGGCGCGGAGCTCGGTCATGGTCTCGTCGTGGAGGTGCAGCATGAGGCGCTCCAAGGAGTCGAATCTCAGGTCGACTTTCTCGAAGCGCAGGTCGACGTCGTCGAACCTGCGATCTATCGCATCGAACTTCTGCTCGAAGAATACGAACTGCTTTGAGACCTGTTCGGCGAGCTCGGCGACCCTCATGGCTGCATCATACTCCTCGCGGATAAAATCCCGATAAAATCGGTGGACCGTACCGGGATCGAACCGGTCACCTCCTCATTGCAAATGAGGCGCTCTACCAAATGAGCTAACGGCCCTGCGTCGGCGGCATCATATACCGCTGGTTTCACCACGGCCAGGGCATTCCTGGTATCATGGGGCGCCTATGAATACCACATCGAAGACCCCCAAGATTGTCGGCGCGATCCTCGGCATCGCCGTGATCGGCGCCGGCCTCGCCTGGGCGTTCGGCTATGGCCGCACGCCCGAGCAGGAAGAGGCTCTGACCGTGCCCGACGACAGCTCCGCTCCGACCAGCACCTCCGAGAGCGCGCCTGCGGCCGGAGCTCCCGCTACGGCGTATCGCGACGGTACGTACCGCGCGAACGGCTCGTACACCTCGCCGGGCGGCGGCGAGAGCGTGATGGTCAGCCTCACGCTCAAGGGCGACGTCATCACCGACGCCACCTTCGCCGGCAATACAGAGAATGCGACGAGCAAGCTGCTGCAGGACAAGTTCGCGGCCGGATACCGGACGCAGGTGATCGGCAAGAACATCGACAGCCTCCAGCTCGGCGTCGTGAACGGCTCGTCGCTCACGCCGATCGGCTTCATGGACGCCGTCGCCAAGATCAAGGCGGAAGCCCGCAGCTAGAACAGCTCCCCGGGGAACCCGGGGGAGACCGCCGCGGTCCCGTCGTCGTAGAGGACGCAGTATTCCATCGGGAACTGCGTCCTCAGCGTCTCGGGATCCGCGAAGAACAGGCATGAGGCGAGGCCGTCCGCGAGGGCGGCGGTCGGAGCATGCGCCCAGGTGGCCAGTATGCCTCGCGTCGGACGCGAGTCGTGCGGGTCGATAACGTGGTGCAGGTCGCGCCACGCGCGCCGGTTCACTCCCGATGCGCAGACCGCGCCTCCGGAAATCCGCATCACGCCGATCGCGCGCGTATCGTCGCGCGGGTCCTCGAGGCCGACGGCCAGCGGCTCGGGACCGCGGTACCGGATATCGCCGCTGCCGTCGACGAGATACCGCGTGACGCCCGCCTCCTCGACCATCGCCGCGATGCGGTCCACGAAGAACCCCTTGCCGAGCGCGCCGAGGTCGATGAGCGCCGGGCGGCGGAGCTCGATGTGCCCGTCGTCGACGACGCGCACGCTCTCGAGCAGGTCCGGCGTGTTCCGGATCACGTCCTTGGGCGTGAGCGAGTACGCGTCGTCGTAGCCGAGGTCGGCGATGGTATGCCCGATGAGGGGATTGAGCTTCCTGCCGCTCGGCTCGTACAGGTCGAGGTAGAGCCGGAGCATCGTGACGAGGTCTGCGGGCACCGCGAAGGTGCCGGTCCGGTCGGCGAGGTCCCAGACCAACGAGTTCCGCTTGAATCGCGAGTAGGTCTCGTCGAACTCCTGCGAGGCGGAGATAACCTGCCGCTCGAGCTCGGCTGCCGTCTCGGCGGGCGCGTCCCAGAGCGCGACCTGCCAGTGCGAGCCCATCGACTCGTACGCGAAGCGGCGCGGCTCCATCAGAAGCCGGGGAAGTAGTCGGTGTGAATACGCGCGTCCGCGACGCCCATGCCGCGGAGAAGGTGCTTGTACGTCTGCACCATCGCATCCGGTCCCGAGAGGTAGAAGTCGCGCTCCTGCCAGTCCGGGAGGCGCCGCCGCAGCATCTCGTGCGTGACGAAGCCGTGTTCCGCGTCGTCCGCGCGCGCATCCTCGTCGGCGAGGACGCGGATCATGCGGAAGGGAAGCTGCGCCGCGGCTTCCTCCCAGAGCGGGCGGTACGCGATCTCGGCATCCGTCCGTGTCGCGTAGAACAGCGTTATGTTGCGCTTCTCGCCGAGGTCGATGAGATGCCTGACCATACTCCTGAACGGGGTCACGCCGATGCCGCCCGCGATGAAGGCCAGCTTCCTGTCAGGATCGGCTGGCAGCACGAAGTCCCCGCCGAGCTGCGCCGCGTACAGGCGCGCCCCCGGCTCGAGCTCACCGAGCGCCTTCTTGAACGAGCTGCCGTCAGGGAAGAACTTGACCCCGATCTGAAGCTCGGACTCGGTCGGCGCCGCGGCGATGGTGAAGTAGCGCCTGATGCCGCGATCGTCCGGGACGTGGGGCAGCGTCCATTCGAGGTACTGGCCCGCGGAGAAGCGGGGCATGTGCGGGGTCACGAAGCGGAAGGCGAACGTGTCCTTCGCGATCTCCTCCTTGTCGGTGAGCGTCAGCATGACGCGCCGTCGCATGGAGAGCGCGAATGCCGCGGCATTGCCGAGGCAGAGCGCGAGCTCGGGCGTCGCGAACAGCGGCCCGAGATGGAGCGGGAGGTAGGCGAGCGCGCCCACGCCGGCGCCGAAGAGCAGGCGCGCGCGGCGCGTGCCGGGCGACGTGAACGGCTCGGTGACCATGAACGCGGCGAAGAAGAGCGCCGGGCCGGAGATAAGGAAGCGCCACAGGGCCGAGTCCAGCGCCTGTCCGTATGACGCGAGCGCCATGACCGCGGTCGCCAGCGCTCCTGCGAGCAGGACGACGCCCACGAGCTCGAAGCGGCGGATCTTGCGCGCGACGAGGAGCGAGAGGACCAGGACCGGCACGAGCAGCGCGGGCGTGCCGACCCACCAGGAAGCGATGCCCGTCGGGATGCCGACGATCACCGCCGCGATCGCGGCCGGGTTGAAGACGTGCTGGCGCCGGATGGCGAGCACGTACTTGCTCGCCATCGCGACGGCGCCCGCGAGGGCGAGCAGAGCGGCGCCTTGCAAGCTCTCGGCCGGTGCGAGCACGAAGAAGAGGATGGCTGCCGTGATCGGAGCGGACTCGGGATTCGCCGAGACGCCGAAGATCCACGCGCAGAACTGGTTCGCGAACCAGGTGACCATGAAGAGCACGAGCAGCGAGAGCGCCAGGTTCGCGCCGCTGAAAGGGAGCATGCCGAACGTCCCGAGCAGGATCGCGATGCCTGTCAGGAGCAGCAGCGCGTAGAGCACCGCCTTGTACATGACGATGCCGTTGAGGTAGCGGTCTACCGCGCGGAGGATGGGCATGCCCTCAGTTTAGGCTGGCCGAGGCCGGAGCGATACGGCGCGTCAGCAGGATCATGAGCGCCGCGAGCGCGACCGTCACCACAGCGGCGAAGCCCATGCCGGCATCGAAGCCGCCGCGCGCATACAGGAAGCCGATCACGAGCGGCGAGATGCCGTAGCCGAGGTCCTCGACCAGGTTGTTCAGCCCGATGAAGGCGCCGTCCTCCTCGTGGTCGCGGTCGTTCGCCTCGAGCGCATGGCTGCTCGCGAACGCGAACAGGTTGTTGCCGACCGCTACCACGGCGCCCGCGACGACGAGCCACCAGGTCGCGCTCGAGAAGAGGAGTAGCACCGACCCGAGAGAGGCGAGCGTCCAGCCGAGGACGTTCAGCCGCGACCAGGCGTACCTGTCCGCGAGGTAGCCCGCGTACGCCGCGCCGAGGATCGTCACCAGCTCGTAGACGCCCAGCGACAGGCCGCCGAGGATCCCTGACGAGTCGAGCGCGATCTGCAACGGGATCACGAACCAGACGGCGCCGTAGAAGAGGCCTTCGAACGCCGAATATCCCAGCTGTAGGAGCGGGACCATGCGGTTCGCGCGGACGAAGTGCCAGCCGGCCCGGATCGACGCGAGCGGGGAGTAGTACGCGCTCGCGCGCCCCTTGTCGCTCGGTGCGGAAGCGGCGAGGAGCGCCGCGGCCGTTGAGGTCAGCAGCAGCATGAGGCCGACGAGCGGCCAGCGTCCGGGTGCCAGGAAGAAGGGGATCGCGATTGTGCTCAGGAACGCCATCAGCGAGAAGACGTTCTCGGCGATGCCGAAGACGAAGCCGCCTTCGCTGGGACCGCTCATGCGGAGGAGGTAGGCGTACACCTCGTCGCGGAAGCTGTACGCGGTGAAGAGGAGGACGCTGGTGCCCACGAGCACGGGCAGGGTGGTCGGCAGCGCGATCCACAGCAGTCCGGTGAGCGCGATGACCAGGCAGCCGATGACGACGACCGCCTTGCTCCCGAGGCGGTCCGCGAGACCTCCCGCGAGCGGGTCCGCGATGAGCGCCTGATAGAGGTTGAGGAGGCCTATGACCAGGCCGCTCGTCCATGCTCCGTGCGTCTCAGCGATGACGACGGCCAGGACCGCGTACGCCACGTACGTGCCGAGCCGCGAGAGGCCGGCCGCGTTCGAGAGGACGAGCTGCGGGCGGTGCTTCTCGCTCCACGAGCGGAGCGAGAAGAGGATGCGCAGCGACATGG
>CAZAFA010000003.1:0-121193 GCA_964484655.1 uncultured Candidatus Saccharibacteria bacterium | reverse complement strand
GGGCGGTGCTTCTCGCTCCACGAGCGGAGCGAGAAGAGGATGCGCAGCGACATGGAGTCATTCTAGCGCATGGTTTTTGCGGAGGCGGGAGGATTCGAACCCCCGATACCGTTTCCGGTATAACGCATTTCGAGTGCGTCCCATTCAACCGCTCTGGCACGCCTCCGGCGCGCTGATGGTAGCCCGTGCGCGGCTGCAGCTCAAATCGGTACCCCCGGAGAGAATCGAACTCCCATCGTGCCCTTAGGACGGGCCCGTTCTATCCGTTGAACTACGGGGGTGGTCGCCGAGATGGTCGCAAAAAAGGGCTGTCGCGGCAACGCGTCGCCGGTTTGCCCCTGCGCCGCGCAGATACTAGAATCCAGGCGCTCTGAGGGCCGATAGCTCATCTGGTAGAGCGCTTCCATGGCATGGAAGAGGCGCGGGGTTCGAGTCCCCGTCGGTCCACCGATTTATCAGGAATTTATCCCGGCCGGGTATCATGGCGTCCATGAGAGTCGCCGATCTCGCGCAGCAGACTAACAGGCAGTTCGCGCTGGTCGATCAGGCGTTCCGTGAGATCGACGGGCGTTTCAAAAAAGTTGACGAGCGCTTCGACGAGGTCGATAAGCGCTTCGGACAGGTGGACGAACGCTTCAACGAGATCGACCGACGCTTCGAGAAGGTCGATGAGCGCTTCGACAAGATGGACGAGCGCTTCGACCGCGTCGAAGGAAGGCTGGACCTTCTCGAGTACGACATGGCCGAGGTGAAGACCGATATCCGCGGCATGCGCGAGGAGTTCGGGTCGAAGTTCGACTGGATCATCACGACCCTGGACCGCTTCATGAAGCGCATGGAGGACTACCATCAGGAGCTCGTGATGCTCACCGGCCGGGTCAGCCGGCATGACGGGCAGATAGAGGCCCTGGCGCGCCATGCCGGTATCGACCCGTAGCGGTATACTGGAGATATGAACAAGAACGCCGTCCGTCTGCTCCGTGGAGCGCTCTTCGTCGTCTACTTCTGGTTCGGCGCCCTCAAGCTGCTCGGGCTGTCGCCGGCGACGCAGCTCGTGCATGACCTCTTCGACGTCACCGTGCCGCTGATCCCGTTCGGCACGTTCTTCGTGCTGTTCTCCGCGTTCGAGGTCGCCCTCGGCATCGCCTGGCTCTTCCCGAAGATGACGCGCCTCGCGTTCTGGGCGACGCTGCTCCACCTGTTCTCGACGGCGCTGCCGCTCGTCATGCTCCCGGGGCAGGTCTGGACCGGCTTCCTCGTTCCGACCCTGGAGGGCCAGTACATCGTCAAGAACGTGCTCATCCTCGCCGCCGCGTACGCGCTCTACGCGCATCGCGCGCGGGGCAGGAGCGCCTGATAGAATACGGGCATGGAGAACCGCACTACCCCCAAGGATTTCTTCCTGTACCTCTTCGCCGCAGGAACGCTGTACGTGAGCGCGACCACGCTCGTGACCCTGCTCTGGCAGATCATCAACCGCTGGCTGCCGGACACGCTCGGCTACGACTACCTGTATGCGTTCGACTACGCCGCCGCGGCGATCCGTTGGTCCGTGGCGATCCTCGTCATCGTCTTCCCGGCGTACGTCGCCTCGATGTGGTGGATCGGCAAGGACGTGGACGCGAACCCGGAGAAGCGCGAGCTGCGCGTTCGCCGCTGGTTCATCTGGCTGACGCTCTTCGTGGCCTCCGCCGTGCTCCTCGGCGATCTCGTCTGCGTGCTCTACAACTTCCTCGGCGGAGAGCTCGCGCTCCGGTTCTTCCTGAAGGCGCTGTCCGTGGCTGTCGTCGCAGGAGGCGTGCTCGCGTACCACTGGTACCTGCTGCGCCGCGAGCCGGGCACCGGACTCCAGACCCGCAAGGCGCTCGTCGCCGGCACGAGCCTGGCCGTGCTCGCTGCCATCGTCACCGGCGTGTCCGCCATGGGGTCCCCATGGGCAGCGCGCGCCGAGGCGAACGACCAGCAGCGGGTCAGCCACCTGTCAGAGCTCCAGCGTTCCGTAATCAGCTTCTGGCAGCAGAAGCAGCTCCTGCCGGAGCGGCTCGAGGAGGTCATCGACCCCGCCTATCCGATGCAGCTCCCGGTCGATCCCGAGACCGGCGCTTCGTACCGCTACGAGAAGCGCGGCACGCGGACCTTCGCGCTCTGCGCCACGTTCGAGAGGGCGGCGAGCGACGAGGAGGTTTCGCGCGCGACCGGCTATCCGATCGGGACGGGCGCGCAGGACCAGGTGTGGGCGCACGGCGTCGGCGAGCAGTGCTTCGAGCGGACGATCGACCCGGACCGCTACCCGCCCTTCAATCCGGAAGGGGAGAAGACGTTCTGATCATGCGAAAAAGGAGGCACGCAGCCTCCTTTTTCAAACCGGTTACGCGCGCACGCGCAGCCAGAGATCCATGACGCCTTCCGCGGCCTCAGGTCCGAACATCGCGATACCGCCGATGACGAGGCCGATGAAGATGATGACGGCGATCATGAGGTAATCGAACCCGTCGTCCCGGCATTCGCCCGTGTGCCTGTTCATGTACATTTGTCAGCCACCTCCTAAGCCACCTTATATACCTGGCAATCTTGACCCGCAAGGGGCGCTAGGTACCATGTGCCGGCAGGCCACTTTAGCTCAGCTGGTAGAGCAATGCTTTCGTAAAGCAGAGGTCCGGGGTTCGAATCCCCGAAGTGGCTCCGAGAAAAGCGAAGAGGCGGCCGCAGCCGCCTCCCGGTAGGAATCAGAACTCGAAGCGGAATGTCACCCCTGCCTCGAACGAGTTGAGCGGTCCGCGGACCGTGTTCCCCGCGAGCGGGCGCGAGCCCTTCCAGGCGGCGAAGACGCCGAAGCGCTTCGTCAGCTGCTGGTCGAGCCGCACGTTCGCGAAACCCATCATCGCCGGTCCGCCGAGCCCGAAGGGCCCGTTGTCGCCGGTGACCGCGATGCCGCCGCTGAGCGCCGTGCTCTTGGTGAGCGCGAACGAGGTGGAAGCCTCGGTCCGGTTCACGAACCCTCCCTTGAGGAGCGAGGGCCGCGTCGTGGTGTACGCCGCGGTCTCGTTCGTGAGCGTGACCGGCTGCTTGCCGATCGTGAACTCGCGCGCGACCGTGAACCCGAACTTCTGGATGTTCATACGGTGCACCGTGTAGTTGGCGACGGTCCCGGTGACCGACGTCTTCGGGGTGAAGGCGTAGGTGACGCTGAACGACGCGTCTATCTCCTCGGCGTCGTTGGGGGAGGGGGCGTTCGCAGCCTTCTGTATCCAGGTCCCGAACGAGACGCGAGTCTTGTCCGTAACCTGGCGGTCGTAGTTGACCCACGTCTTGCAGACGGTGCCGGGGAAGAAGTTCCCGCCTACGTCCAAGCCGTGATACATGCTTCCGCATGCGGCTTCGCCGTAGATGGCGTTCTTGGGTTCCTCCGCCTGCGCGGCGGCGACGGTCGCGAATGCGACGAGCGCGATCAGGATCGCGATTGCGTTTCTCATAAACAAAAATGTCTCCTTATTACGTTGTAATTTTTCCTTGCGGATGCCGCGTATCTGCGAGAATAATAAGAAAAATCAAGCGAAATGTCAATAGTTTAGGGAACCGCGCTATGGCATACTGCCTCCATGGAAACCCGTTCTCTCGAGGAGCTCGAGGCCGCTGCCCGCCGGTTGAGCGGGCGGCTTTGACTTGGCTGACAAGAAACAGCAGATAGCGGATCTCGAGGAGAAAACGACCGCTCCTGATTTCTGGGACGACCAGAAGGCCGCGAGCGCCGTGATGCGCGAGATAAGCGAGCATCAGCTCGTCCTCGACGCGTTTGCCGAGCTCGAGGCCCGCTTCGAGCTCCTGCGCGACCAGGACGACGAGAACCTCCGCGCGGAGGCGGACCGGATGATCGCGGACCTCGAGATGCGCGAGCTCCTCGGCGGACGCTATGACGCCTATCCGGCGCTCGTCGCGATCTCGCCCGGCGCGGGCGGGGAGGACGCGGCGGACTGGGCGCGCATGCTCGCCGAGATGTACGAGGGGTACGCGCGGAGCCAGAAGTGGAAGGTCCGCGTCACCGACGACGCGGAAAACCGTCGTGAGCTCGAGATCGAGGGCCTGTACGCGTACGGGATGCTGCGCGGCGAGAGCGGCGTGCACCGGCTCGTGCGCATCAGCCCGTTCGGCGCCAAGGAGACGCGGCACACCTCGTTCGCGCTCGTGGACGTCACGCCGATGATCCCGGACGTGGACGTCGCGCACATCGAGATCCCGGAACGCGACCTCGAGGTGACCTTCTCGCGCGCCGGCGGGCCGGGCGGGCAGAACGTGAACAAGGTCGAGACGGCGGTCCGCGTCCATCACAAGCCGACCGGGATCGTCATCTCGGCGCGCACGGAGCGGAGTCAGGCGGCGAACCGGGAGCGCGCGATGAACCTCCTCCGCGCGCGGCTCGCGCACCTGATGGAGCAGCACCACCTTGAGACGGTGGACGCGCTCAAGAGCAAGGCGAAGCCGGAATGGGGGAGTCAGATCCGCTCCTACGTGCTCCAGCCGTACCGGCTCGTGAAGGACCACCGCACCGACGTCGAAACGAGCGACGTTGACGGCGTCCTTGCGGGCCAGCTTGCCCCGTTCGTCGAGGCCGAGCTACAATTGCCACGTTAGCCGCCGCATTGCGGCGATACTCATGATCGCTTTCCAGAACGTATCCAAGATCTACAGCACGACCTCGACCGCGCTCGAGGATGTGAGCTTCGAGATCGCGCCGGGGGAGTTCATCTCGCTGGCGGGACGTTCCGGCGCGGGCAAGTCCACGATCATCAAGCTCCTGATCGGCGAGGAGCGCCCCACGCACGGGCGCGTCTTCTTCGGCCAGTACGAGGTCAACAAGATCCGCCCGCGCGACCTGCCGGAGTTCCGCCGGCACATCGGCATCGTCTTCCAGGACTTCCGCCTGCTCGGCACCAAGACCGCCGCGGAGAACGTCGCTTTCGCGCTCGAGGTCGCCGGCCGGCCCGACGAGGAGATCGAAGATCTCGTGCCGCAGGTGCTTGACCTGGTCGGCATCGCGGACAAGGCGAACCACTTCCCGCACCAGCTCTCGGGCGGCGAGCAGCAGCGCGTGGCCATCGCCCGCGCGATGGTGCACAAGCCCGAGGTCATCATCGCCGACGAGCCTACCGGCAACCTCGACCCGTTCCACACCTGGGAGATCGTGAATCTGCTCCTGAAGATCAACGAGCTCGGCACCACGGTCATCCTCGCCACGCACGACAAGGAGATCATCAACACCCTCTCGCGCCGCGTCATGACCATGGACCGCGGCCGCGTCGTCCGCGACGAGGAGAAGGGCTCCTACATCCTCGTCTGATACCATGCCCGTCCTCTCCCGCATCCTCCGCTTCGGCTTCCAGAACTTCTGGCGGTACGGCTTCGCGTCGCTCGCGACGGTCGCCGTGCTCGTCATCGCCCTGTCGCTGTTCCTGACGCTCATCCTGTTCCGCGTGGTCACGACGGCAGCGGTCTCGTCCATCCAGGACAAGATCGACATCAGCGTCTATTTCAAGGCTGCCGCGCCCGATGACCAGGTCCAGGCGATCCGGGAGGCCGTGGCGACGTTGCCCGAGGTGCAGAACGTGGATTACGTTAGCAAGGAGCAGGCGCTCCAGCTGTTCCGTGACCGCCACCAGGACGATCCGGTCATCACGCAGGCGGTCAACGAGCTCACCACCAATCCGCTCCTTGCCCACCTCAACATCAAGGCCCGCGACACCAACGACTACCCGGCGATCGCGGAGTACTTCGAGAGCAACGACAATGTGAAGCAGTATGTCGAGTCGGTGAGCTACTTCGAGAACAAGGTGGTCATCGACCGCCTCAACGCGATCACCTCGAGCGTGAACCGCGGCGTGCTCGTCCTCACGATCGTGCTGACGATCGTCGCCGCGCTCGTGGTCTTCAACACGATCTGGCTGGCGATCTTCGCCAACCGCGAGGAGATCATCATCATGCGCCTCGTCGGCGCCAGCAACGCGCTCGTACGCGGCCCCTACGTGGTCACCGGCGTGCTCGCCGGCGCGGTCGCCGCCGCGACGAGCTTCCTCGTCGCGATCCCGGTCATACATATCGTGAGCCCGTACCTGCGGGCGCTCATCCCGACCTTCACGATGACGACCTACTTCTACCGCAACGCCATCTTCCTGCTCGCGTACCTGATGGTCTTCGGCATCGTGCTCGGCGGCACGGCCTCGCTCCTGGCGATCCGCCGCTACCTCAAGTACTGACGCCGTGGACTTCCTGCGGGAAGCGATCAGGAACCCGAAGAACGTAGGCGCGCTCGCGCCGAGCTCGCGGAGGCTCGCCCAGAAGGCGATCGAGAGCGCGTCGCTGCCAGGAGCGTCGGTGGTGGTCGAGCTCGGGCCCGGGAAGGGAGCCTTCACGAGGGCGATCCTCGACCGGATGGATCCCGAGGCGCTCTACGTCGGCATCGAGATCAACGGCGCTTTCGTCGAGGCGCTCAGGAAGGACTTTCCGGACGCGCGCTTCTTCCACGGCTCCGCAGGCGACATCGGCGCCGTACTCCAGGAGGTCGCCCTCGGTTCCTGCGATCGCGTCGTCTCCGGCATCCCGTGGTCCAACCTGACGGAGGACGAGCAGGACGAGCTGCTCGGCGCGGTCGTCGCGGCCATGGCTCCGGATGCGCTCTTCGTGACGCTCGCGTACTACCCGCTGCATCGCCTCCCGGGCGGGCGGAGCACGCGCCGCGCCCTCGAGCGGCACTTCGGTTCCGTAGAGCGGTCCGAGGTGGTGTACGGGAACCTGCCTCCGGCGTTCGTCTATCTCTGCCGGAAATAGGAAACGGCCGCGCGAGCGGCCGTTTCTCTATCGCGGATCCCCTAGCGGATCGAGTAGGTGAGCGTCACGGTCACGCGCACGTCCTGCGAGCCGGGCTGGACGTTCGGGGCCGACGTCTTCATCTCCATCATCGGCTGGTCGCCGCCGCGTCCCATCATGTCGTAGGGCATGGGGCCGTTGCCGCTGCCGTCGTCGGAGACCGAGATGAGCTTGCCGAGGCGGATGCCGCTCTGGCGGGCGAGCACCTGCGCCTTCTCCTTCGCCTTCTCGATCGCTTCGCCGCGGGCCTCCTCCTCCAGCTTGGTGCGGTCGTCGATGACGAACGTCGGGCCCGAGGTGTTGGTCGCGCCCTTCTGCACGACGGCGCCGAGGATCTCGCCGGCCTTCGCGGTGTCGCGGAGCTTCACGCTGACCTCCTGCGTGACCGTGAAGCCGTCCGTGCGGGTCGCGCACGGGAAGCCGGCGCGCCCGCACTCGTACGAGGTCTTCGGATAGACGTTGTACGCGGTCGTCTGGATGTCCTCCTTCTCGACGCCCTGCTCGAGCAGGTACTTGGTGATGTCGTCCATCTTCTTCACGGTCGCCTCCTGCGCCGTTGGAGCGTCCTTGCCGTCGGTCGAGACCGAGAAGGATACCTGGGCGACGTCCGGGATGCCGGTCGCCTTGCCTTCTGCGGAGACGCTGATGGTGTTCCAGCCGTTCTCGGGCGAGAACGATCGGGCATACGACTTGGCGTAGATGAGGGCTGACAGCGAGACGACGACCATCGCGCCGATCGCGGTGCCGTAGAGAGCTTTCTGGTAGGGAGTGGTGTGGTTGTCCATGGGCGTAGTGTAGCACTACCGGGGACGGCTATACTCCCGACATGACCAACGCCGAACACCTCCTCAATATAGCCAAGGCCGGCAACGAGCTTGTCGCCGAGGGCACGTCCGCGAGCGCGGCCGACCTCCTCCGCCTGCTCCATCTCCTGGAGTACGTCCTTGACCAGGGACGCGGCCTGGCGAGCCCGGAGGCGCGGCCGGAGATCAATCGCGAGATGGACCGCCTGCGGGGACGGATCAGCAGCATGATCGACGCGCTCGACGCCGCCGAGGCGCGCCAGCTGTTCGTCGACCTCGGCGCAGGCGTCGCCTCGCGCGGCCAGGATACGGTCCGCGGCTGAGCCCTCTCCGTAGTCAGATGCTACACTGAGGCCACTTTGCCATGCTCTCATCGCTGAAATCCTGGATCCGCCGCTTCGTGCCGGAATCGCTCATCCGGAGCGGATGGCACGCGCCGCGCGCGTTCGTGATTGCGGCGGGCCGCGGCTTCCCCGCGAAGAGGATGACAGTGATCGCCGTCGCCGGCACCAAGGGCAAGACGACGACGGCCTACCTGACCGCCGAGCTGCTGCGCCAGGCGGGGCATCGCGTCGCGCTGCTCTCGACGGCCGCGATTCGCATCGCTGACGACGAGCGCCTCAATCCGTACAAGATGACCTCGCCCTCGCCGCAGGCGGTTCAGCGCTTCTTCGCGGACGCCGCGCGGGCCCAATGCACGTACGCCGTGGCCGAGGTCAGCAGCCACGCGATCACGCAGTACCGCTTCGCCGGCGTTCCGTTCGGGTACGCGATCGTCACCAACCTCGCATCGGATCACCTCGAGTACCACGCGAGCACGCGCGAGTACCAGGAGGTGCATCGGCGCCTCATAACGCGATCGCTCAAGGCGCTCGTCGTCAACGGCGACGACCCGAACTGCGAGATCGTGCGCGGCCTCGCGCGGAAGGAGCGCGTCTTCCAGGACGGGGACGAGATCGCCCTGAAGATGCGCGAGCTCACCCTCACGCTTCCTGGCGAGCATAACTTCCGGAACGCGCACGCCGCCGCGACGCTGCTCGACGAGCTGCAGGTGCCCTGGTCCGTGGTGGAGAAGGCGCTCCAGGGACCGATCACGGTGCCGGGGCGCTTCGAGCGCATCGACGTCGAGACCGGCACGACCGCCTACGTGGACTACGCCCACAGCCCCGAGAGCCTCGAGGCGTTCTTCGCCGCGGTCGCGCCGCTGAAGGGGAAGGGGAGGCTGATCA
This sequence comes from uncultured Candidatus Saccharibacteria bacterium, assembly GCA_964484655.1. Classification (GTDB taxonomy): domain Bacteria; phylum Patescibacteriota; class Minisyncoccia; order UBA6257; family 2-01-FULL-56-20; genus JALHNY01. The sequence goes on along the minus strand of CAZAFA010000003.1, from coordinate 112,303 downwards.
CCGTCTACGGCGCCTGCGGCGAGCGCGACCCGCACGTGCGCCCCGCGATGGGCGCGTCTCTGGACCGGTGGAGCGACGTGGTGGTCGTCACCAACGATGACCCGTACGGCGAGGATCCCGAGCAGATCGCCGAGCAGGTGGTCTCGGGCATCACCAACAAGCACTGGGACGAGACGCTCTACAAGATCCTGGATCGGCGCCAGGCGATCGTGCAGGCGCTGAAGATCGCCGGGCCGAAGGACATCGTCGCCGTCCTCGGCAAGGGCTCCGAGCAGTACCAGGTCGTCGGCGACATGAAGCGCCCGTGGGACGACCGCGAGGTCGTGCGCGAGGAAGGCGCGCGCCTGGCACGTGCGTAGCGTCCTCAAGTATCCCGTCGTCGCCTGGCTGCGGTTCTGGGCCCGCGCCTGGCTGCGCTGGCACCGCCCGCTGTTCATCGCCGTCGGCGGCAGCAGCGGGAAGACCTCGACCGTCGCTGGCATCGTGGCGGCGCTCTCGCCGGAGCGGCTCGTGCGGAGCGGCGGGGGATTGAACTCCGATACCGGCGTGCCGCTCGGCATACTCGGCATCCGCGTCGACCGCTACGACTTCCGCGGATGGCTCAACGCCGTCGTGGACGCGCCGGTCCGCGCCTTCTCGGACGACCGGCGCTGCGACGTCTTCGTCGCCGAGTACGGCATCGACCATCCGGGCGACATGCGGCGGCTCCTCAGGGTACGTCGTCCCGACATCGCCGTGCTCACGAGCGCGGGCCTCGAGCACGCCGGCTACTTCCCGCAGGAGACGCTGGACGAGGTGCTCGAGGCGATCGCTGATGAGGAGCTCCGCCTCCTCGAGGCCGTTCCGGCGACCGGTGCCGTCATCGTGCCGGGGACCGAGCCGCGCGTCGCCTCGCGCCTCGATCGCGTGAAGGCGCGCGTGGTGACCGTCGGCGCCGCCGAAGGCGCCTCCTGCGAGGTGCTCCGCTATGTGGCGCGCGAGGACGGCACGTCAGCGGACGTCTTCTACCGCGGCATGACGTACCCGCTGCGCCTGCGGTATCCGGCGACCCGAGCGGCGGTGACGAGCATCGCGCTCGCCGCGTGCGCGGCTGCGGAAGCAGGCATCCGCTTCGGCGAGGCGCTGTCGCGGATAGCGGAAGCGGGCACGGTGCCGCCCGGCCGCGGACGCGTGCTGCGCGGCCGGGACGGCATGCTCCTGATCGACTCCTCGTACAACGCGACGCCCGAGGCGATGGCGGACGCGCTCGCGCTCCTTAACGACCTGGGCGGGGAGCGGCGTCGCGTCGCGATCCTCGGGGACATGCGCGAACTCGGGCGGCATGCCGGCGAGGCGCATCGGGCGCTCGCGGATCGGGTCGCCGACTGCACTGACGTCGCGCTGCTCGTCGGCCCGGCCATGGGTGAGCACCTCGCGCCGCTGCTCTCAGGCCGCGTGACGCGCCTCGAGCGGTACCCGGACGTGACCGCGCTCTTCGCGCAGCTCGACGACATCCTCGAAGGGGGTGACCTGGTGCTCGTGAAAGGCTCGCAGAACACGCTCTTCCTGGAGAGGGTGACGGAGCGCCTTCTTGCTGTCCCTGAGGACGCGGCGCAGCTGCCGCGGCGCGGCGCCCGGTGGGACGAGGTCCGTGCGCGGGCTACCTGATTCTGGTAGCCTTCAGGTCATGGAAAACCACGAGAACGCGCCGGCAGAGCCGATCGCGCTGCGCGGAGCCTGGACCGTATTCACGGACACGTTCGCGCGCTGGAAGGAGCACTGGCGCCTGTTCACAGGCATCGGGATCGTCTGGGCGGCGTTCATGCTCGCGCTCATGGTCGTCGGCAGCGTCACGGCGGCTCTCATCGTCGGCCGCGCCGACATCTCCATAAAGGCGGAGACGCCCGAGGCGCTCATCGAGGCCATCGCGCCGCATGCCGACCTGGTCGCGCCACTGCTGCTGATCGCGCTCATCGGCGCGGCTGCGGCCATCGTCGCCTCGACGTGGATGTCGCTGGCGACCATCCGCTCCTGGGACTGGGTGCGCAAGGAGCATCACGACCAGATGAGCGTGCGCCGCGCGTACGTGACGGTCTGGCCGCTCGTGCCGGGCTATATCTGGATCACGATCCTCGCGTTCGCGCTCATGGCGCTCGGCTTCGTCGGCTTCATCCTGCCGGGCGTGCTCCTCGCACTCGCGTTCTCGCTGCTCCCGGCGATCGCGATTCTCGAGAAGAAGAAGGGGCGCGAGGCCATCATGCGCGCGACGTCGCTCGCGCGCCCGTACCTGCCGACGATCTTCTGGCGCGTCGTGGTCGCGTCCGTGGTGCTCTACGTGCCCGGACAGATCGGGAAGGGAATCTTCAACGCGATCGGCGACGGGCTCGGCGACGCCCTCTACCAGCTCTACGGGATCGTGGTGGGCCCCATCGTCGCGGGCGTGATATTCGCCACCTACCGCGAGATCCGCGACAAGGAGAAGAAGCAGCGCTTCCTCATCTGGCTCTCGCTCGAGCGCATGGCGCTGATAGGGGCCGTACTGATGGCCGTGGTTCTGACGGTCATCGCGCTGACGCGCTAGTTGAAGGGGGAGGGGGCCCGGTGTACAGTACCCGGGCCAATTCGTGCGGGATCGTCTAATGGTAGGACATACGCCTCTGGAGCGTAGTATCTAGGTTCGAATCCTAGTCCCGCAGCAGATATCCTAGTGTACAATCTTTGTAATGCCCGAGCGTCCGCCTCCAACCCAATCCGAAGAGGCTTCAGAGATCACAGAGACAAACGCAGCCGAAAACCCCAACAGCATCGGCGACCTACCGTTCAGTCTCGGAGTGTTGCCTACCGCGCCTGAGAACGTATACCGGAGCGTTCGCGGTGAGGCGGCGATCCACGACTTGGAGCAGCACGGAGAAGTCAGGAACGCTCAGTCAGCAGGCGTAAAGAAGCAGAGTCGATGGGGAAATCGAGTCTTCTGGAGCCGTGGGGTCGAAGGCTACAACCACCTTGTGAGTGAGGGAGGTTACGTCATCGAGGCACCGTACGTCATCGCGGCTGAGCGTGCCGTGAAGAAGGAAGACGTCACAGCGATCTATGCGAGTAATGCCGAAGGAGTACCTGAAGACGTGAAGGATCGTTTTCTATCGACAGGGTCAAATGAGGATCGGCAGCGTGCCCTCCGCGAACTTCATTCCGAGATTGGGTCCGACGAGAGCGAAGAGAATCGGTAAAAGCAGTCGCGAAAGAGATTTCCTCAGCCGCGCCGCGCCGCGTCTATCGCAGCCACGTCGATCTTCTGCATCGTCATCATCGCGTCGAAGGCGCGCCTCGCCTCGTCCTCGCCAGCAGCGAGCGCCTCTATAAGCGTGCGCGGCGTGATCTGCCACGACACGCCCCAGCGGTCCTTGCACCAGCCGCATGCGCTCTCCTGTCCGCCGTTGTCGACGACGGCGTCCCAGTAGCGGTCCGTCTCTTCCTGGTTCTCGGTCAGGATCTGGAAGGAGAACGCCTCTGTCTGCTTGAAGGCGGGGCCGCCATTGAGGCCGATACAGGGGATACCGTAGACGGTGAACTCAACGGTCAGCACATCGCTCGCCTTGCCGCTCGGAAAGTCGGAAGGCGCGCGATGGACGCCGGTCACTGCGCTGTCAGGGAAGGTTGCGGCATAGAATTCAGCCGCCGCTTCGGCATCCCTGTCGTACCACAGGCAGATCGTGTTCTTAGGTCTGGGCTTCATGTCCTCATCGTAGCATCCAGCATCCAGGCAGGGCTCTTGACTATACCCCCATGGGGTATATCATAGCGGCATGCACCACAATCCGGCGAAGCAGAAGCTCGTTCGTAGACTCAAGCTCATCGAGGGGCAGGTACGCGGCCTGCAGGACATGATCGAGAAGGGAAAATACTGCATCGATGTCATCACGCAGACGTCTGCGGTGAAACAGGCCCTCTCGAGCGTCGAGGATCTGCTGATGGAGAATCATCTGGGCACGTGCGCCATAGATCAGATCAAGAAGGGGGGCGAAGCGAAGGCGCGGGCCGAGATCCTCAAGGTCTACCGCCTCAAGCGCCGTTAACCCTCATCACTACCATGAAGACCTCAATCTATCTCGCGGCAGGAATGGCCGTCGTTGCATTCTTGCTCGGCATCGCCGTCGGCGGCGCGGCGACTCCGGAATATCGCCTCGCCATGTTCGAGGACGAAGCGATGGACCTGGGCCCTGCCGACAGGACCTTCGATCTCCGATACGCGAACGCTATGATCGCGCATCATCGCGGAGCCATGCTCCTCGCACAGCAGCTCGAGGCGAATACGCAACGCCCAGAGCTCAAGGAGCTCGCCGCCAAGATACTCGCGGATGAGCCGGCTGCGATCGACGAGCTCTACGCCTGGAAGAAGGACTGGTATAGCGATACGCGCACGGTCCGGGATCCGAAGGTAGCAAACCTGGGACCGGCAGGGGATACGTTCGATCTCCGCTTCCTCAATGCCATGATCGCGCACCACGAGGTAGGAGTCATGATGGCCCGGGAGGCCCGCACGAAGTCGAGCCGGGCGGCCGTGCTCGATAACGCGGATGCCGTCGAGGCGTTCCTGCAGGGCGGTGTCGAGGCGCTCAAAGGCCTGCGTCAGCAGTGGTATCGTATCTGATGCGGACCTTCGCCATCTCAGGCATGCATTGCGCGAGCTGCGCGACGATCATCTCGAAGAAGCTCGCAGCGATGAAGGGCGTCGTCTCGGCTTCCGTGAACTACGGAAGCGAGAAGGCTGCGGTCGAATTCGATCCCACGCTGGTGTCGGTGGCGGACATGAACACCGAGATCGGCAAGCTCGGGTACGCACTCGCCGACAGCGAGGTGCCCACGGTCGCTGTCGCGGCGCCCCAGGAAGATCGCGAGCTTGAGCAGCTCGCGGCGAAGAACCAGTTCATGCTGCCGGTCACCTTGGCCGTCTTTGCGTTCATGATGTGGGACATACTGGCACGTGTGACAGGCTGGATACCCAACCTGCCTGTCCCAATGGCGTTGTTCAATACCGTTTCCATGATCCTCGCGTCGGTCGCCCTGTTCTGGGTGGGGCAGCCGTTCATCGCAGGAGTCGCACGCTTCATCCGCTACGGCACCGCGAACATGGATACCCTGATCGGCGTCGGCACGATGACCGCCTATCTCTACAGCGTCGTCATAACGCTCATACCATGGGTCGCAGCACGGATAGGTGTCTCCGCCTACACCTATTTCGATGTCACGATAGTCGTGATCGGATTCATCACGCTCGGGAAGCACCTGGAGCGCCGTTCGAAGAAGAGGACTGGCGACGCGATCGCCGAGCTCCTGACGCTCCAGGCGAAGACGGCGTTCGTCATCAAGGACGGGGGAGAGACTGAGGTCGCGATCGACCAGGTGCAGGTCGGCGACCTGCTGCGCGTCAGGCCTGGCGGCAGCATCCCGGTCGACGGGGTCGTGGTCGAGGGTTCATCGCATGTCGATGAGTCGATGGTGACCGGGGAGCCGGTCCCGGTCGGTAAGGGCGCCGGCGACGCGGTCGTCGCGGGCACGATGAACGCCGAGGGGTCGTTCGTCATGAAAGCCACCAAGGTAGGTTCCGAGACGCTCTTGGCGCAGATCGTGCGGATGGTGCAGGAAGCGCAGGGCAGCAAGGCGCCGATAGAGGCGCTCGTGGACCGGCTGTCGGGAATCTTCGTGCCGGTCGTGCTCGGTATCGCTGCGCTGTCGCTGATCCTGTGGCTTGCCGTCGGATCGGGCTATCTCGGGTTCGGGAACGCGCTCCCGCTCGGACTCCTGTCGTTCGTGAGCGTGCTCGTCATCGCCTGTCCCTGCGCGCTCGGGCTCGCGACGCCGACCGCCATAATCGTCGGGGTCGGGAAGGGAGCGAGGAACGGCATCCTGGTGAAGGACGCCGCCACGCTGGAGCGTCTGCATCGCGCCGATACGGTCATCGTCGACAAGACCGGTACCGTCACGCTCGGCCGGCCGACGCTTGTCGACCGGCTGGTCGAGAGCGACGACGCCCTGCGTGTCCTGGCGAGCCTCGAGCGCCATTCGGAGCACCCGATCGCGCATGCGATCGTCAGGTACGCGCGCGAGAACGGCATCATGCTGGACGATGTCTCCGATTTCTCGATCATCGAGGGTAAGGGTATCGAGGGGAAGGTCGGTGGCGTCCACTATACGGCGGGGAATGCGCAGCTCATGCACGAACGCGGCTTGCGCTACGACGAGGAGCAGCTCATGCGATTCACCGAGGAGGGAAAGACTCCCATATTCTTCGCCGGCGAAGGCCGCGTCCTCGGACTTGTGACCGTCGCGGACGACATCAAGCCTTCGGCGAAGGAGGCGGTTCAGGCCCTCCAGCGGCGCGGCATCCGCGTGATCATGCTGACGGGCGACGATATCCGCGCTGCGCGGCACATCGCGGCGCAGGTAGGCATCGAGGAGGTGATCGCGAACGTCCTGCCGCAGGACAAGCTCGCCAAGGTCAAGGAGCTGCAGGCGGAGGGTTGCGTGGTGGCGATGGCCGGGGACGGCGTGAACGACGCGCCCGCGCTCGCGCAGGCCGACGTCGGGATCGCGATGGCTACTGGCACGGACGTCGCGATCGCGTCAGCGGGCATCACGCTCTTGAATGGCGATATCGACAAGCTTGCGAAGGCGATCCGGCTTTCAAAGCTCACGATGCGCGGCATCCGGCAGAACTTGTTCTGGGCGTTCGTCTACAATCTCGTCGGCGTGCCGCTGGCGGCTGGGCTTCTCTATCCACCTTTCGGCATACTGCTCAATCCGATCTTCGCGGGGCTGGCGATGGCTTTCTCGAGCGTCTCCGTCGTCGGAAACTCCCTGCGCCTGAAGGCGAAGTCGCTCTGAAGACCATAACCATGACTAAGACCTATACCTTCCACGTCCACGGCATGCATTGCCGCTCGTGCGTGATTCTCACCGAAAGCGAATTGCGCGAAGCCTCGGGAGTCGCGAGTGCCGTCTCGAGCCTCGCGACGCATACGGTGCGCGTCGAGGGGGATTTCGGCGACAGGTCGGAAGAGGAGATCGCGGAAGAGCTCTCGCGGACGCTCGAGTCCCACGGCTACCGGCTCTCCGTGGAGCGCCAGCATGTCGAGCGGGGTTGGAGCGACTTCAGGGTCGCCGTTCCCGTCGCGGCGGGCTTCGCAGTGCTCTTCGTCGTCCTGCAGAAGATCGGCATCGTGAATCTCGTAGACGCGAGCTCTGTCTCGTATGCCACCGCCTTCCTAATCGGCGTCATCGCGTCGCTCTCGACGTGCATGGCGGTCGTCGGGGGGCTCGTCCTCTCCATGTCCGCGAGCTATGCGAAAGAGGGCGAGCGGGCGAGGCCGCAGCTCATGTTCCATCTAGGCCGTATCGTGGCGTTCTTCGTACTCGGGGGCGTCATAGGCGCGATCGGATCCGCATTCTCCCTGAGCGCGACCGCGTCGTTCGCGCTCGGTATCGTCATAGGGCTGGTCATGCTCGTGATGGGCATCAATCTTCTCGACGTATTCCCGTGGGCGAAGAAGCTCCAGCCGGCCATGCCGAAGTTCCTCGCCGCGCGCGCCCATGGCGTTTCGCGGGTCAATCACGTGCTGGCACCTCTGCTTGTCGGCGTCGCGACCTTCTTCCTGCCCTGCGGATTCACGCAGGCGATGCAGCTCTACACGCTCACGACCGGGAGCTTCCTCTCAGGAGGCCTGACGATGCTGGCGTTCGCCTTGGGGACGCTTCCGGTGCTCGCCCTAATCAGCTTCAGCTCGTATGGCATACGGACCAGCAAGCGTTCGGGCGTGTTCTTCAAGGCGGCCGGCCTGATCGTGATCATGTTCGCGCTGCTAAACCTGGCGAACAGCCTCGTAGCGATCGGGGTGCTGCCTCCGCTATTCAGTTTCTGACCTATACTGCTACCTATGAAGAGATTCGGACTGACGCATGTCGTGATCGTGGCCGCGCTCCTCGCAGCAGGAGCCGCGTATTGGGGATTGCGCGCGGGCGTGCCTGAGAGCCCGGCAGACGCGAGTAACGTGACCGTCGTCGACGGCACGCAGTACGTCGACATCACGGCCAAGGGAGGCTACGCGCCGCGCAAGAGCTCCGCGCAGGCCGGCCTGCCGACCGTGCTGCGGGTAAGGACGAAAGGGACATTCGACTGCTCGTCCGCGTTGCGCATACCGTCCCTCGGGTACAGCCGCAACCTCTCGCAGAGCGAGGTGACCGAGATCGACCTCGGCACCCCGAAGGCAGGCACCCTGCAAGGGCTGTGCAGCATGGGAATGTACTCGTTCCTGATCGAGTTCAAGAGCTAGCGACCTGTCTTTGCAGCATCTCATCGATTCCGCTGAGTGAGTTGGGTAGTTCTGCTACGCTGGGGACATGACCCGCGTTTTTTTCGGTATCGCTATAGCGATTGCGGCCGTAGGGATTCCCGCGCACGCGCAGGAGGCGGACCTGTCCGAGGCATTCCCGCCTGACCAGTACGCGCGTGCGAAGGTCCTGAACGTCGAGCGCACGATGCGCGACTTCGGCGACGTGCAGTACCCCTGGCAGGTGACGGTCGTGCGCCTGCTCTCAGGGGAAGAGCAGGGGAAGGAGGTGGCGATCGAGCATGGGGGATTGCTCGCGCAGGACGGGCCGCAGGCGGTCCGCGTCGGCGACACCGTCGTCGTGGCGAAGACGTCGGCGCTCGGCGAGGAGACCTATACCATTACCGACCACTACCGGCTCCCGTTCCTAGGGATGATCGTCCTCGTTTTCTTCGCGCTCGTCGCGGTCCTCGGGCGGCGGCACGGCGTCGCCTCGCTCCTGGGACTCGCGCTGAGCGTGGTGGTCATCGCGAAGGGGATCATCCCGTACGTCGCGGGGGGCGGTTCGCCGCTCCTCGCCTGCATCGCCGGGGCGCTCGTCATCGTGCTCGTGTCGCTCTACCTGGCGCACGGGTTCAACCGCCGGACGACCATCGCGCTCGTCGGCACGCTCGCGACCCTGGCGCTCGCGGTCGCCGGCGCTTACCTCTCGGTGACGTTCGCGCGCCTGTTCGGCATCGGCACCGAGGAGGTCGTATCGCTCCAGCTCGGCCCGCTCGCCGGGGTCGACTTCCGCGGCCTCCTGCTCGGCGGCATCATCCTCGGCGCGCTCGGCGTCCTCGACGACATCACCACGGCGCAGGCCGCGGTCGTGGACGAGCTGCACGAGGCGAACCCAAAGCTCGGCGCGAAGGAGCTGTACCGGCGCGCGTACTCGGTCGGGCGCGAGCACATCGCCTCGCTGGTGAACACGCTCTTCCTCGCGTACGCGGGCGTGTCGCTGCCGCTCTTCCTGATCTTCTACATCAACAGCGCGAACTATCCGCTCTGGACCATGCTCAACAGCGAGCTGATCGCCGACGAGGTCGTGCGCACGCTCGTCGGCAGCGCGGCGCTCGTGCTCGCGGTGCCGATCACCACCTGGCTGGCCGCGCGCTACTACGGCAGGCGATGACGGACCTCGTCGCGGCATGCGTGATGGCGGGCGGCTTCGTGATCGGCCTCGGCGCCGTGACGGTCATCGACATCCACGGCTTCCTGGGCAGGAAGTCGCGCTACTGGACCGAGGCGACGACGCGCACCCATAAGGTGACTAAGCCCTTGATCTGGGCCGGCATCGCGCTTGCCGTCGCGGGTGGAGCGATTCTGTACCGTCATGAGCCTCTCGCCGGGATCCCGCTCGCGCACGCGGTTCTCGCGGCCGTGCTCGTGGCGAACGGCCTGTTCCTCTCGTTCTCGGTCAGCCCGTACCTTCTCGCGCGCGAGCGTGCCGGCGAAGCCGACGTCCTGCTGCCCGCCTCGTGGCAGCGAAAGATCGCCGCGAGCCTCGTGTTTTCGGACCTCTGCTGGTGGACCGGACTCGTGCTCTTCGTGTCCTATCTCAGCGGCTCCTAGGCGCGCAGCTCCGGCAGACGCCGAAGAGCTCGAGCGCATGCTGGTCGACCGAGCGGAAATGCCGGCTCGCGCGCAGCGCCTTGCGCGTGATGGCGGCTATGTCGCAGGCGAAGTCCTCGACGCGCCGGCAGCGGACGCAGACGAGGTGGTGGTGGTCGTGCGGGCCCGCGATCTCGTACGCCGCGAATCCCTGGCGGAAGTCGACCTGGCGCAGGATGCCGGCAGCAGCGAGCTCCTTGATCGCCCGGTAGGCGGTGGCCGTGTCCATGGATGCCTCGGCCAGGTCGCGCGCGGCGCTGACGCTCAGGGGCTTCCTCGCCTGCTCGAAGGCGGCGATCAGCGACACGCGCCGCGGCGTCGCGCGGAAGCCGGCTTCGCGGAGCAGGGAGGCGAGGCGCGCGCGGTCAGGCATGAGGCAAGCCTATAATAAACGCAAATCATTCGCAAATACTTGCATCGTCGTCCTGCGGCGCGTAGAGTGCGCGCAGTTGACGCCCCGGCGTCGCGCTTTCAATGACAAAGTAATAAGGAGTCTAAAATTATGATCTATCTACTCGGGTTGGCGGCTCTGGCCACGACCCTTATCGGCGGAGCGATCGCGCTCCGTTTCCGCGACCGGCTGCACCTGATCGCCGGCTTCAGTGCCGGCGCGATCATCGGCGTCGCCGTGTTCGAGCTCCTGCCGGAATCGGCGGAGCAGCTCGGCGAAGGCGGCGTGGAGACCGCGAGCATGCTGATCGCGGCGGGCTTCGTGCTCTACCTGATCCTCGACCGGCTCGTGCTCCGGCACACCCATGACGAGAACGGGGAGCACCATCACCGCCCGAAGAACGGCAAGCTCGGGGCCGCGAGCCTCGTGCTGCACAGCTTCTTCGACGGCCTCGTGATCGGCCTGGCGTTCCAGGTCAGTCCGGCCGTCGGCTGGGTCGTGACCGCCGCCGTCCTCGTCCACGACTTCTCGGACGGGATCAACACGGTGGTGCTCGCGCTCCGCGGCAGCGACCGGAAGTCGGCGTTCCGCTGGCTGCTCGCCGGCGCGGCGGCGCCCCTCGCGGGCATCGCGACGGCGCAGACCTTCGCGGTCAGCAACGGGACCCTGGGCATGGTGCTCGCGGTGATGTGCGGATGCTTCCTCTACATTGGAGCCTCCGACCTCCTGCCGGAGAGCCAGCACGCGCATCCGAAGCGCCTGACCACGGTCATGACCCTCATCGGCATGGCGGTGATGCTGGCGGTCATCCGGATCGCACACTGATCGAGAGAGCGCGGCTTATGCCGCGCTCTTCGCATCGAGGGGCTGCTATCATGGGCGCGACATGGGCATCGAGGGTATTCCCTTGAAGGTTCCGCTCTCCTGTCCACTTGCCTGAGTTATGAACCGGTCCGTCAAGGCCAAGGAGTACAATTAAGGCATGAAACTGATTCAGATTCCCGAGCCGGCCCTGTCGCGTTTCCTCTTCGCGGATACGCGCGCGTCGTGGCTCTGGCTGGCAGTGCGCGTCTACGTCGGCTGGCAATGGCTGCAGGCCGGATGGGGGAAGGTGACGAGCGCCGCCTGGGTCGGCCCTGACGGAGGCGCGCCGGTGCGCGGCTTCCTCATGGGCGCCCTCGAGAAGACGGGCGGTCCGCATCCGGACGTCTCCGGCTGGTACGCGAGCTTCATCCAGGGCTTCGCGCTCGAGCACACGGCCGATATTGCGAAGATGGTCGCGTACGGTGAGACGCTCGTCGGCATCGCTCTCATCCTCGGGCTCTTCACGGGCATCGCCGCGTTCTTCGGCGTATTCATGAACGCGAATTTCCTCTTCGCTGGCACGGTAAGCGCGAACCCGATCTTGCTCCTGCTGGGCATGTTCCTGATCCTGGCCTGGCGCGTCGCCGGATGGATCGGCCTCGACCGCTACGCACTGCCGCTTCTCGGCACGCCCTGGCAGCCTGGCAGGGCGTTCTCCCGGCGCTGACGAGCGACCCTAGGCTGCGCCCGAGCCGTCCATGTCCTCGGCCAGGAGCAGGCCGCGGACGCTGAAGTACAGCGCGGAGAAGAACACGAGCGCCAGGAGTTGGTTGACGAGCGCGAACGTGCTGCCGCCTGCGGTGAAGCCGTTGACGGCGTAGAACTCGAAGGCGATCAGGCCGCAGCCGGCGATGATCGCGTCGATCGCGAGGAGCACCTGGTCGCGGACCGTGGTGAACGCGGCGAGGACGGTCAGGATGATGATGCCGGCGTAGGTCAGCACGGGCGGCTCCAGGATGGCGCCGCTGAAGAACGGGTACAGCAGCACCATGACGGCGGCCGCGACGACGAAGAGGACGCGGACCTTGTCTGAGGGAAGCATGCGCATGGCGATAGTGGTGGTGGCTACGTTCTCAGTTTACCACCAGCCCACATAAGCGATGTCGTGGCAATGCACAGCCTGTGCGTAATTCAGCGAGGAATACCAAGGGAAAACGATGATGCGCCGCCATATTGCAACGTTCGCGTATACTGGTCCCATGCGCTACGGCAGGCTCGCGGTCTCGCTTCTCATCCCCCAGGCGGTCGGCTGGATCGGCGCGCTCTATACGGTGCAGGCAGTGACGACGTGGTATCCGCTCCTGACGAAGCCGCCGCTGACGCCGCCGAGCTGGATCTTCGGTCCGGTGTGGACGGCGCTGTACCTCCTTATGGGCATCTCGCTGTACCGCGTCTGGCGGAAGGGCTGGCGCCGGACCGGGGCGCGCGAGCTTTTCGTGGTCCAGCTCGGGCTCAACGCGATCTGGTCGCCGGTGTTCTTCGGGATGCGGCAGCCGGGGTGGGCGCTCCTCGTCATCGCCCTGCTCGTCCCTGCCGTGGCCCTGACGATCGTCGCGTTCGCGCGCATCGACCGCGTCGCCGCCTGGCTCCTGGTCCCGTATCTTGCGTGGATCTCCTTCGCCACGTACCTGAACGCCGCGATCTGGGTGCTGAACTGATGGAGGTCGTCGTCGATGACCGGATGCAGTCCGGCTACCGCTACGAGCGTGTCGCCCCGGCTGGCGCCGAGTTCGATCCGGAGTTCCGTCCCGAGCTGACGCCGCAGCAGATGCTCGAGCTCGGCGTATTCGGCGGCGTGTATATGCGCGACTGCCGGGACGAGTTCCCGGAATCATGGTTCGCGCGTGCCCGCCTCCAGGAGCCCGGCAGCTGGAAGCACGACGCGAGGCTGAACTGGTTCGGGGTCAACGCGAGCCAGCCCCTCTCCGTCTGGCGCGCGAAGGGCTGGATCAACGAGGAGCACGACCCGCGGGGCTGGTTCCAGTGGTACTGCCGCTACTGGACGGGGCGCCGTCTGCTCGATGAGGACGGGCGGCAGATCCGGCGATGGAAGGCGATGGCGCGGCACGCGGCGCAGGTGAAGCGGTACTGCGCGCCGGGCGATCCGGCGTGCCGGCCGCGTCAGCGCCAGGCGCTCCTGCACTGGGCGTACGACAGCCGCAATATCTAATATAGTTAGGCCATGAAGATTGAATGGAAGAAGGTGACCTGGTATTCCAAGGCGCTCGCGATGGCGCTGTTCGTGGCGCTGCCGTTCGCCGGCTTCTATCTCGGAGCCTGCTACGGCCGCCTCGCGGCCACGAGCGAGCAGCTGCCGCGCTTCGTCGACACGGTCGTCACGGGCGACGCGATAGCCGCGTATCTCGCCGATGAGCTGGTGCGCCCCTCCTTCGGCGGCGAGACGTTCGCCGCGTACGAGAAGCTCGGGGAATCGCGCGCGCCCGGCCGCGAACTGTACCTGTACACCCACGTCGCGGAGTACGCCTTCGAGGGCGGGCAGCTGAAATCCGGGACTGCCGTCCAGGTTCCCGTGCGGGTGACGCTTGACGCGCGGGGGAATCCCGTCGGCGTACGCGCGCCGCGCGACGGGAGCCTCTTCGCCGAGGACGTCCAGGACCTGTTCCCGCCCGCGGTGCAGGAGCAGGTGCTCGCGCCGACGGAGGCGTACAACGTGCGCGCGGAGCGGCTCGAGAAGGCGGTGCTCGATGAGGCTCGTCAGCGCTACGGCATATAGCAGGATCCGGGTGGAAGGCGTCCGCGAAGCGCGTATCGTGACGGCATGAGGCGCGACGCGACCCATGCGTACGAGACGATGGCTGCTGCCATCGCGTATCTGCGCGCGCACGCCCAGGAGCAGCCCGGCGCCGCTGAGGTTGCCACGGCGGTGGGGATGAGCCGTTCGCGGTTCGAGCACGCGTTCCGCGCCTGGGTCGGCACGACGCCGAAGCGCTTCCTCGCGTACCTGACCAAGGAGCGCGCGCGGGAACTGCTCGCGGGCACCGACCTCGTGCGCGCATCGCACCGGGCGGGGCTCTCGGGCCCAGGCCGCCTGCACGACCTGCTCGTGACGCTCGAGGCGGTATCGCCGGGCGAGCTCAAGCGCGGGTTCGCCATCCGCTACGGCGTGCATCCGTCGCCGTTCGGCTGGTGCGCGATCGGCATCACGGCGCGCGGCATCTGCCACCTCTCCTTCCTGGAGCGGAAGAGTCTCGCGGCTGCGCGTGAGGAGATCGCCGCGCGATGGCTGCAGGCGACGCTGAATCGGGATGACGCGGCTACCGCCCGCGTTGCGAAGCGCGTCTTCGCCGGCGGGAAGGCGACCGTGCAGGTCCGCGGCACCAACTTCCAGGTCAAGGTGTGGGAGGCGCTCCTGCGCATCCCGCCCGGACGCGCGGTTCGTTACGCCGATGTGGCGCGAGCAGCGGGAGCGCCGAAGGCGGTCCGCGCCGTCGGTAGTGCCTGCGGCAGGAACGGCGTGGCGTACCTGATCCCGTGCCATCGGGTGCTTGCCGGAGACGGCGGCCTCGGCGGGTACCGCTGGGGGATGGCGAGAAAGGAGGCGATGCTCGTGCGCGAGATAAGCAAGTAATACGGGAGCTTTTTATCCCCAGCTTTGCTGGAGAGTGGATAGGTTGTATATTTATCGCAGTCATACCTATCCACCAGCACCCATGAGGAACGCCACCCTTACCAGCAACCAGCAACGCGTCTACGACTTCATCAAGACGCGCATATACCAGGACGGCCAGGCACCGACCCTCGGCGAGATCGCATCCGAGATCGAGGCGGGATCGCTGCGCTCCGTGACGCAGTATCTCGAATCGCTCGAGCGCAAAGGACTGATCAAGCGCAACCGCTACGCGCAGCGCGGCATCGAGCTCATTGAGCGCGGCGACGAGGAGTTCGTCACGCTCCCGGTGTTCGCGTCCGCCGGATGCGGCAGTCCGAGCATCATCGCGGAGCGCACCTTCGACGAGTACATCAAGGTCGCGAAGAGCTTCCTGCAGGGGCAGCAGGGCGACCTGTTCGTCATCAAGGCGAGCGGACGCTCCATGGTGGACGCGGGCATCGCGGACGGGAGCTACGTGCTCGTGAAGATGACGGAGCACGTCTCGCCCAACGACCTCGTCGTGGCCATCGTCGACGACACGGCGGTCATCAAGAAGATATCCTTCGCCGAGAACGCGGTCATCCTCTCGCCGGTCTCGCCGGACAAGAGCTATCAGCCGATCATCATCATGGATCGCGACTTCAAGGTCTTCGGCAAGGTGGTGAAGGTGATCAAGATGGAGACCGAGGACGACTACCAGGTCGTGCCGCTGGATACGGCCTGAGGACCGTATCCGCTATGATGAGGGCATGCGCACGCGTGCCCTCATCGCATTCCTTGCCCTCGTCGTGATCGGCGGGGCCGTATTCCTGCTCACGCGGGAGCAGGCGAAGGTCCCGGTCGCGGCGCCGGAAGAGCAGCCTGTCGTCGCTCCGGCATCCGCGCCCGAGGCCGCGGACCAGGGCGTGGGCTGGACCTTCGTGCCCGCGGGCGAGGATGCCGCGACCGGCGGTCCACTCACCAAGGTGACCATCCGTTACGCCGACCGCGAGCGCGAGGTCGGCACGTACCTGGGCACGTGCTCGATGGTGCGCGAGGACTTCCTGCCGGGAGAGCGGAGCGCGGTGCTCTGCTGGTACGCCGGAGGCGGCACGGAGCTGGGCGTGTTCGAGGAGGACGGCGGCATGGTCGTGAAAGCCGGCGTGGTCGACGAGGGTACTCCCGAGGAGGGCGGGTTCCGCGGGGACTTCCGTACGCTCTTCCGGCTCTGATCATGCGCAAGATCGTCATCGCTGTCGTCGTTGCCGCGCTGCTTGCGCTCGTAGTCTTCCTCGTGCGGGGCTCGGAGAACGAGGCGGTCGTCGAGAGGGACGGCGGCCCTGAGGCAGCGGCGTCGTACGCGAATGCCGAGCGGGGCCTCGGCTTCGACTACCCGCGGGGGTACGCGGTCCGCGAAGAGCTATTCGAAACGATGAAGGGTCACGGCTTCGCCGTGACGCTCGTCCGGTCCGAGGACACCGCGATACCCGAGGGAGGCGAGGGGCCCAGGACGGTCAGCGTACGCTTCTATCCAAATCCGCAGGGTCTCGGACTCCTTGAATGGCTGCGCGCCAACGGCGCCGAATCGAATTTCGAATCCGGCGACGGGGCGCGCTTCGAGCCGGGCGTGGACGGGTCGGCGACGGGCACAGTCGCCGGGAAGGAGAGCGTCACCTACCGGTGGGACGGCCTCTATGCGGGCGAGACGACCGCGCTTCTCCACAAAGACGAGGCGATGCTCGTCACGATCATGTACGACGGCGCCGAGGATCCGCGGTGGGAGGCGTACCGCACGATTCTTCGAACGCTGCGGCTGCGATAGAAAATAAGGCAGCGAAGGCCTAGACTTGCCTCCGTATGACGGGCCATATCCATATCCTCTCCCAGGCCGTGCGCGAGATCGCGCTCATTTTCGACGAGATCGGATTCGTGCCCGTCACGGGTCCCGAGCTCGAGACCGAGTACTACAACTTCGACGCCCTCAACATCCCGCCGGATCATCCGGCGCGGGACATGCAGGACACCTTCTGGATCAAGAGCGACGATCCGGCCCGGCCGGTGTTGCGGACCCACACGACCGCCGTGCAGGTGCGCTACATGCAGGCGCGGAAGGACGATCCGCGGCCGTTCAAGATCATCGTGCCTGGCAAGGTCTTCCGGAACGAGGCGACGGACGCGACGCACGAGGCGCAGTTCTACCAGCTCGACGGCATGTACGTGAACCGCACGGTCTCGCTCGCCGAGCTCAAGGGGACGCTCGAGTTCTTCTTCAAGCGCTTCCTCGGCCCTGACGCGGCCATCCGCTTCCGGCCGAGCTACTTCAGCTTCGTCGAGCCGGGCGTCGAGGTGGACGTGCTCTGGAAGGGGAAGTGGCTCGAGGTGCTCGGCGCCGGCCTCATCCATCCCAACGTCATGCGAGCGGGCGGCTTCGATCCCGAGCGCTGGCAGGGCTTCGCCTTCGGCGGCGGCATCGACCGCCTCGTCATGCTGCGCACCGGCATCGACGACATCCGCTCGCTCTACGCGGGCGACCTGCGCCTGATCAACCAGTTCTGAGATGAAAGCATCCTACTCCTGGCTCCAGTCCTACTTCGCCGATCCGCTCCCGACGCCGGACGAGCTCGCCGCGCTCCTGACCGAGCACGTCTTCGAGGTCGAGGACGTCGAGCGCGCCGGCGATGACGCAGTGTTCGACTTCAAGGTCCTGCCCGACCGCGCGCATCACCTACTCAGCCACCGGGGCCTCGCGCGCGAGATCGGGGTCATCACCGGGAAGCGGACGGCCGAGGCCGAACCTCGCGAGACGCCTGACGGCGGCGCCGGCGCGGCCGGCGTGCGGATCGAGGCGGAGGATTTCGCGCGCCGCTTCGTCGTGCGCCGCTTCGACGGCTTCGCGGGAACGACGCCCCAGCTGATCCGCGAGCGCCTGGAGTCCGTCGGGCAGCGGTCCATCAGCGCGCTCGTGGACATCAGCAACTACGTCATGCTCGACATCGGCCAGCCGTCCCACGTCCTCGACGCAGACAAGGTGAACGGGGACCTCGTCGTTCGCTACGCGCGCCCGGGCGAGCGGATGACCGTGCTCGGCGGACGAGAGATGGAACTCCTCCCCGACGACGCGGTCATCGCCGACGACGAGGGCCCGCTCGAGATAGCGGGCGTGAAGGGCGGCGAGCGCGCGGCCGTCACGGACGCGACGCGGCGGATCATCGTCCACTGCGGCAGCTACGCGCCGGTGCCGGTGCGCCGGACGAGCACGCGCCTCGGCCTGCGCAGCGACGCCTCCAAGCGCTTCGAGAACGAGATCACGCCGACCTTCGCGGAGGAGGGGATGCGGCGCATCAGCGCGCTCGTGCTCGAGGCCAGTCCGGATGCGAAGGCGGGCATCGTGACCGACGTGTACCCGGTCGCGCGCAAGACCGACCCGGTCGAGGTGACCGCCGAGCAGGTGAGCGCGATGCTCGGCACGCCCGTGGTGGCCGACGAGATCGCTGGCCTCATGGCGCGCATGGACTGCGTCGTCGAGGCGGAGGGCGCAGTGCTGCGCATCACGCCGCCTGCGGAGCGCTTCGATCTCGCGATTCCCGCGGATATCGCCGACGAGGTCGGCCGTATCCGCGGATACAACGCGCTGCCCGGCGCGCTCCCGCCCCCGCTCGACCTCCGGCAGCCGCAGGACCCGCTCTTCTGGTGGGGCGAGCGCGTCCGGAGCGTGCTCGTCGAGCGCGGGTACAGCGAAGCGCAGCTGTACGCGTTCGCGCCCGAAGGTTCGCTTGCGATCGCGTATCCGCTTGCCGAGGATAAGGCGTTCCTGCGGGAGAACCTCGCGGACCGGCTCGCGGAACGGCTCGCCTTCAACCGGCGCAACGCGGACCTGCTCGGCGTCGACGCGGTGAAGCTCTTCGAGATCGGCCAGGTGTTCCCGCCGGAAGGGGAGCGGAGCGCGTTCGCGTTCGGCGTCTCGCTGACCCGCATGCGCAAGGGCGATGCCGCCGAGGACGTGCTGCGCGAGGACCTGCACGCGATCGCGGACGCGCTCGGCGTCGACGTGCCCGACCGCACCGACAGCGTCGAGGGCGGCGCGGTGTGCGAGGTCGACCTGACCGCGCTCCTCGAGAAGCTGCCGCCGCCCGGCGCGCTCGCCGATCTCGGCTTGGCTCCGATGAGCGCGAGGCGGTATGCGCCGTACTCGCCCTACCCGTTCGCCACGCGCGATCTCGCGCTGTTCGTGCCCGACGGGGTCGCGCGCGCCGACGTGCAGGTGGTGATCGACGACGCGGCGGGCCCGTTGCGCGTGCGCAGCTGGGTGTTCGACGAGTTCGTGAAGCAGACGGAGGCCGGCGCGCGTCATTCGTACGCGTTCCGCATCGTGTTCCAGTCCACGGAGCGCACGCTGGAGGATGCCGAGGTGAACGCCGCCATGGATCGCGTAGCGCAGGCTGTCGCCGGTCGCGGCTGGGAGGTCCGCTGACCGGTGCTATAGTGGATTGGCACGGCATAGTCGCGCTGCCGTGATGCACTCACCAGCACCACAGAACCACATGGAGAAGGAATTCACCTGTTCTGCCTGCGGCCACAAGGTAATGGCCGAGGCTGCGCCTCAGGCCTGCCCTGAGTGCGGCAAGGAGGGGGCCATGGAGGAGGCTGCTCCCGGCACGAGCACCGAGGGAACCGAAGCCGACGCCCAGTAACGTGACCCCGATACGATAGCGGCCCCGCCCAGTGCGGGGCCGCTTCACTTTGCGGTCATCCATGCGTCCTAACCTGTGAGGGAATCCCTCATCCATGACCATGACTGCAAAGCTTTCGTATATCTTCGGCGCCGCGCTGCTCGCGGTCGGCGCGCTCGGGTTCTTCCAGGATCCGGTACTCGGCCTGTTCGGGGTCAATGCGGCGCACAACGTCGTCCACCTGGCCACTGGCCTGGCGCTCGCCGTCCTCGCCGCGGCAGGCGGCCGCGTGCTGACGCGCGGTCTCGTCGCGCTGGGCGCCGCGTACGCGATCGTGACGATCGCAGGCCTGCTCACGGGCGAGGGCCGCGTGTTCGGCCTCGTCGAGGTCGATGCCGCCGATCACGTCCTGCATCTCCTCCTGACGGTGCTCTTCTTCGGTCTCGCGCTGGCGAGCTCCGGGGAGCGGCGGTAGCGGATCGCGCGCCCGGCATCGTATACTGGGCGCATGGCCTCTACCGCGAAGGCGAAGGCAGGGAAGCAGCTGCTTTTCGCCCTCTGCCTGCTCGCGGTCGCGATCGCAGGATACCTGCTGACGCGGAGCATCCAGGTGCGGATCGCCGACCCGGGCGCGTCCACGAGCTCGCCGGCGGCTGCCGTCCCGACGTCCACGCTTCCAGCGACCCCGGAAGACGGGAGCGGCTCCCGCGAATCGCTCGAAGGCACGTACGTCTGCCTCCCGCACCGCGATACGGGCGGACCGCAGACGCTCGAGTGCGCGCTCGGATTGCGTACCGATGACGGCAGCCACTACGCGGTCGTAGGGAGCGGCGCGAGCGCCGAATCGGCGAGCGCCACGACGCCCACGGGCGCGCGCGTCCGGGTCACCGGCAGCGTCGTCCCCGTCGAGGCGTCCTCGAATTCCGAATGGCAGCGCTACGCGATCGTCGGCGTGATCAACGCGGCCTCGCTCGAGCGGCTCTGATGTTCAAGGCCCTGGTCATCCTCCTCGTCCTCGTCGCGGCAGTCTTCGGCGCGTACCAGTACTGGTGGCTGCCGCAGCAGGCTCCCGACAGCGAGCTCGACAAAGCGGTCTCGACTCTCGTCGGGTTCGGCAAGGTGCTGAAGATGGTGCCGCTCGCCAGCGAGCCCGAAGCGGTGCGCGCCGCCATGCGGCTGCACTACAAGCCGTATCTCACTCGCGAGCTCCTGTCCGAGTGGCAGCAGGATCCCGAGCGCGCGCCGGGACGTCGCACGTCGAGCCCGTGGCCGGACGGCATCGAGCCGCAGACCGTATCGCAGGAGAACGGCTCGTTCGTGATCCGGGGCGACGTGCTCGAGATCACGAGCGAGGAGCTGGTCAACGGCGGCGCGGCGAACCGGTATCCGGTCGTGGCGACGCTCGTCGAGCAGGACGGCCGCTGGGTCATAAGCGCGTTCGAGGCGGACCGCTGACGCGTTGTGCGCTAGAATAGGCGCGCATGCAGGGAACGAAGAAGCGCGAGGAGCTCCTCATCACCGATTTCTTCCTGGCGAAGCTCAATGCCGCGTACGGCACGCATTACGCGGGCGAGGCTGTGTATAACGAGCACACGCGCATCGACACGCGCGGCCGCTCCGCGGCACCGAACGAGCCGCCGCTCAACTTCCAGGTCACCTACGCGGACAACGGCCTGCCCCACGAAGGGGGATCGGTGCTGGGGCGTAACTTCCGGAGGAACGCCGGCAACGTCATCGACCTCACCACGCCCTACGACATAGCCGCCGCCATCGAGCGGAAGCAGGAGCGGTACGGCCGCGCGACGTGCGAGCAGCTGGTCCTCCTGATCTGGAAGACCAAGAGCTGCATCATCGATCCGCGCGGGCTCGGCTGGGACCAGGAAAAGATCTGGTTCCGCGGCTGCTACTTCGTCTGCCTGCCGGGCGGCGGCATGCCGGGACAGGTGATCGCCCTCAAGCCGATGACGGGCAGGGACGGCATCGCGTACGAGCTCGCGCATGGTACGATGACGCCATGACCATGCGCGGAGAAGGACGGCGGTTCAGCCTGAAGACGAAGCTCATCGCCGCCGTGGTGGCGCTCGGATTCGGCGCGTTCATGCTCGTGGTCGCGTTCGCCGCCGGCTTCGTGACCGGCACGACCGTGACCCGCACGGGCCTCGCGGACGCGTGCGCCGCCAAGGAAGGGGAGTGGGATGCCGGACGCGGACTCTGCATCGAGAAGCGGGAGGCGCCGGCGAGCGCCGCGCCGGCGGGGCAGACGGCCTATCGCTGCGGCGACGGGACGCAGTTTACGCTGCGCGAGATCGACCAGGGCCGCATGAGCTACCAGCAGGATGCGGCCACCACCCGTGAGCTCAGCAAAGTGGATCCGGCCGCGAACATCATGCAGTACGGGGACGGCGACCTCGTCCTGACCCTGGTCGGCCCCGAAGCCCGGCTCCAGGACGCTTCCGGACGGGACGTCTCCTGCGTCCTCCAATAGTCATTGCCAAGGCCGGCGGGCCTGCTAGGCTTATGGCACGGTTCAAGTACGTGGTAGGCGCGAAGCGCGCCTGAAGGCGACCTGAAACGGAAAATCATCAAGGTCGTCAGAAAAGAGAAAGTCAGAACACTCCATGTACAACAACGGAGGAGGTTTCGGCGGAAACCGCGGCGGCGGTGGCGGCTTCGGCGGCCCGCGCCAGATGGTCCAGGGCAACTGGACCTGCAAGAACTGCGGCAAGGAGATCACCGAGCTCCCGTTCTCCCCGCGCGATGCTGAGAACGTGCTCTGCCGCGACTGCCACATGCAGAACCGGCCGGCGCGCGACAGCTTTGGCGGCGGAGACCGGGGCCCGCGCCAGATGGTCCAGGGCAACTGGACCTGCGGCGAGTGCGGCAAGGAGATCACCGAGCTCCCGTTCATGCCGAGCGGGGATCGTCCGGTCACCTGCCGCGACTGTCACGCCAAGGCGCGCGCCTCGCGCGGCTTCGGCGGCGGCGGACGCTACTAGCATCCCGAGAACCTCGAAGGAAACGCCCGCATCGCGGGCGTTTCCGTTTGCCGCACGCGTGGATACGCGGTATGACTCGTGCAGACGGATCCGTCCGTTGATATCTGAAAATGAGAGGTGACTATGGGTATGTGCATGACGGGGATCCCGCAGCCAGCGGGTATCTTCGACGAGAAGGCGCTGATCGAGATGGCGCTCGAACTATTTCCGAAGGTGCTCCGCCTCGGCGGAAGCATGTTCGGCGACGATGAGCCAGGCTGGCTCAACCGCTCCTGCGCGGTCCTGCAGGTCATGCCGGCGATGTTCGGCATGGACCGGGAGCTCATGTTCGTGAAGTTCCTCGGCGGCGAGGGGCCGAACTACGAGAAGCGGATGAAGTACCTCGAGCTGGTCGGCGAGAAGGCGCTCCGCCTCGAGTCGGGGCTGGACCGCTCCTACGTCGCTTCCTGGGAGACGCGCGATCCCGAGAAGGATCGCTACGGGGGCGCGGTCGTGCTGCCGCTCCTGGGCACGGAGACCATCCTGTCCCTGAGCGGGCTGCCGGAATACGCCGACGAGGCGTTCTGCCTCCTCCTGGGCAGGCGCTACGACCGGGGCGCGGCCGTCCGCGAGCGGTGCGCGCAGATCGTCGCGCGAACGGGCAATCCGTTCTACGCCGGTCTCGCGCGGGAGATCCTGGGCGCGGAAGCGTAACGAGAGAAAAAGAAGAGAGGACGCCGTATGGCGTCCTCTTTCACGTTTCTGCTAGGCTCGTCCCGTGCTCATAGACGACGTCACCATCCATGTGTCCGCCGGACCCGGCGGCTCCGGCACCGCCACCTTCGGCAACGGCATCAGCAGCCGCGGCCCGGACGGCGGCAGCGGCGGCCACGGCGGCAACGTGATCCTCGAGGCGGTCGCGGACCTCGGCGCGCTCCGCAAGTACCGCGCCGTCAAGAAGTTCAAGGCCGAAGCGGGCCGCGACGGCCGCAGCAAGTTCCGGGACGGCCGCGATGGCGACGACCTCGTGCTCCCCGTGCCGCGCGGCACGGTGGTCCACATCGAGGGGCGCGAGCCAGCCGAGCTCGTCCGCGTCGGAGACCGCATCACGGTCGCCGAGGGCGGCCGGGGCGGCAAGGGCAACTTCCTCTTCCGGTCCTCTACCAACGTCGCGCCCCGCCAGTTCCAGGCGGGCAAGCCGGGCGAGGAGACCGACGTGCGGCTCGAGCTCCGGCTGATCGCCGACGTCGGGCTCGTCGGCTACCCGAACGTCGGCAAGTCGAGCCTGCTCAACGCGCTCACGCGCGCGAGCAGCCGCGTGGCCAACTACGCCTTCACGACGCTCGAGCCGCACCTCGGCGTGTTCCACGACCTGGTGCTCGCGGACATCCCGGGCATCATCGAGGGCGCGTCCGAAGGGAAGGGTCTCGGCACCAAGTTCCTGCGCCACATCGTGCGGACGCGCGTCATCCTGCACTGCGTCGCCGCGACCAGCGACGATCCCGTCGCGGACTACGAGGCGATCCGCGCGGAGCTCGGCAAGTACAGCGCGGAGCTCGCCGCGAAGCCCGAGCACGTCCTCCTGACCAAGGCGGACGAGCTCGACGCCGCCGAGCTCGAGGAGAAGCGGCAGCGGCTGGCGCGAGCCTGCGGCGGCGACGTGCTCGCGACGTCGATCATCGACGACGCCTCGATCAAGCGCCTCGGCGGCCTGCTGACGACGATCAGCGGGTGACCTCCAGTATCGCGATCTCCAGCGGCACGGCCTCGAACGGGCTCGTGCGCATCTCGCGGAACGCCTCTAGGAAGGCGCGCGTGACCGCCGCACCGCGCTCCGGCGAGAGGGACGCGGCGAGGCGGCGGATGCCGTCGAGCTCCTCGGCGGTGAGCTCGTCCTCGTAGAGCGAGGACAGGGACGCGTCCGCCGCGAGCGCCGTCGCGCGCTTGAACGCGTGCACGAGCTCGCGGGCGAGCTCGGTGAGGTTCGCCCCCGAGGCCTCCGCCTCCTTGAGGAGCGAGAGCGCCGCGGCTGCGTCCGACGAAGCGATCGCCTCGGCGAGGGCCTGCACGCGTCCGACGGCGGAGCGTCCGATCAGCTCGGCGACGGAGGCAGCGGTGACGGGCTGGCTCAGGCCGCGCGCCTGCTCGAGGAGCGACTCGGCGTCGCGGAAGCTGCCGCCGGAGACCGCGGCGATGAGCTCGAGGGCCGCCGGCTCGATGGCGATGCCTTCCTTCTCCGCGACGGCGCCGAGCTTCGCGAGGAGGTCCTTCTTGCCCGGCTTACGGAACCGGAACCGCTGCACGCGCGAGGTGATGGTGGCGGGCAGCTTCTCGTGGTCGGTCGTGGCGAGCACGATGACCCCGTGCGCCGGCGGCTCCTCGAGGGTCTTCAGGAGCGCGTTCCATGCTTGCGTCGTGAGCATGTGCGCCTCGTCGACGATGTAGACCTTCTTCGGAGCCTGCGTGGGCACGGCGCGGATGCGCTCGCGCAGCTCGCGGATCTCGTCGATGCCGCGGTTGCTCGCGGCGTCGATCTCCACCACGTCGAGGAGCGAACCGCTATCCACGGCCGCGCACCGGTCGCAGGCGTTGCAGGCCTCGCCCGCGAGGGCGAACGCGGGGTCCTCCTCCCGCTTCCGGCACACGAGGAGCTTCGCGAGGATGCGCGCCGTCGTGGTCTTGCCAGTCCCGCGCGGCCCCGAGAAGAGGTACGCGTGCCCGAGCTGCCCCTGTGCGGCAGCGTTGCGGAGCACCGCCGTCACCTGGTCCTGGCCGACGAGGTCGGCAAGCGTCTTCGGGCGGTGCGCGCGGTACAAGGAGGCCATCGGGCGCATTATCGCCGCAGGCCGGGAATTGGCAAAGCGCGCCCGAAGGGTAGAACCGTCGGGTTCGAATCGGCATAATAGCCCCGTGAAGCGCCTGCTAACCCACCCTTCCCTGCCGCTCGTCCTCGGCCTCGCCGCCCTGCTCTTCACAGGGCTCCTGCTCGCGGCGTCGGCGCTGCTGCCGGACCTGTTCCGTGCGCAGGCGGCGGGGGACAAGGTCCAGCAGGCGATAGGCGCGGTCGCCGCGGTCTTCCCCGACGACGAGGATCTCGCCTCGTCGACGCCGGCGTCCGGCTCGTACGTGCTCACCGTCCGCGACCAGTACGTGGCGGAGCGGCGCACCTTCGTGGAAGCCGACCTCAGCGACATGCAGCTCAAGGTCTACAAGGACGGCGAGGTGGTCATCGACGTCCCGATCAAGACGAAGGGAAAGGAAGGCTCGTGGTGGGAGACGCCGGTCGGCGTCTACAGCGTGAAGAGCAAGGCGCGGAACCACTTCTCCACCTTTGGGCACGTGTACCAGCCCTGGAGCCTCGTCTTCCAGGGCAACTTCTTCATCCACGGATGGCCGTATTACCCGGACGGCACGCCGGTCAGCAGCCAGTACTCGGGCGGATGCATCCGCCTGAGCGACGAGAACGCCCAGCTCGTGTACGAGGCGGTCGAGGTCGGCACGCCGGTGCTCGTCTACAAGTCGCCGATCGAGGCTCCCGAGCTCCCCACGTTTTCCGGCAGTCCGGATGCGGCGGGCACCTACGCGATCGTGGACGTCCCGAGCGGCGCGACGATCCGCTCGCGCGAGGCAGGCGCGCAGATCCCGTTCGGGCAGGCGATCGACCTGCTAACCGCGCTGACCGCGGTCGACTACATCAACATTGAGAGCCGGGTGAACGTGGATCAGCCGGGCTCGCCTCGCCTCGCAGGGCTCGGCAGCGCGAGCGTTCTCGACCTGCTACGCCTCATGCTCTCTGAGCACGACGCGGGCGCGGCGCACGCCATCGCGGGCGCGCGCAACGAGCAGGCGTTCGTGAAGTATATGAACGCCAAGGCGTCGGCGATCGGCATGGGGCATACGCAGGTGGTCTCCGTCGATGCCGCAGATCCGGGCAATACCACGACCATCGCGGACCTCGCCGTGCTCGCGCGCTACCTCGCCGAGAACCGCAGCTTCGTGCTCGGCCTGACGAAGGCCGCGCGCGGCAACCTCGCGTACGATCCGCCGATCTGGAGCGACCTGCGGTTCTCGGACGAGCTGCTCGCGCTCCCGGGCTTCTTCGGGGGCGCCGGCGAAGGGCCGGCCGTAGCAACCCTGACGCTGCCGATCGGAGGCGAGAAGCGTCACGTGGTCGTCGCCGCGACCTCTATCGCTGACATCGCCGCAGCGGCGTCCTGGCTCGCGCCATGAGGTACGAGGTCGAGGTCGGGACCTTCTCGGGGCCGCTCGAGGCGCTCCTCGAGCTCGTCGAGCGGGACAAGCTCGACATCACCGAGGTGAGCCTCGCGCACGTCACGGCGGACTTCCTCCGCTACGTGAACGAGCTCGCGCGTACGCCGGAGCCGCGGACGGTGTCCGTGGTGCACGCGATCGCCGATTTCCTGACGGTCGCGACGCGCCTCCTGCTGCTCAAGTCGCGCTCGCTGCTGCCGGGCGACGAGGCGGAAGACGAGGCGGAGGATCCGCAGCTGCTGGCGGAGCAGCTGCGCGCGTACCAGGCGGTGAAGCCGGCGCTCCTCGCGTTCCGGCGCGCGTACGCCAAGCGGCGGCCGCTCGTGGCGCGGCCCTACCTCAAGGGGATGCGCGGCTCGGCGCGCGTGTTCGCGCCGCCCGACGGGCTCGCCATTGCCGATTTGCACGCGACGGCGGCGCGCGTGCTGCAGCTGGCGACGCAGGTAGCCAAGGAGGTCGCGGAGGTCCGGCACCGGGTCATCTCGCTGCAGAAGGCGATCTCGGACCTCGTGCACCGTCTCGCGAGCGGCGGCGCGGCGCGCTTCTCCGAGCTGGTCGCGGGACGCAGCGCGGGGGACCGCATCGTCGTGTTCCTCGCCGCGCTCCATCTCGCGCGCGACCAGAAGGTCGTGCTGGTGCAGGAGGAGGCCTTCTCCGATATAGTCCTCGAGCATGGGAGCGCAGCGTGATCTGATCGGGGCGGTTGAGGCGCTGCTGTTCGCCTACGGCGAGCCGATGCCGCTCGAGCGGCTCGCGGCGCTCACGGGCGCCTCGTTCGGCGAGGTCGAAGCCGCGGTCGACGAGCTCGGGGCCGGCCTGGAGTCAGATGCAGCCCGCGGGCTCGCGCTGCTGCGCCACGGCGCGAGCGCGCAGCTGGTGACGCATCCGCGGCACGAGGCGGCGGTCGCCGAGCTGCTGCGCGGCGAGATGAGCCAGGACCTCGGTCCGGCAGCGGTGGAGACGCTCGCGCTGGTAGCGTACTTCGGCCCGGTGCCGCGCAGCGTCATCGATCACGTCCGCGGCGTCAGCTCGGCGCTGAGCCTCCGCACGCTCATGGTGCGCGGGCTCGTCGAGCGAACGCGGCAGGGGAAGGGCGAGCACCAGTACCAGGTCACGCCGGAGCTGCTCCGCGAGATGGGTATCACGGCGCGGGAGGACCTCCCGGACTTCGAGGAGCTCGGCGCGCTCCTCGCGCGCAGCCTCGCCGCGCGCGAGCCGGCTCCGGCCGAGCAGGCGCAGGAAGCACCGGGGGCATGACGCAGCGTCAGGCGGCGCTCTTCGGCGGCGGAGCCGCCCTGCTCCTGGTGATCGCGATCGCCGGCACGATGAGCGCGGCCGCGCGCCGCGCGGAGCAGCCGGGCGATCCGGTCGCGGCGACCTCCACGGCGCAGGTCCCGGAGGCGACCTCCACGGTCGCGACGGCCACGAGCACGGCGACCAGCACCGCGTCGAGCACGCCGCCCGACGTCATCGGCGCGCGCATCTTCGTGGCCGGCGACCTCGCCGCCGACCAGGTGCTCGCGAGCCGCAGGAGCACGGATGCGTGGCCGATGGCCTCGCTGACCAAGCTCATGACCGCGACGATCGCGCTGCGCGACATCGCGGCCGACGAGCCGATCGTCATCGTCCCGGTGCCCGGCGGGAATCCGTCGCGGCCCGTCCTGCCCGCAGGCGAGACGTTCGCCATGCGGGACGTCCTCGCCGTCATGCTCGTCGCGTCCTCGAACGAGGCGGCCGAGAGCCTCGCCGCGCACGTCGGCCGCGAGCGCTTCCTCGGGGAGATGAACGCGGCCGCGCGCGCCTGGGGCCTGCAGCGCACCGCGTACGCGGACGCGTCCGGCCTCTCGCCCGGCAACAAGAGCACGGGGCGCGAGCTCCTGACGCTCGTGCAGCGGATACATGCCGAGTTCCCTGAGGTTTTCCAATGGACCCGGCGCGGGTCGGTCACCGTGCATGCGCAGGGCACCGGGGTGGCGTATACTGCCTACGCGACGCACGAGCTCGTCCGCGACCCGGGTTTCCTGGGCGGCAAGACGGGCTACACGGACGAGGCGCGAGGCAACCTCCTCTCCCTCTTCCAGGTCGGGCCGCGGATCGAGGCCCTGATCGTGCTCGGGAGCGACGATCGCTTCGGCGATACCCGCAGGCTCCTCAAGACACTCAAGCAGAACCCGTGATCGCCGAAGGCATCCGCATCATCTCCGTCACGACGCTCGCGTTCCTCGTAGCGCTCATCGCGACGCCCTTCTGGCTCGAGATCCTCGAGCGTCTCGGCTTCGGCAAGAGCATCCGCACCGGCGAGGAGACGCCGGTGTTCAGCCAACTGCACCAGAAGAAGGCGGGAACGCTCAACGGCGGCGGCGTCATCATCTGGGGGACCGTGACCGGGATCGCGCTCATCCTCTGGGCGTTCGGCACCGTCTTCGACGGCATCTTCGAGTACCTGAACTTCGTCTCGCGCGCCGAGACCTACCTGCCGCTCGCGGCGCTCGTGCTCGCGGGCACGCTCGGATTCCTCGACGACTGGTTCAATGCCCGGCGCAAGGGCGGGGGCAAGGGCGGGGGACTGACGGTCAAGCACAAGATCCTGGTCTACACCGCGCTCGCCGCGCTCGGCGCATGGTGGTTCTACGTCCGTCTGGGCTTCGACGTGATCCAGGTGCCGTTCCTCGGCTCGTTCGCGATCGGCTGGTGGTACGTGCCGCTGTTCATGCTCGTCCTGATCGCCTCGGCCTTCTCCGCGAACGAGACGGACGGCCTGGACGGCCTGCTCGGCGGCACCTCCCTGTTCACGATCCTCGCGCTCGTGGCCGTGGCCTTCTCGATCGGCCGCTTCGACCTCGCGGTATTCGGCGGCGCGCTCGTGGGCGCGCTGCTCGCGTTCCTCTGGTACAACATCTATCCCGCGCGGTTCTTCATGGGCGATACGGGATCGATGGCGATCGGCATCACCATCGGCACGATCGCGATGCTGACCAACTCGGCGCTCTTCCTGCCGCTGTTCGCGATAATCCTCGTCTTCGAGTCGCTGTCGGTCATCATCCAGGTCTTCAGCAAGAAGGTGTTCAAGCGGAAGGTCTTCCGCTCCGCTCCGGTGCACCACCACTTCGAGGCGCTCGGATGGCCGGAGACCCAGGTGACGATGCGCTTCTGGATCGTCTCGGCGATCGCGAGCGTCCTCGGCCTGCTGCTCTACTTCCTCGCCCGCTTCTTCTGATAGCGTGATACGTACGCTGCACAGCATCATCCGGCACGCGCGCCTCGCAACGAACAGGCGCGACCGCGCGCTCGTGCTCGTGCCGAACGGGCCGTCCGCCGACGCGTACCTGTTCGCCATAGCGCGCGACGGCCATCGCCTGCAGCTCCTCGAGTCGGAAACGGACGTTCCGTGGGACCGGCTCCGGCCGATGCACCCCGCCATCGCGCGCTACCTGCCGCCGGCGGTGGTCGCGAGTCCGGCGCTCGGCGTGGTCACGCTCTCGCTGCCCGTGTCCTTCGAGCGCGAGCATCCGCTGATGCGGGTGCACCTGGCCGAGTTCCAGGAGGCTCTCAAGAAGCTGCAGGTCTCGCTCTGGGCGGAGCAGCGCCCGCGCGTCGCCGCTCAGCTCGGCGTCGATCCGATAGACGCGGTCCTCGCCTCGTTCCGCGTTGACTCGGTGCGCGTCAACGGCGCCGAGGTCCTCGACCCGAGCGACCTGACCGGGAGCCCGGTGGAGCTCGACGTGACCGTGCGCTTCGTCGCGCGCGAGACATTCGAGCGCGCGCGCGAAGCGGCGCCGGCGCCGTATTTCGCAGACCCGGCGTGGTCGCTGGTCGCCGGGCACAGCGCCGTTGCGCCGGCGGTGCTGCTCGCGCAGGGGAATCCGGTCGTGCTCGCGGCCGATGCGCGCCGCGACGCGGTGCGCGAGATCGCGCGCAGTCCGCTTTCCTGGTCGCCGAACGACCTCGCGCGCGAACTCGAGCTGCGCTGGGGCCTCTCGCGCAGGGCTGCCGCCGACCTGCTCGCGGTGCACGTTGCCGGATTGACTGCCGGGTCGGTGCGCCGTGCTGTCGACGAGGCGATCGCTGCGCCGCGAGCCGCGCTCGACGAGGAGCTGCGCAAGGCGCGCGCTAGGGGTCCGCTGCCGGTCGCGAGCGATATCCGCATCCCGTCCACCGAGGGGAGCGTCGTCCTCGAGGATCTGGATGCGCAGGCCGCGCTGCGCGCCACCGGGCTCGAGTTCGACGGCGAGGCGAGCGTGCTCGCCCTGGCCGCGTTCGCGGAGTTCTATTATAGTGAGCGCTATAGCGGCCTGAACGCGTGGCTGCGCAGGCGCATCGCCTGGCTCGGCACCGCGGAAGGCATCTAACCAACTTACCAGCACATGGCACGAAAACTCATCCTGACGCGCGACGAGACCGCTGAACGCGTCATCGAAGCACTCAACGCGTTCAATGAGAGCGCCCTGACGGTGGTCGCGCCGCGCGGATCTGCGCTCGCCGACCGCGAGCAGCTTTCCCAGATCGGCGACCTGGCCGCCGAGCGCGGCATCGCCGTCGCCATCGAGTCGGTGGACGAGGAGCTGCTCTCGCTCGCGCACGCGGCGCATCTCGAGACGGTGCATCCGTTCTTCCGCGCTGACAAGCGCCATCTGGCGCTCGACGGCGTGCAGGCGACCAAGCACACGACGCGTCATCCCGCGGTCGCCGCGCGGCATGCGGAGCACGCGCCACGCCCGCATCGCGCGGAGCTGCAGCCGGTGATCGTGCATGACGACGACGCCGAAGAGAACCCGCTGCCGCCGCACGACCATCCGGTGCCGACGCCGGTCGCCGCGCGCCCTTCGTACGAGGCGCAGCCGGTGACGGTCGAGGACCGGCCGCGCAAGGAGCGCCGCATGCGCCTCTCGCGCCCGCGCGCCATCGCCGCCGCCCTGATCGCCATCGCGCTAGTCGTTGGCATCGGCGAGGGTTTCATGCGCTCGGGATCGGTAGCGGTGACGCTGGCTGAGACGCCCTGGGAGTATTCGGGCACCGTGGTCGCCGCGACGTCGGTCACGACGACGACCGTCGAGACGGGCTCGATCCCGGGCCAGCTCTTCGAGACGAGCCCGCCCCTGAATGTCGCGCAGCCGTTCCCGGCGACCGGCGAGCCAGGCGCGAGCAGCGTGCCGGCCGGCGCGCGTCCGAAGGTGACCGTCTACAACGAGAGCCTCGAGGCGGAGACGTTCGTGGTACGGACCCGCTTCCAGGGCAAGGCGGGCGTATTCCGCGCCGCGACGGCCGTCGCGATCCCGGCGGCGAAGAAGGACGGCGACAAGCTGACGCCGGGCACGGCGTCGGTCGAGGTGACACCCGATTCAGAGGCGGTCCTCACGGGAAGCAGCGACGGCGAGCGGCTGACGGTCCCGGGCCTCGCGGGCTCGCCGAAAGCGAACCTCTTCTACGGCGTTCTGAGCAAGCCGGCGGCGCCCGAGGCCAAGCCTGCGCAGTCGACCACGCCGCCGAGCGAGCGGGTCGTGACCGACGCCGATGCCGAAGGCGCGCTCGCGAAGATCAACGACATCCTCATCGGCACGTTCAAGACGAAGCTGCTCTCCTCGAAGCCGGAGGCGCTCGCGCTCATCGAGGGTGCGATCCAGATCGAGCAGCGTCAGCTGACGGTCAACAAGGAGGTGGACGCGTCAGGCAACTTCAATGTCGTCGGCCAGGCGACGCTCCGCGGCCTCGCCTTCAAGGAGGACGACCTCAAGGCCCTCCTTCTCAAGCGCGCCACGTCCGAGAAGGGCATCAACTACCCAGCGACGTTCCGCAGCTACGAGGTCGGTTACAGCGACGTGCAGCCGGATCTCGCCAACGGCCGCCTCACCTTCAAGGTGACCGTCCGGGGGAGCGTGATCGGCCAGGCGACCGAGGAAAGCATCCGCGCGGAGGTGGCGGGCAAGAGCCGCGGCGAGGCGGCCGAATGGCTACGCTCGCAGGAGCAGTTCAAGGAGGGCTCGGTGTCGGTCAGGCCCTTCTGGCGCTTCACGCTGCCGGCCGACCCCGCGAAGGTACGCCTGGAGATCAAGTAGAGTTGACGCATCCGAACGTCCACGGTACTCTCACCCCGCTTACGCCCTATATGCCTCGTCCCCGACTCGCGATCAATGTCCCCGCAGAAGCGGTGGACGGTATCGTGAAGGAGGCGCTGCCGGGCCTCGAGTTCCTCATTGAGATTCCCGGCATCCAGCATCCCGTGATCGCCAAGATCGCCGGAAGGATGAAGATCAACCGTATCCGGGTTCTGGCCGGAGACCGCGTCGCCGTGGTCTTGGCGCCGGACCGTAAGCGCGGCCGCATCGTGCGGCGTCACTGACCCCCCTGACCATCCATGAAGGTACGCAGCTCCATTAAGACGATGTGCAACGCCTGCCAGGTGGTTAAGCGCGAGGGCGTCCTTTTCGTCATCTGCAAGAAGAACCCCAAGCATAAGCAGCGTCAGGGCTAGCCAACACCTCACTACACACCCATGCGTCTCCTCGGCGTCAACATCCCGGACAACAAGCGCGTCACCATCGCGCTGACGTACGTGTACGGCATCGGTCCGGTGACGGCGACGCGCATCGTGGAATCGACCAAGATCGACCCGAAGAAGCGGGCCGCGGACCTGACCACCGACGAGATCACGAAGATCCAGAACAGCCTCGAGAACGTGCGCGTGGAGGGCGAGCTCCGCCAGTACGTGAAGACGAACGTCCAGCGCCTCAAGGACCTGGGCACCTATCGTGGCAGCAGGCATTCCCGCCGCCTCCCGACGCGCGGCCAGCGCACCAAGACCAACTCCCGTACCGTCCGCGGCAACGTCCGCAAGACCGCAGGCAGCGGCAAGCGGAAGGTCGCACTGAAGTAATCCCATGGCAGAAGAGATCACCACCCCCGTCGCCGAGAACCAGGAGCAGGCCGCTCCGGTCCGCGTCCCGAAGAAGGGCGGCTCGGCGCGTGTCTATATCAACGCCTCGTACAACAACACGGTGGTGACCGTCACGGACCTCAAGGGCGGGGTGATCGCCTGGGCGACCGCGGGCAGCCTCGGGTTCAGCGGCCCGAAGAAGGCGACCCCATTCGCCTCGTCGAAGATCGTGGCGACCCTCACCGAGAAGCTGAAGCAGAAGAAGATCACCGACCTCGAGATCCTCGTGAAGGGAAGCGGGGGAGGACGCGATTCCGCCATGCGCTCGTTCGTCGCGCAGGGCTTCAACATCGCCTCATTCAAGGACGTCACGCCGGTCCCGCACAACGGTCCGAAGCCGAAGAAAGTCCGCCGCGTATAACACACCAAAGACATGATGGGACCCAAGCAAAGGAAGGAACGCGCGCTCGGCGAATCGCTGCAGCTCAAGGCGGAGCGCTCCATCGGCCCGAAGTCGGCGCTCCATCGGCGCCCGTACAAGCCCGGCCAGCACGGCAACAGCCGCCGCCGCCGGAACGTGTCCGACTTCGGCCTCCAGCTCCAAGAGAAGCAGAAGGTGAAGCTCACGTACCGCATCGACGAAGGCGGCCTCCGCTCGGTCATGAAGCTCGCGAGCAAGGCGAAGGGAGACGTCAGCCGCAAGCTGGTGGAGCTCCTCGAGCGTCGGCTCGACAACGCCGTCTACCGCGCCGGCATCGCGCCGGGACGCTCGGTCGCGCGCAAGTACGTGCTCGACGGTCATATCGCCGTCAACGGCGTGCGCACCAAGTCCCCGAACTTCGTCGTGAAGGTCGGCGACGTCATCGCGGTCTACCCGAACTCGCGCGAGCGCGCCGCGTTCCGCGAGCTCAAGGGCTCGCTCGAGAAGCACGAGTCCCCGTACTGGCTCCAGGTTAAGGCGGGCGACCTGGCTGCGCAGGTCACGGCGCTCCCGAGCGACATCGAGGTCACGTTCCAGATCCCGCTCGTCGTCGAATCATTCTCCAAGTAGTCCCTCTATACTTATTCCCATGGATACCTCACACCTCAGCGACCACGTCGTACTCAAGACCCTTTCCGAGGACGCCTCCCGCGGCTCCTTCGCCATTGAGGGTCTCGAGGCTGGCTACGGCCTCACCATCGGCACGGCGCTGCGCCGCGTGCTCCTGACCTCGCTCCCGGGCGCTGCCGTCACCATGATCAAGGTGAAGAACGCGAACCACGAGTTCTCGACCTTCCCTGGCCTCAAGGAGGACCTCGTGGAGTTCTCGCTCAACTTCAAGAAGCTCCGCTTCGCCTCGCACAGCCAGGAGCCGGTCGTGCTCGTCCTGCACAAGAAGGGTGAGGGCCCGATCACCGGCGCCGACATCAAGCTCACCAGCGACGTCACGCTCGCGAACCCCGACCTCGTCCTCGGGCACCTGACCGCGAAGTCGGCCGACCTCAACGTCGAGATCACGGTCGAGCGCGGCATGGGCTACGTCCCGAGCGAGGTGCATCACCAGGAGAAGCTCCCGATCGGCGCCATCGGCGTGGACGGCATCTTCTCCCCGGTCGTCTCGGCGAACGTGTCCGTCGAGGACATGCGCGTCGGCAAACGGACGGACTTCAACCGCGTGAAGCTCGACGTCGAGACGGACGGCACGGTCGCCCCGTCGGCAGCCGTCGAGCATGCCGCCAAGGTCCTCCGGGAGCACTTCGAGCGCATCCTGGCCAAGTCCGCAGATACCGAGTAAGGTACCCCGGCAATCACGTAACCGCATCCCATGCAGCATCGCCGCGTCGGCCGCAAGTTCCATCGCCTGAAGGGTCAGCGCGTGGCTTTCATGCGCGGCCTCGCGAGCAACCTGATCCGCTCGGGCCGCATCGAGACCACGGAGACGCGCGCTAAGGCCATCCGTCCCATGGTCGAGCGCCTCGTGAGCATCGCCCGCCGCGGGGATCTCGCCAGCCGCCGCGAGGTGATCTCACGTCTCGCCAACGCCGAGACGGCGCGCCGCCTCGTCGAGGACATCGCGCCCCGCTACAAGGAGCGTCCGGGGGGCTACCTCCGCATCCAGAAGCTCATGGGCGCGCGCAAGCGCGACGGCGCCTCCCGTGCCATCATCGAGTTCGTATAACCATGGAGTACCGCATCGACGCATCAGGGAAGCGCCTCGGCCGTCTCGCGACGGAAGCCGCTAAGATCCTGCAGGGCAAGCATCGCCCGGACTACCAGCCGAACCGCGTCACCGAGGACACGGTCGTGATCGAGAACCCGTCCAAGATCGAGATCGGCGGCACCAAGGAAGAGACGAAGGTCTACTACCGCCACACCGGCTACATGGGCCACCTCAAGGAGCGCACGTATGCCGAGGCCTTCGCCAAGAGCCCGGAGAAGGTCATCCGCGAGGCCGTCCGCCGCATGCTCCCCAAGAACTTCCTGAACGCGCGCCGCATGAACCAGCTTTCTTTCATTGACCATGAGTAAGACCGAGAAAAAGTACGTAGAGGGGATCGGCCGCCGCAAGACCTCGGTCGCGCGCGTCCGCATCACCGAAGGCAAGGGCGACATCGTCGTCAACGAGAAGAAGCTCGAGGAGTTCTTCTCGGTCCCGCGCCTTCGCGACTACGTGATCGCGCCGCTCAAGAAGCTCGGCATCGGCACGGTCGGCGTCTCGGCGCATGTCTCCGGCGGCGGCATCGCCGGCCAGGCGCAGGCGATCCGCCACGGCCTCGCTCGCGCGCTCGTCACCCGGGACGAGGGTTACAAGGGCCAGCTGCGCAGCCTCGGCTTCCTGACGCGCGATCCGCGCGCCGTGGAGCGCAAGAAGTACGGCCTCAAGAAGGCCCGCAAGAGCCCGCAGTGGAGCAAGCGCTAGGCGCTGTATCCCGCAAGAGCCCGCCCGTATCGCTTGGAGCGTACGTGGCGGGTTTCGCTTTCCTGCACCTGCTCGCGAACCAGCGCGGCTGGTATTACGACTATCCGTGGATCGATATCGTCGCGCACCTCGGCGGCGGCGTCCTCGTGGCATGGCTCGCGTATGCGTACCGGGACCGCATCCGCGGCTACGCGGCGCTGCCGCGGTGGGCGCAGGCATTCGGCCTCGTCTGCTTCGTCGCGCTCGTCGGCATCCTCTGGGAGTTCCTGGAACTGGCGGCCGATGCGTCGCGCCTGCGGGCCTGGGGAGCCACCTGGGCCGACGTGCCCCGCCTTCTCGACCAGCCGCCGTTCAACCTGCGATGGGACACGATGAAGGATCTCGCGCTGGACCTGCTCGGAGGCGCTTTGACGGCCGCGTGGGCGTATCTCCGGCCTAGTCGGGGAACACGTAGCTGAGCGCGGCGCCGCCGCGGATGACGTAGAGCGCCTTGTTCCTGTCGGAATAGGACCATGCGTCCGGAAGGGGCAGTCGGTATGCGTGCTGCTCTGCTGTGCTTCCGTCGATGACGTCGGCGAACAGGAGCGCCTCCGAGGTCTCGACGAAGAGATGCTCGCCGTCCGGGTACCAGGCGATGCGGCGGACCTTGTCCGCGCGATCGAGGATTCCGGAGAGCCTGCCGTGCGGCACGTCGCGCTTGAGCGGGATGACCTCGATCTGGTCGTCGATGATGGCGGCGACGGCGCTCCCATCATCCTTCCAGGAGGCGTGCGCCGCGCGGTGTCCGATCTCCTGGATGGCGCCCGAGTCGGGGTTGACGAGCCAGAGGCTGCCGTTCTTGCCGGCGATTCCCAGGGCCGCCCCGGAGCGCTGTATGGACGCGATCTCGCCCAGGGGGATAGCGATGACGGAGGTGGCTCCTCTGCGGCGGATCTGCAGCTGCGGGCGGGCGCCCAGCGTCTGCCAGGCGTCCACGGAGGACGTCCGGATATAGGCGCCGATCGGGTCCGTAGAGGAGGCGAACACCGTACGGCGGCCAGTGGAGCCGTCGTAAGCAGCGATCAGGCGGCTGCTCTCGCGGTGGAGCACGGAATCGGCCATGACGGCGGTCTCGCCCTCGCCCTGCAGGGTGACGGTCGTGGCCGCGGGTTCAGTCGGGGCCTGGAGGGTGAGGATCTGGCCGGTGACCTTGCCGCGGCGCACCGCCGAGGTGAGCGCGAGCTTCCCGTTCACCGTGCCCACGTACGTGCCTGGCACCGCCGCGGTCCCGACGACCGCGCGCGGATTGTCCGCGCCGGTGATCACGACCGGGCGCTCGAAGTCGTCCGGAGCGTCGATGTCCGCGGCAGCCGTGCCGGTAGCCATGACGAGCGGGACCTGCCGGTCAGGGAAGAGGATGAGCGACTTGCGCTCGGTGACGAGCGCGGGACGGATCACCACCTCCGCGTCCCAGGTCCGGAAGCCGGGCGCTTCGGCATGGAGGCTGTATGTTCCGGGCACGAGACTGCCGACGAGCGTGCCGCTCTGGAGGGGCCACCACGATCCCGTGTTGAGCGTCTCGCCGTCGAGCGTGATGTGCGCCGTCTTCGGGAAGCCGCGCACGAAAAGGGCACCGACCTTGGCGACCTGCCGGGTCTCGGTGTCGATACGGTATCCCTGGGAGTAGAGCACCGCGGCCGCCCCGCCCACGACGAAGCAGGGGATAAGCGACCAGAAGAATATGCGGCGCGTGCGGAGCGTCATGCAGGGTGCATTCTACCATGCCGGCATGGTAGGGTAAGGCAGCCCCGTAGAGATTCTCGACTGCTAATGAAAGGGGATTGCGAATCGCTTCGGCCCGTGGGCCGTACGCTGAGCTCTCCCACCTGGCTTCTGGCCGGGTCAATCTCTACGGGGTACGCGAAAGCCGCTCGATGAGCGGCTTTCGCGTTGCCTGGTCGGGCTGCCGGGAATTGAACCCGGTCTACATGCACCCCATGCATGCGTACTACCGGTATACTACAGCCCGCTTCGCTACCGGTCCGTCCGGGCGAGGGTGCGCATGCACTTGGTGCAGGCCTTCACCGTGATGCCGAGGACCTTCGTCTTCTGGAGGTTGGGGTACTTGCGCGACTTCGAGACCGGGTTGTAGTGGCCGCGCAGAAGACGCCGCTTCCCGCGGATGACCGATCCCTTGAGGCAGAGCATGCACTGGCGCATTGGCGTGTTGAGAGAGGGGGCAGGCCGGAAAAGCCTTGATTTAGCTGAACCGGACCGAGACCTTGCGTGCCTTCTCGCGGACGAGCTTCGGCAGACGTAGGGAGAGGATACCGTTGCGCGAGAAATTTGCAACCGCCGCCGCCGCGTCCACCTCCTGGGGCAGGACCACGCTCCGGGAGAACCGCCCCCAGTAGCATTCCTGGTAGAGGTAGTCGCTCTCTGCTACCTTCACGTCCGGCTTGCGCTCGCCGCGGATCGTCACGACGTCGTGGGCGATGTGGATCTCGATGTCCTCCGGCTTGGCGACGCCGGCGATGGGCGCGCGGATGATGATGTCCGTCGGCGTCTGATAGACGTCGATCGCGAGCTGTCCGTCCGGGCCCTCGTCCTCTTCGTCGTCGTCGCTCTCGTCCTCTCCGGCTCCCACCTCGATGACGGGAAGCTCGTGCACGTGCGTCGCGGTGCGCGCGACCGCGGGCTCGGCGACCGGCATCGGGACCGGGTCGCTCGCCTTCGCGAGCTCCGCGAAGAAGGAAGGCTCCCGGAAGTTCGGATCGTCGACGTAGCCGGCTTCGTTCACGGTGTAAGGGAAGAGGTTATCGGACACGGGAGGTGGTGAGCGGTGGCAGGAGACCGAGCTTGCGTTCCTCGCTGCGGATCTCGCGGAAGTCGTACAGGACGAGCATCACGGCGCCGGCGAGGAACGCGAACGTGTACACGGTGTTTCCGTACCAAAGTATAAGAAGGTTGAACGTGCCGTGCAACGCGGAAGCGACGACGAGGCCGACGAGCGCGAGGAGCGAGTTGCCGTAACGCATGAGGGAGTGTCCCCAGAAGAAGCCGGCGGTGCCGCTCGCGACCGTATGGATGAACGTCGCGCCTACGAATCGGAGCGTGATGACCTCGAACGCGCCAGAGATCGAGCCGCCTGCGATGAGGGTGTACGCGACCGAGATGTTCTCCACGCTGGCGAACCCGAGCGCCGCGACGATCGGATAGAAGATGGCGTCGACCGGCTCGTCGAGCGCCCGCGAGTAGCGGATCGCGAGGAACGCCGCGCCGAATTTCACGATCTCCTCGATGCTCGCGTACAGGAACGTGTGACCGCTGCTCGCTATGCCCAGGTTGTCTCCGGCGAGCTGCCCGCGGATCAGGAGCTGGACGGCGAGCCCGGCGAACGCGGCGACCGCGCCGGCGACGAAGACTCTTACGATGGCGAAGAACGGCTCGCGCTTGCCGTCCTCGCGGAGGTAGAACAGGAGCCAGGTCATGCCGGGCAGGAGGCCGATGGCTACCGAGAGGAGGCTCATGCGTTCCAGCGGCGTGTCATGAGCCAGCCGCCGTCGCGGACGTGCTGGTGCACCTGCTCGGTGACGAAGGGCATGAACGGATGCAGGAATCCGAGGCAGGTCTCGAGCACCTCCTCGAGCATCGCCCAGGCCGCCGCCGCGTCCGCGGGATCGTCGCCGCGCAGGCGCGGCTTGGCTTCCTCGACGACCTTGTCCGCGAAGGTGTGCCAGACGTAGTGGTACGCCTTCTCGCCCGCGAGATGCAGCTCGAAGCGGTCCAGGTGCTGCGCGATCTCGTCCCGCATCGCGCGAGCCTCGGCGATCCTCGCCTCGTCGGCCTCGGTGAGAGCCACCGACGAGGCCTCGAAGCCGTCCGGCTTGCTGCTCAGGACGAAGCGCCCCAGGTTCCATACCTTGGTCGTGAAGTTCCGGTAGCCGCGGATCTTGTCCTCGGTCAGGCGCTGCTCGCTCCCAGGCGTCACGCCGACGACAAGCGCCATGCGGAGCGCATCGGCGCCGTAGAGCTCGATCATGTCGCGCGGGTCGATGCCGTTGTTCTTCGACTTGCTCATCTTCTGCCCCTTCGCGTCGAGGACGAGGCCGTGCAGGTAGGCCGTGCGGAAGGGGACGTCGCCGAGGGCGTACGTGCTCATGAGGATCATGCGCGCCACCCAGAAGAAGAGGATGTCGGTGCCGGTCTCGAGGACCGCGGTCGGGTGGTAGGTCCGCAGGTCCTCGGTGTCCTCCGGCCATCCGAGCGTCGAGAACGTCCACATGCCCGACGAGAACCAGGTGTCGAGCGTGTCCGGATCCTGCGACCAGCCGTCTCCTTCGGGAGCGGTGCGGCCGACGTACGTCTTGCCGTCCCGGTACCAGGCGGGGATGCGGTGCCCGTACCAGATCTGGCGGCTGATGCACCAGTCGCGGAGGTTGCGGATCCAGTGGAAGTACGTCTTCGCGGCGTACTCGGGGATGATCTCCACCAGTCCGCGCTCGACCACGTGCTCCATCAGCTGCGCGAGCGTGACCTCGCTCCCGGGCGGCACGCCGTCGATGACGCTCTGGCGCAGGAGGAACGGCTCGTGCACCGCGACGAACCACTGCTCCTTGATCTGCGGCTCGATCTTGCCGCCGCCGCGGCTGCTGCGCGCGGTGCGATGCACGTAGTCCTCGTCGACGCGCGTGACGAGCCCCTTCGCGCGCAGCTTCTCGACCACCGCCTCGCGCGCCGGGCCGATCTTCATGCCGGCGAGGTCGCCCGCGACCTCCCGGAGCTTCCCGTACTCGTCGATGATCTGCTCCTTGTCGAGGCCGTGTCGCTCCGCGATCTCGAAGTCCACCGCGTCGTGCCACGGCGTGATCGTCATGGCGCCGGTGCCGAATTCCATGTCGATGACCGGATCCTTAACGAGGGTCGCCGTCACCGGGCCGTTGATCCACTCGAGCTCGAAGGTCTGCCGGTCCGCGTACTGCGCGTACCGCGGGTCGTCCGGATGGACCACCACGTACTTGTCGCCGAACTTGGTCTCCGGCCGCGCCGTGGCGATCTCGAAGGGGCCGTACTGGAGGTAGTAGAGGGGTGCCTTCTCCTCGACCCATTCGATCTCCTCGTCGGAGACGGTGGTCTGCATCTTCGGGTCCCAGTTGACGATGCGCGCGCCGCGGTAGATGAGGCCGTCCTCGTGCATGCGGCAGAACATCTCCACGACCGCGCGGTTGCGCGTCGCGTCGAGTGTGTACGCCTCGCGCGTCCAGTCCACGGACGCGCCCATGGCGCGGATCTGGTCCGCGATGGTGTCGTGGCTTTCCTGGGCGAACTCCTCGACGCGCTTGAGGAACACCTCGCGGCCGAGGTCGTGGCGCGTGAGCTTCTCAGACTTGTACAGCTCCTTCTCCACCTTCTCCTGCGTCGCGATGGCCGCATGGTCGGTTCCCGGGATCCAGAGGGTGCGGTCGCCCTTCATGCGGTGATAGCGCACCAGGATGTCCTCGACGGCGAGCATCATCGCGTGGCCGGTGTGGAGCGTGCCGGTCACGTTCGGCGGCGGCAGCACGATCGAGAACGCCTTGCTGTCCTTCT
This sequence comes from uncultured Candidatus Saccharibacteria bacterium, assembly GCA_964484655.1. Classification (GTDB taxonomy): domain Bacteria; phylum Patescibacteriota; class Minisyncoccia; order UBA6257; family 2-01-FULL-56-20; genus JALHNY01. The sequence continues at coordinate 70,247 of CAZAFA010000003.1, read as the reverse complement.
GCGCGAGGCCCGAGGCCACGTTGCGCTCGGGGGTGAAGCATCCGGCGGCTTCCCAGGCCGCGTAGAGCCGGGACTCCTCCGTATCGTGGTCGAAGCGGGGCTCCATAGGCGGAATTATAGGCCTTTCGGGGGCTTCAGCTACTCGTGCCGGATAAGGCTCCGTTTACAAACCGGCTCCCGTATGTTCTCCTGCCGCCAGGAGGCGAAAACCGCATATGACGGACATCATCAAGAACAGGGCGACGGTCGTGACGAGCATCGTGTCAGTGCTCGCGCTGACGCTCGAGCAGGTGCGGCTGAGCGCCGGATCAGGATTGCGGCTGGACGTCCCGCCGAGCGACATCGAGATCGACGTCGCCGCGCGGGGCGCGCGCGACATGATCAATCCCGCCCTCGAGCACGACGGCGGCAAGCCGCTCGCGATCGAGACGATCAAGCAGTTCGCCGATACGGCGTGGAAGACGCTCAGGCGCATCCGTTCCGGGCAGCTGCCCGAGCCCGTGTACAACGGCAACCACTAAAGAAGAGGCGCTCCTGCGGAGCGCCTCTCGTCACATCGGTACGCGTCCGCGCGCCTCGAGCGGGAGCGGGTCGGCGCCCCGCAAGAGCGCCATGTGCGCGGCGACCGCGATCATGGCCGCGTTATCGGTGTTGTACGCCATCGGCGGCATGAGGAAGGCGATGCCGCGCTCGTCGGCGCCCGCCTGCAGCCGCGCGCGGAGCGCCGCGTTCGCGGCGACGCCGCCCGCGAGCAGGATGCTCGGCGCGGCGAACTCGTCCGCGGCGCGGAAGAGCTTCGTCGCGAGCACGTCGACGGCCGCCTCCTGGAAGGATGCGGCAACGTCCGCCTTCGGCGCTGCCGGGTTATTGCGGAGGTGGTAGAGCACGGCGGTCTTGAGTCCCGAGAAGCTGAAGTCCCAGTTCTTCTCGTGGACCATGGGTCGGGGGAAGGCGATAGCGTGCGGGTCGCCGTCCTGCGCCAGCTTCTGGATCTCCGGCCCGCCGGGATAGCTGAGGCCGAGCATGCGCGCGACCTTGTCGTACGCTTCGCCGACTGCGTCGTCGCGCGTCTCGCCCAGCAGCTGCCACGAATGCAGGTCCGGCATGTGAAGCAGCATGGTATGCGCGCCGGAGACGACGAGCGCGATCGCGGGGAAGCGGATGCCCGCGCTCGGCGCCGGCACCGAATCGTCCTCGGGCATCTCCATGAGCGGGCTGTAGAGGTGTCCCTGCATGTGGTGCACGCCCATGAGCGGCTTGCCCTTCTCAGCGGCGAGCGCCTTCGCGGCCTCGATGCCGACCCAGAGCGCGGGCTCGAGGCCGGGGCATACCGTGACTGCGATCATGTCTACCTCGTCCCAGAATCCGGGCTCGTCGCCGCCCGCGAGCGCGAGCATCACGGGGAAGTTCTTCAGATGCTCGTTGCGTGCGAGGTTGGGGATGACGCCGCCCGCGGGGCGGTGCTTCTCGATCTGCGTGGCGAGCGCGTTGCGCAGCACCTTGAAGCGCGGCGCCTCCTTGGTGCCGGACTGCTCGACGAGGGCGATGCCCGTCTCGTCGAAGCTGGTCTCGATGGCGAGTATCCTCCTGATCACGGAGGGAGTATGCACGGAGCTTCTCCTTATATAAAGGCGTTGAGAGCAGGGGAGCGCTCGGCTACACTGCCTTCGCTATACGGCCCTATCGTCTAGCCCGGTCCAGGACGTCGCCCTTTCACGGCGAAAACACGGGTTCGAATCCCGTTGGGGCTACCAGAGAGGAAGGACGCGATATATTGCTAATTCCATAATTTGTTGTATAATGTATTCGGCAAGAGTGTTATCACTCAATTTAGAAACTAAGGAGATAGGATATGGGAAATTTTTCTGCAAAGCAGAAAGAGAGAGAAAAGAAGATATCGGAATTACGAACCGCAATCTTGGAGGTTGTAGAGAAAAAATCAGCCGGAATGACCGAGGACGACGTTGTCGCAGCCATGCTCGATGCTGCCCAACACAAGGCGTCCTGCCTCATACGGAGCAATCCGTATGCGAGCGGAATAGAGGTCATGCTTCGGTCATTCAGCGCGATCTTCAAGCTGGATCTGTATCCCGATCTTGCTGATGAATACATCGGCAATAAGTTTCGAAATGGCTTCGTCGGTTTCGCCTGGGCGGTCAGGGAACATCTGCCGGGAGGAGCCGATACTTTCGACGAGGTTATACATAGATTCTTTGGAACCGAAAAAGAGACGCTATGAAGTATTTGAGGGCATCGCATGATGCCCTCAAATAATTTCTGAGCTTATTTTTTACACGCTAGCTCCCCGGGCACGCCGCGAACTGGCAGCTCGGCGGCACGCGGCCGACGTAGCTGCCGTCCGGGCAGAGCATCGCGTCCTGCGTGCAGTATGTCGGTTCCTGCGGCTGCGTGGTCGGCGCAGGCTTCCCGGGTAGACGGGTCGTGTTCGGTTGGGAGATGCCCTCGGGAGATCCGGGCAGGTTGTAGCTGTCGAAGCCCTTCAGGACGCCCTGGGTCTGCGTGGGGAGTCCGGGTTGAGCCGGCGTCTGCACGACCGCCGTCCGCGGCCGGAAGAAGATGAGGAGGGCCAGGGCGACGACTCCGAGCACGACAGCTCCGGCTATGAATACGATGGGCGGTATGTCCTTCATATAAAGGAGGATAGCATGGCCACCTTGCCGCTCCGTGAAGCCGGGCGTAGTATCCCCAGGCTTCAAGCGCCCTGCGCGCTACCATTGCATCAGATGGACGCCGACGCGTATCCCGCCAGGAAGAGCCGCCGCATGCGGTTCTTCGAGACAGTGCCGGCGATCCTCGCCTGGGCGACACTCGTCGGCATGGTCCTCGCCTCATGGCTCGTGCCGGTCTGGGCCGCCATCTTCATCATCCTCTTCGATACGTACTGGCTCCTGAAGTCCGTCTTCCTCGCGTTCCACCTCCGGTCCACCTACAAGAAGCTGCGCGCGAACCTCGACGTGGACTGGGAAGCGCGGCTCGACGAGCTCAAACCGGACGATCTCACCGTCGAGGGAATCGGCTCGTGGCGCGATATCCGGCATCTCATCATGCTGCCGATGTACACCGAGCCGTACGAGCTCGTGCGCGAGAGCTTCCGTTCCCTGACGCAGGCGCGCTATCCGCTCGAGTCGTTCGACGTCGTGCTCGCGCTCGAGGAGCGCGCAGGCGACGCGCCGCTCGAGACCGCGCGTCTGATCGAGGAGGAGTTCGGGTCGCGCTTCGGCTCGTTCCTCGTCACCGTCCATCCGGACGGCCTGCCTGGCGAGATCCAGGGGAAGGGGAGCAACGAGGCGTACGCCGGGGCGATCGCGGTGCCGAAGCTCATCACCGAGAAGGGCGTCGACCCCCGTCGCGTCATCGTCTCCGTCTTCGACGTGGACACGCAGATCCCGAACGGATACTTCGGCCGCGTCGCGCACGCCTACCTCACCTCGCCCGACCCGCTCCGGAAGATCTATCAGCCGGTGCCGTTCTTCACCAACAACGTGTACGAGACGCCAGCGCTCGGGCGCGTCATCGCCTGGAGCTGCACGTTCTGGCAGATGATGCAGCAGTCCCGGCCGGAGCGCCTGACGACCTTCTCGTCGCAGGCGGTCCCGCTGCGGCTCCTCATGGACGTCGGGTACTGGCACAAGGACGTCGTCTCAGAGGACTCGCGCATCTTCTGGCAGGCGTTCTTCCGCTACGACGGCGACTTCTCGGTGGTACCGCTCCACTTCCCGGTGTACATGGACGCGAACGTCGTCCCGAGCTTCTGGAAGACCATGATCAACCTCTACAAGCAGCAGCGCCGCTGGGGCTGGGGCGTCGAGAACATGCCGTACATGCTCGAGGGATTCATCGAGAACAAGCGCATCGCGCTGCGCAAGAAGCTCTATTGGACCTTCTCCGGCCTCGAGGGATTCCACTCTTGGGCGACCAACAGCATCATGATCTTCGTGCTCGGCTGGCTCCCGCTCATGCTCGGCGGTGAGGCGTTCAACAACACGCTCCTCTCGTACAACCTCCCGCGCATCACGCGTTTCGTCATCACCCTCTCCATGGTGACGATCGTCTCGTCGGCGATCATGGCGATCACGCTCCTTCCGCCGCGTCCAGCCAACTTCAGGAAGCGGCAGTACGCGTGGTTCGTGCTGCAGTGGCTCCTCCTCCCGCTCTCGCTGATCGTCTTCGGCGCTTTCCCAGGCTTGGAGGCGCAGACGCGTCTCGCGCTCGGCGGCCGGTTCCGGCTCGGCTTCTGGGTGACGCCGAAGACGCGAGGCGCCGCGAGCAGCTAGGGGAGCGGATGCGGTATACTTCCGGCATGAAGCGTACCGTCTCGCGAAAGGGATTCTCGACGATCGAGCTGCTGCTGTTCGCGGCGATCTTCGCGCTCGTGAGCATCTCCTTCATCTCGATCCTCGTCGCGGTCGTCCGCGTGCAGGCAAAGCAGAGCGCGAGCAACGAGGTGAACCAGCAGAGCGACTTCGTGCTCGCGCAGGTGCAGCGCCTCGTCGAGCAGAGCAGCTACATCGAGGGGACGTCCGCCGTCGCTTCCTCGGGCGTCATGCTGCGCATGGCGAGCTCGTCGGTGGACCCGACGAGCATCTGGGTCAGCGACAGCAAGGTATGGCTGAAGCAGGGGAATGACGCCGCGCAGGCGCTGACCACCGACGCGGTCACCGTCGCGAACGCGACGTTCACCAAGAGGAGCAACCCGGGCGGCAAGGACGCGCTCAGCGTCAACCTCACGATCAGCAACGCGCAGGCGACGACGCGCCAGGTCGCGCGCTTCCTGGACGTCCTCGTGACGCGCGTCTCCGCCGCGAGCTTCGACGCGGACGTCCTCCCGAGCTCGAGCAACGCGTACAAGCTCGGCGCGAGCGGACAGCTCTGGAGCAACATCAACGACGTCATCTACTTCTCCTCGGGCAATGTAGGCATCGGCTCGGCGAGCCCGAACGCGAAGCTCGAGGTGGACGGCGGCGTGCGCCTGAACACCGCTTCCGGGAAGCCGAGCTGTACCAGCAGCATCCGCGGCATGCTCTGGGTGACCCAGGCCGGAGCGGGGAGCGACTCGATTGAGGCGTGCCTGCGGAACGCAAGCTCGAGCTACGTCTGGGTCGCGCTCTAGTAATCCCCAGCGGATCGCATATCCGCTGTGGTATGATATTCCCATGAACAACCCCGAAACTCGCTCTCGTCTCGTGACGGTCGCCGAGATAGCTATCCTCGCCGCGGTTCTCGCTGCGGGCTTGCTCATCGGCTGGTCGATCGCCCGTAAGGCTCCCGCCGGACAGGGAGGTCAGAACGGCAACCAGAACCAAGGTGTAGCGACGACGACGACCCGGTCCGAAGTCCCAACCGACATCGTCGTACCTGACGCGGGCGCACAGGTAAGCGGCGATGTCGCCGTGCCGGTAAGCGTCGCTCCGGCCGCGCCGGGTGTCGAGGCAAAGCGGCGCACGTTCGACATTACGTTCAACGGAAACACGTTCTCACCTGCGAATGTTATCGTGCACGCTGGCGATACGACCTCGATCCGCTTCAAGACGACCAGCGGCACCTGCTCGTTCGTGCAGCCCGACCTCGGGCTCTCTGCAACGTTCACGTCGCAGCGCGAACAGCTCATCGAAGTGACGCCGCCTGCGACCGCGACCGGCAAGTACCAGTTCTTCTGCAGCAACCTCGGCGGTCCCTCGCAAGGCCCGATCGGCTATCTCGTCGTCGCGTCGCGCTAAGCGGTACCCATGCGCCTCCGGCAGTCATCACCAGCGTTCGGGCTGATCGCGCTCGGCGTATCCGGCCTCATCGCAGCGGGCGTGATCGCGATCAGCGTCGCTGACGCGTTCATCGGGCCTTCCGGTTCTGGCGGCGTCGGCAGCGGCGCAATCGCGACCGATGCGAGTAACAACGTCGCTATCGGATCGAGCACGGTCGCGTCGGCGAACCGCCTGAACGTCTACGGCAGCGGCACGACCTCCGCGGCGTATGCCGTCCACGCCTACAACTCCGCCGGATCCTCGCTCTTCTGGGTGCGCAACGACGGCACGACCAACGTCCAGGGGACGCTGACTGTGAACGGGACCGCGCTGGGCAGCACCATGTCAGCCCCGAACGTCTCCTCGGGCCAGTTCGGTGCGAACACGGGTGGCGGGAACTATACCTTCCCTTCAAGCGTCGGTATCGGTACCGCTCCCTCATATAATCTCGATATTAACAGGACGAGTTTGGGCGGTAGTCGTATCTATGCCGACGTGTCCTCAGTAAACCCGGGTCTGACACTCTATGCTCCTGCAGGGGGCTACTATCCTACAATTAGCTTTGTTGGTAACGGATCCCCGGTCGGAACCATCTTCGGATACGGAGGCACCGGACTCTGGTTTGATACTAATGCTTCACTTCCGTTTGTATTCAGGCCAAATTCAACAGAACAGTTCCGAATTACCACGACCGGTATCCTTGGCACGAATTTCGGTTATGACACGGCCAATATGCGCTCCTACTTCGGCGTCGGCAGCGCGCAGTCGGCAGCGAACTTCTTCGGCAATGCCTGGACCGCGACGCAGCCAGTCATGGTTGTGCGCGGAGCAGCCAGCCAGTCGGCAAACATCATCGATACCCAGAATAGCGCGGGCACCAGACTTCTTTCGATCACTAGCGCGGGCTACATCATGTTCCCTGACGGTACGACACAGTCGACGGCAGCTGTTTCTGGAAGTAGTACTATGGCAGCAGCAAACATCTCCGCTGGTTCGTTCGGCGCTAACACTGGAGGCGGAAATTACGCCTTTCCTGCGCATGTCGTAGTGGGGACCACTTCGCCAGAGAATAGTGAGGGTTGGAGCCGCGTACTCGATATCCTTGGCGCCAGCCACGCGAAGCTATCAGTTCGTACTGCAGCTATCGATGCACGCGTTCTCGCGCATGAGATCGGTTGGTGGGGCGCACCAGCGGGCATGATTCTTGGCACATATTCGAATCATCCCTTGAGTTTTGGCACGAACGCGAACGTACGTATGACAATTCTGGCTAACGGCAACACGGGTATCGGAACGACAAGCCCCGGATCCTTACTCCAGCTTGGATCAAATACGTACCAGAACGATGCTGCGATGCGGATCGCGTCAGGTAACGGCTCCAACACAAAGACGTACAGCATCCTTACTCCGTACGGCGGAGCTGCAGTGACCGGGCGTTACTACGATTTCATCATTCGGGACGAGACGGCCGGGGTCGATCTTCTCAATATTGACTGGAGCACTAGTAATGTCGGCATAGGCACCAGCGATCCCCAGTACAAGCTCCAAGTAGTAGGCACTATTCATAGCTCCTCAGGTGGGTTCCGGTTCCCCGATGGTACGACTCAGACGACGGCGGCAGCGGGAACAATGTCTGCCGCAAATGTTTCATCCGGACAGTTTGGGGCAAATACTGGCGGCGGCATTTATACCTTCCCTGGCAGTGTACGCTTCAACGGTGATGCCAGCGGTAATTACTACTTCAACGTGAGTGCAACAGGAGGTGCCGGCTTCACCACGCTCAATGCGGTATCGAATCAGCCGCTCGGCAGACTTGTCATCGGTAACAGCAACAATCCGAGCAACACGGTGATCGGCGCAGGCGGTGGCTGGGATACCTATTTCCTCGGTCAGCAGGTCGGCATAGGATGCTATGGTGGCACATATCGCTTCTGCGTCGGTCCCGCGGGTGATGGAGGTGTCGGTGGAACGGGCACCAACTTTGGCGTCATGGCCGACGGCACGGTTGGGATGACGAACGGATCCGCGGCAGCACCGTCGCTGGCCGCGATAGGTGATACCAATACAGGTTTGTATTGGAGCGGAGGCGACACCATCAGTCTTTCAACTGGTGGCACGCAGCGCCTCACCGTTCGATCAGACGGGAGCGTCGGTATTGGCATCGCTACACCAAGTGGACGCCTTGATATTGGAAGTGGGGCACTTTATTTCGCGAATAATGCTGCTGATTCCTGCGGTATGTTCGCCCAGTACATAGCAGGAGCGCAGCAAGTTACCTTTGGTTCGACCGGCTGTGGAACTAATGAATACTGGCAGTTCACAAGCGCGGGTGGCGGTAATTTGATGAAGATACAAGCGAACGGAAACGTAGGTATTGCCACAACGACGCCTGGCTACAAGCTTACAGTCGCTGGTACCATCTATAGCTCGTCGGGCGGATTCCGTTTCCCGGACGGCACGACACAGACAACCGCAGCCAGCGGCAGTGGCACGATCGCGGCAGCCAACGTTTCTTCGGGAAGTTTCGGCGCGAACACCGGCGGCGGGAACTACACGTTCCCAGGCACTGTGACGCTGAGTACAACCGCCAGCGGTAACCTCTTGAGCGTCGGCACAACCGGCAGCAGCCAGGCGCGGATAGCCGCGAGCACGGGATCTGGTATCGCCGGCATCAACTTCACGAGCAATTCGAACACCTGGTTCGTCGATAACCGTGGCAGCAACGACGTGAGCCTTCCAGCAAATCGCCTCGGTATCTTCAACACAGGCGGCAACGAAATCGCCAGCATCACGCAGAGCGGAAACTTAGTACTTGGAATCTCAGGCGCCTCTGCCTTCCCGAACTTCGGATCCACGGATCGCCTGATCATGAACACCTCATCCTCGCTTGCCTGGCACAGCAACGGCAGCATCAGCAACCGGATCTATGACAACGGCTACAACGGCCTGACGATCGAAGGTGAGGGGAGTTGGTGGTCGGCGATCCAGTTCCGCAACGGGTATCTCGGCACGACCACCAACCAGATCGCTCTCGCGTCAGGCGGCGGCGGCGGAGTCTACACCTTCTTCGCGAGCGGCAACGTGGGTATCGGCACCAAGACGCCGGGGTACCTGCTCGACGTCGCAAGCGCCGGCGGCACGACCGCGCGAATCGGTACCAGCTCAGGGGATACGCTCACCATCGGAGATGGCGCAGGAAAGATCAACGTCGGTACTATCGACCCGATCTATCAGATTGGAAACGAAAAGTTCGCGACCTACATGGCCGGTATGATCGGCGTGAAGGAAGAGGTCGCTGGCGATCTCGAGATTTCATGCGTGGACGGCCGCTGCGTGAAGCTCATCGACTTCGCCAAGGAGGACCATGGCTCCGATCTCTGGCTCTTCGGCAAGGTGACCGACATCCGCAAGCATCTACCGAAGGCCTCAATCCTCCTGACTCCTGGCTTCGACGGCCGCGTACGCTACGAGAAGGGCGACGGCACGCTGACCATCATCGCTACCCCGTTCGAGAAGCGCGACTCGGTCGAGGTCAGCTATCGCTTTACCGCGCCGCGGTTCGATGCTGATTCGTGGAGCAACCGCACAACCGACAAGGCGACCGGCTTCATAATCCCGTAGAGCATGAATAGGAAACTCATGTTCGGCTTAGGAGCGGGGAGCCTTCTCGCGATTGCGGTGCTCGCACTCCTCCCGATAAGCTACTACGACAAGCTCGACAAACCTGCACCAACGGGACCTCTCGCGAACCTGCCGAGCGGCGAGCAGACTTACTCGATCGCACAGGCGGCCGAGGTATGGCCGAAGATCGTCCAGGCGACGATCAACCCGCCTGATGTGCACGTCGGCGACACGCAGGTCATCGAGGCGGTCATCGAATCTCGCGGACCGGTCACTGCGGTCTATGCTGACATTGAGACTGACAACAAGATCGTTCGGTTGAATCTAGCTTATGTCGGAGTTGCTGAGGCTGTGCCGGATCGGCTTGCCGGCTTCGTAGCTGGTCGCGAAAAGACCAATACGCAGAATGCTTTTGCAGATGAGGTTATTCGCGGACGCTATCGTGGAGAGTGGGTCGTGCACGACACGCATAACACCAAGTACTATACGACCATCACGGCCGAGGCAGGTAATGATTCCTCATCAGTGGTTCTCGCTTGGTCCGACGCCTGCGGTATTCCACCAGGAGGCGACTATACCCTTGGGGACAAGGACGATCCCTGCGTCATATCGTCAGCGGACGGAGTCGATAACGGCAACGTTACCATCAATAATTCCTTGACGCTTAATGCAAACTTCGCTTTCAACAGCGGTATGCAAATTTCGATCCTTTCGAACGGAAGTATCGCGCTCTGCGGCGGCTGTGCCATCCTTCAGACAAACATCTGGCAGGTTGACTCTGATGCAGACGGTTATCCTGCGGCCAGTACGATGTATCTGCAAGATTCCGCTCCTACCAACGGCAGGCGGCGCTATATACAGCAGGTAGGCATCGACTGTAATGACAGCATCTACAACGCGAACAATACTTGCGGAGTAATCGCGACATTAGTCGGACATTGGTCTTTTGACGAGGGTAGCGGCAATACCGCTGGAGACAACAGTGAATATTTGAACTATGGCACCTTCGACATAAATTCGTGGCCAGCCGGCTTCAGCAACACAGGTATGCTCTTTTCAAACAATCGAATGACCGTGCCCGATTCACCGTCCATGCAGCTCCCTGGAGATATGAGTATCAACTTCCTATGGAACGTTAACGCGGACGGGTCCGTGTCTGATTCATCTCGGCAATGGAATGTCTTCAAGAAGGGTGACCTCGACGGATTGCAGGTCGATTACCATATTCGCCTACAGGCGGGAAGTCGCATCTCGGGATACGGTGGAGACCCAAGCGGTTGGTCCTTTTTTGGTGAGTCAAAAGCTGACGGAGGATGGGCTACCTGGCTTTCAGCTAATACCAACACGCTTGCCCCGTATAGTTGGAAGATGATAACCATTGTTCGCGAGGGTGGGCATGGCATGGTGTATCAGGATGGCATCCTGCTCTTCGAGACGTATGGGAGCAATCCTTCGCATCCTGCATCGAGCGAAACGTCAATATTCGGAGACTATATGAGCCTCGGTAACAAGGGAGATGGTGACATCACCATTGACGAGCTGCGCATCTATAACGGGGCCCTTAGCCAGAGCGATATCATCGCCTTGCATAATTTGTACTTTGGAGCGCCTCCTCCGGGCGGCGGCGACGAACCCCCAGACCCGATGACGCCTAGATGATCGATCTGCTCATGAGCACCGTGTGGTACGGTGCTCCTGCTTGGATCGCGAACGCCGCGACCGCCGTCTTCTGGTACTTCCTGATCGCGCGCTGGCGGATCCTGCCCGCGACGCCGCTCGATGGCGGGCGACGTCTCGGCCGCCATCGCATCCTCGGGGACAGCCGTACCGTCGCCGGTTCCGCGTTCATTGTACTCTGCGCCGGGACGGTGGGATGGCTGCAAGGCGATCCGAGGCTCGGCTTCATGCTCGGGCTCTTCGCGCTTGCCGGCACTCTCGCGAGCAGCTTCGTCAAGCGCCGGCTGGGCATGAAGGAGGGCACGCGGTCGGTACTCGACCACGTCGACTACGCGCTGGCGGTGATCATCGGCTTGTCTCTCCTGGACGTGCATCCGCCAGGATTCTCAGCTGTATATTACCTCGTCTTCGTCTTCGGGTTCCAGGCGACCGCGAACGCCGCGGCGGCGGCGTTCGGCATCCGCTCTGCTGCCCTGCACGCCGCTAGCGCAGGAAGGCGATCACGATGACCTCGTCAGGGAACCTCGTCTTCACGGTCCTGACCAGCGAAGGCAGGAGGTTCGGCATGCAGGAATCCATGGTGACGCGGTAGTACCCGTTGCTGTAGGCAGCTTCGATCCAGGGGGGCACGCTGAACGACTCCGCGGCTTCCGCAGCCGGCGTGAAGATGCGTATCCTCGTGAGGAGCATCTGCCGCTGGCCTTCGCGGCAGGTGCTGTCTGGCATGCGCAGCGATTCCTGGAGGTTCTCGAAGACCGCGTCGTGCGCGCGCACGAACGCAGCCGGGCTCGTCGTCGCGGTCGTCGTGACCCGTTGCGGGAAGCCGGATCCGCGCGGGAGGAAGTACACGGCCTGCTGGGCCGGGATGACAGGCTCGTCCGAAGGCGTCGCGGCTTCTGCGTCGCCGCCGAAGAAGGAGACCCGGCTCCCGCCCCAGACGAAGGCGAGCGCGACGAGCAGGGCTGCCCCGGAGCTGGCGAGGCGGAGGATGCCGCGGGAACGCGTCGCGGCGAGGATCAGCGCGAGGCATCCGAAGAGCATGAGGCTGACGGCGAGCTGCGCGCCGTAGGTCGGCGTGAACCAGACGTACGCGTTCAAGACGAGGAAGGGAACCGGCAGCAGCGCCAGGAAGCGGTCCCGCAGCATCCATCCGATGACGAGGATCCCGAGCAGCGCCGCGAGGTCCAGGAACGCGCCGTCCACGCCGCTCTTGAGGACCGCGGCGATGCCGGCGAGATAGAGCGCGATGAGCGCGCCGCCGCGCAGGTGCTGGAGGTACGCGAGGCTCGCGATGCCGAGTACGGCGAGGAAGGCCGCATAGGCGCCGTAGAATGCGACGAGCGCCGGACGGGGTATCCCGAAGAACGTACGCAGCACGTCGAACCATGCGGTGCCGACCTCGTTGCTGACGACAGCCTGTGCCGGATAGCTGACTGGCCTGAGGAGATGGCTGTGGGTCAGGTGGCTGAAGCTGAACTCACGGTCGTTGACCGCGTAGAAGGTCGTGTTGAGGGGGACGCCCATGCGCGCGCCCAGGAGAGCCATGCCGAGCGTGGAGAGCAGCGAGATGCCGAGCAGCGCGTAGAGGCATCCGTGGAGGAGCTTGCGTGCACGTGATTCCGCCATCAGAGGACGCATGAGGAGCGCGACGCAGGCGATCGCCGCGAGGATGCCGAGCGCGGCCAGCTTCGTCGAGGATCTCCCGACGGCGAGGAAGTTCGCGTAGTGATGGAAGAAGGCGAGGAAGCGCGGCGAGGCGACGCAGAGCGCCGCGAGGGCGGCGATGCCTGCGAGCGCTACCAGCGGGCCGGTGCGGCGTGCCATGATCCTCAGTATAGGGTTTATTCCCGATGCATCCGCGCGCGCAGGCGCGCGACCTCGCGGAGCATGTCGCGCGTGACGCCGCCCGAGGCGAGCGTCGCGCCGACCGCGTCGCGGGCGGCCTTCACCAGCCGCGCGTTCCCCATGTGACGCATGGCCAGGTCCGGCAGGCCGCTCTGCTGGCTGCCGAGAAGCTGGCCGGGACCGCGCAGGCGCAGGTCGTGCTCGGCGAGCGCGAACCCGTCCGACGTCGTCGCGAGGAGCTGCAGCCGCTCCCGGGAAGTCCTCGAGGCGGACTCAGCGATGAGGTAGCAGGTCGAGGAGTGGCCGCCGCGGCCGATCCTGCCGCGGAGCTGATGGAGTTGCGCGAGGCCGAACCGGTCCGCGCTCTCGACGACCATCACGGAAGCGTTCGGCACGTCGACGCCGACCTCGATGACCGTGGTGGCTACCAGCACGTCGATGTGCCCGGCGACGAGGTCCGCCATGACCTCCGCCTTCTCGGCGGCCTTCATCTTCCCGTGGAGCGTTGCCACGTGCCGGTGCGGGAGGGCTTCCCGGGCATGATCCGCGGCCTGGGCGACCGACCTGGCCTCGAGCAGCGCTTCCTGCTTCGCGCGGGCGGCAGGCGAGAGCGTCTCGTCCGGCTCGGCGTGCTCGATCAGGGGACAGACCAGGAACACCTGCCTGCCTTCGCCGATCTGCGCGTCGAGCTCCCGGTAGAGGGCGTCGCGGCCTCCAGGCTCGACGATCACCGTCCGGATCGGCTGCCTCCCTGCCGGCAGCTCGGTGATCAGCGAGGTCGAGAGGTCCCCGAACGCCGTGAGCATGACGGTGCGCGGGATCGGCGTGGCCGTCATGCTCAGGAAGTGGGGGAGCTTCGCGCCGCTGCCGACGAGCGCCTTGCGCTGATCGACGCCGAACCGGTGCTGCTCGTCGATGACGACCAGTCCCAGGCGCGGGAAGGCGGTACCTCCCGAGATGAGCGCGTGGGTTCCCACCGCGATGTCCACCGAGCCGGCAGCGATCAGCGCGCGGACCTTCGCGGGCTTCATCTCCGCGCGGAGGCCTTCAGGATAGAGGATCTCGCCGTGATTACCTGAGATGAGGGCGACAGTAGGGAGGTCGCCGGTCCCGTCGAGCCAGGACTGCGCCTTTGTGAACGTGGCGAAATGCTGGCGCGCGAGGACGTCGGTCGGGGCCATGAGCGCCGCCTGGGCTCCGGCGCGCGCCGCGACGTGGGAGGAGAGGACGGCCACGACGGTCTTGCCGGAGCCGACGTCCCCCTGCACGAGGCGGTTCATCGGATGCGGACGCTCCATATCCTGGAGGACCTCCCAGAGCGCCGCCTTCTGCGGCTTCGTCAGAGCGAACGGGAGCGCCGCGACCATCGCCTTGAGCTCCTCGACGGGAACGGCGAGCGGACGCGCGGCGCTCTGGACGAGCTCGGCCTTGGAGAGCGCGTTCGCCAGCTGCAGGACGAACAGGTCCTCGAAGGCGAACCGGTCCAGGGCGCGCGCCGCCTCGTCGCGCGAGTCCGGGAAGTGCACCGCGCGCAAGGCCTCGAGCCGGTCCGGATAGCCGGCTTGCTCCGCCGCGCCGGCGAGCGGGTCGAGAAGCGCGTCGATCTGCTCGAGGATCGGCATGATGAGGTAGCGCAGGCCGCGCGAGGTGATGCCGCGCGTCTCGGGGTAGACCGGTACCAGGCGCCCGGTATGGCGCTGCGCGCCCTGGTCTCGCGCCCGCTCGAAGACGGGACCAGGCAGCTCAATCCGGCCGTCCCGCTGGGCGACCTTGCCGGCGAAGTACCCGCGGATGCCTGGCGCTAGCTGCTGTGCCATGTAGGGCTGGAACCAGGTCGCGTGCACCGAACCGGTCTCGTCGGTCAGGGTCGCCTGGGTGATGGTCAGCTTCTTGCGGAAGGAGCGCCGGGTCTCGAGCTCGGTCACCTCGGCGAACACGGTCGCCTGTGCGCCCGCCTCGAGTTCGGCGATCGGCACGACGCCCACGAAATCGTCGTAGCGGACCGGGAAGTGCCAGAGGAGGTCCCGGACCGTATGGAGCCCCAGGCGTGCCAGCGGCACGAGCATGCGCGGCCCGATGCCGGGTACGGCAGACAGCGGCGTCTCGAGCTTCATGCCCTGAGTGTACCGCGCGCCCTGGTAGGACAGAACGGGCGCCTTCAGGCGCCCGTTCTGTCTCGCTGTGCCTCCACTAGGGCTCGAACCTAGGACCGTCTCCTTAAGAGGGAGCTGCTCTACCAACTGAGCTATAGAGGCTGACGTGGGGGATTGTATGCCTCCAGACGGGAAGCGCGCAACTCCGTCAACGGAGCGCGAGGACGCTGCCGACGACCACGAGGTTCATGGCGGTCCAGACCGTGTTCGCGAGGATGAGCGTCCGCTCGCGATGCTTGATGCCGTAGACGAGCCACAGTGAGGAGTGGAGGGCGTACGCGAGCCATGATGCCAGCGAGACGCCTGACCCTCCGTCGCGCCAGATTGCCAGGATCTGGGGCAGGGTCATGAAGGCCGCCGCGATGCTGACTCCGAGCATGAAGCGGTCGAACAGGCTCGGCGATTCGCGCAGCCGTCGCGCGAGGTGGTGGGAACCGTGATGCATCGAGGATAAGTATACCCCTACAAAGGGCTAAGGCGGCCGAGGCCGCCTTAGGTCAGATGGTTACGCGATCAGGCTGCACGGAATCCTCGAGCATGAGGGCCGCGCGCCTGGAGACGAGTTCGATGTCCTTGAGCGGTCCCCGCAGGGTGCCTAGGACGTTCTTGATGGTCCAGGGAACGATGGTCGCTCCGCTGTCAATGATTTCAGACGTGATCTGCAGCGGGATGACCCCGTAGCGCTTGCCGCGCTCGAGCTTGTCGGAGCATCCTGGCCCGTGCACCTTCCGGAGCGTCAGGTCGAGCGGGAACCAGTCCCACACGCCGTCTATCCGGAGGAATACCCAGACATCCACGTGGAGGCACTCGTCCTCGTAGATGGACGCCTGGTGGGCGCGGACGCCGTGCTTCTCGAGCGCTTCGGCGAAGAACGGCTCGCAGATCTTTCCGAGCGTGTATGCGTGCTCGGGAAACCTGGTGACGCGCTTCTGGGCGCGGCTCCAGTAGTCGGACGGTTCGATGGCGGTCGGATCGAGGATGATCCTCCCGTCGTTCCTGCGGCAATACCACGAGCAGGTTACGCGCATCCCTTCAGCAAGCCGGAATGGCGGCTTCCCTTGTATCGGGAGCGAGCGGACGACGGTGCCGTCATCCATGAGAACGTAGATGTCCGTTCTCGTGATGCCGGAGACGGTGCCGCCGGCGAATTCGTAACGCCGTGGCGGCTGATTGTGCTTCATAGGCGAAGCCCTCCTTATCTTCAGTATTGGTCTTTCAGGGAGATGGCCGGATGGCCTAAGTCCCATTTTCGCCATTTTAAATGCGTCGGTCAAGTGTGCTCCCGGAGGGATTCGAACCCCCAACGACGGTTCCGAAGACCGTTGTGATATCCGTTTCACCACAGGAGCGGACAGCCATAGTGTAAACCGGATCATCCGCATGCGTCCGGAGTGAGGGTATACTGCAGTCCATGGACGTCTCCGTCATCATCCTGCTCGTCGCGGTCTCGGTCTTCTCCGTGGTCCTGCACGAGGTCGCGCACGGCTACGCCGCGCGCATGCTCGGCGACGATACCGCCGAGCGCGCCGGCCGCCTGACGCTCAATCCTATCCCGCACCTCGATCCGATCGGCTCCGTGCTCCTGCCGATCATCGGCGCGATCACGCAGGTGCCGATCATCGGGTGGGCGAAGCCCGTTCCCTATAATCCGGCAAACCTCTGGAAGGACCGGCAATGGGGCCCGCTGAAGGTAGCGCTTGCCGGACCGCTGACCAACCTCGCTTTGCTGGTGATATTCGGCCTCGCGGCGCGTTTCTCGTACGGGAGGCTCGACGGCGACCTCGTTGCCGGGTTCGTGCTCGTCGCGTTCGTGAACGCGTCACTCGGGCTGTTCAATCTCATCCCGATCCCGCCCCTCGACGGCAGCAAGCTGGTCGGCCTGTTCTCGCCGCGTCTCGACCGCTGGTTCGAGGGAATCGGGTTCAGCGGCATCCTCGTCGTCTTCCTCCTGCTCTACGTCGCCGGCGGCGCGCTCTACCAGGCGATCGCGTTCCTGGTCGGGCTGGTGACCGGCCTGCCCCTCGGCGGTTGACGGCCTCGTAAATGCTAGGCAGAATGCCCGGGCACTAATGCCGACCCTCAATCAGCTCATCAAGAAGTCGCGGACGACCGCGAAGGCGAAGACCAAGTCGCCTGCTTTCGGCTTCTACTTCAACACCATCCATAACAAGCCGGTGTACGGCGCCGCGCCGTTCAAGCGCGGCGTCTGCGTGAAGGTTTTCACCCAGACCCCGAAGAAGCCGAACTCCGCGCTCCGCAAGGTCGCGCGCATCCGCCTGAGCAACGGCACCGAAGTGACGGCGTACATCGGCGGCGAGAAGCACAACCTCCAGGAGCACTCCATCGTGATGATCCGCGGCGGCCGCGTGAAGGACCTCCCGGGCGTCCGCTATCACGTCGTCCGCGGCGTGCTCGACACGGCCGGCGTCACCGACCGCAAGCAGGGCCGCTCCAAGTACGGCGCGAAGCGCCCGAAGGCCGCCAAGTAAAATCCAATGCGTCGCAACCGCGTCTACAAGAAGTTCCACACCCCTGACCAGGTCTACGACCGGGTCGACATCGGCCGCTTCATCAACGCCGTCATGCACGACGGCAAGAAGTCGGTCGCCGAGAAGGTCGTCTACGACGCCTTCGAGCTCGTGAAGAGCGAGACCGGCCAGGAGCCGGTGGAGGTCTTCGAGAAGGCGATCGAGAACGCCAGCCCGCTCCTCGAGGTGGCTTCCCGCCGCGTCGGCGGCGCCAACTACCAGGTGCCCCGCGAGGTGCGACCGGCGCGCCGCTTCATGCTCGCGATCCGCTGGATCATCGATTCCGCTCGCAAGAAGAGCGGCAAGCCCATGTCCCGCAAGCTCGCCGACGAGCTCGTCGCGGCGGCCAACAACGACGGCGCCGCCATCAAGAAGAAGCAGGACATGCACCGCATGGCCGAGGCGAACCGCGCCTTCGCCCACTTCGCCCGCTAGGCAGCGGCACCCGCATCAACCCGTACCTCCTATATGCCTCGATCCCATCCTCTCGAGAAAATCCGCAACATCGGCATCTTCGCGCACATCGACGCCGGAAAGACCACGGTCTCCGAGCGCATCCTCTACTACACCGGCGTCAGCCATAAGATCGGCGAGGTGCACGAGGGCGCGGCCACGATGGATTGGATGACCCAGGAGCAGGAGCGCGGCATCACCATCACGTCCGCGGCGACGACCGCGTTCTGGACCCCGACCGACGCGCCGGGCAAGGAAAACGAGCACCGCATCAACCTCATCGACACGCCGGGCCACGTGGACTTCACCATCGAGGTGAAGCGCTCACTGCGCGTCCTCGACGGCGGCGTCTCCGTCTTCGACGGCGTCGCGGGCGTCGAGCCGCAGTCCGAGACGAACTGGCGCTACGCGGACGACTACCGCGTCCCGCGCATCTGCTTCATCAACAAGCTCGACCGCATGGGCGCGAGCTTCGAGCGCAGCTTCGACTCCATCACCGAGCGCCTGACCAAGAACGCGGTCATGGCGCAGCTGCCGATCGGTCTCGAGTCCGACCACAAGGGCGTGATCGACCTGCTCAAGATGAAGGCGTACGGCTTCGAGGGGGACAACGGCGAGAAGATCGTCGACCTCGAGATCCCGGCTGACCTCAAGGAGGAGGCGGAGCGCCGGCGCCAGATGCTCGTCGAGAAGATCGTCGAGCAGGACGAGGCGCTCATGGAGAAGTACCTCGGCGGCGAGGAGCTCCCGTACGAGGCGCTCGTCAAGGCGCTGCGCAAGGGCGTCATCGCCAACGAGATCGTCCCGGTCTTCTGCGGCTCGGCTCTCAAGAACAAGGGCGTGCAGCTCGTGCTCGACGCGGTCATCAAGTACCTGCCGAGCCCGCTCGACATCCCGCCGGTAGTCGGCATGGACCCGAAGACCGACCAGGAGGTGACGCGTGCCACCGACGACAAGGCGCCGTTTACCGGCCTCGCGTTCAAGATCGCCACCGACCCGTACGTCGGCTCCCTCTGCTTCTTCCGCGTCTACTCGGGCACGCTCAAGACGGGCTCGTACATCCTCAACTCCACCAAGGAGGAGCAGGAGCGCGTGAGCCGCATCGTGCGCATGCACGCGAACAACCGCGAGGAGGTCAGCGAGGTGTACGCGGGCGAGATTGCCGCGCTCGTGGGCATGAAAGTCACGACGACCGGCAACACGCTCTGCGACCCGGCCCATCCGATCGTCCTCGACGGCATCGACGCGCCGGAGCCGGTCATCTCCATCAAGATCGAGCCGAAGACCAAGGCTGACCAGGAGAAGATGGGAGGCGCGCTCCGCCGCCTCGCGGACGAGGACCCGACCTTCCGCGTATCCTCGGACCCGGATTCGGGCGAGACGCTCATCGCGGGCATGGGCGAGCTGCACCTCGAGGTGCTCGTGCGCCGCATGAAGGACGAGTTCTCCGTCGAGGCCAACGTCGGCCGCCCGCAGGTGGCGTACAAGGAGACCATCCGCGCCGAGGCGGAAGGGGACGGGAAATACGTCAAGCAGTCCGGCGGCCGCGGCCAGTACGGCCATGCGAAGATCCGCATCAAGCCGGGCGAGCCGGGCTCCGGCTTCGTCTTCACGAACTCCGTGAAGGGCGGCGCCATCCCGCAGGAATTCATCAACCCGATCGAGAAGGGCGTGAAGGAGGCCATGGACCGGGGCGTCATCGCAGGATTCCCGATGGTCGACATCGCGGTGGACCTCTACGACGGCAGCTACCACGACGTCGACTCGTCCGAGATGGCGTTCAAGATGGCCGGCTCGATGGCGTTCCAGGAGGCGGCCAAGAAGGCCAATCCTGCTCTCCTCGAGCCGATCATGAAGCTGCAGGTCAGCGCTCCTCAGGAGTTCATGGGCGACGTCACCGGCGACATCTCCGGCAAGCGCGGCCGGGTGGACTCGATCGAGGATCGCGGCATGATCAAGGTGATCAACGCCTTCGTGCCGCTCTCCGAGCTCTTCGGCTACATCACGAAGCTCCGCTCCATCACGCAGGGCCGCGGCGCGCCGACCATGGAGTTCGACCACTACGAGGAGGTGCCGAAGAACATCGAGGCCTCCATCGTCGCGGATCGCCGCTAAAGCCATGGACCAGCATGAGGCCCCGCTCCGCGCCATCTACGCGAGTCCGGCGGTCCATGTAGGCGGCTACGCGGGACTGGCGTTCGTCGCGCTGCTCTCGCTGGTAGGCTTCTATTTCAACATCTGGTTCGGTCTCTTCCTCGTGGCCGCGGTAGCGGTCGGCCTGATCATGCTCGAGGTGGTCCGCAGGGCTGATCGGCTCGCGCTCTACGAGCACGGCATCGCCCGGGAATACCGTCTGCTCTCGACGAGCCAGACGTTCGCCGAGTATGAGAGCATCCAGGACACCCAGGTGAGCCAGAGCCTCGTGGAGCGGCTGCTTGGCATCGGCACCCTCCATATCAACACGGCGGGCGGCCATACCAAGGAGATCGTCTTCCCGGGAATCAGGGACTGCCACGAGGTAGAGGCGGCCATCCGCGCGCGCATGCGGCCTCGCCACGTTGACACCCCGGCGGCTTGACGCGTACTATAACTCCGCTTTAGAAAGCCGCTTATTCCCTAAGTCGTACAACAATCACCAACTACCACTCGAACACCCATGGCAGACCAGTTCGAGCGCAGTAAGCCTCACGTCAACATCGGTACGATCGGCCACGTCGATCACGGGAAGACGACCCTTACTGCCGCTATCACCAACACGCTCTTCAAGATGGGCCTCGCCAAGAAGGCCGAGGACGTCAACGCTATCGACAGCGCGCCTGAGGAGAAGGCCCGCGGTATCACCATCTCGCTCCACCACTCGGAGTACGAGACCGCCAAGCGCCACTACGCCCACGTAGACGCCCCTGGCCACGCGGACTACATCAAGAACATGATCACGGGTGCCGCCCAGATGGACGGCGCGATCCTCGTGGTCGCCGCGACGGACGGCCCGATGCCGCAGACCCGTGAGCACATCCTGCTCGCGAAGCAGATCGGCGTCCCTGCGCTCGTCGTATTCATGAACAAGTGCGACATGGTCGACGACGCCGATCTCCTCGACCTCGTCGAGGCGGAGATCCGCGACCTCCTGACCAAGTACGGCTACGACGGCGAGAAGACCCCGGTCATCCGCGGTTCCGCCCTCAAGGCCCTCGAGGCCGGCAGCGCTGACGATGAAGCGGTCAAGCCCATCAAGGACCTCATGGACGCGGTCGACGAGTACATCCCGGACCCGGTCCGCGAGCTCGACAAGCCGTTCCTCATGCCGGTCGAGGACATCTTCTCGATCGAAGGCCGCGGCACCGTCGTCACGGGCCGCATCGAGCGCGGCGTCATCAAGGTGAACGAGGAGATCGAGATCGTCGGCCTCCGCGACACCCAGAAGACCGTCGTCACGGGCGTCGAGATGTTCAACAAGAGCCTCGACCAGGGCCAGGCGGGCGACAACGCCGGCCTGCTCATCCGCGGCCTCAAGAAGGAGCAGGTTGAGCGCGGCCAGGTGCTCGCCAAGCCGGGCACGGTGACCCCGCACTCGGAGTTCACCGCCGACATCATCGTCCTCACCAAGGACGAGGGCGGCCGCCACACCCCGTTCTTCAAGGGCTACAAGCCGCAGTTCTACGTCCGCACCACGGACGTGACCGGCGAGCTCTTCCTGCCTGAGGGCACCGAGATGGCCATGCCGGGAGACTCCGTCAACGGCGTCACGGTCAAGCTCATCAGCCCGATCGCGCTCGAGGACAAGCAGCGCTTCGCCATCCGCGAGGGTGGTCGCACGGTCGGCGCAGGTGTCGTCACCAAGATCATCAAGTAACCATGGCGAAAGAGGCAGCAGGCCCCAAGCTCCGGCTCCGGATTCAGTCGTACGACCACAAGCTCGTCGACAACACCGCCAAGCAGATCATCGAGACTGCCGAGCGTAACGAAGCCGACCTCAAGGGACCGATCCCGCTGCCGGTATCGCTGCGGAAGTACACGGTCAACCGGGCGCAGAACATCGACAAGAACTCGCGCGAGCAGTTCGAGCTCCGCGTGCATAAGCGGCTCGTCGACATTCTCAACCCGAACCCGAAGATCATCGAGTCTCTCAGCAACCTCAACCTGCCTGCAGGCGTGGACGTTGAGCTGAAGATGATCTGAGCAGGGGAGACCCTGTCCTGGAGAAGCCCCGCGCAGGCGGGGCTTCTCCTTGGTTAGCGGACGAACTATTCGATCGCCCAAGCCAGCCAGGCGGGGAGGAGAAGGATCGTTGAATCCCCGCCCCTTTCTGGGAGCCAGCCTCTTGCCAATGCGTGAACCCCTGGTTACACTTGCCGAGCATTTTGTGTCCCGTTCGGCGCACAAGGTAAGGAACACCTTATTTTTTTACCCCGATGAGCTTCCTGCTCGCCCGCAAAGTCGCGATGACCCAGGTCTGGGACGGCGATAAGGTTACCCCGGTGACCCGCCTCGACATCCCCGAGACCGCCGTCTCGCAGGTCCGCACCGTCGAGAAGGACGGCTATTCCGCCATCCAGCTCGTAGCCGGCACGACGAAGCGCGAGTTCCGCATTGAGGACGCGTCCACCTACGAGGTGGGCGCTCCTGTTTCTCTGGAGGAGTTCAAGCCCGGCGACAAGGTGAAGATCACCGGCTACTCCAAGGGCCGCGGCTTCCAGGGCGTGGTCAAGCGCCACGGCTTCGCGGGCGTCGGCATGGCTAGCCATGGCCAGAAGAACCGCCAGCGCCATCCGGGCTCCATCGGCAGCACCGCGCCGCAGCGCGTCGTGCCGGGCCGCAAGATGGCCGGCCGCATGGGCAACGAGCGGAACACCATCAAGGGCCTGAAGGTCGTCGAGGTCGACGCGGACGGCCGCTTCATCCTCATCAAGGGCGCCGTTCCTGGCGCTCGCGGCGCCCTCATCCTCATCACGAAGTAAATGGACGCACAGCTCTACTCCCTCGCCTCCGCCGACCCCAAGGGGAAGGTCTCCCTCCCCGAGGGCGTCTTCGACACGGAGTGGAAGCCGGCCCTGGTCAAGCAGGTGCTCGTCGCGCAGCAGGCGAACGCCCGCCGCCCGTGGGCGCACGTGAAGAACCGCGGCGAGGTCTCCGGTACCGGCGCCAAGCCCTGGCAGCAGAAGGGCACCGGCCGCGCCCGCCACGGCTCCCGCCGCAGCCCGATTTGGGTCGGCGGCGGCGTCAGCCACGGCCCCCGCAAGGACCGCGACTACTCGCAGAAGGTCAACAGCAAGATGCGCAGCACCGCCATCAAGTCCATCCTCTCCAAGCGGCTCGCCGATCAGGAGCTGAAGGTCATGACGGACTTCGAGGTCGAGACCCCGAAGACGAAGGAGCTCTTCGCGCGGCTCTCCTCGTTCCTCGCGCTGCCGAAGAACCATAAGAAAGTGGACGTTCTGATCGTGCGCAACCCCGAGGACACGACCGTGACCCGCATCGGCCGCAACCTCGTGAAGGCGAAGATCGTCTCCCCGGTGTCGCTCAACGTCTACGATCTGCTCAACTACAAGAACATCCTCGTCGACCAGAAGGCCCTGCCCGTCATCGCCGAGCGCTATTCCCTCACCAAGTAACATGCTGGATCGTACCCTCATCAAGCGCATCTGGGTGACCGAGAAGACGGCCATGGCTTCGGGCAAGGGCAAGTACACCTTCCTCGTCCGCCCCGAGGCCACGAAGACCGAGGTGAAGAAGCTCGTGAAGGAGCTCTACAAGGTGGACCCGATCGACGTGACCATCACGACCCGTCCCGCAAAGCGGAAGGGCTGGGGACGCCTCGCGGGCACCAAGCCTGCGATCAAGAAGGCGACCGTCACCCTCAAGGCCGGCCAGACCATCACCATCCAGTAATCCCATGAAGAAGTACTCGCCGACCTCGCCTTCGCGCCGTCAGATGACGACGGTTTCCTACGGCAAGACGCTCACCAAGGGCGCCAAGCCGAAGAAGTCGCTCCTGGTGACGCTGAAGAACCACGCCGGCCGCAACAGCACCGGGCGCATCACCATGCGCCACCAGGGCGGCCACAACAAGCGCCGGTACCGCCTGGTCGACTTCAAGCAGACCGCGCATCTCGGCGTTCCTGCCGTGGTCGAGTCGCTCCAGTACGACCCGTACCGCACGGCGTTCATCGCGCTCATCAAGTACGAGACCGGCGAGTACAGCTACGTGATCGCGCCGAAGGACCTCAAGGTGGGGGACACCATCGTCGCCGACGAGCAGGTGCCGCTGACCACGGGCAATCGCATGCGCCTCGGCAACTTCCCGACCAGCTTCAAGGTCTACAACGTGGAGCTCCAGCCCGGTAAGGGCGGCCAGCTCGCCCGGAGCGCCGGCACCTCGATGGAGGTCATGGCGCACGAGGCCGGCTACACCAACCTCAAGCTCGCCTCGGGCGAGGTCCGCAAGGTCCTCTCCACCTGCTTCGCCTCCCTCGGCGAGGTCAGCAACGGCGAGCACAGCCTCGTGGTCATCGGCAAGGCTGGCCGCAACCGTCACATGGGCGTCCGCCCGACCGTCCGCGGCTCGGCGATGAACCCCGTGGACCATCCGTACGGAGGCGGCGAAGGCCGGCAGCCGCGCGGTACCCGCAAGCCCAAGGACATCTGGGGCAACATCACCGGCGGCCGCAAGACCCGCAGCAAGACCAAGCCGTCCACCAAGTTCATCGTGAAGCGCCGCCCCGGCCGCCAGTCCAAGTAACATGTCACGTTCTCTCAAGAAGCCTCCGTACGTCTACGCCAAGCTCCTCAAGAAGATCGAGGCTGGCCAGCCCGAGCCCATCAAGACCTGGGCGCGCGACTCCGAGATCGCGCCTGAGTTCGTCGGGCACGCCTTCGACGTCCACATGGGCAAGGGCTTCACGACGGTCCGCGTCACCGAGGAGATGGTCGGCCATCGCCTGGGCGAGTTCGCGCCGACCAAGAAGTTCATCCGTCACGGCGGCAAGCTCATGAAGGAGGCCGCGAAGGGCAAGAAGTAATGACCACGACCATGAAGACCGCCAAGGCAAACCTCCGTCATCTCCGCGTCGCGCCCCGCAAGGTGCGTAACGTCGCCGATCTCATCCGCGGCAAGTCCGTCCCGGACGCGCAGGCGCAGCTCATGGTGCAGACGCGCCGCGCAGCGACCCCGCTCGCCAAGCTCCTCCAGTCCGCCATCGCCAACGCGGAGGCCGCCGATATGGCCATGGAGAAGCTCTACGTCGCCAGCATCCGCGTGGACAACGGCCCGATGATCAAGCGCATGCTCCCGAAGGCCCGCGGCCGCGGCACCGTGATCCAGAAGATCAGCAGCCACGTCAGCCTAGTGCTCGGCGAGAAGGAGGGCCTCAAGGCCGTTCCGTTCGTCATGCCGCGCCGCCAGAAGAAGACGGCTCCGGCGAAGGTCGAGGAGAAGAAGGTCGAGAAGCCGAAGGCGCACGAGCACGCCGACGACAAGAAGGTCAAGGAGACGACAGCGAAGAAGTCGAAGTTCTTCAGCCGCAAGACCGGCGACGCGTAGTTGCCCCTGACCACCACCTCACGTATCGTCATCCAACACCATGGGACAGAAGATCAATCCAGTCGGGTTCCGCGTAGGAGTCAGCAGGCCGTGGTCGTCGCGCTGGTTCTTCGGCGTGCGCGCGAACGCGAAGCTCAACGACCGCGCCCAGTACCGCACGTACCTGATGCAGGACGAGGCGATCCGCAATACGGTGTACAAGCGCGTCGGCTCCGCTGGCATCGCGAGCCTCGACATCGAGCGCACCACGGGCGGCCTGCGCGTCGTCATCAAGGCGGCGCGTCCCGGCGTGGTCATCGGTCGCGGCGGCAAGGGCATCCAGGACCTGACGGCGGCGCTCGACAAGGCGCTCAAGGCGACGCCCGGCTACCAGCAGGTGCCGCTCAGTCTCAACGTCGAGGAGCTCAAGCGGAGCGAGGTCTCGGCGGCCGCCACGGCGCATAACATCGTCCAGGACATCCAGCGCCGCATCCGCTTCCGCCAGTCCATGCGCAAGCAGCTCGACGCCCTCATGCAGAACAAGGACGTGAAGGGAGCGAAGATCCTGCTCTCCGGCCGCCTCGACGGCGCGGAGATCGCGCGCCGCGAGTGGAAGGTCCGCGGCAGCCTGCCGCTCCAGACCCTGCGCGCGGACATCGACTACGCGCAGGCGACCGCGTTCACGACCTACGGCACCGTCGGCGTGAAGGTCTGGATCTACAAGGGAGACGTCTTCGACCGCGACTAGACCTATGCTTATCCCGAAGAAAGTAAAGCACCGCAAGTGGCACAAGGGACGCTCCCGCGAGCGCCTCGTCGAGACGCGCGGCACCGACCTGCAGTACGGCAGCATCGGCATCCAGGCGCTCGAGCCGGCATGGCTCAACTCCCGCCAGATCGAGGCGGCGCGCCGGACCATCACCGGCTACATCAAGCGCCAGGGCCGCGTCTGGATCCGCGTCTTCCCGGACAAGCCGGTGACCAAGCGCCCGCCTGAGAAGACCCTCGGCGGCGGCAAGGGGCCGGTGGATCACTACGTGTTCCCGGTCAAGCCCGGCCGCGTCATCTTCGAGATGGACGGCGTCGCCGAGGAGCTCGCGCGCGAGGCCTTCCGCCGCGCCGGCCACAAGCTGCCCTTCAAGGTCAAGGTCATCAGCCGCGTATCCTGAACATGAAGCATTCCAAGACTATCGCCGATTACCGCACGAAGTCAGCAGGCGAGCTGGCCAAGGTCGTCGCGGACCTCAAGGAGAAGCTCCGCGTGACGCGCCTGGACATCATGACGGGAAAGAGCAAGAATGGCGCGGCTGTCGCGAAGATCAAGCGCGACATCGCTCGCGCGCTCACCGTCGCCCGCGAGCCGCGCGCCTGAAGCCATGACCGATAACAAGACCATCCACCAGCGCTCGTTCACGGGCACCGTCACGTCCGACAAGATGGACAAGACGCGTATTGTGGCTGTCTCGCGCATGAAGAAGCACCCGAAGTACCTCAAGTACTACAAGGTGACCACCACGTTCGCCGCGCATGATGAGGCGAACAGCTCCAAGGTCGGCGACGTCGTCACGATCCGGGCAGCGCGCCCGCTCTCGAAGACGAAGCGCTGGGAGATCGTCCCCAACAACAGCTAGCCATGATCCAGGAACGCTCACTCCTCAAGGTTGCGGACAACAGCGGCGCCAAGGTCGTCCGCGTCTTCCGCGTGCTCGGCGGCAGCCGCAAGCGCTACGCCTCCATCGGCGACGTCGTGGTGGCCTCCGTCCAGACCGCGGAGCCGCGCAAGAACGTGAAGAAGAAGGACATCGTGAAGGTGCTCGTCGTGCGCTCCCGCAACGCCATGCGCCGCCCGGACGGCAGCTACGTCCGCTTCGACGACAACGCCGCCGTCGTGCTCGATGCAAAGAAGGAGCCGGTGGGCACCCGCGTCTTCGGCCCGTTCCCGCGCGACCTCAAGGCGATGGGGCACGACAAGCTCATGACCATGGTCTCTGATATCGTCTAACGCCATGAAGTACCGCATCAAGAAAGGGGACACGGTCCTCGTAACCGCAGGGAGGGCGAAGGGGCAGACCGGCACGGTCGCGCGCGTCATCGCCGAGACCGGCCGCGTGCAGATCGACGGCGTCAACCTGTACAAGAAGTTCGTCCGGAGCCAGGCGACCCGCCAGGCGAAGCCGACCATGCAGCAGGTCGAGATCCCGCGCCCGATCGACGTGAGCAACGTCGCGCTCGTATGCCCGAGCTGCAAGAAGGCCGGCCGCGTCGGCTACCGCATGGACGGCGACAACAAAGTCCGCTTCTGCAAGAAGTGCGATGCCGCACTCTAACGCCATGACTACGAAGACCGCACACAAGCACGCGAAGACCGAGCACGCTTCCCCCGAGGCTGCTCTCCTCGGCGCGCACTTCGCCAAGGTCATCATCCAGGTCGGCGTCGGCCGGGCCGGGAACATGGCGAACTTCGAGGACAAGTACCTCCCGCAGGTCATCCGCGACGTCGCGGACTTGACCGGGCAGCAGCCGCACACCACCGCGGCGAAGAAGTCCATCGCCGGATTCAAGGTCCGCGAGGGCCAGGTCGTAGGCGTCGTGGTGACGCTCAGGGGCCGGAAGATGGTTGATTTCCTGGTCCGCTTCACTAGGATGGTCCTGCCTCGCGTACGCGATTTCTCCGGCATCCCGGAGAGCAAGGTCGACCAGGGCGGCGCGCTCAACGTGGGCGTGAAGGAGCAGTACGTGTTCCCCGAGATCAACGCGGAGCGCTCGCAGAGCGCCTTCTCGCTCGGCATCACCGCCGTCCCCAAGGTCCACGACCGCGCAGCGACCATCGAGGTCCTCAAGAAGATCGGGTTCCCGTTCGCAAAGTAAGATGGCACGCCAGTCACTCATCGCCCGCAGCAAGAAGAAGCCCAAGTTCAGCACGAGGGTCGTCCGGCGCTGCTTCCGCTGCGGCCGCAAGCACGGCTACATCCGCGACTTCGGTCTCTGCCGCATCTGCTTCCGCGAGATGGCCTCCGCCGGCCTCATCCCGGGCATCCGCAAGTCCTCCTGGTAACCGAAGCCATGCACTACGACCTGCTCGCCAAGATCAAGAACGCCTACGCCGCCCGGAAGGAGGGCTTCCAGACGCCGTACAGCAAGCTCAACCATGAGATCGCCAAGCTCCTGGTCCGCTACCGCTTCATCAAGGAGGTGCAGAAGCGCGTCTCCGACAAGAAGCTCTACCTCGACATCAAGCTCGCCTACGACGACGGCAAGCCGCGCTTCCAGGACTTCAAGATCGTGAGCAAGCCGAGCCGTCGCCTGTATTCCGGCTACCGGGACATCAAGGCGGTCCGCCAGGGCTACGGCATCGGCGTCCTCACGACTCCGCAGGGCGTGCTCAGCAACGCCGAGGCCCGCGACAAGAAGGCCGGCGGCGAATATCTCTTCCAGATCTGGTAATCTCCACTCCCATGTCACGACTCGCACGCAAGCCCATCCCGCTCAACGGCGCGACCTTCACCGAGAAGGACGGCGCGTATTCGGTGAGCGGTCCGAAGGGCGAGCTCCGCGTCCAGAAGCTCGCCGGCGTCTCGGTCGCGCAGGGCGAGGAAGGCGTCGCCGTGACCCTGACCGGCACTGACCGCCAGGCCGCCGCCAACCTCGGCACCCAGTGGTCGCTGCTGCGCAACGCCGCGATCGGCGTCACCGAGGGGTACAGCAAGACCCTCGAGATCCAGGGCGTCGGCTATCGCGCCGCCATGGAAGGCGCTACGCTCAGCCTCGCGCTCGGCTTCTCGCATCCGGTGAAGTTCGACCCGCCTGCCGGCGTGACCGTCGCGGTCGAGAAGAACCTCATCACGGTCTCGGGCACGAGCAAGGAGGACGTCGGCCAGACGGCTGCGCTCATCCGCAAGTTCCGTAAGCCGGAGCCGTACAAGGGCAAGGGCATCCGCTACCAGGGCGAGTTCGTCCGTATGAAGGCAGGCAAGAAGGCCGGCAAGTAAACCACCGAACCCATGAACCGCACCAAGTCTCCTACCGTGAAGCGTCTCCGCCGGGCCGGCCGCACGCGCGCCAAGGTGCGCGGCAGCGCCGAGCGCCCGCGCCTGACCGTATTCCGCAGCAACGCGGCGCTCTACGCGCAGCTGATCGACGACAGCTCGCACGTGACGCTGGCCGCGGCTTCGACCAAGCAGGTCGACCAGAAGGCCGCGCGCGTCGAGCAGGGCGCGCTCCTCGGGGCGCTCATCGCCGAGAAAGCGAAGGCCGCCGGCGTCACCTCCGCGGTCTTCGACCGCGGCAGCTACCGCTACCACGGCCGCGTGAAAGCCCTCGCCGAAGGCGCCCGCGCAGCAGGACTCACTATCTAACACGCACATGGCACGCGAATTCACCCAGCCCAAGGCGGAACTCAAGGAGAAGGTGCTCGACATGCGCCGCGTGACGCGCGTGGTCGCGGGCGGAAAGCGCTTCCGCTTCCGCGCGACCGTCGTGGTCGGCGACGAGGCGGGGAAGGTCGGCATCGGGGTCGGCAAGGGCCTCGACGTCCAGCAGGCGATCGCCAAGGCGAAGGCCAAGGCGAACCGCGAGCTCGTCACCGTGCCCCTCCGCGAGAAGCGCACCATCGCGCACGAGACCGAGGCCAAGTACTCCGCGGCGAAGGTCCGCATCAAGCCGGCGCCGCACGGCCATGGCCTCCGCGCCGGCTCCGCCGTGCGCTCCGTGCTCGCGCTCGCCGGCGTGAAGGACGCCACCGCGAAGGTGCTCGGCCGCACGCCGAACAAGCTCACCAACGCCTGGGCGGCCGTCGAGGCGCTCAAGAGCATCAAGTCGGAGAAGCCGAAGCGCGCCGACGCCTAACACCACTCCCATGCAGCTCCACGAGATCGGATACAAGAAGCAGCGCGCTCAGCGGATCGGCCGCGGCGGCAAGCGCGGCAAGACCGGCGGCCGCGGCCAGAAGGGCCAGAAGTCGCGCGCGGGCACGTCCATGCGCCCGGCGATCCGCGACCTCATCTCGCGCATCCCGAAGCGTCGCGGCTTCGCGAACAAGCCGACGTCCGCAGAGGCGTTCGTGGTCAACGTCGGCCCGCTGAGCAAGAAGGCCGCAGGACGCGACCAGGTGACGCCCGAGGTGCTCCGCGAGCTCAAGCTCGTCCCGGCGCGCCACAAGGGTCCCATCAAGGTGCTCGCGAACGGCTCGGTGACCGGCAAGCTGGTGCTTTCGGGCCTCCAGGTATCCGAAGGCGCGCGTGCTAAGATTGAGGCAGCGGGCGGCTCGGTCGCCTGATCCTCCCATGCAGCGCTTCGCCAAGCTTTTCGCCATTCCCGAGCTCCGCACCCGTGTCCTCACGGTGGTGGGGCTCCTCGTCGCGTACCGGGTCCTCGCCGCCATCCCGATCCCACAGATCGATCCGGCCCGGCTCGCCTCGTTCTTCGGCGGCAGCACGCTGCTCGGCTTCCTCGACTTCTTCTCGGGAGGCGGCCTCTCGACGCTCTCGCTGGTCATGCTCGGCGTCGGCCCGTACATCACCGCCACGATCATCATGCAGCTGCTGACGATCATCTTCCCGCGCCTCAAGGAGATGTACTACGAGGAGGGCGCGCGCGGCCAGGCCAAGTTCAACCGCATCAGCCGCTACATCACGGTGCCGCTCGCAGCCATCCAGGCGTACGGCTTCCTCATGCTCTTCACCTCGCAGGGGATCATCGACCCGCTCGGCCCGGTCGACATGCTCCGCAACGTGCTCATCATCGTCGCGGGATCCATGCTCGCGCTCTGGATCGGCGAGATCATCAGCGAGCAGAAGCTCGGCAACGGCATCTCGCTCATCATCGCCTCGGGCATCCTCGCGGGCCTTCCGGGCACCATCACCCAGGGCCTCCGGAACTACTCGCCGGACATCCTCATCGGGTTCGGCGTCCTGACCCTCGCGATCGTGCTCGGCGTGGTCTATCTCACGGAGGGGGAGCGGCGCATGCCCATCGCCTATGCGCGCCAGGTGCGCGGCAACCGCCTCATGGGCGGCAGCTCCAGCTACCTCCCGCTCAAGGTGAACCAGGCGGGCATGATCCCGCTCATCTTCGCGATCTCGGTCCTGACCTTCCCGCAGTTCTTCGCGCAGATGGTCGCGCTCATCACGCCCGAGTGGGGCGTCCGGGTGAACGAGTGGGCGAACGCCTTCCTGAACAACCAGTGGGCGCACAACAGCGTCTACTTCGTCCTCGTCTTCGCGTTCACGTACTTCTACACGTCCGTCACGTTCGATCCGGCGGAGATCTCCAAGAACCTGCAGCGGAGCGGCGGCTTCATCCCCGGCGTCCGTCCGGGCGAGCAGACCCAGAACACGTTCCGGCACGTCATCAGCCGCATCACGTTCTACGGCGCGCTCGCGCTCGCGATCATCGCCATCCTGCCGGCGATCGTGCAGGCGCTCGTCGCCGCCATCACCGGGGTCAACGCGGGCTCCTCGACGGCGCTCTCGCTCTCCGGCACCGCCATCCTCATCGTGGTCGCCGTGGCGCTCGAGTCCATGCGCCAGATCGACTCGCAGCTCCAGGTCCGCGAATACGACCGCAGGTAGCATGCAGGCGGCGCGCGCGGTCATCATCTTCGGCCCCCCGGGCTCGGGGAAGAGCACGCAGGCCATGCTGCTCGCCGACACCCTCGCCTTCGAGGTCGTCGACACCGGCAGGCTCGTCGGCAAGATCGTCCATGATCCGGAGCGCCAGTCCGATCCGGTGATCGCCGCCGAACGCGAGCGCTACGACAGCGGCCTGCTCATGACGCCTTCGTTCGTGATCGGCGTCCTCAGCGAGCATCTCGCGCAGCTGGCGGAGCACCGTACGAGCTGCGTGCTCGGCGGGAGCCCGCGCACGCTCGGCGAGGCGGAGGCCATAATGCCGACGCTCGTCGCCGGGTACGGCGCGGAGAACGTCCGCTGCGTGGTCATCGAGATCCCGCGGGAGGTCGGCGACATCCGCAACAGCCGGCGCGCCACCTGCACGGTATGCGGCCGCCCGCAGCTGGCGACCGGCCCCGCGCAGGAAGCGCCCAAGCGGTGCCGCGTCTGCGGCGGCGAGCTCTTCGTCCGCGCCGACGCCGACAAGGCGGCAACGCGGATCAAGGAGTACGAGGAGAAGACGCTGCCGGTCGTCGAGTTCGTGAAGAAGCTCGGCATCCCGGTCCAGGCGATCGACGGGGACCAGGCGCCGGTCATGGTGTTCACGGACATCCTCAAGGCGCTCGACGGGGAGTGATGCGGACGAAGACGCGCGAGGAGATCGCGCTCATGGCCGAGGCGGGGAGGCGCCTCGCGCGCGTGCTCGACCAGGTCGCCGCGCGCGTGGCGCCAGGCGTCTCGACGCGCGAGCTCGACGCGCTCGCGCGCGAGCTCATCCAGGCGGGCGGCGACGAGCCGTCCTTCCTCGGATACGCGCCTGCGGGGGCTGAGCGGCCCTTCCCCGCGACGATCTGCGCCTCGGTCAACGAGACGGTGGTGCACGGCCTCCCGGGCGCGTACGTCCTCAAGGAAGGGGACGTCCTGACCGTCGACCTAGGACTCGTCCACAAGGGCTGGCATTCGGATTCGGCGCGCACCTTCCTCGTCGGCGAGGTTCCGGAGCAGGTGCGCGACCTCGTCCTTGCGACCGAGGAGGCCCTCGCCGCAGGCATCGCCGCGGCGCAGCCGGGACGGCATCTCGGCGACATCAGCCACGCCGTCAGCCAGGTCGCGCGCAAGCGCAAGGTGAGCGTCGTCGAGGGCCTCGGCGGCCACGGCATCGGCCGCGAGCTGCACGAGGCGCCGTACGTGGCCAACGCGGGGAAGCCGGGCGCGGGCATGCGCCTGACGCCGGGGCTCGTCATCGCCATCGAGCCGATGTTCTCGCTCGGGAGCCGCATCGTGCGCCAGATGCCCGATGACAGCTTCGCGACGTTCGACGGCAGCATCGCGGCGCACAGCGAGCACACGGTCGCGATCACCGAGGACGGGCCGGTCGTGCTGACCGTCACGGACTGCCCGCTCTAGCTGGTATACTCTGGCCCTATGCCCGGACGGAAGAAAGTCCTCGACGAGCAGATCGCCGACCCGGCTATCGAGAAGCCGAAGCCGCCGCGGAAGCGCCCCGCGAAGGCGGCGACATCAGAAGCGGCGGCTGCGCCGAAGAAGCGCGCGACGCGCAAGAAGGCGGCCGTGCCGGTCACGGTAGCCGAGGAGCGACCGGCCCCTCCCGGGGACAGCGTCTTCCTCGGCATGCAGCCCGAGGTGTCGGTCATCATCCCGGCCTACAACGAGGCGGAGCGCATCGCGCCGGTCCTGGTCGCCGCGCACGCGTACTTCCTCACGCGCAGCGAGCCCTTCGAGGTGCTGGTGGTCGACGACGGCTCGACCGACCGGACCGCGGAGATCGTGGAGCGCATGATGCGGGATTTCCCGCAGCTGCGCCTGGTCCGCCAGGAGCCGAACGCGGGCAAGGGGAGCGCGGTCGCGCGCGGCATGCAGGAGGCGCGCGGCGCGATCCGCCTGTTCGCCGACGCGGACGGCGCGACCCCTTTCGAGGAATTCGGGAAGCTCGCAGCAGCCCTGCAGGAGGGGGCGGATATCGCCTTCGCCTCGCGCGCGCTGCCGGGGTCGGTCATGCGCCCGCCGCAGCCGCTCCCGCGGAGGCTCCTCGGGCGCCTCGGCAACCTCTTCATCCAGGCCACCAACCTGCCCGGCATCCACGACACCCAGTGCGGCTTCAAGGCGTTCACGGCCCATGCGGCAGAGGCGGTATTCCCGCACCTGCGGACCCGGCGCTGGGGATTCGACATCGAGGCACTCGTGCTGGCCCGGCGCCTGGGCCTGAAAATCAAGGAGATTCCGGTCGTCTGGCACGACCGGCCGGGCTCGACCGTGGGGGCCCGGGCATACTTGCAGACCCTGGGGGAGAACCTTAGAATCCGGTATAATTCGATCATCGGCGCCTACCCGAAGCGGTAGGCCGCTTTTCAGGAAATGGACAAGTACTACGTCACCCAGAAGCGTCTCGACGAGCTCAAGCAGGAGCTCGAGCTGTTCCGCACCGAGAAGCGGCACGAGGTCGCGGACCGTCTCCGCGAGGCGAAGGAGCTCGGCGACCTCTCCGAGAACACGGCCTACGACGAGGCGCGCAACGAGCAGGAGCGCGTCGAGATGCGCATCGTCGAGCTCGAGGAGATGATCAAGCACGCGGAGATCATCAAGCACGCCAAGAGCGACGTCGCCGTCATCGGCTCGATCGTCACCGCCAAGCGCGGCGCGAGCGCGAAGGCGACCGAGTACGAGATCGTCGGCTCGGAGGAGGCGGATCCCGCTGCCGGCAAGGTAAGCAACGAGTCGCCGCTCGGCCGCGCCTTCCTCGGCGCGAAGGCCGGCGACAAGGTGACCGTGACCACGCCCGCGGGCGTCGTGCACTACACGATCGTCTCGGTAGCCTGAGCCGCAGGCGCGGGAAAGGCGGCCGACCGGCCGCCTTTTTCTATTCTCCGTACAGGATGTCCTGGTATCGCTCGTCGGACATGAGCTCCGCGACTGATTCGAGGAGCGCCTGCTGCAGGCATTGCGCCATGCTGTAGGCCCGCTTCTGGGACGCGAGGATCTGCAGCTTGTTGCCGAGGTCCTCAGCCTTCCGGGCGTATCCAAGCATGATCTGGATGTTCCGCACGGTCTGTCTGAGCAGGTCGCGCGCGACGCTGATCTTGAGCGCGATGACGACGCTCCGGGAATCGAGCAGGTTCGCGCGATCCTGCATGATCCAATGGAAGCGCTCGCTGAAGTCCAGCTTTTCGCGGAACTTCGCTAGCTCGCGCGCTACGTGCAGCTCGATGCCCCTGATGCGGGTGGCCAGCATCGCTCTCTCGTTACGTGCCATAGGTTGACCTCCTTCTGAAGTATCTGCCCCCAGCGTAGCATCTCGGCCTCCTTCCGATACAATGCCTGCATGGCCGAGGAGCGCTTCTGGATAGAGCAGACCGCGGACGCCGTCGAGGCGTTCGCGGCGACGAAGCCCGAGATGCCGGAGACGATCGTCTGCGCCTCGGGCATCAGCCCGTCCGGCGCGATCCATCTCGGCAACCTCCGGGAGCTGATGACGGTCCATCTCGTGGCCGAGGAGCTCCGCCGGCGCGGCAGGAAGGTCGAGCATATCTACTCCTGGGACGACTACGACCGCTTCCGCAAGGTCCCGAAGGGCGTCCCTGAGAGCTGGGCGGAGCACATCGGCAAGCCCCTCGCCGCCGTCCCCGATCCGGGAGGAGAGTTCCCGTCCTACGCGGACCGGCACATCCGCGACTTCGAGCAGGCCGCGGCTCGGCTCGGCGTCGTCTCAGGAAAGAACGTCCGCTACGTGCGCCAGTCCGAAGCGTACCCGCGCGGCGACTACCGCGCGGGTATCCGTACGGCCATGGCCAAGCGCAGCGAGATATTCGACATCCTCGCGAGGTACCAGACCGCTAACCCGCAGGACCGGCCCCTCGCGGAGCGCCGCGCGGCGTACTACCCGTTCAAGCCGTACTGCGCGACGTGCGGCAAGGACGACGCGGTCGTCGAGAGCTACGACGAGGCCACGGCGACGATCGCGTACCGCTGCGCCTGCGGCCATCGCGAGAGCTACTCGCTGGACGAGAAGATCCAAGGGAAGCTCGTCTGGAAGGTGGACTGGCCGATGCGCTGGGCGCACGAGGGCGTCGTCTTCGAGCCGGGCGGCGAGGATCATGCCGCGCCTAACAGCAGCTACACCGTCGGCAAGGAGATCGTGAAGCTCTTCGGCTACGAGGCGCCGTACTTCGTCCAGTACGCGTTCGTCGGCATGGCGGGCCGTTCCAAGATCTCGAGCTCGGCCGGCGGCAGC
Source organism: uncultured Candidatus Saccharibacteria bacterium (assembly GCA_964484655.1). Taxonomy (GTDB): domain Bacteria; phylum Patescibacteriota; class Minisyncoccia; order UBA6257; family 2-01-FULL-56-20; genus JALHNY01. The sequence goes on along the minus strand of CAZAFA010000003.1, from coordinate 33,835 downwards.
CCGACGCCGGGCCAGGCGCTCGAGATCCTGGAGCCCGCGATGCTCCGCTGGCTCTACGTGCGGCGGCACTACGGCAAGCACTTCGACATCGACTTCGGGAAGGAGGTCATCCGCCTCTACGACGAGTGGGACAGCTTCGGCGACAAGGTGGCGGCTGGGCAGGCGAGCGAGGCCGAACGGCTCGTCCGTGAGCGCTGTCTCGCGACCAGCGCCGGCGCGGTCCTGCATGCGCCCGTCGCCGTCCCGTTCCGCACGCTGTCCTCCGCAGCGGACGTCACGCTCGGCAATCGCGAGCAGATCCTCCGCGTCGCGAGCGACCAGCTGGGCCGGGAGCTCTCCGAGGGCGAGACCGAGCCGCGCCTGACCTGCGCGATCGCCTGGGTCACGCGTTACCTCCCCGAGGACGAGCGCACGCACGTGCGCGAGGGATTCGCCCGGGAAGCCTGGGAGGCGCTCGCGCCTGACCTGCAGGAGCAGGTCCGTACCCTGGCCGACCGGATGGGGGAGGCCTGGACCTTGGAAGGCCTCACGACGCTCCTGTACGGCATCCCCAAGGAAGCCGCCGGCCAGGACCCCGATGACGAGCCGACCCCAGCCGTGAAGGCGGCTCAGCGCGACTTCTTCAAGGCGCTCTACCGCCTGCTCCTCACCGACAGCGAGACCGGCCCGCGGCTGCCGACCTTCTTCCTGTCGCTCGGCGAGAGCCGCGTGCGCGCGCTCCTCGGAGCCGATATTGTCAAATAAGCAAAAGATACGTATAAGTAGCGAGTTCTCTGATATCCGAATAACTGGGAGGTATTTCGTTTATGGCTGAAAAAGGCGGCGCTGCCGCTTCGAAACCCGTCAGGCTCTTCCTGTACCTGGCCTCGTGGATCGTCGTCCTGAGTCTTCTCTACGCGTTCGTCGCGCAGATGTATCTCGACTGGCGGATCCTCATCGCCTACGTCGTCGGCATCCTGGTCCTCGCTATCTGGGTGAGCCACGCCGAGGAACGCTCGGACCGCCTCAAGAGGCTGACGTTCAACGTCGTCCTCGCCGGGCTGATGTTCACATCAGCGCTCGTGTTCATACTCGTGCGCGCGATGAACGACGTGCAGGCGGTCGCAGACAGCTTCGCGATGCCCTGGTGGGTCGCGCCGACCGCGTGGTACGTGCTGCTCGCGGGATGCGTCATCCTCGGCGGCAAGCTCGCGAGAGACCTGCTCGGCAGGCGGGCGAAGAAGGAGAAGTGATTACAGAGAGGCGGACCTGCGGGTCCGCCTCTTCATATCACGAGCGCCTTCGCCTTGTCCGCGATGAGTTTCACCTCGTCGTCGCGCTTCTGGATCCTCCCGGCGATCGCGATGATCTGGTCCTGCTGCCATACTGCGCGCGTCTGCTCGTACACGCGGGTGAACACCACGACCTCGATAGGCTCCGGGGAGAGGTCCTCGATGAGCGCGAAGGCCATCGGCTCTCCCGACTTGGTCGTGATGCTCTGCACGCGCGAGACGAGGCCCACGACGCGCACCTGAGCGTCCGCCATCCGTGCGCGCGCTTCTGCGATCGGGATGGCGCCGATGCGCTTGCGCTCCTCCTCGTGCTCGGAGAGGGGATGGTCTGAGACGTAGAGGCCGATGAGCTCCTTCTCCCACGAGAGCTTCTCCTTGCTCGACACGGGCGGCGCCGAGAGCCAGTTGTCGAGGCGCACCTGCGGGGCGACCTGCTGCATGGAGCCGAAGAGAGAGGCCTTGTGGCTCTCGATGCGTCGCTTTTGCGCGGAACCGCACTGGACGACGTAGTCGAGGTTCGCGACGAGCTCGCCGCGCTCGAAGCCGAAGCAGTCCAGCGCGCCGGCCTTGGCGAGGCTTTCGAGGGAGCGCTTGTTGAGGTCCTTGTGGCTGCACAGGCGCTCGACGAACTGCGCGAGGTCCTTGTACGGGCCGTTCTGCTGCCGCTCGCGGTGGATCGCCTCAGCGATGCCCTCGCCGACGTTCTTGATTGCGGAGAGCCCGAAGCGCACGTCGCCGTCCTCGGGCAGGAAGCCCACGCCGCTCGCGTTGACGTCCGGCGGGAGGAGCTGGATGCCGGAGAGCGCCGCCTCGTGCGCGAGCATGGCGATGCGCTCCGTGTCGTGCCGGTCCGCGTTGAACTGCGCCGTCGCGAACTCGATCGGGTAGTGCGCGCGGAGGTACGCGGTCTGGTACCCGATGAGCGCGTAGCAGACCGCGTGGCTCTTGTTGAAGCCGTACCGCGCGAAGGGCGGGAACATCTCCCAGATCGCCTGCGCCGTGCGCTGGTCGATGCCGTTTGCGACCATGCCCTTCACGAGCTTCTGTTCCTGCTCGTCGAGGAGGGACTTGATCTTCTTGCCGATCGCCTTGCGGAGCTTGTCCGCCTCCGGGAGCGTGTAGCCCGCGAGGTCCGTGGCGATGCGCATCATCTGCTCCTGATAGACGCCGATGCCGTACGTGTTCTCGAGGATCGGCTGGAGGCGGGGGTGGAGGTACGTCACCGGCTCCTCGCCCTTCTTGCGCGCGATGAAGCTCGGGATCAGGTCCATCGGGCCGGGGCGGAAGAGCGCCACCACGGCGACGAGGTCCTCGAAGACCGTCGGCTGCAGCTCGCGCATGACCTTGCGCATGCCCCCGGACTCGAACTGGAAGACGCCGGTCATGTCCGCCTTGCGGAAGAGCTCGAACGTCGCCTCGTCGTCGAGCGGGATGCCGTCGAGGTCGAGCTCCTCGCCGCGGAGCTCGCGGATGAGCTTCTTGGTCTCCTCGATCGTGGTCAGGCCGGTGAGGCCGAGGAGGTCGATCTTCAGGAGGCCGAGCCGCTCGACGTTCCGCATGTCCAGCTGCGTGATGACCACGTCCTTGTTCTGCGGCGCGAGCTGCACCGGGACGACGTCGGTGAGCGGGCGGTCCGAGATCACGGTGCCGCACGCGTGGACGGACGCGTGGCGCACGACGCCCTCGAGGTGCTCGGCGACGTCCAGGAGGCGCGTCGCGTCAGGCTCCTCCTTCTCGAGGGCCTGGAGATCAGGGATGGTGCGCCGCGCCGTCTTCACGTCGAGGCCCTTCGGCCCGCCCGGGATGAGTTTGGCGATCTGGTCGCAGAGCGGGAGCGGGATGCCCATGGCGCGACCAGCGTCACGGACGGCCGCGCGCGCGGCCATGGTCCCGAAGGTGATGATCTGCGCGACGTGGTCGTCGCCGTACGTGCGGCGGGCGTAGTCGAGGACCTCGTCGCGGCGCGTGTCGGCGAAGTCGAGGTCGATATCCGGCATCTCGATGCGCTCCGGGTTGAGGAAGCGCTCGAAGAGGAGGTCCCAGCGGAGGGGGTCGACGTTCGTGATGCCGAGGACGTACGAGACCAGCGAGCCGGCGGCGGACCCGCGGCCGGGGCCGACGGAGATGCCGTGCTCCTTGGCCCAGTTCACGAGGTCCGCGACGATGAGGAAGTAGTCCGCGAAGCCCGTGCGCTCGATGACGCCGAGCTCGTACGCCAGGCGCTCCTGGACGCGCGCGTCGGAGTCATGATCCGGATAGCGGGAGGGAAGGCGTTCGGTCAGCAGCGAGGCGAGGTGCTCGTTCGCGCTCTGCCCGTCCGGGGTGCGGAATCGCGGCAGGAGCGGTGTGCCGAGCTCGAGCTGCAGGTCGCAGCGCTCGGCTATGGCCACGGTGTTCGAGATCGCGTCGGGCACGTCGGCGAAGGCATTGGCCATCGCGTCGGGGGAAGCCATCGAGAAGTCGTCGCTCGCCATGCTCATGCGGTTGGCGTCGCCGACCTGGCTCCCGGTCTGCACCGCGAGCAGCACGTCGTGATACGGCGCGTCGGTGCTCTTCACGTAGTGGAGGTCGGCGGTCGCGACGAGCGGGATGCCCGTCTTCTGCGAGAGCGCGATCGCGCGCTCCCGCACGGTGATCGCTTCCGGCAGATTCGGGTGGTCCTGGATCTCGAGGAAGAAGTTCCCCGCGCCGAAAATCTCCTGGTACTCGTACGCGAGCGACTCGGCGTCGTCGAGGCGCCCTTGCAGGAGAGCCGTGTTCACCTCGCCGCCGATGCACGCCGAGAGCGCGATGAGGCCCTCGTGGTGCTCCCGCAGGAGCTCGCGGTCTATGCGCGGCTTGTAGTAGTAGCCTTCGAGGTTCGCGCGCGAGGCGAGCTTCACGAGATTCTGCCAGCCGGTCTCGTTCTCGACGAGCAGGACGAGGTGGTAGTACTTCTCGCCGGGGGACTTGTCGAAGCGGCTGCGCGGCGCCATGTACGCCTCCATGCCGAGGATCGGCCTGATGCCCGCCTTCTTGGCTTGCTCGTAGAACTCGATGCTCCCGTACAGGTTGCCGTGGTCGGTGAGCGCCAGGGCATCCATGCCGAGTTCCTTCGCCCGAGCGATCAGGTCAGGGATCTTGCCGAGTCCGTCCAGCAGCGAATAGTGGGAGTGGGTATGCAGATGGACGAACCGGCTCCTCATGCAGCCTAGTGTAGGGGACGCAGCCGCCTCCCGGAACTCGACTGCTATACACATCCGTGGCCCCGTGGCCTCCCCGGACGGGAGCGGCCGTGGTACCCTCCTCGCGTCTCCGTTGCGCGTGAGGTGCGTCCGGAGCGAGCCGGAGTAGCTTTAGCGGTCAGAGCGGCTGTTTTGTAAACAGCAGGCCGTGGGTTCGAATCCCACCTCCGGCTCATCAGGCCTTGCTCGTCAAGGGGCGATGAGGCACAATGGCCCGGCCTGGATACTCGCCGATGTAGCTCAGCTGGTAGAGCATTTCCATGGTAAGGAAAGGGTCGCAGGTTCGAGTCCTGTCATCGGCTCCGGTCGGAAGAATCAATTATCACTCACATGGCCAAGGTCAAATACGCAGACAATCTCATCGGCCTCCGTTGCGTCGAGTGCAAGCGTCGTAACTACTACACGCACCGCAACAAGAAGAAGGTCACGCGGAAGATCGAGCTCACGAAGTTCTGCCCGTGGGATCGCTCGCACACCGTCCACAAGGAGGTGAAGATCAGCTCCAAGAAGTAAAATAGGAGCTGGTCCTGGGGGTATCGTTCAATGGTAGGACAGCGGTCTCCAAAACCGCCAATCCGGGTTCAATTCCTGGTGCCCCCGCCGAAACAACAATGCACAGCGTCTATTGAGCTATGACAGAGAACGGAGATTTCGCTAAACCTAGTCTGTCAAGAACCTTTCAGCTCTTTTGGGACGAAAAAAAAGAAGGGCTAACCTTTGCAGGATTTCTACTTGCTACTGGGGCAATCTTCCTCAATATAAATATCCCAGAAAATACAGCAGCAAAAATTGCTTTATCCAATCTCCAATTCTTATGGATATTAATAATATCTTTGACATCAGTGTGGTTGGGCTTCTCTTTCCTCAAATTTACTTGGAAAGTTGAAGAGCACTATAGAAAGAAAACAGGACTAGATATCACATCGGGCATAAGCACAGTCGTATTGGCATCTATTGCATGGTTTCTTTACAACACATGGAAATACACGATCAGCTTATACGGAGATGAATGGCATAAATTTGCTCGCCTTGTTTCCCCAGGCTTTTCAACTTTGTTGTTCCTTATCTATTGGGGAATTCTCGAAAAACTCTATAGGAAGTTCGAAGGTATAACTTGGAAATATGTAGCCTCTAGCTCTGTACTAATTCTGATCATGAGCGCAGTAGCGGCCTCCATGCTGGCCATTGGAATCGGGCCATTCACCCTGCGTTCTTTTAGTCACGCCTATTTATCAGGCTGCCTCATATATGGTGCACTTTTTCCTGCCGTAACCGCTCTCCTGTATTTATTTGAGAGGCGTAAGGCCAAGAAATAAGCCATACCTTATAGCAACAATATGAATTTAAACTAAGAACCGCTTTGTTATTTGCCGGATTGCCGGGACCGCTCAACGGTCCCGGCTCCCGATAGGTCTTGACTATAGAGAAAGGTCATCTATACTCCGCGAGCACTGACGAATGAAGAGGACCAGATAGCCCGGAGCGGAGCCACCACCAAGGTGGCACTCACGACGTGAGCCGCTCGAGAGCGGTTTTTTGAACCCTGGGCCAGCCCGCATCCTCCTGCCTGAACGCATCCTCGAAAACTGGTGACTGGAAGGTGCCTGCTGTGGCGGTTACGCATAATCCGCCCGACAAATAGCAGGCCTACACGATATCCGTGACTCCGACTCACGGAAGCGGATATCAACACCTGCGCTGCAACCTGAACCGATGCAGCGTAGGGGGCAAAGTCAGTATTGGGATGGTTGGCAACTAAGGGCACACGTGAGGATGCCTAGACATTGAGTAGCGATGAAGGACGCGGCGTAGCGGCGATACGTTTCGGGGAGGTGCTAGCAACCTGTGATCCGGAAATTTCCGAATGGGGGAACCCCGTACAGCAAACCTGTACGATCCAGCGCCTAGAGCGCGGATGCACACCCGCTGAAGTGAAACATCTCAGTAAGCGGAGGAAGAGAAAACAAAGTGATTCCCTGAGTAGCGGCGAGCGAAACGGGACAAGCCTAAACCAGCCTGCACTTGTGCACGCTGGGGTTGCACGGGAGAGACGCTCTCATCTCCTTAACGGGGTCGGACTTGTCCGGTCCCGCTAAGGAAGTGAGGTGGGGAAGTTACAAATCCGTACGTTAGCAGAAGGTCCTGGAAAGGGCCGCCAGAGTGGGTGATAGCCCCGTACGCGAAAACGTCCGGACTTCCTAGTTTCTTTACGTAAGTACCTCGAGGTCAGAATGCTTCGAGGGAATCCGCGAGTACTATCTCGCAAGGCTAAATATGCTCAATGATCGATAGTGAACAAGTACCGTGAGGGAAAGGTGAAAAGCAGCCCGGGAGGGCGATGAAATAGAACCTGAAACCGTGTGTCTACAAGGAACTGAAGCACGAACTTAGAGCTTGCTCTGAGCGTGCGACAGTGTGCCTATTGAAGAATGAGCCAACGACTTAAGCAGTATCTCTCGTCTAAGGACCATAGGGTCCGGAGGCACAGGGAAACCGAGTGTTAATAGCGCGTATCCTTCTCACAACCGTGAGCTTCTCATCTGGAGCTCGCGGTTGCGGGAACGGAAGGAGGTGCTGCTTAGACCCGAAGCCAGGTGAGCTTGCCTTGGGCAGGTTGAAGCTCTGAGAAGTCAGAGTGGAGGACCGAACCGGTTGGTTGTTCAACACCTTCGGATGACCTGAGGTAAGGAGTGAAAAGCTAATCGAACCTGGTAATAGCTGGTTCTCTCCGAAACAGTTTTAGGACTGGCGGTTGACGTGCATTCTGCGGGGGGTAGAGCTACTGGTGGAGGAGTAAAGGGGGAAACCTCGGCTTCTCCGTCAAACTCCGAATACCCGCGTGAAGTTGTCAGCTAGTTAGAACGTGGGGGCTAAGCTCCACGCTCGAAAGGGAAACAGCCCAGACCATCAGCTAAGGCCCCTAATTGTGTGCTCAGTGTAAAAGGTAGTCTCACCCCTTTGACAGATAGGAGGTTGGCTTAGAGGTAGCCATCCTTTAAAGAGTGTGTAACAACTCACTATTCGATGGGAGGGGGCGCCGAAAATGTACCGGGGCTCAAGCACACAGCCGAAGCTATGGATCTACGCGCTTGCGCGTAGATGGTAGGAGAGCATTCCATTCTGCGTTGAAGCAGCATTCGCGAGAAGCTGTGGAGCGTATGGAAGAGAAAATGTTGGTATGAGTAACCACTATCCCACTGAGAAAGTAGGACCCCGAAAATCCAAGGTTTCCGTGGCACTGGCAATCAACCACGGGTTAGGCGGCCCTAAGGCGATGGCGAAAGCCGAAGTCGATGGCTTGCTGGTTAATATTCCAGCCCGACCGTGCGATCATAACCACGTGACGGGGGAAAGAGGATTTCGTGCCTTATTGGTTTGGCATCGTTGGCGTGAGGTCTCCGGACCGTGCGCAGACGGAATGTTCCGGTCTTCCGGGGCAAACGAGATCGAAGAGCCCTCCGAGAAAAGCGTGCTAAAGCGAGCGCAAGGTCTCCGTACCGTAAACCGACACTGGTGGATAGGGCGAGTAGCCCAAGGGGAACGAGTGAGTCATGGTTAAGGAACTCGGCAAAAAAGCGACCGTACGTTAGCAATAAGGTCTGCCCGGGCAGCGATGTTCGGGCCGCAGCGAAAGTCTCCCTGGCGACTGTTTACCAAAAACACAGCTCCCTGCTAACTCGTAAGAGGATGTATAGGGGGTGACTCCTGACCGATGCGGGAAGGTTAAAATTGGCGGTGGTATGGGCTTGCCTGTACTGCTGACTGATCGAAGCCCCCGTCAATGTCAGCGATAACTATAATCGTTCTAAGGTAGCGCATTTCCTTTTCGGGTAAGTTCCGAAGCGCACGAAAGGAGTAACGACTGGGGAACTGTCTCAACCATGAGCTCGGTGAAAATGCGATTCCCGTGAAGACGCGGGATACCTGTAGCGGGACGAAAAGACCCCGGGAGCTTTACTGCAGCCTGATATTGGTCTTATCGCTCTATTGCGTAGCGTAGTGGGGAGACTTTGAAGCGATCCTCTCGGGGATCGTGGAGTCGCCAATGAAACACCCATCTTTAGTGTGGTATGGCCTAACCGGTAGGGAACCGAAAAACGGAAGCCCTGCTGAGACAGTGTTTGGTAGGCAGTTTGAATGGGGCGTTCTCCTCCCAAAAAGTAACGGAGGAGCTTATCAAGGTTGGCTAAGCCCGGATGGAAATCGGGCAGGTCGCGTAAAGGCACATGCCAGCTTGACTGCAAGACTGACAGGTCGCGCAGGCGCGAAAGCGGAACTTAGTGACCCGACGGCACTTCATAGAACGGCCGGAGACAACGGATAAAAGCTACCCCGGGGATAACAGGCTAGTGAGGCCCGATAGTTCACATAGACGGCCTCGCTCGGCACCTCGATGTCGGTTCGCCCTAGCGCGGGGGTGGAGAAGCTCCCAAGCGTTTGGCTGTTCGCCAATTAAAAGGGCACGCGAACTGGGTTCAGACCGTCGTAAGACAGGTTGGTCTCTATCTGTTACAGGCGTGGACGAGTTTGAGGGAAGTTGCCCCTAGTACGAGAGGACCGGGGTGAACGAACCTCTGGTGTACCGGCTTTGCCACCAGGTGAATCGCCGGGTAGCTATGTTCGGAAGGGATAAGCGCTGAAAGCATCTAAGTGCGAAGCCTCTCCCAAGATTAGACTCGATGCACATCGTTGGAGATGACGACGTTGATAGGCTCTAGGTGTAAGCGCAGCAATGCGTTCAGCCGAGGAGTACTAATTGTGCTGCCAACCATCCCAATGCTGACTTTGCCGCTGCCATGCGCAGCAACAGCGATCAATAACCGCCTTCCAGTCACCGGCGTTGCATCCAGAGATTTCCTGGTGATTCAGACTGCGCGGAACCACCTCTTCCCATTCCGAACAGAGAAGTGAAACGTGCAGCCGGCGATGATACTGCCTTGCGGGAAAGTAGCTTTTGCCAGGATATCTTTGGATGCAACGGAGCCGCCGCGAGGCGGCTTTTTTGCGTTTTGACTCTCCGGAGGAACTGCGTATGGTAGGGACGTCCTTAGAAAATCACATACAGGAGGGCCCGCATGGACCTGAACAGAGCATTCGAAACGGGCGTGCGCGCCCTGCATCCGCGCCAGATGGCGCACGCCGTACCGCCGCAGCTGTGCGTCTCCGAGGACGAGATCGGGCTCACGCAGCGAGCGATCGGCGAGCGTGCTGACTCGCACGTGCTCCTGCCGGTCTTTCCGGTCGCGATCCGCGACCTGCTCGATGCCGGCAAGGGGAGTCCGTATCCGTTCGGAGCGCGGCTTCATTACAAGGGAAGCTGGTGGTACGACGAGCCGAGCCTCGCGGAGATCTCCCGCGAGCCGCTCGAGGGAAGATGGATGCTGCTGAACCGGCATCCGATCCTCTATGACGCCGCGTCTGCGGAGCGGTGCATCTACGCCGAAGCCGAGCTGTTGAACGAGCGCAGGCTGAGCGCACGGGAAGCGCTCCATGCGCTCATAGCCTGCGAGCTGATGGCGACGCTGACCGTGGAACGCGAGAATCCGCTCTTCCTCCCGGACCGCGACTACGTGGTGCTCGGATTCGAGGACCGGTGGCGGCCAGGTCCGTACACGATCTGGAACACCGGGCACGGCTACCTGCTGAGCACGCTCGTCGGGAAGCCGCTGGACATGCCTTATTACGGGCTGACCGAATACGTGGCTGCCGAGGAGCTCTATACGCACTGTCGTTAATAGGAAAAGGCCGGGGTACACACCCCGGCCTTTTTCAGTACACTTCCTCCATATGAAGCGCCGCTTCAAGCAGTTCGCCTATCTGTGCCTGTTCCTGGCCTTCTGGGGCGGCGTGTTCGGCCTTGCGTACCTGACCTTCTTCAGGACGCCGCCCTCCTGCTTCGACGGGAAGCAGAATCAGGGGGAGGAGGGCGTCGATTGCGGCGGCCCGTGCAAGGCTTTCTGTCTCGAGCAGCAGCTCATCGCGCCGTCCGCGCTCGGCGATCCGCTCGTGTTCCGTGCTTCGGATTCGCTCGTCTCGGTGCTCGTGGAGCTGAAGAACCCGAATCCCACCACGGCGCTGCGCCAGCTCCCGTACCAGGTCACGCTGACCGGCGACTACGGGACGCCGCTCCAGCTCAAGGGCGTCGCGAGCCTGTACGGCAGCGAGGTGCGCCGGTTCGTGCTCGTCCGTCCGTCAGGCGATCTCGGCGGCGCGCTCCGCGCACGGATCGACCTCGCGACCAGCTCTGCGCAGTGGACTCCGGCGGACGCGTTCCGTAAGCCGCAGCTGAACGTTGTCAGCGCATCGACGTCGGTGGAGGAAGGCCGGACGCGCGTCGAGGGGTCTATCAGCAGCGACGACGCGCTGGGAGTGACCGACGTGACGGCCGTTGCGCTCTTCTACGACGGCGCCGGCAGGCTCATCGGCGCCTCGCAGACGGTGATCGACCGGCTCGCGCCGGGAGCGACGACGCGGTTCGCCATCTCGTACCCCGCGCTGCCCGGTCTCGACCCCGAGGCGACGCAGGTATCGGTCTCCGCGTACCGCCCGTGATCGCACGCCTCTCTATCCCGCTCGGCATACTCGTCGGCGCGAGCCTCCTGACGCTCTCGAGCGTCGCGCCCGCGTTCTTCGGGCAGCAGCTCATGTGGGTCGGCCTGGCGGCGCTCGTCATACTCGCCGCGCGTTTCGTCGATTGGCGCGGCGTGCTGGCGAGCCCGGCGGTGTACCTGCTGTACGGCTTCTCGGTCCTGCTGCTCATCGTCGTGCTGTTCGGCCCGGTGGTGCGCAACATCAAGGGATGGATCGTGCTCGGCCCGCTGAGCTTCCAGCCGGTCGAGCTCGCGAAGCTGGCGCTGATCCTGCTCTATGCGCACTACCTCGCCCGCGCGCACGCCACCATCGCGCGCTACGGGACGCTCGCCGCGGTGTTCGGTTTCGTCGCGGTGCCGGTGGGTCTCGTCGCGCTCCAGCCGGACCTCGGCTCGGCGGTCATCCTCATGGGCACCTGGTTCGGCTGCCTGGTGGCTTCCGGCCTGCCGAAGCGCCGGATCGCCGCGGCGTTCCTGCTAGGAGTCGTGGGCATCGCGGCCGCCTGGTTCCTGGTGCTCGAGCCGTACCAGAAGGCGCGCATCGTCGGCGTCCTGCATCCGGAGCGCGATCCGCTGGGCGTGAACTACAGCACGAACCAGGCGAAGATCGCCGTGGGTTCGGCAGGCTGGTTCGGGAAGGGCTACGGGCAGGGGACGCAGGCGCAACTGCGCTTCCTCACCGAGCCGCAGGGCGATTTCGCGCTCGCCTCCTTCACCGAGGAGTGGGGGATCGCCGGGGCGCTCGCCGTGCTCGGGGCGTTCCTCGCGCTCGTGCTCGGCGTGCTGCGCGTCGGCATGACGACGCATCGCAACCGGGAGCGGCTCGTCTGCCTAGGCGTCGCGCTCTCGCTGACCGTGCAGGCGGCGATCAACGCCGGCTCGACCCTCGGCCTGCTCCCGGTCATCGGCGTGCCGTTCCCGTTCCTCAGCTACGGCGGCTCGTCCCTTTTGACCAGCGCGGCGCTCATCGGTATCGTGAACGCCATTGCGTATCGATCGCGCCATTAGGCTCCTTGTCGTCGCCGGTGCCACCGTCCTCTTCCTGGTCGGCGTCAGCTTCGCCTTGGACCGGCTCGCGCCGCGGATAGCGGCGCGCTTCGACAGGGATGTCACGGTCACGATCCCAGAAGGGTATACCGCGCGGCAGATCGACGCCCTGCTCGCCGAGAAGGGGATCACGCCGGCGGGCAGCGTGACCGCCATCGCAGTCCGTGATGAGCTCGAGGGATACCTGTTCCCGGACACGTACCGCTTCAAGAAGGGGACCGACCCGGAGGCGGCGGTCCGGCGGCTCCGGGAGACCTTCGACCTGAAGGCGGGACCGGTACTGCCTGCCGATCCCGTGAAAGCGCGGGAAGCGGTCATCATCGGCTCGATGCTCGAGCGGGAAGTGCCTGATCCGGCAGATCGCCGGATCGTTGCCGGAATCATAAAAAAGCGCCTAGAAATCGACATGCGGCTCCAGATAGACGCCACGATCTGCTACCAGAAGGAGCTGACGGCCGGCATCGCTCCCTGTTACCCGATCATGGCCGTTGACTTGACTTCTGACTCTCCATACAATACGTACCTGTACAGAGGACTACCGCCAGGGCCCATAGGGAATCCTGGCGTTGGCGCGCTCACGGCAGCCCTTGACCCGCAGGCGTCTCCGTACTGGTTCTACCTCTCAGACCCGGCTACCTCCCGCACCATCTTCTCGCGCACGAACGAGGAGCAGGAGGCCAACCGCGCGAAGTACCTGAGGTAGAGGCAGCCCCTCTCTATACCCGCATCAACATCCTTCTTCTTTCACGGCCCCGTCATGTCGCACCCCCTTCCCGTCAAGCGTTTCGGATCCACCAAGCCCCTTATCGATACACCCAACCTCAACGAGCTCCAGATCAACTCGTACAAGTGGTTCATAGAGACCGGCCTCAAGGAGCTCCTCGAGGAGGCTTCGCCGATCAAGGACCATACGGGAAAGGAGCTCGCGATCCGCTTCGAGGGATACCGGTTCGACGAGCCGAAGACGACGGAGGAGTCGGCGCGGTATAACAACGCGACGTACGAGGCGACGCTTCGCGTGACGGTGGCGCTCGACGACCTCGCGGCCGGATCGAGCCAGACCCAGGAGGTCTACTTCGGCGACTTCCCGGTCATGACCGACCGGGGCACGTTCATCATCAACGGCGTCGAGCGCGTCGTGGTGCCGCAGCTCGTTCGCTCGCCGGGCGCGTACTTCACCAGCCAGGTGGTCCGGGGCCGCACGACCTTCGGCGCGAAGATCATGCCGAACCGCGGCGCGTGGATCGAGTTCGAGACCGAGGCCGATGGCGCGGTGGTCGCGAAGATCGACCGCCACCGCAAGGTAGCCGCGACCGCCATCCTGCGCGTGTTCGGCGCCGAGGAGGAGGCGATCAAGAAGGCGTTCCTCGAGGGCGGCGAGCTCGGCGAGGCGGCCTACGCGGCGACGCTCAAGAAGGACGCGTCGCGCACGGCCGCCGAGAGCTACATCGAGATCTACAAGCGCCTCCGGCCGGGCGACCCGGCGACCGAGGCGACGGCGAAGAGCCACGTCGACGCGCTCTTCACGCGCGAGGACCGCTACGACCTCTCCGAGGTGGGCCGCTACAAGATGAACCAGCGCCTCGGCCTGCCGCAGACCAAGAAGTCGCGCCTCATCGACCTCGAGGACCTCATGAAGGTCATCCCGGAGATCGTGCGCCTCACCGGCGACCCGCACGCCATCGCCGACGACATCGACCACCTCGGCAACCGCCGCCTCAAGGCGGTGGGCGAGAGCCTCCAGGGCCGCTTGCGCATCGGCCTCGCGCGCATGAAGCGCGCCGTGCAGGACCGCATGTCCATCCAGGACCGCGACACCATGAATCCGGCGCAGCTGATCAACTTCCGCCTCATCACGTCCGTGGTGAAGGAGTTCTTCGCATCGTCGCAGCTGTCGCAGTTCATGAACCAGGAGAACCCGCTCTCCGAGATGGAGGCAAAGCGGCGCGTCTCCGCACTCGGTCCCGGCGGCCTCTCGCGCGAGCGTGCGACCTTCGAGGTCCGCGACGTGCATCCGTCCCATTACGGGCGCATCTGTCCTATCCAGACGCCTGAAGGCCAGAACATCGGCCTTATCTCGTACCTGTCCGTCTACGCGCGCCTGAACGACTTCGGCTTCCTCGAGACGCCGTACGCGAAGGTGAAGAACGGCAAGGTGACCAGCGAGGTTGTCTGGCTCGACGCCTACGAGGAGGAGCAGCGCAAGATCGCCTCGGCGATGGCGCCTCGTGACAAGTCCGGCCACCTGGAGGGCCCGGTGGTGCCGGCGCGCTTCCGCGGCGACGCGGGACGCTATCCGATCGAGGAGATCGAGTTCATCGACGTCGACCCGCAGCAGTTCCTGTCCGTGGCGGCGGCGCTCATCCCGTTCCTGCGCTCCGACGACGCCACCCGCGCGCTCATGGGCTCGAACATGCAGCGGCAGGCCGTCGGCTCGGTGCGCCCGCAGGCGCCGCTGGTCGGCACCGGCTTCGAGGACAAGGTCGCCGAGGATTCCGGCTACGTCATCCGCGCCAAGGAGGACGGCGAGGTCGTCGAGGCCGACGCGGCGCACGTGAAGGTGAAGTACGGCACGAAGGCCGAGACCTACAAGCTCGAGACCTTCAAGCGCTCGAACCAGTACACATGCATCAGCCAGCGCGTGCTCGTCACGCCGGGTCAGAAGGTGAAGAAGGGGGACGTCCTCGTCGACGGCCCCTCCACCGAAGGCGGGACGCTCGCGCTCGGCCAGAACCTGCTTGTCGCGTTCATGTCCTGGGACGGCGCCAACTACGAGGACGCCATCATCCTCTCCGAGCGCGTCGCGCGCGACGACCGCTTCACCTCGGTGCACATCGAGGAGTTCGAGATTGACGTCCGCGACACCAAGCTCGGGCCCGAGATGACCACGATGGACATCCCGAACGTCGCCGAGGAGAAGCTCCGCAACCTCGACGAGGCGGGCATCATCCGCATCGGCGCCGAGGTGAAGCCGGGCGATATCCTCGTCGGCAAGATCAGCCCGAAGGGCGAGTCCGAGCTCACGAGCGAGGAGCGCCTCCTGCGCGCGATCTTCGGCGAGAAGGCCCGCGACGTGAAGGACAGCTCCCTCTACGTCCCGCACGGGAAGGAGGGCCGCGTCGTCGGCATCAAGGTCTTCGACCGCGAGCAGGGGCACCGCCTCGAGCCGGGCGTCATCCAGCGCATCCAGGTCGAGGTAGCGCAGCTGCGCAAGATCCGCGCGGGCGACAAGCTCGCCGGCCGCCACGGCAACAAGGGCGTCATCTCGCAGGTGCGCCCGGTCGCGGACATGCCGTACCTCGCGGACGGCACGCCGGTGGACATCATCCTGAACCCGCTCGGCGTCGCCTCGCGCATGAACCTCGGCCAGATCCTCGAGACGCATCTCGGCTGGGCCGCCGAGAAGCTCGGCTACCGCGCCGAGACGCCCGCCTTCGACGCCGTCTCCGAGGACGAGATCCGCGGCGAGCTCAAGAAGGCCGGCCTTCCGGAGGACGGCAAGATCGAACTCTTCGATGGCCGCACCGGCGAGCGGTTCGACAACCGGGTGACGGTGGGCCGCATCTACATGCTCAAGCTCAACCACCTCGTCGAGGACAAGGTGCATGCCCGCTCCATCGGCCCCTACAGCCTCATCACCCAGCAGCCGCTGGGCGGCAAGGCGCAGTTCGGCGGCCAGCGCTTCGGCGAGATGGAAGTCTGGGCGCTCGAGGGCTACGGCGCGCGCCACACCCTCCAGGAGATGCTCACGATCAAGTCCGACGACGTGCTCGGCCGCAGTTCCGCGTACGAGTCCATCATCCGCGGCGAGCCGATCAAGGAGCCGAACCTGCCGGCGAGCTTCAACGTGCTCGTCAACGAGCTCAAGGCGCTTGCATTCAACATCCGTCCCATCTATGACGATTCCGACGCGCGCCCCGAGGACTTCGACGGCCTGAAGATCTCGGTCGCCAGCCCGGAGGACATCCGGCGCTGGAGCTACGGCGAGATCACCAAGCCGGAGACCATCAACTACCGCACGCAGCGGCCGGAGAAGGACGGCCTCTTCAGCGAGCGCATCTTCGGTCCCGAGAAGGACTACGAGTGCTACTGCGGCAAGTACCGCCGCATCCGGTACAAGGGAATCGTCTGTGACAAGTGCGGCGTCGAGGTGACCAAGGCGTCCGTGCGCCGCGAGCGCTTCGGCCACATCACGCTGGCCGCGCCGGTCGGGCACATCTGGTTCCTCAAGAGCCTCCCGTCGCGTCTCGCGACCATCATGGGCGTCATGAGCTCCAAGCTCGAGCGCGTCATGTACTACTCGGCCTACATTGTCTCCGAGGTGAACGAGGACAGCCGCAAGCAGGCTCTCCTCGACCTCGCCCGCGAGCAGAAGGCCAAGGAGTCCGCCGCGGAGACCCAGGAGGCGAAGGACGAGATCAAGGCGGCTGCCGACAAGCTCCGCGCGACGCTCGAGGACCTGAAGATCGGGACGGTCCTCTCCGAGGCGGAGTACTTCACGCTCGCCATGCGTTTCGCGCACGTGTTCAAGGCAGGATCCGGCGCCGAGGCGATCCGCGAGATCCTGGCCGCGATGGACCTGGACAAGGAGATCGCCCAGATGGAGCGCGACCTCGCCGCGGCGAAGAAGCCCGCCAACGAGACCAAGCTCCAGCAGCGGCTCACCATGTTCCGCGCGATGAAGAAGAACAACGCGCGCCCCGAATGGATGATCATGACGGTCATCCCGGTGCTCCCGCCTGAGCTTCGCCCGATGGTGGCCCTCGACGGCGGCCGTTTCGCGACCTCGGACCTCAACGACCTCTACCGCCGCGTCATCAACCGCAACAACCGCCTCAAGAAGCTCCTCGAGATCAAGGCGCCGGACGTCATCGTCCGCAACGAGAAGCGCATGCTCCAGGAGGCGGTCGACGCGCTCATCGACAACTCCGCCCGCGGCGGCAACGCGCAGCAGCTGGTCTCCGCCCAGCGCCGCCCGCTCCGCTCGCTCGCGGACATGCTCAAGGGCAAGCAGGGCCGGTTCCGCCAGAACCTGCTCGGCAAGCGCGTGGACTACTCGGGACGCTCCGTCATCATCGTCGGCCCGCACCTCGACATCGACACGTGCGGCCTCCCGAAGAAGCTCGCGCTCGAGCTGTTCCGCCCGTTCGTCATCGGCGAGATGATCAAGCGCGGCTCCGCGCACAACATCAAGGTCGCCAACCGGCTCATCGAGCAGGGCGGCGAGGAGGTCTGGGAGATCCTCGAGGAGGTCATCGCCGACCGCCGCGTGCTTCTCAACCGCGCGCCGACGCTGCACCGCCTCAGCATCCAGGCCTTCAAGCCGATCCTGACCGAGCACCTCGCGATCCAGATCCCGCCGCTGGTCACCTCGGCCTTCAACGCCGACTTCGACGGCGACCAGATGGCCGTGCACCTGCCGCTCTCCGAGAATGCCCAGCGCGAGGCGCGCGAGGCCATGAACGCGGGCCGCAACCTGCTCAAGCCGGCCTCGGCGCAGCTGGTGACGGCCCCGACGCTCGACATGGTGCTCGGCATCTACTACCTGACCGACGCCCTGCCGGGCGAGGCCACGCGCCGCTTCGCTGACGCGAAGGACGCCATGAGCGCGTTCGCGCACGGCGCGGTCGGGCTCAAGGAGCTCGTGAAGGTAGGCGAGCACGAGACCACGGTCGGCCGCATCATCCTCAACGAGACCATCGAGAACGCGCTCCCGTTCGTGAACGAGACGCTCAACAAGAAGAAGCTCGCCAACCTCGTCGAGCAGGTGATCGCGGTGCACGGCTTCGAGAAGGCGCGCGTCGCCCTCGACCGCCTGAAGCTGCTCGGCTTCGAGATGGCGACCCGCTCCGGCCTGACCTGGGCCATGGCGGACCTCAAGGTCCCCGCCGAGAAGTACCCGGTCGTTGCGAAGGCGCAGGAGGAGGTCGACCGCATCCACGGCCAGTACCAGGAGGGCCTCCTCACGGAGCAGGAGCGGTACAGCCGCGTCGTCCAAGTCTGGTTCAAGACCAAGGACGAGGTCGAGAAGCACGCGCGCACCACGCTCGACCCGGGCAACCCGATCTATCAGATCATGAGCTCGGGGGCGAAGGGCTCCTGGGTGCAGACCACGCAGATGATCGGCATGAAGGGCCTCGTCGCCAACCCGAAGGGCGAGATCATCGAGACCCCGATCATCTCCTCGTACAAGGAGGGCCTCTCCGTCCTCGAGTACTTCACCAACGCGCACTCGGCGCGCAAGGGCAACGCGGACACGGCGCTCAAGACCGCGAACGCGGGCTACCTGACGCGCCGCCTCGTGGACGTGGCGCAGGACGTGATCATCCGCGAGAACAACTGCGGCACGAAGGAGGGCGTGGAGATCGCCCGCGCCGACCTCGACGCTGACTTCGCGCAGGTCATCTTCTCGCGCACGCTCGCCGACGACGTCATCGACGCGGCCGGCACGCTGGTCGCGAAGAAGGGGACGCTCGTCACCAAGCCGGTCGCCGCGGACATCGCCGCCTCGACGGTAGCCCTCATCAAGGTGTTCTCGCCGATCACGTGCAAGACCATCAACGGCATGTGCGCCCGCTGCTACGGCATGGACCTGGCGACGCTCGAGCCGGTGAACGTCGGTATGGCTGTCGGCGTCATCGCCGCGCAGTCCATCGGCGAGCCGGGCACGCAGCTGACCATGCGTACCTTCCACCAGGGAGGCCTCGCCGGCGCGGACATCACCATGGGTCTGCCCCGCATCGAGGAGCTGTTCGAGTCCCGCCCGCCGAAGGGCCGCGCCTACCTCGCGCTTGAGGAGGGGACCGTCACGTCCGTCGAGCGCTCCTCGACCGGCACGACGATCACCATGAACAGCCCCAAGCGGAAGACGCCGCGCGAGTACAGCATCCCGGCGAACGTGACCGTCCTCGTCGAGGAGGGGCAGGAGGTGGACCGCGGTCAGCAGCTGTGCGAGGGCAACCTCGACCTGCACGAGCTCATGGAGCTCCGCGGCGCAAACGAGGTCATCCGCTACGTCGTCAACGAGGTGCAGCGCGTGTACCTCTCCGAGGGCACGACCATCAACAACAAGCATATCGAGGTCATCGTCCGCCAGATGTTCTCCCGCGTCTCGATCAAGGATCCGGGCGACGCCGAGTTCGTCGTCGGCGAGATGGTCCCGAAGAGCCAGTTCCTGCGCACCAACCGCATGCTCAAGGCGGCGGGCAAGGAGCCGGCGCGCTGCGAGCAGCTGCTCCAGGGCATCACCAAGGTGTCGCTCACCACGGAGAGCTTCCTGTCCGCCGCGTCCTTCCAGGACACCTCGCGCGTCCTCGTGAAGGCCGCCGTCGAGCACCGGCTGGACCCGCTCGTCGGCCTCAAGGAGAACGTCATCATCGGCCGCCTCATCCCGGCTTCGTACACGGCGTCCGACCTCGAGCTCTCCGGCGCCACCGCCGCCGAGTTCGAGAACGAGGAGGAGGAGACCCTGCTCGCGCAGGAGAACGGCACCGTGGTCACCCTGGTCGCGGAGGAGACTGACCAGCTCTCGGTCGAGGACGAGGTCAGCGAGTCGATCGCCGAGGATGCGGACGAGGACGAGCCGGGCCTGGTGCCCGAGGTAGACGGCGCGGGCGTCTAGTATTGCCTTTGTCATGGACACCGAGTACCCTGCCCAGGCTATGGAAACCGGCACCGCACGCCCCTACGAGATCTCGTTCCTGGTCCGCTCCGAGGAGGACGCCCAGGGCCTGGCCGCGCTCCTGAGCGCCCACGGTGCCCAGGTCACCGACGAGGGGCAGGTCCGGAAGCTTAAGCTTGCCTACCCGATCAAGCACGTGACGGACGGCTACTTCGGCTTCCTGAAGGCCTCCCTGACGCCGGAGAACGCCAAGACGCTCGAGAATGCCGCGCGCACTGACAAGTCCGTCCTGCGCCTCCTCATCCTCGCCGACGAGCCTGCGAAGGCCGCCAAGGCGGCGGACGACAGGAAGAAGCCGGTCCGGCGCGAGCGTGCCCCGAAGGCGGAGCCCACGACCAACGCCGACCTCGAGAAGGCGCTGGAGGAGCTCGCCTCCTAGGCGGTTCCCAGCCGGTGAACGGGGTGGTACAGTGCCGCTGTACCACCCCGTTTCTCTTCCCATGAACCTCAATCGCGTCATCATCGCCGGCCGCCTGACCGCCGACCCGCAGCTCCGGAACACCACGACCGGGCAGTCCGTGGCGACCTTCGGCCTCGCCACGAGCCGCTCCTGGACGGACAAGGCCGGCCAGAAGCAGGAGCAGACCGAGTTCCATAACGTTGTCGTATGGGGCCGCCAGGGCGAGCTCGTCGCCCAATACCTCAAGAAGGGATCGCTGGCGCTCATAGAGGGCCGCCTGCAGACCCGATCCTGGCAGGACCAGCAGGGGCAGACGCGCAAGACGACGGAGGTCATCGCGGAGGCGGTCCAGTTCGGCCCCCGCACGGACGGCGGCGGCATGAGCGGGGGAGCCGCGCGTCCGGCAGCCGCGACCGGGGCTGCCGCGAGCACCAAGCAGGACCAGAACGAGCCCTTCGGCGACCCGAACGACATCCCGATCATCAACCTGGACGAGGACGAGGCCATGACCTCGGAAATCCCGTTCTAGTCTTGTATTCCCAGGGCGTCCTTGGTACGCTCCCTCGGCAATGGCTAAGCCCGTAAAGACCACCATCAAGCTCGCTATCGAGGCGGGCAAGGCGAACCCCGCCCCGCCGATCGGCACCGCGCTCGGCCCTCAGGGCATCAACATCGCGGAGTTCTGCAAGCAGTACAACGACGCGACCAAGGACAAGATGGGCCAGATCATCCCGGCGCTCATCACCGTCTACGAGGACCGGAGCTTCGACTTCGTGCTCAAGACCGCCCCGGCTTCCGACATGCTCCGCAAGGCCGCGGGCGTGGACAAGGGTTCTGCCGAGCCCCACAAGAAGAAGGTAGGCAAGGTCTCGAAGGACGCGGTCCGCAAGATCGCCGAGGACAAGATGGTGGACCTCAACGCCTACGACGTGGACCAGGCGGAGCAAATCGTGCGCGGCACGGCCCGCTCCATGGGCATCACGGTAGAGGACTAGGACACGGTCCGGAGAAAGGCCCCTGCGCGGGGCCTTTCCGCTTGCCAGCAATACTTGCAAAAATCCAGGGAAATGGTATAATATTGACAGTTCAGAAATTTATGCGGCGAACCCGCGGAGGCTTGAAAATGAGATTTTGGAAGATGATGGCAGCGACGACGTTGGTCGTTCTGACGGTGGTGGCATTCGGCAATGCGATCAGCAGTACCGAGAATCAGAAGCTCGCTCTCGAGAATACTGCGGAAATCGTGATATTTGAGAAAGTGGGCATTCCCGACAAGTTCCGGGAACACTTCTCGACGACCGTGGAGCCTATCGGCAACCGCGTCGAGGTCTGCTTCAGCCTGAGAGAGATCCGCCAGTACGAGGTGCCCGCGCGGTACCGGGTCCTGGTTTCCGAAAGCTGCGAGGTGGCATCCGATGCCGACGTCGCCGCCGGACGGATCGGCTCTGCGCTCAAGGGCGCGTTCTAGTAAGTTTTTTCCGAGGACCGGCATAGCCGGTCCTCATTTTTTATCCGCGATCAGCTTCCGCTTTGGCGTACGAATCGCTAGCATTCCCGTACATGGCCCGCACTCCCACCATCGGCCTCGAGATCCATGCCGCGCTCAAGACCGAGCGCAAGATGTTCTGCGCGTGTCCGAACGACCCGGGCGCTCCGGCGAACGCCAACACCTGCTCCGTCTGCCTCGCGCACCCCGGCACGCTCCCGGTGCCGAACCGGAAGGCGATCGAGTCCGTGATCCGCGTCGGCCTGGCGCTCGGCGGGAAGATCGCCGGCGAGACCAAGTTCGACCGCAAGAACTACTTCTATCCGGACATCCCGAAGGGGTACCAGATCTCGCAGTATGACAAGCCGCTCGTCTCCGGCGGCTCGCTCAACGGCATCAACCTGACCCGCATCCATCTCGAGGAGGACGTCGGGCGCAACCTACACGGCTCGGACACTTTCGGGGGCGGGGACAGCACGCTCATCGACTTCAACCGCGCCGGCCTGCCGCTCATGGAGCTCGTCACGGAGCCGGAGTTCCGCTCCAGCGACGAGGTCACGGCGTTCGCGAAGGAGCTTCAGCTGCTCCTGCGCTATCTCGGCGTCTCGGACGCTGACATGGAGAAGGGCCAGATGCGCATCGAGGCGAACGTGAGTCTCGACATGGGCACGAAGACCGAGCTCAAGAACATAAACTCGTTCCGCGCCGTCCACGACGCCGTCGAGTACGAGCTCGAGCGCCAGGCCAAGGCGCTCGACGCCGGCGAGCGCATCGTCCAGGAGACGCGCGGCTGGGATGAGATCCGTCGCGTGACGGTCAGCCAGCGGAGCAAGGAGGACGCGCACGACTACCGCTACTTCCCGGAACCGGACATCCCGCCGTTCGACACGGCGTCCTTCGATCCGGACGGCCTGCGCGACGCGCTGCCCGAGCTGCCGTGGGAGAAGCGGGGGCGCTTCGCCGGCGAGTACGGCCTCGCCGAGGAGCAGGCAGTCCTGCTCGCCGGCGACCCGGACCTGGCCGCATACTTCGAGGAGGCGGTTTCCGAGCTGCGCGGCGAGGTTCCCGATGCCGCGGTCCCGCCGCTCTACAACTACCTGACGAGCGACCTCAAGGGCCTGGCAGTGGAGTTCGGGAAGGCGCACCACGAGCTCATGAAGCCGGCGTACCTGGCGCACGTGGTGGCGCTCATCGCGCAGGGGAAGCTCACCAGCCGCCAGGCGAAGGACCTCCTGCGCCGCGTCGCGGAGCGGGGCGACGATCCGGACGAGATCATCGCTTCCGAGGGCTTCGAGGCCGCGGACGGCGGCGCGATCGAGATCGCGGTCAAGAACGTCCTCGACGCGAACCCGCAGGCGGTGGCGGACTGGAAGAAAGGGAAAGTGAACAGCGCGCAGTTCCTCTTCGGCGCGGCGATGCGCGACCTCAAGGGGCAGGCGGATCCGGCCGCGCTGCGGCAGGCGATTGAGGACGCGCTCAGCGCGGTGTAGCGAGGAACCTCTTCACGAGGTCGTCCGCCTCGGCGGTGTCCATGACCCAGACGATGTCGTCGTGCTGGCGCCACCAGGTGCGCTGTCGGCGCGCGTACTGCCAGATTGCCGTGGCGAGCTGGTCGCGGTAATCCTCCTCACGGAGCTTGCCCTGCAGGAAGAGGGCCGTGTAGCGGTACTCCAGGCCCAGCTCCTCCATACGCTCCCAGGAGAGCCCGTGCTCATGGAGACGGCGCACCTCGGCGACGAGGCCGCGGTCGAGCCGCTCCTTGAGGCGGTGCGCGATGCGCGCCTTGAGCTCCTGCGTGTTCGTGTCGATGCCGAGCCAGAGCACGTCGAAAGGATCCTTCGCCTTGGCTTTCACGAGGCTCGGCACCGGCTTGCCGGTGACGGTCACGATCTCGATGGCGCGGATGAGGCGCCGCTTGTTGTACGGGTCGATGTCGGCCGCGCGGACCGGGTCGAGCTTGCGGAGCATCGTGATGAGCTCCTCGGCGGTCTTCTTCTCGAGCTCGGCGCGGAGCTTCTCCTGGGGCGGCACGTCCGGCAACGGACCGTTGCGGAGCAGCGCGTCGACGTACTGGCCCGACCCGCCGCAGACGATGGGCAGCTTCGTGCGGGAGGTGATGTCCACGAGCGCCGCTTCGGCCTTCTGCACGTATTCCGCGACGCTGAAGTTCTCCTGCGGGGACGCGCAGTCGAGCATGTGGTGCGGCACGCCGAGCATCTCTGGCTTGGTGATCTTGCCGGTGCCGAGGTCGAGGCCGCGGTATACCTGGCGCGAGTCCGCCGAGATGATCTCGCCGTTGAAGCGCTGGGCGAGCTCCACGGCGAAGCGGGACTTGCCCGTCGCCGTGGGGCCGACGACCGCGATTATGGGTACGCGCATGCGCTTATCGTACCACTACGCCGTCCGGGAGCGGCTCGCCTCGGCGATCATGGCCGCGAAGCCGGCGAGGGGATGGTCGTGCTGGTCGCCGGTGCGGTTGTTGCGGACGCTTACCGTCCGGGCCTGCGCCTCCTTCTCGCCGACGACGACCGTCAGCGGCACCTTGTCCATCTCGGCGTTCCGGATGCGCTTGCCGAGGCTGTCGTCGCTCGCGAGCTCGGCACGGATGCCTGCCACCTTGAGCGCGTTGATGACCTCAGTGCCGTAGTCGGCGAACTTGTCCGAAACCGGGAGCACGCGGACCTGGACCGGCGAGAGCCAGAGCGGGAAGGCGCCGGCGCAATGCTCGATATAGACCGCGAGGAAACGCTCGAGGGATCCGAGGATGGCGGCGTGAATCATGACGATGCGCTCGTCCTTGCCCTCCTCGTTCACGCACGTCAGGTCGAAGCGCTCAGGTTGGTTGAAGTCGAGCTGGATGGTCGCTACCTGGTGCTCGCGTCCGATTGCGTCCTTCGCCATGAAGTCCAGCTTCGGACCGTAGAAGGCGGCCTCTCCCAGGCCCTCGAAGACCTCCATGCTGCGCGCGTCTGCGACCTTCCGGAGGATGGCTTCGGCCTCGTCCCACATCGCCGGTTCGCCGAGGTACTTCTCGGGCGCGGCAGGATCACGCAGCGAAAGGCGGACGCGCATGTTCTCGAAGCCGAACGTGCCGTACACCTCCTGGATGATGTCCCAGATGGCGAGTGCTTCCTGCTCGGCCTGCGCGAGACGGCAGAATACGTGCGCATCGTCCTGCGTGATCGAGAGCACGCGCGAGAGCCCGCCCACCTCGCCGCTCTGCTCGTCGCGGTAGACCATGGTCGTGTTCGCGTACCGCTGGGGCAGCTCCCGGTAGCTCCAAGGGCGACGCAGGTAGATCTGCGCGTGATGCGGGCAGTTCATGGGCTTCATCGCGTACTCGTGCTTCTCGCGCGTCACGATCCTGAAGAGATCGTCCGCGTACTTGTCCCAATGGCCGCTCTTCTCGTAAAGGGCCTTCTTCGTGATATGCGGAATCTCGACGCGCTCGTAGCCTCGCGCGCGTCGCAGGTCCCAGACGAACTCGTCGAGCAGGTCGCGCAGGACCGTGCCCTTCGGGGTCCACAGCGGGAGGCCGGAACCGACCAGCTCTGAGAAGGTGAAGAGGTCGAGCTGCTTGCCGAGGACGCGGTGATCGCGCTTGGCTGCCTCCGCGAGCATGGTCCGGTACGCGTCCAGGTCCTCCTTCGTCGCGAAGGCGTAGCCGTAGATGCGGGTCAGCTGCGGCTTGGTCTCGTCACCGCGCCAGTAGGCGCCGGCGACCTTCGCGAGCGCGAAGGCGTCGAGGTCCACGGAACGGAAGTCCTCGACGTGGCCGCCGCGGCAGAGGTCGGTGAACGAGCCCGAGGTGTAGAGCGTCACCGGCTCGCCCTTCGCCTCGATCTCGTCGATGAGCTCGAGCTTGAAGGGGTTCCCGGCGAAGCGGCCGCGGGCGTCTTCGGCCGATACCTCCTCGCGTTCGAAGGCGGACCAATCCTTGGCGAGCTCGCGCATCCTCGCCTCGATGGCCGGGAGGTCGGCGTCGGAGACCTTCTCGGGCAGTAGGGCGTCGTAGTAGAAGCCGTTGTCGACAGCCGGCCCGATGGTCAGCTGCGTGCCGGGATAGAGGTCCGTCAGCGCGGCGCCGAGGAGGTGTGCCAGGGAGTGGCGCAGAGGATCGAGGTCGGGGGAATCGGGCATGTCAGGAAAAGTATGGTGTGTGGCAGGGGATAAGAAAACCCCTCGGGACGCGGTCCCGAGGGGTGCGAAGAATCGGGAACGCGGTTACTCGGTTCCCTCCGTCGTGCGGCCGTCGAAATGCTCGTCATCGGCCATAGCCTGCTCCTTCGTGGCGTGCACCACGTCCATGCGGTGCTCCGGCGGCGAGTAGATGGTATAGAGCTTCATCTTGCCCTCGCCGGTGTTGATCACGTTATGGTTCGTGCCAGCGGGGATGACGACCGCCCAGTCGTCCTCGATGTCGTGCTCGACGCCGTCGAGGACTACCTTGCCCGATCCGTCCTCGACGCGGATGAACTGGTCGAGGTCGTGGACTTCCATGCCGATCTCCTCGCCCGGGTTGAGACTCATCACCACGAGCTGGCTCTTCGTGGCTGTGTAGAGGACCTTGCGAAAGTTGTCGTTCCGCTTGGTCTCGTCCTCGATATTGACTACGTATCCCTTCATGTCTGTGGTGGTGCTTGTAAGCGACACCGGGAGTATAGCAGGAGGGGATTGAGAGCCCGTCAACGGGGAAAGGCCGCCCGTGGGCGGCCTTTCAGTGTTAATCAGACGCAGTCGGGATACCGGTTGACCGGCGCCTGCGTGGCTATGCCTGCAGCGATGTCCTGCAGCTGTATTGCGATGATGCGATCTTCGTGAAAGGCAAGATCGCATGCGTCCGGTTGGAGCTCGAGCACGAGCCGCTTCGCGGCATCGTGCATGTCCGCACGCCAGGCAGGATTCCCTTGCAGGTTCCGCTTGTGGTAATCGGCGTAGTCCGTCCCGCAGACGATCGTCAGGACCTGGTCCTCGACGAAAGTCGCGTTCTTGAATGTCTCGTCGAAGTGCTCGCTGATGCGCCATTCAGTGCAGGCTGTCGGCTTGAGCGTGTCCCAGTAGGACGCCGCCCGTATCTTCCTGGTGCCGTCACGTTTACGGAATCGTAACGTCACGGTCGCGGTCTCGACGGTCTCGATGCGACCATCCTCGTTATTCATAGATCAAGTTCTCCTCGCAAAGTATTGCTAAAGCTCAAGGTAAAATAATCTGCTAACATGTCAATATTAAGGTTACAGCTCTCATCCGCTAGTCTTTCTCCACATGCTCGACGCAGCCGTCATCCGCCAGCAACCCGACCTCGTCCGGGAGAAGATCGCCACGAAGAACGCCGACCCGGCGCTCGTGGACCGGTTCCTCGACCTGGACGGGCGGTGGCGCGCCGCCACCGCGGAGCTCGAGGGCCTGCGCGTGAGACAGAAGGAGCTCGCCGCGGCGCGCGACGTCGAGGGCGGCAAGGCGCTCAAGGAGCAGCTCCGCAAGCTGGAGGACGACGAGCGGACGCTCGAGGCGGAGCGGCTCGTCGTCTGGCGGCAGATTCCGAACCTCCCGAGCGACGACACGCCGGTCGGGAAGGACGACACGGAGAACGTGGTCATCCGTTCTTGGGGCGAGCCGACCCAGCTCGGCTTCGAGCCGAAGGACCACATGCAGCTCGGCGAGGCGCTCGGGCTCATCGACACCGAGAAGGCTGCGGAAATCTCCGGCGCGCGCTTCGCATTCCTCAAGGGAGTGGCGGTGAAGATGGAGTTCGCGCTCGTGCAGCTGACCCTGGGCCGGCTCACCGACGAGGCCTGGCTGAAGGAGGTCGCGGAGGGCATCGCTCCCGGCTACAGCGCGGCGCCGTTCGTGCCGGTCGTGCCGCCGGTGATGATCAGGCCGGAGGTATTCGACGAGATGGCGCGCCTCGAGCCGCGCGACGAGCGTTACTACCTCCCGAGCGACGACCTTTATCTGATCGGCTCCGCGGAGCACACGCTGGGGCCGCTGCACCGCAACGAGACGATTCCGGCGGAGCGGCTGCCGCTGCGCTACCTGGGCTTCTCGACGGCGTTCCGCCGCGAGGCCGGCAGCTACGGCAAGGACACCCGCGGCATCCTCCGCGTGCACCAGTTCGACAAGCTTGAGCTCGAGAGCTTCACCGCGCCCGAGGACGGGCAGCGCGAGCAGGACTTCTTCGTGGCGATCCAGGAGAGGCTCATGCAGGAGCTCGGGATCCCGTACCGCGTCGTCATGTGCTGCACCGGCGACCAGGGGGACCCGGACGCCCGCCACCTGGACATCGAGGCGTGGATCCCGTCGCAGGGGACGTACCGCGAGACGCATTCGGCTGACTACATGGCCGACTTCCAGACCCGCCGTCTCCGCACGAAGCTGCGGCGCCAGGACGGCAGCACCGAGCTCGTCCATACCAACGACGCGACAGCCTTCGCGATCGGGCGCACGCTCGTCGCCATCATGGAGAACGGCCAGCGCGAGGACGGCTCGATCGCCGTGCCGGAAGCGCTCCGGACCTGGGTCGGCACCGACCGCATCGCCTGACGACCGATGGCTCGCTACGACACGCACTGGCAGAGCCGCGTCCGGAAGAAGCGCGAGGCGCGCGTCCGCTGGGGTAAGCTGCTCGTCGGACCGGGCGCCTTCCTTGCGCTGCTCCTCGTCGCATGGGCGGTGATCGACTCGCCGCTCCTGCGCGTGAAGGCGGTCAACGTCGCCGGGGCGCCTCACATGGATAACGAAGCGATCGTCGACGCCGCCCGCGGCGCCCAGCGGAGCTTCTTCGCGCGCATGGTCACGGCGCATAACCTGCTCGGCTGGCCGGACGAGCTGCCATCAGAGACCGTCGCGCTGCTTCCTGGAGCGAAGACGGTCGAGATCGACCGCAGCTACTTCGCGGGGACGGTAACCCTGACCGTCGACGAACGGAAGCCGGTGGGCGTCTGGTGCTTCGAGGCGACCGGTACGCCGGTGTGCCAGTGGTTCGACGAGGAGGGCGTCGTCTACGGCCGCGCCTTCCTCAGTCGGGGCAGCCTGCTGCCGGTCGTGCACGACCGCAGCCAGGAGCGCGCGAGCGAGGGAAGGCGCGTCCTGCCGCCGGACCAGCTCGAGAACTTCCTCGCGATCCACGGCGTGCTCAAGTCGCGCAGCGTCTCACCCAAGGAGGTTGTCATCGCCGAGGCGGGAAAGCAGGAGGTGTCCATGGAGACGTACAACGGACCGCGCCTGCTGTTCACGCTCCGGCGCGCGCCTGACCAGGTCGCGCCCGTCCTCGACGACTTCATAAAGAAGGGGACGCTCTCGGGTACGCGGTACATAGACTTCCGCGTCCAGAAGCGGGCCTTCTACGAATAGGAAAGGGCCGCGCGAGGCGGCCCTTTCTCCTATCTTGTGCCGCGGCTAGAAGAGGCTTCTTCTGCCGTGGCGGTTCTTCTTCTTGGGAAACCGCTTCCGGTTCCGCTTGTTGCTCGAGCCCATGCAGTTCGGGCTCGTGACGACGAGGGGACCGATGGTCCGCCCGCCGTAGCCGTAACGACTGTAAAAGGACATATTTCGTGTCTCCAGCGCAGTTGCGCCGCGGCAGTATGCAAGCGAGGCGGGGGATTGGCAAGGAGGTATACTGGTTCCATGAACAGGAAGCTGCTCGTCATAGCTGTCGTCATCATCGCGGGCGTCGCCGTGTGGCGGATCTGGTTCGCCGGCCCGCGCATCCCGGAGGATTCGCGCGAGACGATCCGTCAGGAGCAGGCTGCGCCGACGACCGTCTATACCATGAAGGATCTCGAGGCGCATGCGACCGAGCAGGATTGCTGGATCGCGATCTCGGGCACGGTCTACGACGTTACCGCCTTCATCTCCTCGCATCCGGGCGGTAAGGCGATCGTGCAGGGATGCGGCACGGACGCGACCGCGCTGTTCGCGACTGTTCCCGATCATGAGCGCATCTCGGCGAAGTCGCAGCTGGATGCCGGCTATCGCATCGGCGACCTCGCGCTCTAGCATGCGCAGCTGGATGCTCTACGCCGTGCTCTCGCTCTTGATCGCGCTGACGCTTGCCGCGGTGCTGCTGCTCGTGCTTCTCGCGCGGAAGGCGCAGGGCCTGCCCAAATCCGACGCACGGATCGGGGACGCGACGCTGCGCGTGGAGCTCGCGGCGACGATGCTCTCCCGGGCGCGCGGTCTCAGCTACCGGGACGGTCTTCCCGAGGGGAGGGGGATGCTCTTCATCTTCCCGAGCGCGCAGCGCCATTCCTTCTGGATGAAGGGCATGCGCTTCCCGATCGACATCGTCTGGCTCCGCGACGGCGTCGTCGTGGACGTGACGCCGGACGTGCCGCCGCCGAGCGGCGTCAGCGGCTTCCTCGCGAATTACGCCCCAGAGGAGCCTGCCGACCAGGTGCTCGAGGTGCCTGCGGGATGGGCGGCACGTCATGGCATCGCGCCGGGCGCGCGCCTGGTGCTCACGCGATGAGGATCAGCCGCGAGGAGTTCGAGGCGATAGTCGCCCAGGCCGTCGTGCGCATACCCGCGTCCGTGCGCGAGAGCCTCGGCAACGTCGCATTCCTGGTCGAGGACGACGTCGCGCCCGAGCTGCGCAACGAGCTCGAGCTCGGCGACGACGACCTGCTTGGCCTGTTCCAGGGTAGGACGCGCGGCGAGGAGGTGCTGTCCGGCTCGTACCTGCCGCCGACGATTACCCTGTACCGCCTCCCGCACGCCGCGGGAGCGCGCACGCGCGCCGAGCTCGAGCAGGAGGTAGCCGACACGGTGTGGCACGAGGTCGCGCATTATCTCGGCCTCGACGAGGACGACGTGCACCGCGAGGAGCGGCGTATCGACGAGATGAGGAAAGGAGAGCCGTGAAGCTCTCCTTTCCTCTGAGGGCGCGCGGCTGCTACCTGCTGCCGGCCTTGCGTCCGGCTTCGGATGCACGCTCAGGATCGTTGGCGAAATTGCCCGGGTTGTTCTCCTGACCCTGGCTTTTCCCGCCCTTGCGTCCGGCCTCCGCTGCCCGTTCCGGGTCGTTCGCGAAGTTGCCGGAGTTGTTTCCGCGGCCCTGATTGCCGCCGCGACCGTTGTTCTCCTGACCCCGGTTCTGCTGATCCTCGTTGTTCTTTGCCATGTGTGTGTGTGATGAGTGCTTTGCTTGGTGATTGTCGACCCGCTTCAGGTATACCAAGCGGCCATGACGTCCCCGTTA
Source organism: uncultured Candidatus Saccharibacteria bacterium (assembly GCA_964484655.1). Classification (GTDB taxonomy): domain Bacteria; phylum Patescibacteriota; class Minisyncoccia; order UBA6257; family 2-01-FULL-56-20; genus JALHNY01. Next base: position 2,940 of record CAZAFA010000003.1, on the reverse strand, counting down.
AGCGCCTGCGGCGACGTGAGCCGGGACCTGGAAGCTCTGATACAATCGCAGCCATGAGGCTCTTCGCTCGGTCTCCCCGTAACGAGCGGCTCATGGACCTCGCGCCGCGTAAGGATTACCAGCGCGAGCTCGTCAACCTGCGGCCGCCGTTCCTGCAGCGCTACCGGTATCCGGTGGCGCTCGTCACGGTCGCGATAGTCGCGAGCTCGCTCCTGTACGCCCGCTACTGGACGCAGGGAGCAGAGGCCTACTTCTATCCCGGTTCCTGCCTCGGCACGTGGAAGCACATTGCGCGGGCAGAGGGGAAGCCGCAGGCGCTCGAGGCAGGGGAGGTGCAGCCGAGCAACGCGGCGCTCTTCGACCCTGAGTCTCAAGAGATCTACTGCGGCGGCTTCGCCGGCGATATTCCTGAAGGGGCGAACGTGACCAGGATGCAGCTCCGTCTCGTTTGGCGATTCTCGCCGACGGAGCTTCAGGATGAGCAGAAGGTCGTCGTCCCGGCCGATCCGCTCTTCGACGCCCCTGCGTCTGCGCCGCCCATTCCCGAGCAGGTCATCGATGCGCAGCCGTCGACGACGATCGAGTTCGAGATCAAGCAGATCGAGCCGGACGGGACGCCGATACAGGATGGCCCGTCGCCCGTGGAGGCGCCTGCCTCGCCAGAGGGCGGCGGCGATGCAGGCGGAGGCAGCGAAAGCGGCGGAGCGTCGAACGGCGACAACGGCGGATCGTCCGGGAGCGGCGATGCAGGTGACGGAGGAGGGGGAGAGTCGTCTGGCGGCGGCGAGGCAGGAGCATCCTCGTGGATCGCGATTCCACTGGTACATGCGCAGGAGGAACCGGCGACGCCGCCTCCCGCTGCGGAACCGTCGCCTGCGCCCGAACCGGCTCCTCCCGCTGCGGAACCGTCGCCTGCGCCCGAACCGGCTCCTCCCGCTGCGGAACCGTCGCCTGCGCCCGAACCGGCTTCCGAGCAACAGCCTCCAGCGGCGGAGGAACCGGTTCAAGAAGAATCCGCAGCAGGCACTGCTTCCGGGACCGGCGATCCTGTCCCCGCGACCCCGGTCTCCATCGATCAGCCGGTCGGTCATGCAACGGCTCCGCTCGACGCTGGGAGCGCGTTCCTCGCGGTCTCGTACACGCTCGACGGGCAGGCCTGGAACGTCCTTAAGAACGTGGACGCGCAGAACTGGAACGAGTCCGTCGATCTCCCGATCACGCAGTGGGCTGATATCGCCAAGCTGCAGGTGAAGATTGAGCGCCTTCCGAACCTTGATGACGCGCCGTACGTATACCTCGACGGGATCGTGCTCGCGGCGCAATACGACGACGGTACCGAGATGGAGATGCCTGACCTTGAGAACGATATCCCGCTCTCTGTCCTGAGCAACGAGCAGTACGTCGCCGTGAGCACCCGGAGCCACGCTGAGGGCAAGAACGTGCTTTGGCTGTTCGAGCGCAGCGGAGCGCCGCAGTGGCTGCGCCTCGCCGACGAGGATACGATGGCGAGCTCGACCCCGATCGGCCTACACGGCCCGTACGTGATCTGGCTCTCCCGTGACCGGAGGTCCCTGTTCGTGTACCAGGCGGATACCAAGACCTCGTTCAGCCAGACTCTGGACGGCCGCGACTCCGCTTCCTTCCGCGTGCAGCTGCGCGCGACGGGCGAGGAGGCGGTATTCCAGGGAGAGAGTTTCTCGTTCGTCGACGCCGGACAGACGGTCCGGCCGTCGGATAACGACGAGCCGTTCAGCAGCGGATTCTGGGAATACGTCCGTGCACTCCACGCGGGGATGAATGCGACGACGACCGAGGCGACGTCGACCGCCGGATCCGCTCCGGATGCCGGCGCGTCGTCGACGGCGACCGGGACCGTGCTGGTCGCTGAGCCGGCCGTCCTGGAGGAATCGTCAGCGACGACCACGGCGGAATGATGAGCGCACGCTGGACGGCAAGGGTCGCGGGCCTGCTGGCCCTCTTCCTGGTTTTGAACGTGTTCGGGGATTGGGTGTCCCTTCCCAAGCTCGCGAGCAAGGTGACAGAGAAGACGGCGCCGAAGACGGCCCAGGCGTTGTCACAGTTCACGCCGACAGGCGGCACGCTCGTGACCGGCACGAATAACACCATTACCTCAGCGGCAACAGCGGGCAACGTCGGCTCATGGCGCGGCACCCTCGCCTCCGACAACTACCGCTGGGAGGTCACCGCAACGGCATCGGGCGTAAACCAGCAGGTCTCGATCGACGGGACGTCGCTCAATAACGCGAACGAGCTGAGTATCGTTTTCGAGGCAGGCTCGAACAATACGACGCTTCAGCGTTTCTATCAGATCTGCGACTGGAGCTCCACGACCGGTGTCGACAACGCTGCCGACGCGCAGTGCACCGGCGGCGGCTGGCGGACGCTCAACATACGCAAGACGGCGTTCACGACGGCTGCCGATACGTCGCTGACCTGGGCGATCTACGACGGGTACTGGAGCACGGCGGCGAACACGAACGTCCCGCTCTCGACGCCGCTGAGCAACTTCATCCGCGGTTCGGACGGCCGCATACTCCTCCGCGCCTTCTCGACCACGAACTGCGCGACCTGCACGCACCTGATCGACTACGTGCGCGTCGACGCCGTGATCGATCCCATCTACAGCCCGGCCGGGATGACGACGACGACCGCGAGTACGGTTACCAACGACTACCGCAACGTCGAGAACGCGCTCTGGACAGGACAGTCCGGTTCGGACAATCAGTACCTGCAGGTTGCAGGTACGGCAGGCAGTGCGGCGGACTTCTACCTTAGCTTCAAGAACGTGCGCACCTATCCTGGCGCGAACTCGATTCTCGTCCGGGCCGAGTACTCCTGTACGACGACCGGCATAAACCATCGTCCGAAGATCTATAACTTCAACAGTTCTACCTGGGAGGACCTGACGCCGACCTCGAT
>CAZAFA010000002.1:0-219649 GCA_964484655.1 uncultured Candidatus Saccharibacteria bacterium | reverse complement strand
CTCCTCGGCACGGAAGTCGAAGTTGCTGAGGTCGGCCTCGCCGCCGGTGAGGGTGGTCGAAGTGCCGGTACCGCCGCCGGTGTTGCCACCGCCGCCGGGGGTGCAATCGGCGTTAACCTTGGCGCGAGTGATCGGGCCGAAGTAGCCGACAGCCGGGCTGATGCCCACGGAAGCCTGATAGCGGGCGAGCGCCGCGCGGGTCAGACCGCCGAAGTAGGTGGACTCCATGCCCATCGAGCCAACGCCCGAAGCGGCAACGGTGAAGCCCTTCTTGTTCAGGAAAACCTGAAGTGCGCGCACAGCCTCTCCGTTCGAACCCAGGGTAAGGTTCGTGGTGAAGGTGTAGCACGACGTGGAGCTCGTAGTCTCAGCTGCCTGAGCCACGGAGCTCGAAAACAGACGGCCGCCGGCGAACGAGAAAATCGTTACCGCCGCAAGCGCGCCTGCGAGATACTTCTTTGTCATGTGTGTTTATGTAGTGGTTGTTTTTGGATCGTTATCGAGCTGCTTCGCTTGCGCGAGGCAGACCGTCGACCTTTCGAGTCCAGATGACGTACCGCTACACGTTGTCCGATCGCTGGTGAGGTCAACTCTCGAACGATTGTCGTGTACGTCCTCGGGGTATCTAGGAACAGCAACACGACCTCCCCTGCCGGGGAGGTCGTGTACTACGAAAGCGAAGCTGCCTGAGCAGCGCCCCTTTCGTCTGTGCTGGCCTCACACCGGACAAACGAAAATCGGTTGTGCATCGAGTCTAGCACGGGGCCGTTCTCTCGAACAGCTGGACGGGCTAGTACCTCGTCGGCGAGGGGAGCACCCTACGCATTCAGTACAACGTGCCGGATCTTCAGCGCGTTACACTCTCGCGCAGCCGGTACCTGGTTGCCGGGCCTCCGATGCCTTCGCGCTCGATAGCGCCCGAAGCGACGAGGCGCTCGAGATCGTAGCGGATGGTTCGCTCGCTCACGCCCTGGAGCGCGACGAGGAGATCGCGCATGCGTGCGTCTGGGTTTTGCCGGATTGCGGCAATGATGCGTGCCTGCCGGTCTGCCGCACTCGGCGCTCCCGCGTTCGCGGACAGCGACGCTACCGAAACGCGCGGCGTCTCCGCGCTGACCGCCGGCTGGAGCGCGGGGTCCTTGGCGACCGGCTTCGGCGCTTCGGCGATGGGCAGGTCCTGTACTTTCACGGGCTCGCTCGCAGCAACCGCCGGCACTTCCTCCTCGTGCGTCCGGGCGATTGCCGAGAACTCCTCGATGCCGGTCTTCTTGCTGGCGGTCTCGCGCTTTGCCGGAACCGGCAAAGCGATCTGCCGGGAGCGCGTGATGGCTCCGGCAATAACATCGGCATCGTTTGCCGCGATGACGCCGACCCGCACGCCGAGCGCGATAACCCCCTTCGCGCGCTGCAGGATTCCGGCAATCTCCTTCTCGTCGTCCGCCGCGAGAGCGCCGGCGAGCTGCACGGCGACCTGGCGAAGATGGCTGGCGAACGAGGAATCGAGTGACTGGGAGAACCGGTACAGGGCTTCGGCCAGCTTGTTGAGCTGCTCGCGGGCCGTATTCGAGGGGGTGGTCATGGCGGCACTCTAGCCACCCTTGCCGGATAGGGTCAAGTGGCAAGGAGCCCCTCTCGGGGCTCCTTGCATCTCCGCGTTCCGTGTCCCTACTTGCTGAAGACGAACTGGTCCGCCTTCGTAGCGACGCGTACCTTCGATCCCTCGTGGATGTCGCCGCGGATGATGCGGTCCGCGAGGGGATCCAGGATCTTCTTCTGGATCACGCGCTTGAGCGGACGCGCGCCGTTGTCCGGATCGAATCCCTCCTGCGCGAGACGCTTCTTCGCGTTCGCGTCGACCGAGAGCTTGATGCCGCGCTCGGCGAGGCGCTCCTCCACCGTGTGCAGCTGGCGATCGACGATGGAGATGATGTCCTCCTGCGTGAGGGGGTCGAAGACGATGATGTCGTCGATGCGGTTGAGGAACTCCGGACGGAAGTGCCCCTTGAGCGCGTCGCGTACCTTGCCGTGATACGCGTCGCGATCGACGCCGGCGTGCTCGACGATGCGGAAGCCCAGGTTGCTCGACGCCTTGATCGTCTGGCTCCCGACGTTGCTCGTCATGATGATGATTGCGTTCTTGAAGTTCACGGTCTTCCCCTTGCCGTCGGTGAGACGGCCGTTGTCGAGGAGCTGCAGCAGGATGTTGAACGCCTCCGGATGCGCCTTCTCGATCTCGTCGAAGAGGATCACCGAGTACGGGCGGTGGCGGACGATCTGGGTGAGCTGTCCTCCTTCCTCGTGCCCGACATAGCCCGGCGGCGAGCCGACCAGGCGCGACACGGCATGGCGCTCCATGTACTCACTCATGTCGATGCGGACGAGCGCCTTCTCGTCGTTGAACATGTACTCGGCCAGGGTCTTCGCGAGCTCGGTCTTCCCGACGCCCGTGGGGCCCAGGAACATGAACGATCCGAGCGGCCGGTTGGCGTCCGCCAGGCCTGCCCGGGCGCGCCGCAGCGCCGCCGCGATCGCCTGGACCGCCTCCGGTTGGCCGACCACGCGCTCGCCGAGCACCTCCTCGAGGCGCACGAGCTTGTCCGTCTCGGACTCGAGCATGCGGTTGAGCGGCACGCCGGTCCATGCGGCGATGACCGCGGCGACGTCCTCCTTGTCCACGGCGCCCTTGAGGAACCGGTCCCCCGCCTGCGCCTTCCGGCCCTTCCGGGCGGCCGAGAAATGCTTCTTCTCGAAAGCCTGATGCTCCTTCTGGGCCGCAGGCAGCTCGCCGTAGATGATCTCGGCGACGCGGTCCAGGCGCGCCTCGCGCTCGGCGACCTCGACCTCCCGCTTGAGGTTCTCCACGTTCTGCCGGAGGCGGTGCAGCTCCTCGAACGCGTCCTTCTCGGCCTTCCAGCGGCCGGAGAGGTCCTCGTCCTCCGCCTTGAGCTTCTTGATGTCCTTCTCGATCTCCTTGATCCGGGCTACGGAACCGGCCTTCTCTTCCTTAGAGAGGGCCTGCTTCTCGACCTCGAGGCGGGTCAGGTCGCGGCGGACCTTCTCGATCTCCTTCGGCAGGCTCTCGCTCTCGAGACGGCGCGCGGCCGCGGCCTCGTCGATGACGTCCACGGCCTTGTCCGGCAGGAACCGGTCCGTGAGATAGCGCGCGGAGAGGTTCACCGCCGCCACGATGGCCTCGTCGCTGATGCGCAGGCCGTGATGGATCTCGTACTTCTCCTTGAGGCCGCGCAGGATGGCGAGCGAGTCCTCGATGCTGGGCTCCTCGACGTAGATCGGCTGGAAGCGGCGCTCCAGCGCGGCGTCCTTCTCGATATAGCGCTGGTATTCCTTGAGCGTCGTGGCGCCTATGGCATGGAGCTCGCCCCGGGCGAGCGCCGGCTTGAGCAGGTTGCTCGCGTCGACGGCGCCTTCGGCGGCGCCCGCGCCCACGATCATATGGATCTCGTCGATGAAGAGGATCATCTCGCCCCGGGCGTTCTGGACCTCCTTGATGAAGGCCTTCAGCCGGTCCTCGAACTCGCCGCGGAACTTCGTACCGGCGACCAGGGAGCCGATGTCGAGCATGATCACGCGCTTGTTCTTGAGCGGCTCGGGGACGTCGCCCGCGACGATGCGCTGGGCGAGGCCCTCGACGATTGCCGTCTTGCCGACGCCCGGCTCGCCGATGAGCACCGGATTGTTCTTCGTGCGGCGGCTGAGCACCTGGATGACGCGATGGAGCTCGTCCTCGCGGCCGATGACCGGGTCGTACGCGCCTTCCTTGGCCTTGGCCGTCATGTCGATCGAGTACTTCTCGAGCACCTGGAACTTCGCCTCGGGAGTAGCGTCCTGCACGTGGTTGTTGCCGCGCAGCTGCCCGAGCACCTTGTGCGCGACGTCGGTGCGGACGCCGTATCCCTCCATCATGCGCTTGGCCTCGGTCGGGACCTTCAGCGCCGCGAGGAGGAGATGCTCGCAGGAGACGTACTCGTCCTCATGCTCCTGGGCGAGCTTGCCGGCCGCGTCGAGCAGGCGGACCACCTCCTGCGACAGGTACAGCTGCCCGACCGACCCGCCGACGACCTTCGGGATCTCGTCGAGCTGGTCCTCGATGTCGTCGTGGAGCGCGTCGAGGTCCACGCCGAGGCGCGTCAGTATGGGCTGGACGAGGGTCGCGTCGTCCTCGATGAGGGCGTGCAGCAGGTGCAGGGCGAGCAATTCGCCGTGCCCGTGCTCCTGGGCGTGCTCCTGGGCGGCGTTGAGCGCCTCCTGGGCCTTGATGGTGAAACGGTTGAACTGAGGCATGGGATCAGCTGCTGGTTACGGGGCCGGCCGACGCACCGGTCCTGGTGCGCAAGACAGTAAGCGCCTGGCGGAGGCTGTCAAAGCCTGCCGAGGTGCGACCGGCGCGCACTGCTGCGATGAGCGACTTCGCGCGATTGCTCGGAAGGGCGAACCCGATGCTCTGGGCGTTGTTCGCCACGGCGGTGGTGATGCCGATCACCTGTCCCTGCAGGTTCAGGAGCGGCCCTCCCGAGTTGCCCGAGTTGATCGGCGTGTCCGTCTGGATCATGCCCGAGAGGCTCCGCGAGGCGCCTGCGCTGTCCGTCGCCGTGACCGTGCGGTTGAGGCCCGAGATCACGCCGACCGAGACCGTGTTATTGAACTGGCCGAGCGCGTTCCCGATGGCGATCGCCGTCTGGGCGAGCCGTATGCCGTCCGAGTCGCCGAGCGGCAGGACCGGGAAGCCGTCCTGGCTGACCTTGATGACCGCGAGGTCCTCCTGCGGGTCGACGCGCATGACCGTGGCCGGATACCGCTTGCCGTCCGTGGTGAAGACCGTGTACGAGGCGTCCGGATCGTCGACGACATGCTTGTTGGTCAGGATCAGGCCGTCGGAGCTCACGAAGAAGCCCGATCCCCCGCCGACCTCGCGCGTCCGCGTCCCCTGCGCGCACGGCACGATGTAGGTGATCCGGCCGTTACGCTCCACGCACTGGCCGATGACAGGCACGTCCTTGGTCGCGACGATGGCCACGACCGCCTTGAGGCTGCGCTCCGTCGTCGCGATCACTGCCTGCTCATACGCTTCCGGCGCCGCGATCGCGGTCTGGCTCGCCGGCGCGGGCACGCCAGCCTTCTCAGCGACGGTCGCGGCGACCTGGCCGACCGAGCGTGTCACGGCGGCGCCCATGGACTCGACGGGTCCGAGAGCGAGCGCCGCGATCGCGGCGAGGGCGAGCCCGAGCGCCAGGCCGCGTGATTTCAGGGAATCGAAGGGAGTATGCATGTGCTACGTATCCAGTATATCGCGGCGGGCAAGGCCATCATCTGACATGGACGCGCCGGAGCGCGGTTCCATACACTGGGCACATGGGACCTCGCCGCCTTTCCGGGAACGCGATCGCCGCGGGGATGCTCGCGCGTATCGCGGGGCGCCACGTGCCTAGTACGCGCTATCTCGCCGGTTTTGTTGCAGCGGACGATCCGGCGGGCATCTCGTTCCAGAACGCGAAGAGCCGGGCTGCCGCGCAAGTAGGCATCGCCTACCGCATTGCCGCTTTGCCGGATACCGACGCGATGCGCGCGGCCGCGGCGATCCGCGAGGCCGTTGCCGACCCAGACTGCGGCGGCATCGTGCTCCAGCTCCCCTTCGGAACGGAGGATCCGCAGCCGCTCCTCGACCTCGTCCCCGCCGCGCAGGATCCCGACGTGCTCGGCCGCGAAGCGCTCGCTGCGTTCCGTGCAGGCGGCGACATCCTTCCTCCGGCGGCGCGCGCCGTCGAGGCGATCGCGCATGAGCTCGGCCTCGACCTCGCGCGAATGACGGTGGCGGTCATCGGGCAGGGCAGGCTCGTCGGGAAGCCGGTCGCGGAATGGCTCGAAGGCCGGTGCGCCGTGCTGCGGCGCCTCGACATCGGCTTCGACGAGGCCCTGCTCGGCGACGCGGATATCGTCATCCTCGGCACGGGCCGCTACGTCCTCGACCCAGCATCTCTCAAGGATGGCGCGGGGGTGATCGACTTCGGGTACCGCCGTACCGGGCGCGGCCTCGCGGGCGATCTCGCAGCGGACGACGAGGCACGGCTTGCTCATCTCTCCTTCTATACCCCCACTCCGGGCGGGACCGGATCCGTGCTAGTCGCCGCGCTGCTCGAGAACTTCTCCCGGCTCAACGCCTCGGACACGGCTCGGTAGGAGCGCACGCGCTCCCGCCATGCCCTCCACGGCGCTCCTGATGGCGGCGATGTCGGCGCGCAGCGCGCTCAGCACGACAGGGTCGCAGCTGTCCTTGATCATCCCGATGCGCCACTCGACCACGTCGAGGCGCTGGTCGATCACCTCGATGCCGAACGCGATGTCCGCGCGCTGCTTCTCGGCGGCTTCTGGCGGCTGCATCCCCCGATGATACGGAGCGGAGATAAAATCCTGATAAAGAGTGTGGACGGTACAGGACTCGAACCTGTGGCATCTTCGGTGTAAACGAAGCGCTCTACCAACTGAGCTAACCGTCCCTGGATGAGGGGACCCGAGGATCCCCTGCGTATCATTCTAGTTCGTATTCCAGCATCTCCGGCTCGATACGCTTCTCCTTCTCCTCGTGCCCGATAGCGATCAGGGCGATTCCGGCGGCCAGCGCCGCCAATCCTACCCAGAAGGCCCATGCGTAGAGCCATGAGGCCGTCACTCCGGCAAAGCCGAGCAGAAGGGAAACCGTTCCAAGCAGGAAACACCTGTGCTTCCATTCGTGCGACATCGGTTCTCCCCTTATTCGTTTGTCGGAGCAAGCTCCGCGCCTCCTGTTATAGAGGAGACGTCGCCGGTAAACAAATCACGACATCCCGTGATGCAGGATCTCTTAATCGTCGCGCCGGTGCGGCAGGCCGAGCTCGGCGAGCGTCGCGAACAGGTCCGCGAGCGCCTCGTCTTCCGTCTTGCCGAAGCCGGTCATCGTCATGCCCGCGCCGGTATCGAGCTGCGCCTGGACGCCGCCCACCGGCGCAGGAGAAACCATGATCACTTTCCTTCCCATAGATGAAACCTCCTCAAGTTGCTGGCATCCGTATGACGCCTTCGCGGGAGGAGGTCAACCGTGTGCCCTCGGAAGGAATCGAACCTTCATTGGAGGATTAGAAGTCCTCTGTTCTATCCGTTGAACTACAAGGGCGCGTTGATTCTACGCGACCGCGGGGCTACTGTTGAGCCCGATAAAGCGGGCCGTAGTGTACCGGTAGCACGAGACTTTTGGGAAGTTTTAGACCGGGTCCGATTCCCGGCGGCCCGACACTCAGCGGACGATGACGAGGCCGGCGACGTTCGGATAGACCCTGTCGCGATAGCGGTACGTGCCCGGCCGTTCTATGACAGCGAACCACGATCTCCCCGGGTCGACGACCCCCGGCGCATCGAGCGGCGCATACCCGTTCCCTGGCGGGTCGGACATGGGACGCTGCGTCGCGGTCGCCGCGTTCACGAACTCGACCGCCTCGCCCGCGCGCACCTCGGCCGTCTGCGGCAGATAGCCGTAGGGCGTCATGCGCACGACGGCCCCGACCGGAGCCGCAGGGCGATTTTCCGGCGCTGCCGCGACGCGCGGCAGCTCGCGCGGCGGACCGAGCCGCGACCTCGCGGATACGATCATGCCCTGCGAGAGGGCGAGGTACGCGCCTATCGCGATGCCAAACGCGACCGCCGCGAATCCCAGGAGCCAGGCGGGAAGCGTGATGCGCATGCTGTGCCGCGAGAGGGAATTGAACCCCCGACACGAGGTTCTTCAGACCTCTGCTCTACCACTGAGCTACCGCGGCGGATGGGGCCATTCTAGCGATATGGGCCAGGGACGCAATGACGGCGGGCCTGGTCATCACTTGCCATAATCCAGCTTTTATTTTACTACTTGGCTTAGCCCACGCACAATCCAATAGACGGGAGGTGACCTATGTCACAGATCATTTTCGGCATAACAGGGACTCTCGGTGCCGGAAAGGGCACCGTCACGGAGATCCTGTGTTCTGAGTTCGGCTACACGAGCTTCTCGGTGCGCCGGTTTCTCGAAGAGGAGATCGCGCGCCGCGGATTGCCTAACAATCGCGACGTCATGACCAAGCTTGCCAACGAGCTCCGCGAGGAGCGCGGCGCAAGCTACATCGTCGAGCAGCTCTATCACCAGGCGGAGGCCGACGGCCGCTACGCGGTGATCGAATCCATCCGCACGACCGGCGAGGTCGACTTCCTCCGGAAGCTGCCCCGCTTCAAGCTGCTCGCGGTGGATGCTGAGATAAGGCTCCGCTACGAGCGCGTCTGTGAACGCGGCAGCTCGACGGACCGCATCTCGTTCGAGAAGTTCCGCGAGGACGAGCTCCGCGAATCCACCTCGCTCGAGGCGGACAAGCAGAACCTCGTTCGCTGCATCAAGCTGGCGGACTACCTCTTCCTGAACAACGGCACGATCGCCGAGCTGCGGAAGGAGGTTCTCTTCTTCGTGGATCACTTCGAAGCCGCGAAGGCGGTGTTCCCCGAGACGGTCGAGACGACCATCTGACGAAAGGCCGGTACGCCGGCCTTTCGCTATTTCTGGCTGGATACGAGAAGGCCCGGTTCGACCGGGCCTTTCCCCTGCGATCCGCTTTTTTACGCCTTCGGCTTGAGCACGATGCGCTTGTCCTCGGCCTTCACCGAGTCGACGACGAACGCATGCGTCGTGCCGAGCTCCATCCTGGCCTTGAGGTCGTCGATCGAGCCGAAGTCCGTGGCGTGCAGCGAGCCCTGGAGGCCGTCCGGCAGGTTCACGAGGGCGCCGAACGCGGTGTACTTGTACACGGTGCCCTCGACCTCCTTGCCCGGCTTGTACGTGGCGATGGTCTCCTTCCACGGGTCCTGCTTAAGGGCCTTGAGCGAGAGGTAGACGCGGCCGTCGCGGATGTCGAGGATCTTCACCTCGAGCGGGTCGTTCATCTTCGCGGCGTCCTTCGGGCTGTCCACGATGCGGTGGTCGATCTCGGAGATGTGGACGAGGCCCTCGATGGACGGGTTGTCCGCGAAGCGCACGAAGATGCCGAAGTCGGCGAGACCCGAGACGGTCCCCTTCACGACGTCGCCCGGCTTGTACTGCGCGAGCAGCTCCTTGGTGTTCACGGCCGCGGACTCGCGCTCCGAGACGATCAGCTTGTTCTTCTTCGCGTTGACGTTGATAACCTTCACGGCGATCTCCTCGCCGACGAACTGCTTGAAATCCTCCACGGTCGGCTGGCGCGCGCCGTCCTTCGGGAAGCGGTCCATGCTCATCTGCGAGAGTGGGAGGAAGCCCTTGAGGTCGCCAACCTGCACGAGCAGGCCGCCCGGGTTCACGCCGACGACGCGGACCTTGGTCGGCTCGCCCGACTCGAACAGCTCCTGCACCTGGCCCCAGGTCTTCTGGCGGCTGGCCTCGGTGATCGACAGCTCGATGAAGCCGGCCTCGCCGTCGAGGGAGACGATCTTGGCCGTGATCGTATCGCCGGCCTGCATGCCCTTGATGATCTCGCGGGCGTTGTTGAACTCGCTGCCGAGCACGACGCCGGTGCCGAAGGGCGCGACGTCGAAGTAGGCGGCGCGGGAGACGGCCCGGACGAAGGTCGCTTCCACCATGGCGCCGAGCCGCGGGAAGGCGGCGTTGCCGAGCTCGAGCTTGAGCCATTCGCGCGGGTTCGTCGGCGCTGCGGTCTTGGTGGAATCGGGTGCTTTGGTCATTGGGGTAACGCGACCGAGCCTACCCCACCCCCACGCGCCATGCAAGGATTTTCCGGCTTGTCCGGACGGGTGCGCCTCCCTAGAATGCAGGCATCCCTCCTTAGTAAGGAACGCATGATCATCACTTCCCTCGGCGAAGGCGCGATCCGCGCCCAGAACGGCGAAACGGTCCTCCTCATGGACCCGGTTTCGGGCCGCCACAAGGGCAACGCGATCGTCCGCACCAAGACGCGCCTTTCCGAGACCCCGGTCCCGGAGAAGGACGTCATCACCTTCCCCGGCGAGTACGAGGCCGCGGGCATCGAGATCCGCGGCTTCGCCACCGGCTCGGACGCGCACGAGGTTACCTCGGCCTACGTGGTGACCTGGGACGGCATCCGCATGCTCCTGGTCGGCGACCACGACGCCCTGCCCGAAGGCGAGTCGCTCGAGCAGATCGGCGAGATGCAGCCCGAGGTCCTCATCCTGCCGATGGCTACCGGGGCGCAGGCGTCCTGGGCCGCCAAGCTCGCCAAGGCGCTCGAGGCCAAGCTCGTGCTCCCGACCACGTTCGCCTCGCTCAAGGACATCCAGAGCGGCTTCGGCGAGGTTGCGGAGACCGAGGAGAAGATCACCTTCAAGAAGAAGGACCTCTCCGGGTTCTCGCAGAAGCTCGTCGTCCTCACCCCTGCGAAGTGATGCATATCCACGAACTCTCCCGCGGCGCGAAGGCGGCCCTCGTCGGCCTGCTCTCGCTCGCCATCATCCTGCCGCTCGTCGCGCTCCTGCCCCGCTACATGGAGTGGCAGCAGCAGCGCGCCTCGCAGCGCGCGGTCGAGCAGCGGTTCCGGGCTAACGTCTCCGACTCCCTCTGATGGCGGACTCGGTCGAGAAGCGCGAGATAACCCGCGAGCTCCAGGAGTCGTACCTGGACTACGCGATGTCCGTCATCGTGCAGCGCGCGCTGCCGGACGTCCGCGACGGCCTGAAGCCGGTGCATCGCCGCGTCCTCTGGACGATGTGGGAATCCGGCAAGCGCAGCACGGCCAAGTTCAACAAGTCGGCCGACACCGTCGGCACGACTATGGCCCGGTACCACCCGCACGGCGACTCGGCGATCTACGACACGCTCGTCCGCATGGCGCAGGACTTCTCGCTGCGCTACCCGCTCGTCTGGGGCCAGGGCAACTTCGGCTCGGTCGACGGCGACTCCGCGGCCGCTATGCGTTACACGGAAGCCAAGCTCGCGAAGATCGCCGACGAGCTCATGGAGGACATCGACAAGGACACGGTCGACTGGCAGGACAACTACGACGCGACGCACCAGGAGCCGAAGGTCATGCCGGCCCGCCTGCCGAACCTGCTCCTCAACGGCGCGGAGGGCATTGCGGTCGGTATGGCGACGCGCATCCCGCCGCACAACCTGACCGAGATCTGCAACGGCATCCTCTTCCTCGCCGAGAACCCGGACTGCACGGTCGCGGACCTCATGCAGTTCGTCACCGGCCCGGACTACCCGACCGGCGGCACGATCTTCGACAGCAAGGCCATCGAGGAGGCGTACACCACCGGCCGCGGCTCGGTGACCTGCCGCGCCGAGGTCGAGGTCGAGGAGAAGCAGAAGGGATACCGGCTCGTGATCACCGAGATTCCCTTCCAGGTCAACAAGAGCGAACTGATCAAGAAGTTCGCCGAGCTGGTCACCGACAAGCGCGTCGAGGGCATCCGCGACATCCGCGACGAGAGCGACCGCGAGGGCATGCGGATCGTCATCGAGCTCAAGAACGACGCCGCGCCGCAGAAGGTCCTCAACCAGCTCTACAAGCACACGGACCTCCAGAAGGACTTCCACTTCAACATGATCGCGCTGGTCTCCGGCGGCCTGCAGCCGCAACTCCTCTCCCTCAAGGACATCCTCGCCGCGTACCTCGAGCACCGGCGCGAGGTCATCCGCCGCCGCACCCAGTACGAGCTCAACAAGGCGGAGGAGCGGGCCCATATCCTCGAGGGCCTCTCCATCGCGCTCAACGACATCGACAACGTCATCAAGGTCATCCGCGGATCGGCGAACAAGGAGGAGGCGCACGAGCTCCTCATGGCCCATTTCGGCCTGACCGACGTGCAGGCGACCGCGATCCTCGAGATGCGCCTCCAGACGCTCGCGGCTCTCGAGCGCGGCCGCATCGAGGACGAGCTCGCCGAGAAGAAGAAGCTCATCGCGACCCTCAAGGGCATCCTCGCCTCCGAGAAGAAGATCACGAAGCTCGTCACCGACGAGGTCGAGGGCCTGCGCGACGCCTACGGCGACCAGCGCCGCACGCGCGTGATCTCGCGCGGCCTCACCGCCATGAGCGACGAGGACCTCGTCGCCGAGGAGGACGTGGTCATCACGCTCTCGGCGGGCGGCTACATCAAGCGCCTCCCGCCGGACACGTTCCGCGCGCAGAAGCGGGGCGGCAAGGGCCTCATCGGCAGCAACGTCGGCGAGGAGGACGCGATCACCCAGGTCCTGACCTGCAACACGCACGACTACCTCCTCTTCTTCACGGACAAGGGCCGCGTCTTCCAGACCCGCGCGTACGAGATCCCGGAGGCGAGCCGCACCGCGAAGGGCCGCGCGATCCACAACTTCCTCGAACTCCCGAGCAGCGAGTCCGTGGCGAGCGTGGTCAACTACCCCGCCGACAAGAAGAAGGGCGGCAAGGAAGGCTACCTGATCCTCGCGACGCGCCACGGCGTCATCAAGCGCACCTCGCTCGATGACTTCCGCACCATCCGCCGCACCGGCATCATCGCGCTGTCGCTCCGCGCGGGCGACGCGCTCCTCGGCGCGAAGCTCTCGACCGGCAAGGACGAGGTGATCCTCACCACGCGCAAGGGCCAGTCCATCCGCTTCGCGGAGACCGACGCGCGCGCTATGGGCCGCAGCGCCTCGGGCGTCGCCGGCATCAAGCTCGGCGCGGGCGACCGCGTGGCCGGCTTCGACGTCATCGCCGGCGGCGAGCAGGCGGACGGCCGCATGCTGCTCGTGGTCATGGAGAACGGCTACGCGAAGCAGACCCCGCTCTCCGAGTACAAGCAGCAGAAGCGTAGCGGCTCGGGTATCCGCACGGCGGTCATCACGGAGAAGACGGGTGCCATCGTCGCCAGCCGCGTGCTCGGCGACGAGACCGAGATCATCGCCCTCTCCAAGAAGGGTCTCACCATCCGAACCGACCTGGCGAGCGTCCGCACGACGGGACGAGCCGCGCAGGGCGTGCGGCTCATGACGCTGAAGGCCAGCGACGGCGTCGCCGCCATCGCGCTCGTATAAGGGAACGGACCCAGCGGGTCCGTTCCCTTATCAGGCCTCCTCCTCTTCTTCTGATTCTGCGGAGAGCGCTGCCGCCGATACCGGCTCCATCTCTGCACCAAGCTCCCGCATCTCGTCCTCCTCGAAGAGCTCTTCCGCCGCGGGCAGGATCTCGCGCTCCTCCTTGCGCGCATGCGCGAGGACGGCTTCCATCATCTCCTGCATCTCCTGGTCCCGGTCTCCGGAGAGGCCGCGGACGTCCTCGACCATCGCGGCGAGCTCGTCCTGCTCCTGCTCGAGCTCAGCGAAGGTCTCGTCGTCCTCCGCGATCTTCCCCTTGAGGGCCGGGTAGAAGTACTCGTCCTCCATGGCCTCGTGCGCGTCCAGCGCGGCGAAGATCTCCTCGGCGATCATCTCGCGATCCTCGGCCGTCGCCTGCTTGTATCTCTCGAACAGCTCCTCGGCTGCGCGGTGGTCCCGCTTGATGACTTCGGTTGCTTTCATGTGTTCCCTCTGCTTGATGAGCGACACGTACTGAGACGAGCCGCGGACAGGCGGGTTACGGGCCCGTGGTATCCTTAGCCCGTGCCGAACTTCTCGATTCCTCAGCTCCGCCCGAACCAGGTCGCGATCGTCATGGGCGTGATCGGGCTGCTGGTCGTCATGATCTTCGCCTACTTCTTCTTCCGGAAGCCGACGCCGAACGTCGGCACGCCGGTCTCGCTCGTCATCTGGGGCACCGAGCCGCTTGAGAGCGTGAAGCCGCTGTTCGAGGCCTACCGCGCCCAGCATTCCAACGTCACCTACGTCTACCGCGAGCAGGATCCGGCGACGTACGACGCCCGCCTCATCGACGCGCTCGCCGCCGGTACGGGACCGGATATCTTCATCATCCCGAGCACCGACGTGGGACGGATGAAGGACAAGCTAACGCCGGCTCCAGCCATGAGCCTGCAGACGCTCCAGGAGAACTTCCCGAAGGCCGTCGAGACGGACGTCGTCGACGACGGGAAGATATACGGGCTCCCGCTGAGCCTCGACACGCTCGTCCTCATCTACAACCGCGACCTCCTCGACGCCGCCGGCATCACGACGCCACCGACCACCTGGGACGACGTCGTCGCGCACGTGCCCCGGCTAGCGGCCATCGACGACCAGGCGCAGGTGCAACGGTCGGCGATCGCGCTCGGCGGCACGTCCGCGAGCGTCCGCGACGCCGGCGCTATCCTCTCTCTGCTCCTTATCCAGAACGGCGCGCCGCTCTCCAACCAGGCGCACAGCTCGCTCACGCTCGGCACGGCAGGCGAGGCAGCGCTCCGCTTCTACGCGCAGTTCGCCAATCCCGGCTCCTCCGCTTACTCCTGGAACGACCGCCTCGGCGACAGCTATCAGCAGTTCGCCGACGGCAAGCTCGCCTATCTCGTCGCCTACCCGTCCGCGCTGAAAGCCGTGAAGGCGCTCAACGCGTTCGTCGACGCCCGCGTCGCTGCCGTGCCGCAAGCCAAGGGCGGCACCCCTAAGTCGTACGGCAGCTACCCGCTCCTCGCGGTATCCAAGCAGTCCCCGAAGGCCGCGGCGGCCTGGGACGTCGTACTCGGCGTGACGACCAACAAGACAGCGCTCGCCGCCTACACGAGCGCCACCGGCAAGGCGCCCGCCCTCCTCAGCCTCATAGGCGACCAGGCGAAGGATCCGGCGACCGTGCTCCTCGCCACCCAGGCGCTCCAGGCGCGCTCCTGGTTCCAGTGGGACGGCGCCGCGGCGCGCGACGAGTTCGACCGCGCGATCGCCTCGGTGGTCAACGGCAGCGCAGACCCGCAGCGCGCCGCGCTCAGCCTCGAGCAGCGCCTCCGGGCCCTGATTCGCTAGGGAATCTGGTACACTAGGCGCATCATGGTGCGCCGGACGCTCGTCCCCCTGATCGGCGGTCTCGCCATTGCGGCTGTCGCGCTCGCGATGCCGGTAAAGGCGCATGCGGCCTGGGAGCCGTTCTTCGGCCCGATCCTCAACTGCACGGGCTATTTCCAGATTGACGCCAAGGAGCAGGTCGTCACGCTCGACCCGACGACGGGCAAGGAGAAGACGGAGACGAAGGATATGTCGTTCCGGCCAGTCTCGGATAACGCAACGGGAGGCCTTGAGCCCTGCGTGAGCCTGTGCGACATCTTCGTGCTCGTGAACAACCTCCTGCAGTTCGCGCTGACGATCATCATCGTCATCCTCGTCCCCTTCTTCCTCGTCGTCGGCGGATACTACATCCTGGTAAGCGGCGGCAGCCCCGGTAAACGCGCGACCGGCAAGTCCATCATCACGGGCACGCTGATCGGACTGGCCATCGCCGTCTGTTCAGGCCTGATCGTGAACGAGGCCCTGAATCTCCTCTTCGAAAAGACGTGGGGCGAGGAGATTAAGAGGCAGCTCGAACTCCAGGCTCAGGAGACCGGCGTCACGGGCGAGATTCCCGACTTCCAGTGGAACACGCTCTCGTGCCGGGTCATCGAGTCATCCATCCAGGTCAAGAACATCAAGGTTCCCATCAAGCCTAAGGTGAAGACCTCGGGCAATACGAGCGGGAACACGAACGGGAACGGGAATACGAACCAGACAACGGCGACGCCCCAGTCCTGCTACTCGGATGCGGACAAGGCGAAGCTCACGTGCGCCCTCGGATGGATCCGGCCGACGGGAGGTGTAGGCTGCCTTCCCGCGACGCCCAACTACTGCAAGGGCAAGGCCACGACCGAACCACCCACATGCGCTAGCGCCGCTTCGGTGCAGCAAGGACTCCTCGTATGCGAGACAGGCTGGAAGGATGCTACCGCTGCCGAATGCGGCGTACGCGGCATGAAGATCTGTAAGGGCGCACCACAATCCACCAGGGCAACGCCGGAGGAATGCTATACGGACGCCGAAAAGACTCGGCTGACATGCGAGCTGGATTGGGCGCGACCAACTGGCGGAGTATCATGTACTGCAAGCAAGCCGAATTTCTGCAAGGCGCGTGCAGTACCTGACAGCTGCTACAGCGCCGCTGTGGTGCAACAAAACTTGTACGTCTGCGACGGAACATGGGTCGATGCCAATGACCCGTTCTGCGGTAATACTACGGCTAAGAAATGCCAGCCTTCCCCGACTCGCTGAGACCATGATGCGTCGTCTTGCCTGGCTGCTTCCCGTAATCTCCGCTTCAGCCGGACTAGCTCGCGAAGCTCACGCCGACGCCTTCCGCGTCATCACCGCCGTGCCCGGCCCGGTGGACATCAACCAGTACGGGATCCTCGGGTTCATCCAGAACGGGTACCTGCTGGCGCTCGGGGCGGCCTCGATCCTCGCGGTGGCCTCGATCGTCTACGGGGCGGTGGAGTACACGGCCTCGCGGGGGAACCCGGGGAAGCTCGCCGACGCCTGGGACCGGATCGTGCAGGCGCTCATCGGCCTCCTGCTGCTGGTGGGGGCGGCGACGCTCCTCGGGATCATCAACCCCGGGCTCAACTACCTCGAGCTTCCCCGGATACGGGACTCGAAGGTGGAGAGCGGATTCGTTCCGCAGGAAATCAAGGATATCCGGGCGGTCTTCTCAGAGGAGGAGATCAAGGAGCTGGACGAGACCGAGCCGAACTGGAGGCGCAGCAAGGGCAGCGGGCAGTGCAAGGTCGATTCGCAGAACAAGACGCTCTGCGGCGTCGATAACATGAGTCGTTGTACCGCGTGGAACGCGAAGGAGGCTTCGGCAATCTGCAACGTGGAAAGCCGTGGCGATCCAGCAGTCCCGAGCGGGTCGGATCGCTGCACGCTCCCTGATGGCAGTCCTTCGGTCGGGTTCTCCATGGGCCTCATGCAGATTAACCTGCTGGCGCACCACGACAAGATCCCGCAGGCGTGCAAAGGACTGTTCGTCGGCCCTTCCGGACGCGCGAACGACCACAGCCTCGGGCGCTGCGTCCAGAAGAACCGGGCTGGCGTCTGCATACAATGGTCCTGCAAGTTCATCGGAACGAAAGATGGAATGGAAGCGTGCAAGAGTGCATTCCGCGCAAACAACGGGAAGATCGCCATCGAGCTCGGCTGCCGCATCTACCAAGCTCAATCCGCCAACAAGAAATGGCAGCCCTGGCCGCATACGTCCCGTGTCGTCTGCCGCCATGGCGATTACAAGTCGCATCCAGAACGCTACCCATAACCCATGCCCCTCCGCCGCATCCTCATACTCGTATCAATCGCGATCCTGCTGATAGCGCTGCTCTACGCTGCCTATATGCTGCTCGCCCGCGACACGCAGACCCCGGCAGCTAACCTGCCGGAACCGGCAGGAGAGCTTCCCGAGATCCCCGATGCTCCGCCCACTTTCCCTAACGCCGAGATCCCGACCGGACCGACTCTTACGATCGGCGGGGCCGGCGGGCTGGTGACGGTGAACAACTTCTATCCTTCGGCCGCCCAGATCACGGGTACGGACGCCTATATCCACTCCTCCCTCGAGTACGACATCATCTACTCGCGCACGACAAGCGCCTTTAGGCTGCAGCTCTACCCGACAAGCAACGAGGAATACCGCGCATACCGCGCGCGCGCCGAAGCGCAGCTCCTTTCTGTGCTTGGCATCTCTGCGGAAGAGGCGTGCCGGCTCGATATCAGCGTGGAGGTACCCGCGAGCTACATAGCAGGATCCGATCTCTCCGTTCCGGAAACCGCTCCTTTCGGGGAATGCTCCCAACCGGCGTTTCCTGCAACCCCGGCGAATTAAGCTGTGGCACTCGTGCAGGATTGACGCTATGCTTCCTGCATGGATTTAGTCCCCCTCGGACTGTCGGCCTACCTGCGGATCCAGCAGGCATTCGCCACTACAACCGTCCCCGGCACCACGGGCCAGGTTCCCGGCACCAAGAACGAGATCAAGCTCTTCGACCCTCTCGACGGACAGGGCATCGAGGACCTGGTCAACTACGTCATCAACGGCCTCACGAAGCTCGCGATCCCGGTCGTCTCGATCATGGTCATCATCGGCGCCTACTATCTCATCACCTCGGGCGGCAATCCCGGGCGGCGCCAGAAGGGCAAGGACTTCATCCTGTGGGCGGTCATCGGATTCGCTATCCTTCTCCTTGCGAGCTCGGTGACTGCCATACTCAAGAGCTTCCTGGATAAATGAGCATCAGGAACCTTCGCTTCGCGGCAATCTCGATCGGCTCCTTCCTGATGCCGCTCGTCGCTTCCGCCGAAGGCGAGCCAATCTTCGAGAACATCGACGACGTCGTCTCGAAGGCCTGCACGCTCGTGAACTGGATCTTCACGGGAGCCTTGATACTCACGATCGTCTTCGTGCTCCTCGCCGCGATCAAGTACATCACCAAGGGGTCCGACCCGAAGGAGATCAGTACCGCGCACCAGATGCTCATCTGGGCAGCGGTGGGATTCGCGGTCGCCCTCGTGGCAGCCGTAGTCCCGAATTTCGTGGCAAGCACCCTGGGTACTTCGATCACTGACCCATGCGTATGATGCTGTTCACGGAAAAGGCGCTTGCGGCGGGGATCATCAATATTCCGCGTCCTGACACGCTTTCCGATGCGGACGCGCTCGCCACGCAGTTCTGCAACGCGGCGACCTGGGTCTTCGCGGCGGCGATCATCTTCTCGATCGTGTTCACGCTCGTCGCGGCGTTCGAGTACATGACCAGCGCCGGGGACCCCGGCAAGGTGAAGCAGGCCACGAACCGGCTGATCTTCGTGGCCGTGGGAGTCGCCGTTGCGCTCATCGCGTTCCTCTTCCCGCAATGGATCGCAACGCTCATCAAGGCCGGATCGCTCGGCAACTACTGCTGACCCATGCTGACTGCCCTTTTCTTCGAGGTTGCCCTGGCCATCGGGGAGGCGCCGATTAAGCCGCCTAAGGAGATCAGCCTCTTTTCTTCCGGACCGGCGGACTTCGTCTGTCTCGGCCTCAAGTGGCTCTTCACGGCTGCCATCATCTTCAGCATCGTGCTCGCCCTGGTGGCCGCCTACGAGTACATGACCAGCGCCGGGGACCCCGGCAAGGTGAAGCAGGCCACGAACCGGCTGATCTTCGTCGCGATCGGCATCGCCGTGGCGATCCTGGCTCGGAGCATGCCGGTACTCGTCGGAAGCCTCCTGGGCGCAGAGAGGAGTACTGACACCAGCGCCTGGTGCCGCTAGACTTTCAGCATGTACATCCCCTTCATCCCCGAGGCGCTCGCCCAGCTCCCGCTGCCTGCGGTCGTCGACCCGGTATCGAGCGCTCCCAAGGTCCTCACGTTCGCCTGCACGGTCCTCTTCAAGTGGCTCTTCACGATCGCGATCCTGATCAGCATCGTGTTCGTCCTGATTGCCGCCTACCGCTACATGACCAGCGAGGGCGATCCCGGCAAGCTCCAGACCGCGAACAAGACCCTCATCTACGTCGCGATCGGCATCGCCGTTGCGATCCTGGCTCGCAGCGTTCCGGTCATCGTCGGCAGCTTCATCGCCAACGAGCTGACGCTGGATCCTTGCGCCTCCGAGACGACGCCTGCCGGCAATACCACCTCGAGCACATAGCGCTCACCACCCTGGCGGACGAGGCCCCTCTTGGAATGAGGGGCCTTTTTCAGTATCCTTCGGGGGTCGGAAAGGTCGACCTTAACGAGACGACTTATGAAGAAAATCATTCCCCTCCTCGTGGTCATCGGGCTGCTCGCAGCCCCGGCCGCGCTGGTATTCGCCCAGACAGGCGGTGGTATCGGACTCCCGTCCGCTACCCAGACCCAGGTCGGAACTGACGTGAACGGCATCGTGCGCTTCGTATGTATCCTGTTCAACTACGTCTTCCTGGCGCTCCTGCTCGCTGCGGTCGCCTTCGTCCTCCTCGCCGCGTACCGTTACCTGACGGCCGCGGGCGACCCGGCGAAGATCACCACCGCGAACAAGACGCTCATCTTCGCGGCGGTCGCGATCGCGGTCGCGCTGCTCGCGCGCGCGGTTCCGGTCATCGTCGGCAGCTTCGTGCTGTCGGACAACAGCAGCTCGTCCTTCGACGTCTGCTCGAACTACCAGTAATCCCCAAAAGGATGGGAAAGGGCCGCTCGAAGCGGCCCTTTTCTCTTATTCCCGATCCATCGCGCTGATGACCGCGGTGAACTCCTTTCCGACACTCGCGGCATTCGCCGCTCGTATCTCGATGTAGCTCGCGCCAGCTCCGCGCCACGGATTGGTCTCGGGGTCCATCGGTAAGAACTTGCCGTCCTTCTCCAGATAGACCATCCCGTACCAATCCTGCCGGAACACCTGGTTGTTGCTCCGGTTGGCGCGAACCTCGACGGTCGCGCCTTCCGGCAGCCTGAAATCAGGTCCGTACCAAGGCGGGATCGCATATACCTGCGACCATTCCTCTGTCAGCTTCGCCGTCGTGATCACGCAGAAGCGCGATCCGCGCGCAGCGCAGCTTTGATAGGTGTTGATCGTAATGCTGCGAATCCGAGTCGGTGCATTCCCGTCTCTCGGAGTCTGGAGATAGGAATTCATCGTGAGTGCGAAGATTCCTAACACCAGTACGACAGCGCCAGCCCACTTGGCGAACCTACGAAATCCCGTCATTTTCTTCGACATCGTCTTCGTCCTCCTTCTTCTTAGCTTCTTCCTTCTCGGCAGGTGCGGTATTGCCGATTCCTGCCGCCTTCGCCATCTCGAGAATCTGCATGAAAGGATTGCCGCCGGTATCGATGAACTTCATCGAATCCTTGCTGGCGACTCCTTCCACCATCGCGTTCCTGATTGCTGTCAGGTTCGGCGCGATGTGGTTCGCCTTGTCAGCAGCGAATGCCTCGAGCTTCTCGGGAGTGGGGTTCGGATCGCCGGTCTGCACGACAAAGCGCGTGTAGGCGGCGGTCTTCGCGTCCTTCATGGAGCTCGTGAACTCCGCGTCTTCCTTAGCAGCCTTGTCTATCGCGTCCTTCACGAGCGTCGGAGGCTCGAGACGCGGGACCACGCTCTCGACGTAAACGCCGAGCTCGCAGGCTTCCTTGAGGATGCCCCACTCGAGGATCTCTCCTACCCAGGGGCTGCTCGCGATCGCCTCGTAGAAGGTCTGCGGTCCCTTGAGCGAACAAAGGAAATCGCGCATTTTCTTGATCGCGTTTTCCGAGAGTCGTTCGCCCGCTATCTCTAGCGGCGACTTGTCTCCGGGATTTTCGCCCGGAACCACGTCGAACAGCAGGAGCACGTCGCGTATGTCCTTGCTCGCTGGGGAGATGTTGATCCTCCCTGCGAACTCGACATGCGAGATGCGGTCCGTCAGCGCCGTCTTGTCGCTTCCCTCCGGCGGCGTCTCGTATTTCGAGCCTTGCACCGGGATGCGGATTGTCTTCTCGTCTGATCCGGTGATCATGTGAGAATGCTTCTCCTGCGGGTAACGGTTTATGGCGAAGAAGGGATACGGGCGGAGATAGATGGCTGCCTTGAGCGGATCGTAGCCCTCGCGGGTTATGACCCTGCCCCAGAACTCCATCACGGCGAGCTCGTTCGTCCCTACTTCCTCGAAGAAATACTCGTGGTAGTAGAGCGTGATGAGCGCCGGCATTACCAGCCCGACCAATGTCGCGACGATCCCGACGAAGAGCCAGGATGTCGCGGTTCCGAAGAATGCGTCAACGCTGCTCGAGATGATCCCGAAAAGCGGGACGAGGACGACCTCCGCGAGCACGAACATCCCGGCATACATGCCGGCATACACGTACCGCGGATGGTTGACGATCCCCATCTCCTCGATTCTCGTAGCTCTCTCTCGCGCCTCGTTTCGCCACTCCTGCTCATGCGGTTCGTTTTCGCCTTTTATCTGGGCGAGCTCATCCTTCATGCGCTGCTCGAATGCTTCCGCATCCTGCTGCTCATCCGGAGTCGGCGTGTGCACTTGCGGATCCTCGTGTTCGTCAGGAACCGCGTTATTGTCGTTTTCAGGCATTTTGTTGCCCTCCTTTTCTTATAGATTTAGCAAATTGCTTGTGATTATTATACCATCTATATTAAAGATAGTCAAAGGAGGCTGGCCCGGGTACACTATCCCTGCGCTGAGGTGGCGGAACCGGTAGACGCGCCGGCCTTAGGAGCCGGTATGGGCAACCATGTGGGAGTTCGACCCTCCCCCTCAGCACCGCTATTTCCCTTTCTTCGTACGGCGCGCGTGGAAGACTTCGTGGACCTCGCGGAGCTGCTTGTTGGTCAGGTGCGTGTACATCTGCGTGGTCGCGACGCTCTCGTGGCCGAGTAGCTCCTGGACGGACCTGAGGTCGGCGCCGTTGACGAGGAGGTCGGTCGCGAAGGAGTGCCGCAGCTGGTGTGGATGGATATGCGCGGCGATGCCGGCCCTGCGCGCCTGGCGGTCCACGATCCGCTGGATGCCACGCGTGCTGATCCGGCCCATGACCTTACCCGCCTTGTTGATGCCTACGAAGAGCGCGTCCTCGAGGTCGTTGCGCGCCTTCAGGTAGCGCTGGATGGCCTCCTTCGCGCGGTCGGAGAGGAAGACGATGCGCAGCTTGCGGCCCTTGCCGCGTACCGTGAGCTCGCCGCGCGTGAAGTCCAGCGTCCGGTCGAGCGCCTGCACCTCGGACAGGCGCATACCGGTGGAGAAGAGCACCTCTATGAGCGCCCGGTCCCGCATCCCGCGAATCCCCTCGTCGTAATTCGCGGCCAGGAGTAGCGCGAGATCGCGCTCGTCTATGGCGTCGATCTGCCGCCGCTCCACGCGCGGGAGCTCGATCTTGTCCGGGCTGAGCGTCTCGAGGTCGCGGCGACGCAGGTACTTGAGGAAGTTACGGAGCGCGATTGCATAATAGCTCTGCGTCGCCTTGGTGATGCCCCGCCGCGCCAGGTCGCGGCGGAAATCGCGTACGGCGTCCTCGGTTATGTCGCCGGGGACACGGGCGCCGCTGTGCGCCAGGAAGGCGCGGACGTGGCGGTCGTAGTTCTCGCTCGTCTTCACGGAGCGGTTCCGCTCGATCTCCAGGTAGGAGAGGTAGTCCCTGAGCAGGGATTCCAGCTTGCTCACGGCTCAAGGATAGCATATTTCGCGACAGATAAGCCTTGCACTCACCGGAAAGCCGTGGTACTGTTGCGCCAACATGCTTTCTAAGACTGTCAAACAGGGCATCATCGCGGAACACGCGGCCCACAAGACCGACACGGGTTCCGCGGCGGTGCAGATCGCCGTCCTCTCCAAGCGCATCACCGAGCTCACGGAGCACCTGAAGACCAACAAGAAGGACCACGCCAGCCGGCGCGGCCTCCTCCAGATGGTGAGCCAGCGGCGTCGCCTGCTGTCCTACCTCGCGGCCAACGAGCCTGCCCAGTATGCGAAGCTCATCAAGAAGCTCGGCCTCAAGCGCTAAGACCCCCGTCAAGGAGGCCCCGAAAACCGAACAGCAGACGCGAATCCAAGTCCGCCCCAGCGCGGACTATTCGCGGTTCCAGCGCGTGGGCATCTTCATCGACGTCCAGAACCTGTATCACTCCGCCAAGCACCTGCACCGCGGCCGTGGGCGCGTGAACTATCGCGAGCTGATCGGCTTCCTCGCCGGCGACCGGCAGCTCGTCCGCGCTATCGCCTACGCGGTCGAGAGCGAGGCGGTCCTCGCCGAACGCGCCGCGGACGAGGAGAAGAAGGGAGAGGCCGCGAAGAAGGCGGTCGCGAAGGTCGCCCAGGCCTCCGAGGAGGAGAAATCCTCAGAGAAGAATTTCTTCGCCGCCCTCGAGGACGCGGGCATCGAGCTCCGCCTCAAGCCGCTCCAGATCTTCGCTGACGGCAGCAAGAAGGCGGACTGGGACGTCGGCATGGCCGTCGACGCGATCCGCACGGCGCCTGGTCTCGACGTGGTCATACTCGTCACGGGCGACGGCGACTTCGTCCCTCTCGTGGACTACCTCCGCTTCGGCCTCGGCAAGTACGTCGAGGTGGCCGCGTTCCGCCCGAGCACCTCGGCGAAGATGCAGACGATCGCGGACCGCTTCATCGACCTCACGAGCGCGCCCGGCGTGGTCTCGCGCACCTGGCGCCGCTCCTGAGGGGAGGGTACGCTAGGAGCGACATGCAACGAACCACCTTCACGCACCAGCTAGGTGCGACCACCATCACGCTCGAGCTCTCGGCCATGGCCGAGCAGGCCGACGCATCCATCCTCGCCCGCGCCGGCGACACGGTCCTCCTCGCGACAGCCACCATGAGCGACCGCGACGTCTCCGCCGGGTTCTTCCCGCTGCGCGTGGACGTCGAGGAGCGCTTCTACGCAGCCGGCCGCATCGGCGGGAGCCGGTTCCTCCGCCGCGAGGGCCGCGCGAGCGAGGAGGCGACGCTGACCGCGCGCCTGATCGACCGGACGATCCGTCCGCTCTTCGACCAGCGGATGCGGCGCGACGTGCAGGTGGTGGTCACGGTGCTCGCGGTCGACGACGAGCATCCGGTCGACGCCCTAGCGCTCATCGCCGCCTCGGCCGCGCTGCACCTGTCCTCGATCCCGTGGGCCGGCCCGGTCGGCGGCGTCCGCGTCGCGGACGTCGGCGGCACGCTCGCCGTCGACCCGGCGCGCTCGCAGTTCGCGGGCGACCGCGCCGCGTTCTCGCTCGTCGCGGCGGGTCCGGCCGGCAAAGTGAACATGATCGAGCTGGCGGGCTTCGAGGTGTCCGAGGACCGCGTCCTCGAGGGACTCGACCTCGCCCAGGCCGAGATCGACAAGATCGCGCGCTTCCTCGACGAGGTGCGCGCCAAGGCGGGCAAGCCGAAGGCCGAGGTCGCGCTCTCGGGCGCCTCGCCCGAGGCCGTCGCGGTCGCCGAGCCGCACCTGCTGAAGCTGTCCGCGGCGATCTATGCACCGACCAAGCAGGAGCAGTACGCGGCCATCGACCAGGCGCGCACGGTCATCCGCGACGAGCTCGCCCGCAAGGAGATCGCCATCACCGACGCCGAGCTCGAGCAGCTCATCGACAAGCACCTCGACACGGTCGTGCGCTGCGGCATCCTCGACGACGGCCGCCGCCCGGATGGGCGCGGCGTCAAGGACCTCCGCGCCCTCGAGGCCGAGGTCGCGGTCCTGCCCCGCGTCCACGGCTCGGCCTTCTTCCGCCGCGGCTCGACGCAGTCGCTCGCGGTCACGACGCTCGGCGCGCCCGGCGACGAGCAGCTCACGGAGACCATCGTCGAGGGCGACGTGAAGAGGCGCTTCATGCTCCACTACAACTTCCCGCCCTTCGCCACCGGCGAGGTCGGACCCTTCCGCTCCCCCGGCCGCCGCGAGATCGGCCACGGCGCGCTCGCGAAGAAGGCTCTCGAGGCCGTCCTCCCCGACCAGGCGGCATTCCCCTACACGATCCGCGTCGTCTCCGAGATCCTCTCGAGCAACGGCTCCTCGTCCATGGCATCCGTCTGCGCCGGAACGCTCGCGCTCATGGACGCCGGCGTCCCCCTCTCCGCGCCGGTAGCCGGCATCGCGATGGGGCTCGCCACGGACGGCCAGGGCCGCTTCGCGGTGCTCACCGACCTGCAGGGCGCCGAGGACCACTGGGGCGACATGGACTTCAAGATCGCCGGCACCCGCAAGGGCATCACGGCCATCCAGCTCGACACGAAGATCGCCGGTCTCTGGAAGGACGTCTGGACCCAGACGCTCGCCGATGCCCGCGCCGCGCGCATGGCGATCCTCGACCTGATCGAGAAGACGATCGCCGAGCCTCGCAAGGAGCTCTCGCCGTACGCGCCCGCTATCACCCAGCTGCGCATCCCACCCGAGAAGATCGGCCAGCTCATCGGCCCGGGCGGCAAGATGATCAACGGCCTCATCGCTGAGTACGAGCTCGCGGGCATTGACGTCCAGGAGGACGGCACGGTCTCCGTATCCGCCACCGGACAGGAGAAGGTCGCGCGCGCGGTCGCGGCGATCACCGCCATGATGCGGGAGTTCAAGCCCGGCGAGATCGTCGAAGGCCCGATCGTGAAGCTCATCGACTTCGGCGCCATCGTGGACCTCGGCGGCGGCAAGGACGGCATGATCCACGTCTCCGAGCTCAAGGAAGGCTTCGTGAAGCATCCGTCGGAGGTCGTGAAGGAAGGCCAGGTCGTGAAGGCGAAGGTGGTACGCGTCGAGAATGGTAAAATCGCGTTGTCCATCAAGCGCCTGAATCATGCCTGATCAGCCCACGCCTGCCGTCCCCCCTCCCGCAACCGAGATCTCGATCCGCACGCTCGAGAGCGACCTCGCGTCGGTGGCGAGCACCGGCGGATCCGGCGGACTCGCGCCCCAGGGCGTGACGGTCGCCAAGCCGCACCCGATCGACGCAGGCGTCCATTCGCACTGGGTCTCGTCGGTACTCGGCTGGCTCGCCGCCTTCCTCGCGGTAGTCGCGCTCGGCGCAGGTGTCTGGTTCGGATACCGCTACCTGGCGCAGCGTCCGGCTCTCACCGCGCCGCAGGCGACGTCCACTCCGTCCGTACAGACCCCTTCCGCGCCTTCGGGTCCTCTCGCGTCGCTTCCTGCCACCGTCGCCGCGCATAAGAGCCTCCTCATCAAGCCCGCCCCGGTCTCCGCCTCGTTCCCGCTCGTTCCGGCTCCAGGCACCCTCCAGACCCGTTACCAGCTGTTGCGCGAGGGGCTCGATCGCATCCCCGCTACCACCCGCGTCGCGGAAATCGTCCCGACCGACGCGAAGGGCCTCCCCCTCTCCTTCCCGGGCTACGCCACGGCGAGCGGGGCGCCCGACCTTCTCGAAGCCGACGCGTTCAAGACCTATATCCAGGAAGACTTCACCATCCTCGCGGTACGCGGTCAGGGAGGCTTCTCGGCGGCCTATGTCTTCAGCCTGAAGCCGAACACGGCTTGGCTCTACGCGCAGCCGTTCCTGCGAGCCATGGAGGACGTGCCGAGCCTGCCGAACCTGTTCCTGCAGCTGCCAGGCCGGCAGAGCTCAGGCTTCGTCGACGCCGTCATCCAGGAGACGCCCGTGCGCGCCGCGACATACGAAAATCCCGCAGGCACGCTGACCTACGGGCATTTCCGCGACCGGCTCATCATCGCGACGAGCCGGCAGGCTCTCGACGAAGCCCTACTCCGCCTCTGCTTCGCTCCCGGCAGCTGCTGAGTCCTCGATCTCGGCAGCGGGGCCGGCCTTCGCCATGTGGGCGAGTACCGCGTCCTCGATCTCCTGGCGCACTTCCGGGCTCTCCTTGAGCTTGAGGCGCACGGCGTCGAAGCCCGTGCCGAGACGTCCGCCGGCGAAGGAGTAGCTGGCGCCCGACTTCGTGACCAGGCCGAGCTTCACTGCGGTGTTGAGCACGTCGGCCTCGTAGCTGATGCCGGTGCCGTCGAACATGAGGTCGAACTCGCCAATGCGGAAAGGCGGCGCGACCTTGTTCTTCACGACCTTCACCTTCACGCGGCTGCCGATGACCTCGTCCCCCTTCTTGATCTGCGCCGCGCGGCGGACGTCGATGCGCACGGAGGAATAGAACTTCAGCGCCTTGCCTCCCGGCGTCGTCTCCGGATTGCCGAACATGATGCCGATCTGCATGCGCAGCTGGTTGATGAAGATGACCAGCGTCTCGGTCTTCGAGGCCAGGGCGGTGAGCTTGCGCAGCGCCTGGCTCATCATGCGCGCCTGCAGGCCCACGAACTGCTGTCCCATCTCGCCCTCGATCTCAGCCTTCGGCGTGAGGGCGGCGACCGAGTCGACGACCACGACGGAGATCATGCCCGAGCGCACGAGCGTCTCGAGGATCTGGAGCGCCTCCTCTCCGGAGTCAGGCTGCGAGATCAGGAGGGAGTTCACGTCGACTCCCAGGTTCGCGGCGTACACCGGATCGAGCGCGTGCTCCGCGTCGATGTAGGCGGCGCGGCGCCCCATCTTCTGCGCGGCGCCGACGACCGTCAGCGCGAGCGTGGATTTCCCTCCCGACTCGGGACCGTAGATCTCGACGATGCGTCCGCGGGGAAGCCCGCCGACGCCGAGCGCCACGTTGAGAGAGAACGATCCGGTCGGTATGACGTCCACGTCGACCTTCCGGGCCTCGCCGAGGGTCATGATGGCCCCCTCGCCGAACTTGTCCCTGAGCTCCCCGACCAGGTCCTCGAGGGGATCCTTCGGGCCGGCCGCCTTCTTCGTTGCTTTCGCGTTTTTCTTTACTGGCATAGAACCAGTATATCAGAACTCAGGTAAAAAGTGTATAGGGTGGATATTAAATCCCCTTGAGGTATATATATGACCGATTCCCAGACTCAGGCCTCTACCGCGACCGGCTTGATGTCGAACGGCTTGAGGATGTCATAGAACGACTCGCGCTCCAGGGTCTCCTTCTCCAGGAGGGCCTCGGCCACCGCGTCCAGCGCCTTGCGGTTGGTCCGGAGCACGCTCTCCGCCACCTTGCGGCCCGCCTCGAGCAGGCGGGCGATCTCCGCGTCGATGCGGCTCGCTACCTCCTCCGAGTAATCCTTCTCGTGCGCGAGGTCGCGGCCGAGGAAGACGAGCTCCTGGCCCTGGCCGAACGTCCCGAGACCGAGGTCGCTCATGCCGTAGCGGGTCACCATCGCGCGCGCCACCTTGGTCGCCTCCTTGA
Organism: uncultured Candidatus Saccharibacteria bacterium; assembly: GCA_964484655.1. Classification (GTDB taxonomy): domain Bacteria; phylum Patescibacteriota; class Minisyncoccia; order UBA6257; family 2-01-FULL-56-20; genus JALHNY01. Next base: position 191,070 of record CAZAFA010000002.1, on the reverse strand, counting down.
GGTCGTTGCTCGCGCCGGTGGTGACGTCGTCAAACACCTCCTTCTCCGCGAGATAGCCGCCGAGCGCCGTCGCGATCTCCGCGAGGAACTGCTTGCGGCTCTTGTACGAGCGGTCCTCCTCGGGGACCTTCATCGTGTAGCCGCCCGCCATGCCGCGGCTGACGATCGACACCTTGTGGACCGGATCGGCATCCTGGATGCTCGCCGCGACGATGGCGTGGCCGCCCTCGTGGTACGCGGTGATCTTGCGGTCGCGCTCGTGCACGGCGCGGCTCCGCCGCTCGGGACCGAGCAGGACCTTCTCGACCGCTGTCAGGATGTCCGCCTGGCTCACCTTCTTGCGTCCCCCGCGCGCGGCGAGGATCGCCGCCTCGTTCATGAGGTTCGCGAGATCGGCGCCGGCGAAGCCGGGCGTGCGGCTCGCTACCACGTCGAGATCGACGTCCTTGTCGAGCGGCTTCTCCTTGGCGTGGATGTCGAGGATCGCGCGGCGGTCCTTGCGGTCCGGGAGGTCGAGGATGACGCGCCGGTCGAAACGGCCAGGACGCAGGAGCGCCGGGTCGAGCACGTCAGGGCGGTTCGTCGCGGCGAGCACGATGACCTGCGTCTCGTTATCGAAGCCGTCGAGCTCGACCAGGATCTGGTTGAGCGTCTGCTCGCGCTCGTCGTTGCCGCCGCCGAGGCCCGCGCCGCGCTGCCGTCCCACCGCGTCGATCTCGTCGATGAAGAGGATGGCCGGCGCGGCCTTGCGCGCCGTCTGGAACGCGTCGCGGATGCGGCTGGCGCCGACGCCCACGAACATCTCCACGAACTCGCTCGCCGAGACGTGGAAGAACGGCACCTTGCTCTCGCCGGCTACGGCGCGCGCGAGGAGCGTCTTGCCGGTTCCCGGGTGGCCGGCGAGCAGCACGCCGCGCGGGACGCGCGCGCCGACGTCGCGGAACTTCTTCGGATTACGGAGGAAGTCCACGACCTCGGTCAGCTCCTCCTTCGCCTCCTCGAGACCTGCGACGTCCTTGAATCCGACACGGCCCTTCGTACCGCCTCCCGAGAGGCGAATCGTGCTACGCCCGAAGCTCATGGCCTGGTTCGCCGTGCCCTTCGCCTGGCGGAACATGAACCACAGCAGCAGGCCGACCGCGGCGAGCGGCAGGAGCGTGGGCAGGATAATCGCTGCCGCCTGCTGCCATCCGGACGGCGTCGAGACCGTGATCTGGACCTCGCGGAGCGCCTCGGCGTCAGCCCCGAAGTTGGCGAGCGACTCGGTCAGGCTCGCTTCCGACTCCTTGCGCGCGACCGCCCTCTTGCCGTCCTTGAGCTCGATCTCGAGCTGGTTCTCGCGCACGACGATGCCCGTGATCTCGCGCGCGGAGACCCGCTGCGCGACCTGGCTGAGCGTGAGCTGCTCGGGCTCCTCCACAGGCTGCCGGAACAGGGCGAACAGGGATACGACGACGAAGAGGGTCATGACCCCCCACGCCATGTTCTTGGCGAGCGCGTTCTTCGGTTTCCTCATGTATATCTAGACTACCAGTCGCGGGAATACTGACGCAACGCGCCCCCACCGGGGGCGCGTCCGCGAAGGCGGCTGCGGCCTAGGCAACCGGCTTCTCCGCGATCTCCATAGCGCTCGCCCGGAAGCGCGCCACCTCGTCCGCGACCACCTGGTCGTAGTCGGCGACATGCTCCTTGAGATAGCCGAAGAGCGCCTCCGGATCGTCCGGATGCGCCGTGATAAACGCGTCGAGCGCGTCCTGCTCGGTCTCGCTCATATCCTCAAGCACGCGCAGCATGATGCCCTGGAAGAGCACCGTGCCGATGCGCTGGTAGAGCGCCGCCTGCTGGTCCTCCGGGAGCTTGTCGAAGCCGAAGGCCTCCATGATGCTCTTCTGATTCATGTCCATAGGTACAGTTTAGGGGTTAACGGGTGGATTGGGAATCGTGTCCCGGTTCGACAGGTCGATGACGTTCGGCGACGGCTTCGGCGTAGCCTCGACGACCGGGTTGACCTTCTCGACGAGCACGCTCGAGCCGGAAGTGGCGATCCGCCCCTTGATGAGGTTCCGGACGTTGCCCTGCATCTCGGCATCGCTCGGCACGAGGCCGCCGCGGATGCGCGAGAGCTCGGCCGGGACCGTGATGCCGACGCGGCCGTTCGGCGTCTCGAACATGAGCGTCACCGGCTGCTGCGTGCCGGCAGGGACGTTCTGGTAGAGCGTGCGCACGTTGACGTCGCCGACGCCGTTCGGCGCGTCGATGTCGATGCCGGTAGCCTGCTTGAACTGCTCGAAGAGCGGCAGGGCCTTCTGGACCTGCGCCTCGGTGAGGCCCGTCATCCATTCCTGGCCTGCCGGAATCTCGACCTCGGTGACGCTCTCGGCGACGTTCGCCGGGGTCTTCGTTCCGGGCTGCTCGACCGGATTCACGCTGCTACGGTCCGCCGAAGGCTTCGTGGTCGCGTCCGTGACGTCCGCGCGCGGCTTGTCCGACGGCAGGTTGTCGAGCGATACCGGCTTGCCGGTGCGCATGTCGTAGAGCGCGTTCTTGTCCACGGCTCCCGAGGGATCGCGGAACTCGATAGTGCCGCCTCCCTCGCCCGGCTTCCAGAAGACCATCTCGCCCGGCTGGCGGATGCCCATGGTCATCATGTTGTTCTTGTTGATACTGGTCGCGATGACGCGATCGAGGAGCTTCGCGCTGTCCGGCGAGAGCTTGCCTGCCAGGGCGTCGGCCTTAAGCTGCTGGAACTGCTCCGGCGTCATCTTCACCCCGAGCTGGTCGGCAGAGGCGGCGTCGGTCTTCACGTACTCGAGCACCTGCGACTTCACGCCGTGCCAGATACCCTCGCCACGGCCGACCTTGTATCCCTCGCTGCCGAACTTCTCAGCCGACGGGGCCTTCTGGTCGGGCACGACGTCAGGCTTGGTCGTTCCCTGCGGCGCTTCCTGCACGTTCGGCTTCGTGCCGTCCGGCGGCGCATCCCCCTGGGTCTCCGCGGAAGGCTTCGTGGTGCCGTCAGGCGTCTCGGCCGTCGTCGGCTTCGTCGTCCCTGGCTCGGTCTCCGTCGCGCCCGGGATCTTGGGCTTGTCGCCGACCTGCCCCAGGTCGGTCTTGTTGCCCGTTCCTGGCTGCGACTCGACCGCCTGGCGGGCGCCGCCCGGGGTTATGTAGCCGCTGCCGAGCGCGAACGCGCCGCCTGCGAGCACCGCCGCGATGCCCTTCCGGCGGTTTATCTTCGCCTCGACGCTCCGCGCACGCGCGGCCTCGGCGGTAGCCTTCTCGATAGCCTGGAAGAGCTCGAGCTTGTCCTCGGCCTTCTCAAGGTCCTTCGCTGCGTCCGCCGCCATCTCGCGGCTGTCCTTCGTGCCGTGGAAGAAGCCGGCAACCTTCTCGTAGATGGAAGCCGAACCCTTGGCGGTCAGGTACGATCCGGCACCGCGGAACGCGCGGTATCCGATGATCGCGCCAGCTCCCGCGACGCCACCGGTGAGGGCGATACCGATCGCGGAACCGACGACCACGCCGACGGCGATGCGCTGGGCAGGCGTGAGCTTGCCGAACGTCCCCTTGTAGGCACGGCCCATGACGCCCGCGGCCTTCCGCGCGAGCTTCCCTGCCTTGCTGCGCTCCGCTTCGAGCTTCTGCTCGCGGTAATCCTGCTCGCGGTCGAGCTCGGCGAGTACGAACTTCTTGAAGAGGTCCTCCTCGCGATGCGCCTTATTGTACGCGTCGATGCCGGCCGGATACCCTGCGCGGAACTCTGAGACGAGCTCGGCGCGCTGCGCCTTGTACGCGTGCTCCGCGCGGACGGCGTCCAGGATGATGCGGGCCGATTCCGATTCCGGATCGATGTTCTCGATGCCCTTGGGGTTCTCGGCGAGCTTCTCCGCGAGCGCGGCCTTCGGGTCGAGCGTCGGGTCCTCGATCATCTTCGCGACAAGCTCCTTGACCACGGCTTGCGCCTGGTTCGCGGGGCGGCCCTGCCACTCCGACTTCGTGAGCGCGTTGATGCCGCTGTAGAGCTTCTGCTTCAGGTTGCCGAACTTCCCGCGGAACTCGGATTCCTTGTCCTGCCCGCGGAACCAGGCGGTCAGGCGATCGGCAGCGTCGACCTTCGCGTTGCGGAGCGTCTTGAGCTCTGGCGCCTGCTCGGCCGCGGCAGCTTCCAGAGGCTCGACCGGCGGCTCTCCTGCCGGCGTCGTCTCCGGCGTCGCGGCGTTGTTCGCGATGGCCTGCGCTTCAGCACGCAGCTCGTTCAACCGAGCCTCGCCGGCGCTGATCTTCTGCGCGAGATCGAGCTTCTTATCCTCGTCCGTCTCGCGGAACATCTGCTCCTGGAGCTGGTTGAGATAATCGCCGCCGTCGCGCACGGAGATCTCACCCTTCGCCCATTCTGCGTAATCCGTAATGGCTTGCGGAGCCTCTTCCTCGAACTTATCCGGGAGCGCGTCGGCCTGTGGGGCGCTTTCCTTCGCCTTGTCGGCCGGATTCTCTCCCGGCGTCGACACGAACCTAGGCGCGGGCATCTTCCACGAGCCGTCCTCCATCGGCTCGTCCTCGTCGGTGATGCGCACCAGCTCGGGCTCACCTGGGAGCGGAGCGCTGCCGGGAGCCGTAGCTTCCTTGTCCCTGAGCTCCTTGAGGCGATCCTCCTCGCCGTATTTCTGGTTCAGCAGCTCTATCGCCCGATTCTTGGCAGCTTCAGCGCCGTCGAGGTCGCCGGCGTCCTTCAGCTCAAGATACCTCGCATGTTGCTCGGATGCCTCGGCATCCAGGCGCTCGATCGCTGATTGGAGGGCCTGCTCCTCCGAGCTCGCGCTCTCCGGCGCACCCGCGCGAGCAGAGCCCTGGGCATCCCATTCGCCCTTCTCATTCAGATGGGTCGGGGGCGTCGCGTCCGGCATCGCATCCTTCGCATCTCCAGGGAAGGCCTTATTCAATTCCTGCTCACTGATTCCCTCGAGATCCAGCGGCTTCGCGGCGGCAGCGCTCTTGGCGTCGATGATCTGCTCGAGATTGGCGAGCTGCTGGAGCTTGCTGTCCCTGAGATCCCGCTCCACAGTCCCAATCGCCGGTTCTGCCAGAAGCTGGCGGCGGACTTCCGGAAGGCGCTGCTTCACTTCCTGAAGGCTGTTATAGAGCACCTCGTCGAGTTCCTTCATCCCGATGGCGCCGGTCGGGAGATCCATCTTGCCTGCCATGAGGTTGCCGAACCGCTGCACGGCCTTCGGATCCTGGATGAACGCCAGGACGTCGCCGACGTTCTCGATGATCTCGTCGGCCGCGCGATGGACGATCTCCGCCTGCTCGTGCGGCAGAAGGCCGGCCTCGCTTCCCATCTCCTTCCGGACGGCCTTCTCCAGATCCTGGTCGCTGACGACCTCGCCCTTCTGCGGCTCCTGAGTCGGCTGCTCCGCGCCCTTGTATCCGACCCGCTCGCCCATGTCGATCTGCGCGTTCTGACGCTGGCCGCCGGCGGCCTTGTACTCGTCGATGAGATGCTCGTTCGCGGCGACGTACTTTTCGAAAGCCTCCTTCCCCTGCTCCTGGAGGATCCGTTGCGACTCCTCGCTCGCGCGGCGGAGGTCGGATTCGATCGCCGCTATGTCGCGGACCGGGCCCTCCTTCTGGGCCCCGATGCCCTCGACCATACTGTCGATCTCCTCGTCGCCCAAGCCGCCCTTGAGTTCTGAGCGCAGCTCGCTGAGTCGTGCCTGCCGCTGCGCCTCGCTCTCTATGACGGGCTCGTCGTCAGTGATGCGGATGAGCTCGGGCGCCGGCGTCGGCTCAGAAGCAGGAAGTTCGTTCTTCTCCTGAGGATCTACCGGGGGGATCTGATCGGGGTTTGGCATGGGCGGAGGGAGGTTACGGGGTAATACGGACAGTATAGACTATCGCTCTCTTCATGGTCCTCAGAACACGAGGCGGATGCCCGAATAGACGAGCAGCGCTGCCGTCAGCGCGACCACGAACCAGAGGAGGCCGGTCAGGAACGAGAGCCGCAGGTACCGCTCCGGGCGCGTCCGGTACCAGCCGAGGAGGAAGAGGATCGGCATGGTCGTGCCCGCGAGGAGCTTCGAGACCGCGAGGATCGTCACGCTCCCCGTCTCGAAGAACCGCTCGATGCGCTTGTGGCGGGGGAGCTTGCGGCGGATCCAGTCACCGGCGCGCGTCTCGGAGAGGCCGCGGCCAATCGTGTACCAGCTCGCGTCGCCGAAGTAATGCCCGCTGAGGACCGCAAGTGGCGCCATGAACCAGCCGTTGTGCCCGAGCTTGCCGCTGAAGCCGAGGACCATCGCAGGAATCGCGACCAGGTTGCCGAAGAAGGTGGTCCCGAACGCCACGAGAGCGAACGCGACCGGCGAGACGGCTCGGGTCGCTTCGACCTGGGTGAGGATATCCGCCGCGTATTCAGGCATGTGCGCGCAACCATACCACGTATGTTTGTTGTTGTCACTATTTGGGACGCATGCTACAGTTCCGCGGCATGGTGTCCGTAGCTTAATGGTAGAGCTCCAGATTGTGGCTCTGGCGGTTGCCGGTTCGAATCCGGTCGGACACCCAGAGGAGAAAGGGACAGGCTCGCGCCTGTCCCTTTCTCAACGGCCCGCTCTCACAATCCGTTGAGCAGGTCGCCGTACGCGCCGAGCGTCCGCATCAGGTACGGGACCAGCAACAGGACGCCGAGCAGCGGGAGCACGACCGTGATCACGGTGACGTAGAAGGCGGCCTTGAGGTACTTCCGCGTCTTCTCCGCCGATGCGAAGATCGCCTCCGTTCTCTCCTCGAGACGCGCGAGGCGGTCCCTGATCTCCTGCAGCTCGTTCATGCCTGAAGCATACGCCTCGGCATGCGCGCAGTCACACTGCCGTCATGCACCCGCGCATCACCGAGATCCTCCCGAACCCGCCCGGCACCGACCGAGGGAAGGAATGGGTCGAGTTCTGCACAGATGCGCCCGTCCTTCTCGACGGCTACGCGCTCACGGTCGGCCCGCGCACGCTCGCGCTCTCGGGCTCCCTGCAGGCGGGCGGCTGCAGCCTCGCCTATGCCGGCACCGCCTCGATCCGCAACCGCGAGCCTGAGATCTCCCTCCTTTATAAGGATGTGGCGGTCCAGGCCGTCCGCGGGGCCGGATCCGCGCCTGAGGGATACGGCTTCCATGTCGGCGACGCCGGCTACTGGGCGAGTTCCACGCCGGGCATCGCGGCCGGGCCCGGCTTCGCCATCCCGCCGCTGCCGCCGCTCGAGCGCGGAAGCATGATTCCCGGGCTTCTGGGGACAGCCGTCTGCACGGCTGGTATCCTGACCGCGCTAGCCATCGCGGCTTTCCGCCATGCACGAGACCGTCATCACGAACGCGCCGGAGGAGACCGAAGCGCTCGCCGCAGCCGCGGCGGAGCGCCTGGCGCGCATGCCGCGTGAGCGCGCCTTCCTGGTCACGCTCCGCGGCGAGCTCGGCGCCGGGAAGACGGCGTTCACGCAGGGCCTCCTGGGAGCGCTCGGCGTCCAGGGGACCATCGCGAGCCCGACCTTCCTGCTCATGCACCGCTACCCGCTCGCGGGAGGCCCGTTCCGCGATGCGTACCACGTCGACGCGTACCGCCTGCGGAGCGTCGAGGAGCTCGCGAGCCTCGGACTGGAGGAGGTCCTCGCCGAGCGGAAGAACCTGGTCGTCGTCGAATGGCCGGAGATCGGCGGCGAGCTCTTCGGTCCGCAGCTCGACGTGCGGATCGAGCACGGCGCGCACGAGCGCGAGCGCCGCATCACGCTGACCTGGGACGAGTCATGAAGAAGCTCCTAATCATCGACGCGCATTCGATCATCCACCGCGCCTATCACGCGCTGCCGCCGCTGACCACGCCCGACGGCCGCCCCATCCAGGCGGTATACGGCCTCGCGCGGCTGCTCCTCGCGATCCTGCGCACCGGCCCCGACTACGTCGTCGCGGCATCCGACACGCCGGCGCCTACCTTCCGCAAGACGCTCGACGACCGCTACAAGGCGCACCGCGCGCCGATGCCTGACGACCTCGCGAGCCAGATGGACGAAGCCAAGGAGCTCTTCGCGCGATACGGCGTGCCGCTCCGGGAGATGGCCGGCTACGAGGCGGACGACGTGATCGCGACGATCGTGACGCGCCTGCGCGGCACGCCCGACCTGCGCATCGAGATGCTCTCGAGCGACTCGGACCTGCTGCAGCTGGTCGACGACGGCACCGTGGTCGCGCGGACCCTCAGGAAGGGCGTGACCGACACGGCCGTGATGGACACGGCGGGCGTCATCGAGAAGTACGGCATCCGCCCCAAGCAGATCCCCGACTACAAGGCGCTCGTCGGCGACACTTCGGACAACATCCCGGGCGTGCCGGGCATCGGCCCGAAGACCGCGGCGCAGCTCCTGAACACGTATCCGACGGTCGAGGAGCTGCTCGCGCACCTCGACGAGCTGCCGAAGCTCAAGGCGAAGCTTCCCGACGACGGCACGCAGCTGCGGGCGTCGCTGGTCCTCGCGACCCTCGAGCCCAACGTCGACGTGGAGCTCCCGAGCTTCGACGAGATGGCGGTCACCGAGCTGGACCGCCGCGGCCTCCGCGACTACTTCTTCGAGGTCGGCTTCCAGAGCCTCGCCGCCGCGCTCGCCTCCAAGGATCCGCTCGCGAAGCCGGTCGCGCCGAAGAAGGCCGCGCGGAAATCCGCGCCGCGCGTGAGCTCTTTCGCGCGCACGGAGGCGGAAGCTGGCGGCGATGCCGCGCCCGTCTGCGACCTCGACAGCTATCTCGAGAACCCGGACTCGCGGCCAGCGGACATGCCGGTCGCGGGCTACGCGCTCAAGGAAGCGCTGCAGGAGCTCTGGGCGAACGGCCGCGACCTCCTGCCGCCTTACGACGACCTCGGCATCATCACCTGGCTCCTCTACCCGGACCTGAAGGCGTACGGCGAGGATGCGGTACGCAGCGTCGTGGCCTCGGGCGATGACGCGGATACGGCCGCGCTGCGCCACCAGCTGCGCGCCGCGCTCGAGCGCGAAGGCATGACGCGCGTCTACGAGGATATCGAGCTGCCGGTCCTCCGCGTGCTCGCCGAGACCGAGATGCGCGGCATCCAGGTCGACCGCGCGGCGCTCGAGAAGCTCGCGGGCGAGATCGCGGCAACCTGCGCCTCGGTCGAGCAGCAGGTCTACGCGCTCGCCGGCAGCACGTTCAACCTCAACTCCCCCAAGCAGGTCGGCGACGTGCTCTTCCGCACGCTCAACCTCCAGGTTAAGGGCAAGCGGAAGGAGTCCACGCGCGCGGAGATCCTCGAGGAGATCACCGACCAGCATCCGGTCGTGCCGCTCATCCTCGCGTACCGCGAGCACTTCAAGATCCGCACCGCGTTCGTCGAGCCGCTCCTCGAGCGCGTCGACGAGGCAGGCACGCTCCGCACCGAGTACGTCCAGACCGGCGCGGCGACGGGACGCCTCTCCTCGCGCAACCCCAACCTCCAGAACATCCCCCAGGAGAGCGCGTGGAGCCGTCCCCTGCGCGACTGCTTCGTGGCGCGCCGCGGCTACCGCCTCGTCTCGTTCGACTACTCGCAGCTGGAGCTGCGCATCGTCGCGGCGCTCTCGGGCGACGAGGCCATGACGCGCGCGTTCCGCAACGGTGAGGACATCCACGCGGCCACCGCGGCGGTCGTGCTCGGCAAGGACCAGGACGCCGTCACCAAGGAGGAGCGGCGCATCGCCAAGACGCTGAACTTCGGCCTCGTCTACGGCATGGGCGTTACCGCGTTCGCGAAGGCGAGCGGCCTTCCCAAGAACGAGGCGGCCACGTTCATCGCGCGCTACTTCGAGCGGTTCGGTGCCGTGAAGCGCTGGCAGGAGGAGATCCTCGCCGCCGCGCGGAAGACCGGCTACACCGAGACGCGCACGGGCAGGCGGCGCTACTTCCCCGAGCTCGCGAGCAGCGCGCCCTCGTGGCGCATGGCCGAGATCGAGCGCGCAGCCATCAACCAGCCCGTGCAGGGCCTCGGCGGCGACATCGCCAAGCTGGCCATGATCGCGGTACGCGACCTCGTGAGCGCCGGCGACGACGCGCATATCCTCCTCACGATCCATGACGAATTGCTGCTCGAGGTGCGGACGGGTAGCATGAAGGAGCTCGTTCCGCGCATCCGCGCGGCGATGGAGGGGGTGATGCCGGAGCTCGGCGTGCCGCTCTCGGTCGACGTGCGCGCCGGATCCCGTTGGGGATCGCTGGAACGATTCGCATGATCCGTCCCACTCCTGCTCTTCTCGTCCGCATCGGCCTCGTCGCCGCAGCCTCGGTCGCCATCTGGCTGACCGTCGGCTTCCAGCTCGGCCTGTTCGCCGTGCCGCTCGCCGCGTTCGCGACGCTCGTGCTCGTGGGAGCGCTCCTCGAGCGGTACTTCTCCTCCCCGGCCTCGTCCGCGAGCGCTCCGGCCGAATCGCACGCGACCGGAAGCCTCGGCGGCCATCTCGGCGACGCCGACGCCATACTCAACGCGCTCGACGACGCGGCCTTCGCGTACGACGGCCTCTTCCGCATCACGTTCGCCAACGAGGCGGCGGTCGCACTCCTCGGCATCCCGCGCGAGGAGCTCGGCAACTTCCTCATCACGCCGCAACTCACCCAGAAGGACGCGCGGTACGTCCGTCTCGTGCAGATCGTGTATCCCTCGCTCGCGCCGCTCGCGATCCCGCGCGAGACGACCGGCCAGGGCGTGCAGGTCGTCGACCTCACCTTCTCCGACCCGGAGCTCCACTACCGGGTCAGCACGATCACGCTTCCCGAGCACCGGGGCTTCCTCAAGATCGTCCGCGACCGCACGCGCCAGATCGAGCTCATCCGCAGCAAGGGCGAGTTCGTCACCGTCGCGAGCCATCAGATCCGCACGCCGCTCACCGAGATCAGCTGGGCGCTCGAGTCGCTCGCGAGCAGCGCTACCCTCGGGCCGGACGACAAGTCGCTCGCGGACCAGACGCTCTCCTCGGTGCGCAGCCTCATCCGCACTGCCGAAGACCTGCTCGGCGTCGCCAAGATCGAGGAGGGCCGCTTCGGCTACGCCTTCGCGCCGACGGACGTCGTGGCCATGCTCGACGAGGAGCTCGGCAGGGCGATGCCGGTGGTCGAGGCGGCCGGGCTCAAGCTCTACTTCGACCGCCCGACCGTCCAGCTTCCGCCAGCGTTCCTCGACAAGGGGAAGATCTCGATGGTCATCAACAATCTCATCGAGAACGCGATGCGCTACAACGTGAGGGGCGGCGAGATCACGGTGAAAGCGGAGGCTGTCCCGAACGAGCCGTACGTGAAGATCTCCGTCCGCGACACCGGCATCGGCATCGACGCGAAGGATGTCGGCAAGCTCTTCACGAAGTTCTTCCGCGCCGAGAACGCGCGCAAGGCGGTGGCGGGCGGCACGGGCCTCGGCCTCTTCATCGCGAGCAACATCGTCCGCGCGCACGGCGGCCAGATGGGCGTCGGATCGGAGGTCGGGCGCGGCTCGACGTTCTGGTTCACGCTTGCGACGGACCAGCGCCGCGTGCCGCAGCGCGAGGTCGCCGAGGACTTCTAGGCTGGCGGAAACGAAAACAGGCTCACCGTGCGGTGAGCCTGTTCCATAGTTGGGGTTCCCTGCGATATCTGCATCAGACCGTGGCCTGCAGTAGCGAATGCTCGTAAGAGCTGCCGATAACCTGGACCGGCACGCACCGCGTATACTCGTCCCTGATACCGATGAGCTGACGCAGATGTGAGAGGAGGTTTTTCAGTGGCGAGTCCACACCGGTTCGTTTCCGGGTTTCATACTCTCCCTCCTTATCTACTGCTCACACCCTCGCATCAGTCAGCTGGAACCGTTCTCCACGGGGGATCGAACCCCGAGACGCCAAGCCGTCTTCGCGACCCTTGCTTTGAGTTACCAATCTACCGAGGAGGATAATGCTGACTTATATGTTGTAAGTCAAGATTTCTGGCCTGGCCTCTTCCTCAATCGACCTCGACCGAGAATCCTCCGTACGCCATCCGCCTAACGTCGAACGGCATCGGCTCGTCCTTCTTGTCCGCGTACTTCTCGTTGAAGTACTGCATGACCTTCTTGTTCACCTGATTGCGGTGCGCCTTGCTCTTGAACGTGATGAACGAGAACCACACGGTCTCTCCCTTCTTCGCGCCGGCGATCTTCGTGAACGTGAGCGGCACGGGCATGCCCGGCGCCTTCTTGGGAACGAGCTCATCTCCCTTGCACTCCTTGTAATCGAGAGCGCCGAACTGCTTCCAGATCCGCGCTCCTTCGCGCGCCATCTTCTTGTATGCGGCCACGTTCTTCTCGGGCACCGAGAAAACGAATCCATCCACGTACTTCTCCCGGTTCGGTTGCTTGGTCATGCAAGCACTATACCGGCTGATCGCTACTGCCCCAACGCCTCGGCAAGCGCCCGCACGTCGTCATCGCTCGTCTCAGGCCCGAAGCTGACGCGCACGGATTCCTCCGCGCGAGCCTTTCCGTATCCCAGGGCCAGCAGCGCCTTGCTCGGCTCGAGGCTCCGCGCGCTGCATGCCGACCCAGCGCCGAGCGCGAATCCTGCGAGATCGAGGCGCGCGACGGTCTGCTGCGCGTGCGTGCCCGGCACCCACAAGCTCGAGATATGCGGCGCGCTCTCCATCTCAGCAGCGTTCTGCTCGATGCGCGGCGACTTATCCGCGAGCTCCTTTATAAGGAGCGTCTTCAGCTTCTCCAACCGCTTCGTCTCATGAGCTACGTCCTTCCGCACCAGCGTCGCGGCGCGCGCGAACGCCGCAGCGGCAGCGACGTCTTCCGTCCCCGCGCGCATGCCGCGCTCCTGTCCCCCGCCGACGACCGTTGCGTCGAGGAGGCTGCGGTCCTTCACGACCAGGCAGGCGCTTCCCGCGACGCCGCCGACCTTGTACCCGGAGTAGGTCACGAGATCGGCGTGCGCGGTCGCGAGCTCGGGAACGTACGCGAGCGCCTGCGCCGCGTCGACGTGGAAGCGCGGCCATGCGTCCCCGTCCCGGTAGTCCGCGACGAGGCGCGCGACGCGCGCTATCGGAAGGAGCGTGCCGGTCTCGTTGCTCGCGTGCATGACGGAGACCAGCGCAGCGTCGTCGCCGAGATGCGCCTCGAGCTCCTTGAGGTCGAGGCCGCGCTCCTGGTCCACCGGGATCACGACGAGCTCGATCGCGCCGGCTTCGGCGAGACGCTCCGCGGGCACGCGCACCGCGTCATGCTCGAGCGCCGAGATGACGACCTTCGGCTTCCTTCCCGGGTGCAGCCGCTTCCAAGCCTTCACCGTGCCGAGCACGGCGAGGTTGTCCGCCTCGGTCGCGGTGGCGGCGAAGACGACCTCTCCCGGCTCGCACCCGATCGCGCCGGCGAGCTCCTCGCGGGCCGCGTCGAGCAGCGCGAGCGCGCGCTGCCCCGCGCGGTGCACCGAGCCCGGGTTGCCGAAAGCGCGCGCCGCCGCGACATAGGCGGTCAGCGCCTCCTCGCGCACGGGCCATCCGGCCGCGTGATCAAAATAGCGGTAGCTGGAGGGAAGGCGCATCGAAGGTGATCCGTTTCGGCTCGTCGGTGTAGGGGTCGGGCACCAGGAAGGCGCGCTCGGCGAGGAACTGGTCGTAGAGGCGCTTGGTGAGCTCCACGTCCTTGAGGCAGTACGCCTTGAGCTCCTCGATGCGGCCCTGCTCGTAGAGCGCGATCGCCTCGCTGCCGTGGCCCGACTTCGCCTCGCCCAGGTTCGCCTCGGCGAGACGCCCGAGGCCGACGCGCCGCCCGGTCGCGAGCTCGATCTCCTCGAGGAGGTCGACGCGGTCCTTGCGCCAGAGGTCGAGCGATCCGCCCGCCTCGGCGCCCCATTCCTTGAAGAGGAGGTTCATCACGGGCACGTCGTACCGGTTCGAGGCGAACCCGACGATGCGCCGCGCAGCGCCGAACCACTCCCGGAGGACGTCCTGATCGTCCGGACCCACGCAGCGGTACTCGTCACGGTCGTAGGAGTACATGCCCACGACCGAGACCTTGAGCGCGGCGAAGTTGCCCCAGCCCACCTCGGGGCTGGTGAAGAAGTTGCTCGTCTCGATGTCGAAGACGACCGTGTCCCCCTGCACTGCCATAGGGACACTCTAGGCGCCCGCTCGCGAAATGCAAAAGAGGCGCTTTCACGCCTCCTTTTCCTCCTCAGGCCTGCAGCCATGCGCGGTAGCGCGCGCATATCAGCTCGGTCATCTCCTCGATGCCGACGACCCCGGTATCGATCTCGAGATCGAACCCGGACACGTCCTCGAGGTCCACGCCGTACTTCCCGAGATACCGCTCGCGGTCGCTGACGCGCCGCCGCTCGTTCGCGGCGAGCACCTCCTCGAGGCTCTCCGCGCTCTCGCTGATGCGGTCCTTCGCGACGAGCTGCGCGTAGATGCGCTGCGCCGTCGCCTCGGGAGACGCGTGCAGCCGCACCTTGAACGAGTCCGGGATGAAGTGGTACGCGATACGCGAATCGATCGCGTATCCGCGCCCCTTCCCTAGTTCCTTGATCGTGCCGTCTATCAGGTCGTCCACGGAGGCGTCCGTCTTCGCGAGCTCGACGAGCTCGGGAAGGCTGATCCCGCGTTCCTGCGCGATCTTCCGGAAGTGGTCCCCGGACGACCAGTAGCTCAGCAGCAGCTTCTGCGCGGCGTTCTTCGCCGCCGTCGAGGTGCCCGTGCCCGCGAGGCCGGTCACCGTGATTATCGCTCTCTTCAAGTCCTTGTCCTCCTTTCTTCAGTTGTCTCAGAGCGCTCACCTTATGACACGCACCCAATGCCGTGTCCATAGCGCGTACGGATGCGTCCTTCCCGTAGCGTCCGTTTTCCTATTTAATTCAGATATCCATGGCGAGGAAGAAAGCCCCCGAGACCGAGCGGAAGCTCGGCGCACGCGCGGTCGCCCCGATCAAGGGCGTCTACGCCGACCTGCACCCTGACACGCGCGCGAACGTCGCCGGCGTGCTCCTCTTCGGCATCGCCGTGATCCTGCTCCTCGCGAAGTTCGGGAAGGCGGGCCCGGCGGGCGCGTGGATCGCCGCGGTCCTCACGGCGCTCTTCGGCCTCGGCTACATGATCTTCCCGCTGATCCTCGTGGGCGCGGCGACCCTGCTCCTGCTCTCGCGGAAGCGCGGCATCCTCAAGACCGTCCTCGCCGGCGCGGCGCTCGCGCTCTTCGCGAGCCTCGGCCTCCTCGAGGTCTACGCGCATCTCGCGGGCGGCTACCTGGGGCTCACGTTCGGCTTCCTCGTGTTCCCCTTCGGCCGCCTCGCCGCGGGCATCCTCAACGCGATCTTCCTGATCGCGGGCATCCTCATCGCCGCGAACCGCCCGCTGCACCTGTCCGGCCTCTGGGCCTCGTTCCGCGCCCCGCGGGCAGAGACGGAGCCGGAGGATGGCGCCGAGCCGTTCGTCGACGAGTACGAGGACTTCCCGATCGACGAGGAGGAAGAGATCGAGGAGGACCCGACGATCGCGGCGGACGGCGAGGAAATCGAGGAAGACGAGGAGGAAGAGGCGCCCCGCCGCGGCAGCCGCAAGGCCGCGGCTGACGTGAAGCCGAAGAAGGGCGAGGTGCTCCAGGGCCTCCCCGCGGACTACAACCCGCCGCCGATCTCGCTGCTGGTATCGGCCTCGGAGAAGCCGGGCACGGAGGACCTGCGCGCGAACGCGAACATCATCAAGCGCACGCTCGAGAGCTTCGGCATCGCCGTCGACATGGGCGAGATCACCGTCGGCCCGAAGGTCACCCGGTACGCGCTCAAGCCCGCGGATGGCGTGAAGCTCGCCCGCATCACGGGCCTCAACCAGGATCTCTCGCTCGCTCTGGCCGCGCATCCGATCCGCATCGAGGCGCCTATCCCGGGCAAGAGCCTCGTCGGCATCGAGGTCCCGAACAAGTCCGCCGCGACGGTGCGCCTCGGCAACCTGCTCAACTATCCGGAGTTCATGGCGAGCGGCCCGCTCGGCGTACCGCTCGGCCGCGACGTCAGCGGCGAGCCGATCTTCGCCAACATCGCGAAGATGCCGCATCTGCTGATCGCGGGCGCCACCGGGTCGGGCAAGTCCATCTTCGTGCACACCGTGCTCACCTCGCTGCTGTTCAAGAACTCGCCGGCAACCCTTCGCCTGGTCCTCGTCGACCCCAAGCGCGTGGAGCTGTCCATGTACGCGAGCCTGCCGCACCTCGCGCTTCCGGTGGTGACCGAGAACAAGAAGGCGCTCGCGGTGCTCCGCTGGGCGATCCAGGAGATGGAGCAGCGCTACGAGCTCTTCGCGCAGGTCGGCAGCCGCGACATCGGCTCGTACAACGCCAAGCACAAGGACTCGTCCATGCCCTACATCGTCATCGTCATCGACGAGATGGCGGACCTCATGGCCACCTTCGGCCGCGAGGTCGAGGGCTACATCATCCGCCTCGCGCAGATGGCGCGCGCGACCGGCATCCACCTCATACTCGCGACCCAGCGCCCGAGCGTGGAGGTCATCACGGGCCTCATCAAGGCGAACATCACCAACCGCGTCGCGCTCCAGGTCGCGAGCCAGATCGACTCGCGCACCATCCTCGACGCGTCCGGCGCCGAGCGCCTCCTCGGCGGCGGCGACCTCCTCTTCCTCTCCCCGCAGCACACGCAGCCGAAGCGCATCCAGGGCGCCTTCGTCTCCGAGGAGGAGATCCAGAAGGTCACCGACTACGTGAAGGAGCACAACGACATCATCCCTTCGGGCGCCGACGTCGAGGAGGGCGAGGAGCGGCCTGCCGCGAACTCGCTCGAGGACCTCGACACCTTCCTCGAGGACGGCGAAGAGGAGGACGAGCTCCTGAAGGAGGCCGTGACGACCGTTGCCATGGCTCAGAAGGCCTCTGCCTCCCTGCTCCAGCGCAGGCTCAAGGTGGGCTACGCCCGCGCGGCGCGTCTCCTGGACATCATGGAGGCCAAGGATTTCATAGGCCCGGGCGAGGGCGCCAAGCCCCGGGAGGTCTACATGGACAAGATAGAGGACTATCTGGAAGGATAGCGGCATGTACGACGAATTCGCCGCCTTCCTGAACAGCCAGCTGCGCGAGCGCAAGGAGACCGTCCACCGGACGGCCCATGCGACGGGCATCCCCGAGCACGTCCTCGAGCAGCTCGTCGCGGGCGATCCGGCGGGCCTTCCTGCCGCGCCCTACATGCACGGCTACCTCGTGAAGCTGGGCGAGTACCTCCAGTTCGACGGCGAGTCCTGGTGGCAGCAGCTCAAGCGTACCGCCCCGGTCCCGAGCTCGGGAACCGCGGACCGCATGCCGCGCAACCGCTTCTCGCGCAACCGCATCCCCGGCTGGGTGCTCTGGGGCATCCCGCTCCTGCTCGCCGCGCTCGCCTACCTCGCGTTCCGCTTCGCGGCCATCATCGGGCTGCCCGAGCTCGCGATAGTCACCCCTGACCGCGACGGCGTCGTCATGACGGAGAGCCCTGCCACGCTCGCGGGAACCGCGACGCCGGGATCGCGCGTCACGATCAACGGCGAGGCGGTGCCGCTCACGAGCGACGGCGCGTGGAGCAAGGAGGTCACGCTCCAGCCGAACGTGCCGAACGACTTCACCGTGCAGGCGACGAAGTTCCTCGGCAGGAGCCGTTCCGACTCGCGCCGCATCTTCTTCGAGCCTCCGCTGGTCACCACGTCGACGACCTCGACGGTCGACGGCACGACCTCGACCCTGACGCTTCCGGGAACGAGCGCAACGCCGACGACGACCATCGTCACGTTCTAAGCGAAGAAGCCAGGCATGCGCCTGGCTTCTTTCTCAATCACGCGACGTGGAAGTCGTCGCCGATCTTCCGCGACTGGATGCTCAGGAAGACGATCGGGTTCTCCGGCTCGTCACCCTGGAGCGGATCGCCGCTGGGGACGCTGAACCCGTGCTTCGTGCCCGGCGGCACGTCGAGCGTGATGCCTGACACGGCCGGGATCGCGAGCTCCTTGAAGTAGATCGTGCCCTCCGGCTCCGCGACGCCTTCATGCGGACCGAGAACGGTCAGCAGCGCGTACGCGTTGTCGTGCCAGTGCACCTCGGCGCTGTCATCGAGCGTCCAGATGACCTCGGCAGCCATCTCGTCCAGGTTGATGCGATCCGCCCACCGCTTGAGCTCGCGCTGCCAGATCGGCACGCGCCGGAAGCTCGTGCGGTACACGTCCATTCCCCACAGGTCGAGGAACGGCAGCAGGCCTTCCGAGCGGAACTTCCTCGTCAGCTCCGTCGTCATCTCACCCATGACCTCGACGAGGCTCAGCCAGGGCTCCTTCGTATACGGCGATACTTTTCTAAGTTCGTATGTATTCATATTCATATTCATATTTGGTTGTCCTCCATGACTGCGGACAGGTAACCGCACTCCTTCCTATCCGTATATGTGTCGATATAATTTCGACAACATGTCAGCCCGCGGCCTCGCTGCCTTCCTCGATCGCATGGGACTCTCCGGACGAGAATCGGAGACCTACCTCTTCTGCCTTAAGGCCGGGCCCGTGGCCGTGAGCCAGCTCGCGAAGAGGCTCGGCCTCACCCGCACGAACGCGTACGACGTCGTCCGCAAGCTCGAGGAGAAGGGCTTCGTCCATCAGGTCGGCGCCGCCTACGGGCGACGCATCAAGGCGAACCCGCCCGGCGAGCTCAAGGCTCTGATACGCGAGCGCGTGGAAGCCACGCGCTCGCTCGAGAAGGATCTCGAGGAGCTGCTCCCTGCGTTCGCCGCGCTGGACGCGGGACCCTCCCCTTTCTCGCGCGTCTCGTACTTCGACGGCGCGGAGAACATCAAGAAGATGCTCTGGCGAAGCGTGAACGCCGGCTCTAAGGAAGTGCTCGTGGCAGGGTCCGAGTACGACATACACAAGTCGATCGGCACGCCCTTCCTCCGCGAGTATCACGCGTACCGCAGGAAGTTCGGTACGCGGCTCCTCGCGCTGCGTCCCGGCCCGAAGCGGCTGCCGGGCGCCGAGTTCAACGACGACGCGACGTACCTGCGCGAGATCCGGGTGAAGCCTGAGGGGACGATCCGCCTCTGGTCCAACCTCATGATCTGGGACGACCAGGTCGCCTTCTACGCGCTGAAGGACCGCCAGCTCTTCGGGATACTCGTCGAGAACGAGATGCTCGCGGGCATGCTCCGCAGCTGGTTCATGTTCATCTGGGAGGCCTCCGAGGCCGCCTAGCTGTGCACCCACCTGGACTCGAACCAGGAACCGGTCGTGTATAAGACGACTGCTCTAACCGTTGAGCTATGGGTGCCGCACAGGGATTGTAGGCCTGGACCCGGGAGGCGGGAAGCCTCCGGAACCGGGTTGTAGGCGCCCTCCTGCCTCCCTAGTATTACCGGGCATCCGCGGGTATTGCATAGCGGTAGTGCGTCTCCCTTCCAAGGAGAAGGCAGGGGTTCGACTCCCCTTACCCGCTCAGAAATCGAGCAAATCCGGGCGACAAACATGTTTGTCAGGAATGTTTGGCGCTAAACATTCCCGGGAATCGGCGTGAGGCAGCCGCCAACGCCTGGTACACTCTGCTTCATGAAGACCGTCACCGACCCCGCCCTGATCGACGAGCTGCTCACCCGCTCCGTGGCAGCAGTCTATCCGGGCGCCGACGCGCTCAGGACCGAGCTCCTCACGGGACGCCGCCTGACGGCCTACGTCGGCATCGACCCGACCTCCACCTACGTCCACCTGGGGCACTCCACGAACTATCTCCTCCTCGAGCGGCTCCACAAGCTCGGTCACCGCATCATCGTGCTCGTCGGCGACTTCACGGCCATGATCGGCGACCCGGACAAGGGCGCGGTCCGCACGCGCCTGACCAAGGAGCAGGTCCAGGAGAACCTCGCGACGTTCAAGCAGCAGATCGGCAAGGTACTCCCCTTCGACGACCAGGAGAACCCCATCGAGTTCCGCTTCAACAGCGAGTGGCTCTCGAAGCTCGGCTTCGAGGAACTGCTCGACCTGGCCTCGAACTTCACGGTCCAGCACATGATCGAGCGCGACCTCTTCGAGCGCCGGCTGAAAGAGCGGAAGCCGCTGTACGTCCATGAATTCATGTACCCGCTCATGCAAGGATACGACTCTGTGGCGCTCGAGGTGGACCTGGAGATCGGCGGAACCGACCAGACCTTCAACATGCTGGCCGGCCGGACGCTCGTGAAGCGATACCAGGACCGCGAGAAGTTCGTCCTCGCGACCACGCTGCTGGAGAATCCCGCGACCGGCGAGGCGCTCATGAGCAAGAGCAAGGGAACGGGCGTCGGACTCGGCGAATCCCCTGCCGACATGTTCGGCAAGGTCATGGCGCTTCCCGACGAGGGCATCGTGCAGGTCTTCCTGGACTGCACGCGCCTGCCGGTCGCCGAGGTCGAGGCGATCAAGCGCCGACTCGACGAGGGCGCGAACCCGAAGGACCTCAAGCTCGAGCTCGCTACGGAGATCGTCCGCATGTATCACGACGATGCGGCAGCGGAGCATGCGAAGGAATCCTGGATCGCAGCCTTCAGCGAGCGTGGCATCCCGACGGATATCCCGTCATACCCGGTTCCCGCCGGGACGGCGCTCCTCGACGCGCTCGTCATGCACGCGCTCGTCGATTCCAAGACCGACGGCAGGCGCCTCTTCGACCAAGGAGCGGTCACCGACCTGGGCAGCGGAGCGAAGATCGGCGATCCCGGAACGCCGGTTTCCGGCTCAATCACGGTGAAGGTCGGCAAGCACCGGTTCGCGACATTCACGGCCTGATGCGGATCGCCGAGCACACCCTTCCCGAGCGCGAGCGCTTCTCGATCGTCAGGAGAGCGAAGAGCTTCGTGCACGCAGGCCGCGGTCTCCGGATCTTCTTCGCGACCACGCACAACGCCTGGGTCCAGATCGCGATCCTGATCATCGCCGTCATCGGCGGCATCGCCTTCGACATCTCGCGCACGGAGTGGCTCGCGCTCGTCCTCGCCTCCGGACTCGTTCTGACCGCGGAGGCCATCAACACCGCCATCGAGATCGACATCAACCTCACCTCGCCGGACCATCACCCGTTCGCGCGCGACACGAAGGACGTGGCCGCGGGCGCCGTGCTGCTCTCCGCGATCACGGCGCTCGTCGTAGCTTTCCTCGTCTTCGGGCCGCACGTCTACGACTACCTGTACGTCCTGCCGCGCTGACCTAAGAAGGCCCCGGCTTGGCCGGGGTCTTCTTAGATCCATCAATGGACTACTTTCCGTTCGGCTTCACTATTCCGTCGATGATGCCGTACTTCTTCGCCTCCTCGGCGGTCATGAAGTTGTCGCGGTCCGTGTCCTTGGTGACCTTCGCCAGAGGCTGGCCGGAGTGCTTGGCGATGATCTCGTTGACCTTGTTCTTGGTCCGGATGAGGAAGTTCGCGCGGATCTCGATGTCGGACACCTGTCCTTCGGCGCCGCCGAGGACCTGGTGGATCATGACTTCCGCGTTCGGAAGCGCGAAGCGCTTCCCTTTCTTGCCCGCCGCGAGCAGCAGCGCGCCCATGGACGCGGCCATGCCGACGCAGATGGTGGAGACGTCCGCCTTCACGTACTGCATGACGTCGTAGATCGCGAGGCCGGCAGGCACGGAGCCGCCCGGGCTGTTGATGTACATCTGGATGTCCTTCTTCGGGTCCTGGTAGTCCAGGAACAGGAGCTGCGCGATCACCGTGTTCGCGACGTCGTCGTTGATGCCGTCGCCCAGGAAGATGATGCGCTCGTTGAGGAGGCGCGAGTAGATGTCGTACGCGCGCTCGCCGAACGGCGACTTCTCGATGACGGTTGGGATGAGGTTCATGTGTTTCTGCTTAGCTGTTTTCTTTCTCGAAAGCCTCCTTCGCGGCCACGATCTCGGCGCGCGCGGCGGCCGCGTCCTTCCAGCCGGCTATCTCGGTGCTCTTGCCTTCGAGATGCTTGTACGACTCCATGAAGTGCTGGATCTCCTTCAGGAGATGCCCGTTCCACGCCTCAACGTCCCTGAGATCCTGGAGGTGCGTCAGGCGCGGGTTCTTCACCTGCACGGCGAGGATCTTGTAGTCCTTCTCGCCGCCGTCGATCATCTCGAGCATCGCGACCGGGCGCGCTGCAGCGACCGATCCCTGCGCGAGCGGGTCGCTGCCGATGACCATGATGTCGAGGTGGTCGCCGTCCTCCGAGCGCGTGCCCGGGATGAATCCGTAGTCGAGCGGATAGTGGACCTGCGAGTACAGCACGCGGTCCAGCATGAAGACGCCGAGCTCCTCGTCGTACTCGTACTTGTTGTGGCTCCCGCGCGGGATCTCGATGACGGCGTAGACCTCGTCCGGAGCCTTCTTCCCGATGGGAAGATTATGGATAGGGCTGCTCATGGTCAGGATGACGTAGTGACTGAATCCTCCTCGGTCAGGTCGACCGGCTCGCCGGCGCGATCCTCGGCCATCTCCTCGGGGGTATCCCCCGCATCCGGCGCGACGGCCACCTCCTCGGCGACCTGCTCGAGGCTGTCCTCGATCTCGCGCGCCGTCTCCTCGGCGAACGTCTCGCCCTCGCTCGTGGCGACGCCGCCTTCCTGGGTCGCTTCAGGATCGGCGCTGGAGCGGACGTCGATCTTCCAGCCGGTGAGCTTCGCGGCCAGGCGGACGTTCTGGCCTCCCTTGCCGATCGCGAGCGACAGCTGGTCGTCCGGGACGAAGACGCGCGCCTCGCGGCGGTCGTACGTCTCGACCGCGTTCACGCGCGCAGGGCTGAGCGCGTGCGCTATGAACACCTCCGGCTCGTCGGACCACTCGATGATGTCGATCTTCTCCTGGCCGAGCTCGTTGGTCACCGCCATGACGCGCGTGCCGCGCTGCCCGACGAACGAGCCGATCGGATCGACGCCCGGCGCATGGGACTGCACCGCAACCTTCGTGCGGCTCCCCGCCTCGCGCGCGATGCCCTTGATCTCGACCGCTCCCTCTGAAAGCTCAGGAACCTCGAGGTCGAACAGCTTCTGCACGAACATCGGATGCGAGCGCGACAGGATGATGCCCGGCATGCGCGTGTCCTCCTGCACCGCGAGCACGTAGAAGCGCAGGCGGTCCCCCGAGCGGTAATGCTCGCTCGGGATCGACTCGTTGTAGAACATCACGCCGGTCGCGCGGCCGAAGTCGACGTACACGTGCCCGCGCTCGTAGCGCTGGACGATGCCGCTGACGATCTGACCCTCCTTGCCGCGCCACTCGTCGAGGATGAGCGAGCGCTCCGACTCGCGGAGGCGCTGCATGACCACCTGTTTGGCAGCCTGCGCCGCGATGCGGCCGAAGTCCTCGTGAACCTCGAGCGGGAAGGTGAGCACCTCGCCGATCTGCGCATCCTTCTTGATGGCGCGCGCCTCGTCGAGCAGAAGATGCCGCTCCGGGTTGAAGCGCGGGAGCTTGGGCTCGCCGTCCTCGCCGACCTCCTGGTCGGGATGCGGCGGGCGGAGCCCCTGCTGGAGCATCTGCTGCCGAGCCTCCTCCTCGGCCGCCTCCTCCTCCGGCGTGACGAAACGGACGAGGGTCTCGTCCACGACGGTCTTCTCCTTCCAGAACTCGAGGGCGCCGGTGTCGAGGTTGAGCGTCGACTTCACGATCTCGTTCTTGGTCGCGTACTCGCGCTTATAAGCGGTCGCGATGGCGTACTCGATAGCCTCGAGCACCTTCTCCTGGGGAAGGCCCTTCTCCTCAGCGATCTGCTTGAGAGCCTTGCCGATGTCTTTGATGTTAAGCATTAGATTGTTATTGAGTTGTACCTATTTGGTTTTAGTACGCACCTATTATTGCCTTCACTTTCGAACCGAGGCAATCCGGATGCGCCATTCCGGAATAAAGAGAATACAGATTGATATTTTGCGACATCTGACAAACATGTTTGTCAGAGGAAAAATGTTTGTCGCTAAACATTCCTATGCGTATTTTTCAAGAAAATGTTTGTCGCTAAACAAATTTTTGTCTGACAAACATGTTTGTCAGCGGAAAAATGTTTGTCGCTAAACAAAATTGTCTGAAATCGAGCAAAAAATGTTTGTCGCTAAACATTTTTCGCACTTTAGATGTTTATCGCTAAACATCTACGAAAAATCCTGACAAATATGTTTGTCAGGATTTTGCGACGTATAGCCGGATTATTACCTATTTGCCGAATGGGTTCCTGCCGCCATGAACCTCGAAATGGAGGTGGCATCCCGTCGATTGCCCGGTCTGGCCCATGGTGCCGATCTTCTCTCCCTGTGAGACTTTCTCGCCAGATTCGACAGCGATGGTTTGCAGGTGCGCGTAGTAGGTGACGGTCCCGTTTCCATGCCGGATTCCTACGGCGTTGCCGTAGCCGCCATTCCAGCCGCCGCTGACCTCAATGACGGTTCCCGCAGCGGCGGCCTTGATCGCGGTACCGCAGCTGTTGGCGATATCGACGCCGTTGTTCGAGTGGATGATGCCCCAGTCGATGCCCTTGGCAGGAACGATAAAATATGGTCCTGCTGCGGCCTTCTTCTTCGCCTCCTCCTTTTTCTTCTCCTGCTCCTTTTCCTTCTCTATCTCCGCGGCATGCGCCTTCGCAGGAGCTGCGGCGGCCACCGCGCGAGAAAGCGACGTGTTGACGTCCACCTGATAGGCGAACTGGAGTCCCTTGTTCAGCGTGGCGGATGCCACGGCGGCGCTGGAAACGATGATGATTCCTGCGAGGGCCCGTTTTGCTAGGCGTATCGGGACCGGAGTGCTAGGCTGGGTCAGCACGAGGGCTCCAGGTTAGCAGGCCCGAGTATCCGCGCAAGCATGAGCCAGACGCCCCTCAATCCCGCCCAGAAAGCGGCTGTCGAAGCCGGCACCGACCCGCTCCTGATCATCGCGGGCGCCGGGACGGGGAAGACGCGCACCCTCACCGAGCGCATCAAGCACCTGCTCGAGATCGGCGTCGATCCAGCGACCATCATCGCGGTGACGTTCACCAACAAGGCTGCCAAGGAGATGCGCGAGCGCGCGCTCCATGGCGCCCGACCGGGCATGACGCCTTGGATCGGCACCTTTCACAGCTTCGGCGCCCGCTTCCTCCGCAAGCACGCGCCGCTCGCCGGACGCACGCGCGAGTTCACCATCTACGACGAAGGGGACATGATGACCCTCTTCCGACGCATCGCGAAGACGATGCCCGGGAAGGTCACGCCGGCGACGCTCCGCAACCGGATCAGCGGGATCAAGAACGGCGCGACGCCGCTGTCCGAGCTTGAGCGCGATATGTCCTCCGCCGCGGTCGCGACGGTGCAGGCCTATCGGCAGTACGAGGAGGCGCTGCGCGAGAACAACGCGTTCGACTTCGACGACCTCATCATCTGGCCGGCGCGCATCCTCGAGGAGCACGAGCATGTGCGCGACCGCTACCGCGGGGAGATCGGCTACGTGCTCGTCGACGAGTACCAGGACATCAACGAGGCGCAGTACCGCCTGGTGCGCGCGCTCGTCGGTCCGCGCGGGCACCTGACCGTCGTGGGCGACGACCATCAGACCATCTACAGCTGGCGGGGAAGCGACATCGGGATCTTCATGGCATTCGAGCGCGACTTCGCGAACGCGAAGGTCGTGCGTCTCGAGCAGAACTACCGCTCGACCCAGACGATCATCAACGCGAGCAACGCGGTGATCGGGAACAATCGCAACCAGCTGCCGAAGACCCTGGTCTCCACGAAGGAGCAGGGCCCTCCCATCAAGGTGATCGAGCACTACACGGAGCTCGACGAAGCGCTCTGGATCGCGCAGGAGCTCGGCGCCTATATAAGGAGGGGCGAGGGGACCGCGGCGGTGCTCTACCGAACGAACGCGCAGGCGCGGGCGCTCGAGCACGCCCTGGTCCGGGCGCGCGTGCCCTATCACGTCTACGGCGGCGTGCAGTTCTACGACCGCCTCGAGGTGCGCGACGTGCTCGCCGCCATCCGCGTCGCGGCGAATCCGCAGGACACGCTCGGCGCGGACCGCCTCCTCAAGACGTTCCGTAAGCGCCGCGGCCTGCCGCTTATCGACGCTCTCCGCGCGCTCGGCCCGGCGGAGCCGGCACGGATCATCGACACCTTCCTCGCGGAAAGCAGGTACGCGGAACATCTTGAGGAGACGTTCGACAACGCCGAGGACCGCATCGAGAACGTCGGCGAGCTGCGCAAGTTCGCGGCAACGTTCGCCGACGTGGCCGAGTTCCTCGAGCACGTCTCGCTCGTGCAGGCGACCGACACGCGCGGCCAGGACGCGCCGCAGGGCGTCACGCTCATGACGGCGCACATGGCCAAGGGCCTCGAGTTCGACCGCGTGCACATCGCCGGCGCGAGCGAGGGGACGATGCCGCACAGCCGCGCGCTCGTCACCGAGGCGGAGCTCGAGGAGGAACGCCGCCTCTTCTACGTCGCGATGACGCGCGCGCGGCACGAGCTCTCGATCAGCTTCGTGCACGTGCCGAGCCGCTTCATCCTCGAGATCCCCGAGGAGTATCTCGTCATGGAAGGGCGGCGGCGGAACCTCTCGCTCGATGACGAGGAGCGCTACATTGACGTACTCTGGTGACATGCCCGCCCCGCTCGGTCAGCATTTCCTCTCGACGCCCGGTCCCGCCCGGGCCCTCGTGCGCGCGCTCGCGCTGACGGAAGGGGACACGGTCGTCGAGGTCGGCCCCGGCCACGGTGAGCTCACGCGCTTCATCGCCGAGGCGCCGATCGCGCGCCTGATCTGCATCGAGCGCGACGTGCGCCTCGCGGCCTCGCTCGTCCGCCGCTACGAGAGCGACGACCGCGTGACCGTCGTGCACGGTGACGTGCGCGAGGTGCTCGCCGAGACGACCGCTTCGCTGGGAGACTCGTGGAAGCTCGCTGGCAACATCCCGTACTACCTCACCAGCTACCTGGTCCGCCTCATGGGCGACCTGCCCAACCCTCCGGCGCGAGCCGCGCTCCTGATGCAGCTCGAGGTCGCCGAACGCATCAGTGCGGCTCCGGGGCGCTTCACCAAGCTCGCCGCGTTCGCCGGCCTCTGGGCCGAGACGGAGATCGTCGCCAAGGTGCCGCGCTCGGCGTTCTCGCCCCCGCCCAAGGTAGAGTCGGCGATCCTCTCCTTTATAAGGAAGGGGACGCAGGTCGCGGACCGGCCTGCGTACGAAGCCGTGACGCGCGCCGCCTTCTCGCAGCCCCGGAAAGTGCTTGCGAACAACCTCGCCCTTCCTGGCATGACGAAGGAACGGCTCATCGAGATCCTCCGGGAAGCGGGACTTCCCGACCAGGCGCGGCCTCACGACCTGTCCGTCGAGCGGATCGAGGCGCTGGGCCGAACCGGTCTCTGGACGTAATCCCCATTTTCGTTGTGCGGTAGCGCCTGCTTAACGTACAATTCATCAGAGACTATGCAGGCTCACGAGCTCCGTAAACTCATCACGACGTTCCTGGTGCTCGCGCTCCTGGCCGGATCCGCGTCCCTGGCCTTCACGAGCCTCGCGCGGCAGAAAGGAGAGGGACCTGCGGCCGCTACGCAGCAGGCGCAGAAGCAGGTCCCGAAGATCGGCGACCGCGCTTTCGTAGAGGATATCGCGACGACGCGCATCGAGGGCTACGACCTCGCAGCCGAGTTCACGCCGCGGACCGATGTCGAGGGGAACTACACGGACGAGCTCGCGAAGGGCCTCGCCTACAACTTCGTCAAAGCCAACCCTGAAGGCCCCGACCTGACCCAAGGTACCGGCGTGCTCCTCCCGAACAACCTCCAGGACGTCGTGGACCAGTACGTCACCGACGCTGCCCTCACGCCGACCACGTACGCCATCGACCGCAGCAGACTGAAGGTCGCCAAGAACTACACCCAGGAGCAGCTCGACGCTTACCTCTCGACGCTCGAGGAGACCTTCTCCATGGCGAGCACCACGTCCGGCGGCATGAGCGCAGTGATGGCGCGGAGCGGGAGCCAGCCGACGCCCGCGGCGATCGAGGCGAGCAACTTCCTCCTCGCGCAGGCGCAGGAGAAGCTCTACAACGCGGTCGTGCCCGCTCCCGCGCAGAAGCTCCACGAGCAGGCGCTGACCTACTTCGAGCTCAACCGGAAGCTCACCGACCTCGACTACACGACCGACCCGCTCAAGGCGGTGGTCTTCACGACGAAGTATCCGGAGCTCCTCGCGTACGAGGGCAACAAGCTCCAAGCGGAAGCCGAACAGCTGCAGTACGAGTCGCTCTCTTCAGGAGCGCACAAGCCGCTCCTCCTGGCTTCGCTGCTTGGTATCCCGCGCGCCAACGCGGGCTGGCCGGTCATCGACTTCGGGCACATCGTCAAGACGATCATCAACGGCATCGCGGACTACGGCACATGGGGTCAGCTCATTGTGAGGGAACTTAAGAGCATCGCGCTGCAGATCCTCAAGAACCAGATCGTAGGCCGTCTCATCCAACAGACGATCAAATGGGTACAAGGAGGCGGTAAGCCGCAGTTCATCACCAACTGGAAGGGCTTCCTTAAGGACAGCGCGGTAGGCGCGGTCAACACGCTCATCAACAAGATCGAGCCGAAGCTCTGCCAGAACCTGCGCGCATTCACGACCGACTTCCTCAGAGCTACGGCCCCCAATAGCGTCAGCGGCTCCCGCGACCCCTATCAGCAATTCACCTGCACCCTGGACCAGATCGTCGCGAGCGTGAAGGATTTCTACGAGGACTTCAGGTCAGGAGGCTGGATCGGATTCGCGACTCTCATCCTCGAACCGCAGAACAACGCCTGGGGCGCAATCGTCGTAGCCGGCGAGACCGCCATGCACGAAGCGGCCGGCGCGAAGGAATCCGCTTCAACGAATGCGGAGTCGAACCGCGGCTACACGGGTATGAGGCGGTGCGTTAAAACGGAGGTTATAACTGCTGATGAACGCGAAGCTGACGAGCTCAGGCGAGACCCTAACTTCCGTAGGCTTATCCGTTGTTACGACGGCGGTGACCCCTATCTTCAGACCTGCGAGGTAGAGATGTGTGCCTCGGACGGCTGGCAACAGACGACTCCGGGCGGCGCTGTCGCCGACCAGGTATCCAAGTCGCTGGGCGGCACGCTCGACAACGTGGTCAACGCGAACGATCTCGCCGGCCTCGTCGCCGCGGTAGTGGATGCTGCGATCTCGCGACTGACCAATCTCGCGGTAGGAGGGTTGCTCGGCCTGTTCAACGGCGAGTCCGGAAGCGGAGGCGGATCGGGGAACGGCAACGGCACGAGCACCAGCGGGGGCGGCGAGGACCAGTCGAGCCTCGCTTCGGTCCGCGCGCAGGCCCTGCAGCTCGCTACTGCCCACCAGGGTCGCGCGAGCAGCGTCCGCAACGACATCGCGGCCTGGACGGGGCACGCCTCTTCGACCCAGCCGCTCCTGATATCCGTCGGCGCTACCTGCCCTGCGCTCGCCGAGACGGCGAGCCAGCGACTCGGAGCCATAGACCGGATCGCGCCGCGCGTCAGCACCGACGGCACCTCGATCGGGACCGTGATCGCGCAGCTCGCTTCCACGACGGAAGCCATCAATACGGCGACGAGCGCTATGGCGATCTCCGATCTCATCGGCTCCCTCGACATCATCAATTCGCAGGTCGCCACTCTCGCGACGCGCGCCACCACGCGGAACGGCCAGATGCAGTCGCTCGCCCAGGACGCCCGGGACAACCTCAAGGACAGGGCGTGCAACCTGCCGCTCACTCTGCTCGATGAATAAGCGCATCAAACCCGTCTCTCTCGTCCTGGCTGCGGTCCTCGCAGGCGCTGCCTTTCTGGTTCCTCAAGAAGCGCACGCGGGCATCCTGGGCTGGGTCGGCGAACTCACGGGCATATCCGATGTCGCCTTCTCGCTCGTCCAGAAGGTTGCCTACTACATCGCCTACCTCATAGGCATCCTCCTGAACATCATCACGATCATCGAGGTCTTCTTCTTCCAGTTCCTCCTCAAGCTCAACTTCGACCTCGTCAATTCAACCTCGGTCCAGTTCGGATTCTCGATTGTCCTCGCCTTCGCGAACATTGCCTTCGTCGCCGCGGTGATCATCATGGCGGTCGCGACGATCATCCGGTACGACACCTACGGCGCGAAGCAGCTGCTCTGGAAGATCGTGATCGCCGCCATTGGCGTGAACTTCAGCCTCATCCTGGCAGGCACCGCCATCAACTTCTCGGACAGGCTTACGGAATTCTTCATCAACAATTCCGTCCCCAATCCCACGGCGGATATCGGGGTGGGCATCCTCGAATTCGCGGACAACCTCGCGGGAGCCTTCAATCCCCAGAAGGCCTTCCTGAACGCCGGATTCAGCACCGAGGTGAAGGAGGAGACTATCTTCTCGGACGCGACGAGCAAGTTCGCTGCCGACACCGCAGGCATGTTCGCGGCGATCGCCGGCATCTACATGACCGTCATCATGAGCATCCTGCTCGTGATCTTCTTCGGCATCATGCTCGCCGCATTCGCCGCGCGCTACGTGACGCTCTCGCTCCTGCTCATCATCATGCCCGCGGTATGGCTCGCCTGGATATTCCCCTTCGGCAGGGGCCTCGTGAGCTACTGGTCGGACAAGTTCGTGAAGTGGACCTTCTTCGCCCCCATGGCGATGTTCTTCCTCTACCTGAGCATGAAGACCGCGGCCTTCATCAATGGCGCCCACGTCCTCGACGACGCCCAGCTGACGGGTCTCGGCAGCGCCGATACCGCTGGCGGCGGCATCAGCGGGTTCCTCTTCAAGACCTTCGGCGCGGCGGCGAAGCCGATCATCACGAGCAGCCTCAATTTCATCCTCATCTCCGGGACGCTCTACGGCGGCCTGTACTTCTCCTCGAAGCTCGGCATCAAGTTCATGGACTCCGGCAAGGCTGCGTTCGCTTCCGTAGGTAACTCTGTCAAGCGAAGAGCGTCGGCGGCAGGCATGCGGACGCTCGATCGCGTGCGCACGTCGGGCAAGGACAAGGATGGGAACTCGCGCTTGCAGCGCATGGGCAGCAGGCTCTCCACGCTCTCCTCTAACAGCAGGATCGCGCGCATGGCAGGCGCGGGTACGGTAGGACGCTACATGGCGGACGCCGGCGTCGCGAACAAGAAGTCGGTCGAGCAGCGCGTGCAGGACGAGCAGGACAGCCTCAAGAACCTCACTACCAGCGCGTTGCTCGCGGAGCGGCGCCGGCTGGCTTCCGGCCAGCTCGCCGCGAACCCCGACCGCGAGGCGGCCATCTTCAAGCTCCTCAAGGAGAAGAAGGCGCTCGGCGGCCTCGCGACATCTGCGAGCCCGGAAGTCGAGAAAGCACTAGCTGACTACGAGAAGAAAGCGAAGGCTGATGGCCTAAAAGGTAAGGATCTCAAGAAGGCGGTGAAGGAAGAGAAGAAAAGACTGCAATCTAGTGAGCAATATAAGAAAGTCGAAGAAGCTTATAAGAAAGATCTCGAGCGTCAACTTAAGCGGGCCCAGGATTCCGGGGTACTGAAGGAAATCCTTCCCTCGGCTCCGCAACTTGCAGCCCTCGCCCCGCGCGGCAAGACGAAAGACAAGAGTCGTACAATGACGACTCAGGAAGCAGTCGCAGCACAAATTCCTTCGGTGAAAGGGGACGATATATCAACTCTTGCACTCGATGATTCGCTATTCGACTATCAAAAGGATGAAGGATTGGAAACCCGACAGGGCGTCGTTCTACGTACAACAGCTCTCAATAATTCTCAGCTCAAGCAAATTGGTGATATGAATATC
Source organism: uncultured Candidatus Saccharibacteria bacterium (assembly GCA_964484655.1). GTDB lineage: Bacteria > Patescibacteriota > Minisyncoccia > UBA6257 > 2-01-FULL-56-20 > JALHNY01. Next base: position 159,302 of record CAZAFA010000002.1, on the reverse strand, counting down.
GAACAAATTGAGCGAATTACGGAAGTAATCGAAAGAGCTCGACAGAAAATACAGAAGTTCGAAGCCCTTTCCGAAGAAAAGAAGAAAGAAATTGGCCTTTTTGGTGATTTCTTCTACAACGAAGATTCCAATGTCAATCTCACTTCAGAGCAGAAAACAAACCGTATCTCAATAAAGGATGCTAAGACTCGCATCACGTCAATGTATAAGACACTTAAAAATAATGTGAATTTCACTGGTCGTATTGATACAGCCAAGATGGAACAGCTTAGCAAAGCACGCCGTGAGAGCCGGGCGGAAAAAGCGAAGGGTAAAGAGAAGGGAAAATAAAAGATTCCTATGACTATCGAGGAGAAATTCCAATCCGTACCCCGTCGCATCCGCGACTGGTTCTGGAGCGACGAGATGGACCAGATCATCGCCGACCTGGAGCAGAAGTACGGGCTTCCGGAATCCGAGACGGACCTCCCCGTCATTCTCTTCGACGTCGAGATCAAGGACCTCGACTTCTCGGACCTTCGCGACGTGATCGAGGACGAGCTGGGCCTCCCCAGCGAGAAGGCCTCGGCGCTGTACGAGGACGTGAAGGCGCGCATCTTCATGCCGCTCGCGCGCGACTTCGTCGCCTTCGGCATCGGCGTCGGCGAACTCTCGACCGAGCCGAGCGGCGCCACCGAGCTCCCGCTGCCGGTCCCGGTATCGCCTGTCGTTCCCGCATCCCTTCCGGTCGGGGACATCAAGCCCCCGCAGGGCTTCCCGATGCCCTCCGGGATCCCGGCACCCGTCCCGCTCTATCGCGATACGATAGCCTCGGAAACCGCTCTGCCGACCGCCCGCTTCGACATCAAGGACACCGGCGACATCTCCCGCAGCACTGTGGCGACCCCTGGCCCGCAGCGGGCAGCACATATCGACCTCGGCATCCCTGCCGCGCCGCGCAAGGACGCGGAGTTCCGCTCGGTGTTCGTCGAGCGCGCCACGCCGCTTCCGGAGATCAGCGCGGTCGACTACGTGCCGCCGCAGCCGCTCCCCGCGGAGATTCCGGCGCCCGTCCCGCTTTCCGCTGCCCCGGCACCCGTCTTCGACACGCCCGCCGTCCAACCCAGCATCGAGGTCGTCACCACGCAGCAGGCGACGCCCCCGAACGACGATCCCCCTGCGAGCGGAATCTTCGGCACGTTCCTGCACCGTATCGCTCCGTGGCACGCGCGCCGCTTCGGCCGCAAGCCGCTCCCGACCGTGAACTACAGCGAGCCTGCGAGCGCTCCGCCGATGCCGGCGCCCGCTCCGATCCAGGACGTTCCTCCCGCTTCGCCGCCGCCTGCGGCGTGATAGACTTGCGCCAGAAGGCGCATGCAGTACCAGGTACCCCAGTTCATCGACACGGAGGACAAGATCGCCGGACCGTTCACGATCCGGCAGTTCATCTATCTCTGTATCACGGCAGGCGTCATCTTCGCCCTGTATTTCGTATTCCAGAGCTTCTTCTTCATCGTATTCGCGATCCTCGTTGGCGCAGCGGGAGGCAGCATGGCCTTCCTCAAGGTCAACGGACAGCCGCTCTCGAAGATCGCCGTCCTGGGCTTCTTCTTCTACTGGAACCCGCAGCTCTATCTCTGGCAGCCAGAGCGCCCGAACCTGCCGAAGACGCCTGAGACCATGAGCACGACGGGAAGCGGGCTCAACCTGGAGAGCATCATCTCGGGCACGAGCCTGAAGAAGGCCTGGCAGTACGTGGAGACCGGCAGCAAGGTCGAGGCGAAGCAGCTCGCCACGGAAGCGCCTTCCAGCCGCTTCGAGGTGTTCCGCCAGGTCACCGGCGAGCTCCGCGCCGCCAAGCGCGTGGACTTCAGCGCCTAGCGCGGCCGCACTCTATCGCGAATAATGAGCGCATATGGCGGCTAACGCGGCGAATTCCCAGGACCTGGTCGACATCGCGGACATCCGCGACGGCATCGTCATCCTCAAGGCCGGCGGCCTGCTCCGCGTGGTCATGGTCGGCGGCACGAACTTCGCGCTCAAGAGCGAGGAGGAGCAGGGGGTCATGATCCAGTCCTTCCAGGGATTCCTCAACAGCCTCGACTATCAGCTCCAGATCGTCGTGCACTCCCGGAAGGTCAACATCGAGCGCTACCTTGCCATGCTCGAATCCCGTCGCAACAACGAGCCGAGCGGCCTCCTCCGCAACCAGATCACGGAGTACCAGAAGTTCGTCAGGGACTTCGTCGCGCAGTTCGCCATCATGCGCAAGATCTTCCTGGTCGTGGTCCCGTTCTATCCGACGACGCTGCCTTCGGCGACCTCCCTCACGAGCTCGCTGCCGTTCTTCGGACGCAAGAAGGACCCCGAGCAGGGGAAGGCGAACGCCGAGCAGCAGTTCAAGGAGAACGCGAGCCAGCTCCAGCAGCGCGTTGACGCAGTGGTGGAGGGAATCCACCAGATCGGCCTCGAGACGACGGTCCTGAGCGACCAGGAGCTCATCGAGCTCTACTACAACTTCTACAATCCCGACTCGGTCGAGCGGGACAACCTCCCCGTAGCCGCCCCCGAAAAGACCGATGCCTGATTCCGCCTTCAACGCTGCCAAGCCGATCATCTCGCCCGCAGGCGTCGAGGTGCATTCCTCGTTCCTCAAGGTCGGGACGAAGTACGCCAAGACCCTGTTCTTCTTCGGCTACCCGAACTACCTCGTCACGGGATGGTTCGAGCCGATCGTGAACCTCGCCGAGCTGCTCGACATCGCCATATTCGTCAATCCGTTCGATACGGGCCTCGCGCTCAAGAACCTCCGGAAGAAGGCGGCGCAGGTCGAGGCCCAGCTCGCGACCAACCAGGACAAGGGCCTGGTCCGCGACCCGATGCTCGAGACCGCGCTCGACAACGTGGAATCGCTCCGCGACACGCTCCAGCAGGCAGAGGAGCGCCTCTTCACGGTCGGCGTCTACATCACGATCTACGCCGAGTCCGAGCAGCTGCTCGCCAAGCTCGAGAACAAGGTCGTCTCGATCCTCGAGGCCAAGCTCGTCTACGTGAAGCCGGCGCTCTTCCAGCAGCTGCAGGGACTCCTGAGCACGGTCCCGCTCGCGCAGGACAAGATCAACGTTACCTCGCCGATGAACTCGGGCCCGCTCTCCAGCTTCTACCCCTTCGTCTCGGAAGACCTCATGAGCGAGGAGGGGATCCTGTACGGCGTGAACCGCCACAACAACAGCCTCGTCATCTTCGACCGCTTCAGCCTCGAGAACGCGAACCAGGTCGTCTTCGCGAAGTCCGGCTCCGGCAAGAGCTACGCGACCAAGCTCGAGATCATCCGCTCCCTGATGATGGGCACGCACGTCATCGTCATCGATCCGGAGAACGAGTACCAGCGCCTGACGGAGGCGTTCGGCGGCAGCTTCTTCAATATCTCGCTCACGAGCGAGCACACGATCAACCCGTTCGACATCCCGATCATCCCGAAGGACGAGGCGGCGTCCGACGTGCTGCGCAGCCATATCGTCTCCGTCGCGGGCCTGGTCCGCCTCATGCTCGGCAACATCACCAACGAGGAGGACGCGCTCATCGACCGCGCCATCACCGAGACCTACGCCAGCCGCGAGATCGTCGCAGGCGAGGACTTCGCCAACGCCCAGCCGCCGGTCCTTAAGGACCTCGAGACGGTCCTGCGGAGCATCGACGGCGGCCGCGCCCTCGCCGAGCGGCTCTACAAGTACACGGAGGGCAGCTTCGCCGGCTTCATGAACAAGGCGACCAACATCGACCTGAGCAACCGCCTCATCGTCTTCTGCATCCGCGACCTCGAAGAGCAGCTCCGCCCGATCGCCATGTACGTCATCCTGAACTTCATCTGGAACCTCATCCGAGCCCAGTTCCAGAAGCGCATCCTCATCATCGACGAGGCATGGATCATGATGAAGAACGAGGACTCGGCGAACTTCCTCTTCGGGCTCGTGAAGCGCGCGCGCAAGTACTATCTCGGCGTCTCGACAATCACGCAGGACGTCGAAGACTTCCTGCGCTCGCCGTTCGGACGCCCGATCATCACGAACTCGTCCTCGCAGCTGCTCCTCAAGCAGGCTCCGGCGACGATCGACATCGTCGGCAAGGCCTTCAACCTGACCGACTCGGAGAAGAACCTGCTGCTGACCGCCGAGGTCGGCACCGGCCTCTTCTTCGCCGGACAGCGGCATATCGCGATCCAGATCATCCCCTCGTTCTACGAGGACAAGCTCATCACCACCAACCCGCAGCAGCTCCTGGAGGAATCCGGGCTCATATAGAAGATGGACCCATACCAGGAAAAGGCCCTGGGCATACCATCCGAAGCCGATCGTGAGCACGCGGCGGCGAAGCAGCATAAGATCGGCACGATCGGGGCAGTCGCGCTGCTCATATTCACGATAGTCCTGGACGCGATAAACTACGCGGAACTCGGCATCCCGATCACCGATGCGATCGCCTGGATCTGCGAGATCGCCATCATCGGATATCTCTATTACGTCGGAGCTTCGCAGTTCCGGCAGATCGCAGCCAACGTACTTACATGGCTTGCTGAGCTGATTCCTATCGTCGATCTCCTCCCGCTCTATACGCTCGGTATCCTCATAGTTATCGCCATCGACAGGAACGAGACGCTCCGGCGGGTTGCCGAGAAGGTGCCGGCTCCGAAGGGCAAGGTCCCGACTGGAGCTCGCGGAAGGATGACCCAGAAGGGGACCCTTGCAGGAGGAGGCAAGCCGGGAAGCCGCCTCTCGAAGAACAAGATCTTCGGGGCGGCGTCAGAGGAACGCCTCAAGCAGTTCGACCACGAATGGAACCGTATCAACCGGAAGCTTCCGGGGAAGCTCCGCGGCCTCCCTGAACGGCATCGTCAGCGGATCGCGACGCAGAGCCAGCGCATCCCTGGCAAGCTCCGTAACCGCCCCGACGGGGACTCAGGCCCAGACATATATGCCGACGTCGAGCGGGAGATCAATCCTGGCTTCACTGAGCTCCTGGCCAACATCGACGTCTCCGGCGAACAGGCGACGCGCGAGGCGGAACGCAGGGCCCATAATACGCCTAACTCCTCGTAATCGGGTATAATCCGCCCATGCACAGGCTGCTCGCGTTATTGGCGCTTGTCGCGTCCTTGGCGGGCATCCGGACCGCGCTTGCCCAGACCCCGGTCGCCCGGCAGTCCGCGAGCAGCGAGATCATGATGTCCTGGCGCAGCAACGGCTTCGCGCCGGCCAGCTATCAGGGCAGGGTGGCCGCCGCTGGCGGAGGAACGGTCATCATCCTGGCAGAAGCCCTGGTGAACGGGCAGCCGGCTGACCTTTCCCGATACGAGGTGCGCTGGTACGTGAACGACGAGCTCTACGAGACCGGCTTCGGCCTGCAGGCGATCACTGTTCCGATCCAGCGCTTCCATCAAGACAGCCTCGATGCCCGCGTTGAGATCATCGGCGCGCCTTTCACGGACACGCTCAAGTCCATATCCGTGCCTCTGACCAAACCGAAGGCGGTCATACGCCCCATCAGCAGCCCGCGGCTGAGCGAGGGCGAGAACACCTTCGTCGCGGTGCCGTACGCATTCAATGTCATCAGGGCCACGGACCTCATCTACCGCTGGTCCGTGGACAACCAGCCCCCCTCCGCTAACGAGAATCCCCAGCAGCTCGTCCTCACCGTAGAAGGTCCGCCTGAGGCCGTCCTCCTAAGCCTCTCAATCACGCATCCCCAGAACAAGGAAGAATCCGTGCGCGGATCCGTGCGCGTGCTTCCCGCGGCGACGTTCTGATCGTGATATCGCTCGTCTCTCCCGCGCACGCCGCCGACGCCTTCCGCGTCATCACCGCCGTGCCCGGCCCGGTGGACATCAACCAGTACGGGATCCTCGGGTTCATCCAGAACGGGTACCTGCTGGCGCTCGGGGCGGCCTCGATCCTCGCGGTGGCCTCGATCGTCTACGGGGCGGTGGAGTACACGGCCTCGCGGGGGAACCCGGGGAAGCTCGCCGACGCCTGGGACCGGATCGTGCAGGCGCTCATCGGCCTCCTGCTGCTGGTGGGGGCGGCGACGCTCCTCGGGATCATCAACCCCGGGCTCAACTACCTCGAGCTTCCCCGGATACGGGACTCGAAGGTGGAGAGCTCGTTCGGCGGATACTCCATCAAGGACATGCGGGCAGGATTCACGGACCAGCAGGTCCAGCAGATCGGCGGAGCCGACAATATCCCCGGACTCATCTGCAATGCAGCGAATGCATATTACGGGACGGATACCAGTTCCGGACCGGGAGGGGGGAGGCAGGCATGCGCTTGGTCTGTCAGCAATATCATGAAAAATGCGGGTCTCATCCCCGTGGGGAATACCGTCAGAGGCATGGAGAGCATATTCCGGGGTGGTCGTGGCCAGGAGATCTCCCAATCGGACGCCAAATGCGGAGACATCGTGGCCGTGACCGGATCCAGGTCGAATCACACCGGCATCTGCCTTAATCAGGGGTGTACGAGCGTCATCTCGAATTCCTCAGGCCAGAAAAAGTTCGTCTGGCGCAGCGCTCCTGATTTCTATTTCAATGGCGGACCCTACCCTAGAGGAGGCCCTTACCGCATCTATCGCGTCCTGAAATAATATCCACATGAAGAGAATCATCCTCATCGCGGCCCTCGCCTTGCTCTTCATCGGCATCGCTCTCGCTGCCTACGTGCGCCTCTCGCAGAAGGAGCCTGCGATCGTCGACGCTCCCGACGCGGGAGCGTTGCCGGAGATTCCGTTGAACCAGCCTCCCGCGACCGACTTCAGTCCGACGGGCAGGGTCATCGACGACCTCCGCATACAGATGGATGATGTCGATACGAACATATTCGAATATGGCAAAACGCGTATCGCCGGGAACTACGCGCTTCAAGACTGGTCCGATGGCGTAGGCGGAGGCCAGGCCCTGATGCGCAAGGACGACAAGGGTCGCTGGGTGCTTCTCATCAATACCGGCGGAGCCTGGGAATACGAGTTGCTCGTCGAGGTCGGCGTGCCGGAGGACATAGCCAAGAGACTGGCAGAAAGCCAGGACTTCTAGGCAATAGCTTATACTTCACCCATGTACCGCCGCCGGATCCTCCTCGTGCTGGCAATCGTCATCCTGATCGGCTTGATTGCTGTCGCGGCCTACCTCATCAAGAACCGCTCATCATCGGAAACGGACACCTCGGGCACGCTTCCCGAGATCGGCGCCGATTTCGCCTCTCTACAGCCTGACGAGTCCAGCCTTGCCTCGTCTACCGTATCCTCTGATCCCGTCATCGCATTCCATGCTTCCGAGGACGGCACGGTCATCTCCATGAGCCGGGAAGGGAAGATCACGCGGACTAACGGATTAAGCGTCATTTCCCTCTCGGCGAGCCCGATCGCCGATCTCGCCTCCGCGACCTTCTCGAGCGACGGTAGCAAGATACTGGTACTCATCGGCGGACAGCCCCGAAGCGAGGTGAACGTATTCGACATAGTGACCGCTTCCTGGCGCGTGATTCCCGGCGGATTCCGCGGCGCGACCTGGTCTCCGCGCGGCTCGCAGATCGCCGCGCTGATCCCGAACGAGAAGAACGGCAAGACGGCCATCGCCATCTACGACGCGGGCACGGGACGCGCCGTGCAGACCGTCACGTCCCTCGCGCTCGGGGACGCTGCCATCTCCTGGCCGGCAGCGGGAACGATCATCGTCTCGGACAAGCCGAACGCCTTCTCGCAGGGAAGCGCATGGGCGATCGACATCGCGAGCAAGCGCGTCACGCTCGCCGCGCGAGGCGGCAACGGGTTCGACGCTCTCTGGGACGGCACTGGCAGGAACGGCATCTCCATCGAAGGGAGGATTCCCGGCCGCGGCGCTATCCTGCGAATCATCTCAGACTACGTCCCGACCGCGAAGCTGGCTTTTGCGACTGTGCCGCAGAAGTGCGTATTCGCCTCATTGTCGAACATCGGTACCTCGACGACGCCCTATCTCGTCTGCGCGGTGCCGCGCGACCAGGACGCCTTCCAGCGACTCGAGCTGCCTGACGCCTGGCTGCGCTATGAGGCCTTCACCGACGACATCCTGGTCGGCGTGAACCTGGATACCAAGCAGGTGGATTTCACGATCGCGCCTCCGCTCGCCCTCGACGCGACGCGCCTGCAGGTGGTAGGGAATGCGATCTATTACACCGACCGCGTCAGCGACAAGCTGTACAAGTCGGAGATCTAGGAGCCTTTCCGGATCGTCACGCGCCGCTCCTTGCCGAGGCCGGCGCTCTCGCTCTCGACGCCTTCCTGGTCGCCGATGAAGCCGTGCACGAGCCGGCGCTCGTACGAGTTCATGCTCGGCAGCTCCACGACGCCGCCTGAGCGCCGGACCTTCTCTGCCGCCGCCTCCGCGAGCTTGAGGATCAGCTGCTCGCGTTCCGCGCGATAGCCGTTGATATCGAAGAACACCGAGGGGAGCTCGATCTTCTCGGCGTAGCGCGCCGCGAGGTGGTTGAGCGCCTCGACCGCCTCCTGCAAATCGCGTCCCTCGAGCTCGATGAGCACGGTCACCTCGCCCTTGCGGGTCTCCGCGTCAGCCGTGACGCCGGCCTCGGGGAAGCCGAGCCGCGCTACCAGCTCGCGGACGAATTCCTCAAGCGGCCGCGACATCGCTCCGTTCTATCTTCTTGTTCGCGACGTACTGCTGGAACAGCGAGAATACGGTGGTCACGAACCAGTACACGGAAACCGCCGCAGGTAGCTTCCAGAAGATGACGAGCGTTATGAGCGGCGCCACGAGCGACATGACCTGGCCGGTGACCCTCTGCGCCTTGTCCGTGACCCTCGCCCCGCTGAGCGCGAGCTTGGTCTGGAAGAACTGCAGGACCGCGGTGACGAGGACGAGCGGGAGATAGGGATGCGCGAGATCGATCAGTCCGAGGGAGACGGAATCGAGGCTTCCCGGGCTCGGGATGAAGGAATAGAGCCGCGTGAGCGCGTCGGCGCTGAAGATGCCGAGGAAGAGATGGTAGAGCGCGATGAGGATCGGGATCTGCACGAGCATCATCAGGATGCCCGAGAACGGGTTGAAGTCATGCTCCTTATACAAGGCCATGAGCGCTTGGGAGTGCGCCTGATGGTTGCCCTTGTGCTTGGCCTGGATCTCCTTGATCTTCGGCTGCAGCTTCTGCATCTTCGCCTGCTGCTCGAGGCCGCGCTGGAAGAGCGGGTAGAACGCGAGACGGATGAGGATGGTGAGCGCGGCGATAGCGAGGCCCAGGTCGCGGAACGCCACGGTCTGGTAGAGGCCGATGAGGATATTCAGGAGGGGCGCCGCGATGACGGCGTGATAGATCTCAAGCATGCGTGGAGTCGAGTATACGGGCCCACAGCTCGTCGCACCACGCCCGCAGACGGGGTCCGCGGACGCGCGTGCCGGGCGGCATGAGCGTCACCACGACCATATATCCTGGCTTCCGCGAAGCCAAGAGCGCCGCCGCCACGCGGCGCTTCGCCCTGTGGCGATCGACCGCCAGGCGCGCGGCTTTCTTGGGAACCACGACCGCGATGCCTCCCTCCCCTTCGGTACCGAGCACGCGCACGCTCGCCCACGGGAGGCGCAGCGGCCGCGGATTCGCCGCGAGCACGGCAGGAACGTCCGCTCGGAGGGCGCGCGGTATCATGACGGCGAAAAAGCCCTCCTAGACGGAGAGCTTGGCGCGTCCCTTGCGCCGGCGGCGCTGGAGCACGCGGCGACCCCCCGGCGTGCTGCTGCGCGTAAGGAACCCGTGGGTGCGGGCGCGCTTGCGCTTCTTGGGCTGGTAGGTCACTGACATGGGGCCGAGCATACAGGAGGGGTTTCCGGATGTAAATGGACAGCTCGCGGGTTCTGTTTCCTGGTCTGTGGAAAACTTTGACGCGGGACCTTCAGCCCGTACAATACCTCCGCAACGAGACCTCCTCTTCTGATCAACACGCCTCACATGGAACACCAGGAGCTCTGGAATGCGGTACTCAAGGAGATGGAAAAGCGCATCTCCCGCACCAACTTCTCCATGTGGCTGAAGAGCACGTCGGTCTCGCACGTGTCCGGGGACGCGCTGGGCGTCGCCGTGGACAACGCGTTCGCCAAGAGCTGGGTCGAGGAGAAGTACCAGAAGGACATCCTCGGCATCGTGCGGACCTTCAACCCGACCGTGAAGCGGATCGAGGTGGTCATCAGCAGCAGCGTTGCCGTCATGCCGAAGAAGCCGGCGCGCGCGCCTGCCGCGCCCGCGGCCGTGCCGCTCGAGGTCCGCATAGACGCGGCAACCGGCCTCAACCCGCGCTACACGCTCGATTCCTTCGTCGTCGGCCAGTCCAACGAGTTCGCGGCCGCTGCCGCGGCGGCGATCGTCGAGGAGGTCGGCACGAAGTACAACCCGTTCTTCATCTACGGCGGCGTCGGACTCGGCAAGACGCACCTGATCCAGGCAATCGGCAACGAGCTCCGCAAGAGCCGGCCGAACATCCGGACGCAGTACGTCACCAGCGAGAAGTTCACCAACGACGTCATCTGGGCCATCCGCAACAAGCGCACCGAGGACCTCAAGAAGAAGTACCGCGAGACCGACGTCCTCATCATCGACGACATCCAGTTCATCGGCGGCAAGAACTCCACCGAGGAGGAGTTCTTCCACACCTTCAACGCGCTCCACGAGCAGAGCAAGCAGATCATCATCTCCTCGGACCGGCCGCCCCAGGCCATCCCGACGCTCGAGGAGCGCCTCCGGAGCCGCTTCGAGGCGGGCCTGATCGCCGACATCACCGCGTACGACTTCGAGACGCGGGTCGCGATCATCCGCAACAAGCTCGACGAACGGAAGGCGCACCTCGGCGACGACGTCGTCGAGCTCATCGCCCGGAAGATGAAGAAGAGCGTCCGCGAGCTCGAAGGCATCCTCACGAAGCTCCTGTTCTACCAGGAGAAGCGCGGCCACGAGATCACGGCGGCGCTCGCCGACGAGCTCATCGAGAAGACCATGCGCGCGCTCACCAAGCCGGTCACCGACGACCAGGTCCTCGCCGCCGTGGCCGAGGTCTACGGCATCAGCCCGCGCGACCTCGCCAGCCGCTCGCGGCGCAAGGAGGTCGTGGAGCCGCGGCAGGTGGCGATGTACCTCCTGCGCGACATGCTCGACCTCTCGTACCCGACCATCGGGGAAAAGCTGGGGAGGGACCATACGACAGCGATCCATTCCTACGAGAAGATCAACCACGAGGCCGACCGGAACGCCATCCTGAACCAGAAGATATTCCGCGTCCGCGAACTGCTCTCCAAGAAGTAATCCACGCGGCAGGGCATCCGGCATGAATTGCGGGTGAAGGGCGGAATCCCGGCAGGGCATGGTTATCCCCACAATCCCCAGGCCCTACACCTACTACTCCTAGTTATTACTACGTTATAGTAACCGTCATGAAAGCCGTGACGCTCCGTGACACGCTCTCCGCGGCGCTGTCCCTGGTGGAGCGCGCCAGCGGCTCGGGCGCCCAGCTCCCCGCGCTCCGCAACGTCCTCATCGAGACCGAAGGGGACCAGCTCGTCCTCACCGCCACCAACCTCGAGCTCGCGGTCCGCGCGTCGGTTCCCGCGAAGGTCTCGGGACACGGCAAGGTCGCCGTCCCCTCCGCCCTGCTCGCGCAGCTGGTGGCGGCGCTGACGGGGGAGCGGGTATCGCTCGAGGCTCAGGACGCGAGCCTCGCCATAGCCACCGATCACTACAAGGGGACGCTCGCGGGCGCCTCGATCGAGGATTTCCCTGCTATCCCGACGCGCGGCGCCGACGTCACCGCGGTGACCGTACCCGGAGCGCTCCTGCGCGAGGCGCTCGGGAGAGTCGCCTTCGCCGCGCAGGGCGCCGCCGACTACTCGCCCGAGCTGGCCTCGGTCCTGTTCTCCACCGAGGGCGGCGTCCTCCGGCTGGTCGCGACCGACTCCTTCAGGCTCGCGGAGGCGGCCGTAGACGGCGCTGTGCTGCCCGAAGATCCCGTCCGGGCCCTCGTCCCCGCGAAGGTGGCTTCGGAGCTCTCACGGGTCCTCAGGGACGACGAGGACGTGTCCTGCTACTTCGAGGCGCACCAGGCGAGCTTCGAGACCTCCCGCTGGCAGGTCGTGACGCGCCTGATCGCCGCGAACTTCCCGGATTACGAGCAGATCATCCCGAAGGGCTTCGTCGCCGAGGTCACTCTGGACCGCGAGGCTTTCCTGGCGGCGCTCAAGCTCGCCAGCGTGTTCGCCGCGAAGGGCAGCGAGGTGCGCCTAGCCCCCGAGGGGGAAGGCAGCAAGGCGGAGCTCTCGCTCTCCGCCGGCAGCGACGCGGTCGGCGAGCACACGGCGACCGTTCCGGCGGTAGTCTCGGGACCGTTCCAGTCCGTGACCTTCAACTGGCGCCAGCTCGCGGACGGCCTTCGCGCGGTACCTACGGAGCGGGTCACGCTCGGCATAAATCCCGACAAGCCGGCGCTCCTGCGCGGCGCGGGAGAGGGCACGTACCGCTACGTGCTCGCGCCCCTCGTCTCCTGATGTTCGAGCTGCTCGAGGCCGACGAGCTCGGCAGGCGGCTCGCCGCTGCGGGCAGCTCCGGCATAGCGCTCGATATCGACGACACGCTCTGCATGACGGACCTGCGCTGGTTCGAGGTCATGGCCGAGCGTCACAGCAACCCGGAAGGGCTCACCGGACGCGAGCTCCTGGAGCGGTACCGGAACGTCTTCACCGTCCCGTACTGGGATTCGCCCGAGGGCCATGCCGCCATCCTAGGATACGTCTATGACGATCTCTTCCACGAGACGTTCCAGCCTGTCTCCGATGCCGTCTCCGGGGTGAACGAGCTCTCGGAGACCGTGCCCCTGGCGGCGTATATCACCGCGCGTCCGGCGACGCTCGCGGACACGACCGCTTCCTGGCTCCGGCGGCACGGATTTCCCGCCGCGCCGCTGGTCATGCGGCCCCCGGGCGGCGAGCACCGCGCGATGCACGCTTGGAAGGCGGACGTCCTCTGCAACCTTCATCCGCACGTGACGGGAATCGTCGACGACGCGCCCGCGCTCATGGATGAACTCCTCGCGAGAGGGTACGCGGGGCGGCAGTACGTGTTCGATCACGGCGTGCACGGGAAGGAGTACGGCAACGCCGCCCGGTACGGGACCTGGGCGGCGCTGGTTGCCGATATCCGCGCGCATCGCGCGGCGGAGGCTACTGGGTAGTCACCCGCACGGACTGGCTCCCGCTGCCGTTCGCGGTCCGCACCGTCACGCGGAAGGTATGATCACCTGAACCCGCGTCATTGGCGAAGGTGTCCGCGTACTGGTAGCTGAGCCCGAAGGACCCGCTGTAGGTACGCACCGTCTCCCCGTCCCATTCCACGCCGATCTCCTGGATCTCCCCGGCGTCGGGACCTACGGAGACCTTCCCGCTGAAAGCGACGGTGTTCCCGTTCGAGGTGATCAGCGGCGTCTCGATGCGGATCTCGTCGCCTACGGGCTCGGAGGACGAGGCGACGACGCTGCCGAGCCATGCCTGGACGCCGTACTCCCAGTTGCGGTACTGCGCGTCCGATGCGGGATTTCCGGGCGGCGCGCCTCTCGGGTCGCTGCGGTCTATCCAGTGGAGCTCGTTGTGCACGACGCCTCCCGGCGCGTAGTCGCCGTCGAGGAACGCCTTTCCGGTCGTCGGGCCGTTGCTCTTGTTGAGCGACTCGCCGGTCGGCGTCATCGGGAGCGCCTCGCGCATGAACTGCGACCAGATCGGGATGGCGGCTACCAGCGACGAGCCCTGCGAGATCATGGGCTTGTTGCTGTTGTTGCCCGCCCAGACGCCCGCGACGATCGACGGCGTGTAGCCGATGGCCCAGGCGTCGCGGTAGTCGTTCGTGGTGCCGGTCTTCAGGGCGACGTCGTAGCCCGGGAAGATCGTCGACGACAGGCTCGACCCGAGCAGGCCTGCGCGCGCCTGGGTGTCGGCGAGGATGCTGTTGACCTGCCGCGCGTACTCCGCATCGACGACCTTCACCGCCTTCTCGCGGAACTCCTCGAGCGTCTGGCCGCGGGCGTCGGTGACCTTCAGGATGGTCGCCGAATCGCGGATGGAACCGTCGCCCGGGAACACGCCGTAGGCGCGCACGAGGTCGGCGAGATGCACCTCGCCGCCGCCGAGCACCAGGGAGAGGCCGAGCCGCTCCGCCGAGCCGAGCGTCGTCAGTCCCAGGCTGTTGGCGAGACTGAGCGCGTCGCGGAGGCCGCCGAGGTAGAGGACCTTCACTGCAGGGACGTTGCGCGACTCGGCGAGCGCCTGGCGCATGGTGATCGGCCCGGCGAAGTTGCCCTCGAAGTTCTGCGGATGGAAGCAGCCGCCTCCGCTGGATCCGTAGTTCGGCGCCGGCGGGCAGTTCGGGTCTCCTGAGACGAACTCGGTCGGGACGTCGAAGATCTTCGTGTTCGGCGTCAGGCCCTTCATGAACGCGAGCATGTAGAAGAACGGCTTGAGCGTGGATCCGGGCTGGCGGAGCGCCTGGATCGGCACGTTGTAGTTGCCCTGGCGCTCGGTATCGAAGTAGTCGCGGCTGCCGGCGAGCGCGAGGACCTGGCCCGACTTGGGATCGATAGCCATGAGCGCGGCGTTGGTGCCGCCGTAGAGCTTCTCGTTGCGCGCCGCGCCTTCCGCGACCGCCTTCTCGGCGGCCTCCTGCATCTTCCAGTCGAGCGTGGTCACCACCTTCAGCCCGCCGCGGTTGATGGCGTCCTCGCCGTACTTCTCGGTGATGTAGTCCTGGATCATGAGCGAGAAATGCGGCGCCTTGATGCTGTTGAAGCGAGGCTGGAACGAGATCTCCTCGGCGACCGCCTGGTCGTACTGGAGCTTGTCGATCTTCCCCTGGTCGAGCATCGCCTTGAGGATGAGCTTCTGACGCGCGAAGAGCTCGTCCGTGTGGGTTCCCCACGGCGAGTAGCGCACCGGGGACTGCGGCAGGGCGGCGAGCAGCGCTGCCTGGGCGAGGGAGATCTCGCGCACCGGCTTGTTGAAGTACATCTGGCTCGCCGTCTCCGCGCCGTTGATCGTCGGCCCGTAGGGGATCTGGTTGAGGTACATCTCGAGGATCTGGTCCTTGGAGTAGTACCGGGCGAGCTTGATAGCCAGGAGCGCCTCCTTGGCCTTGCGCGTGAAGGTGCGGTCGTCGGAGAGGAAGACCTTCTTCGCGAGCTGCTGCGTGATCGTGGACCCGCCCTCGACGATGCCGCCTGCCGCGATGTTCTTGAGCATCGCGCGCGCGATGCCGACCGGGTCGATGCCCGGCGTGGAGTAGAACCGCTCGTCCTCGATGGCGATCGTCGCCTGCTTGAGGACCTCGGGGAACTCGGAGAGCGGCACGGTGACGCGCTGCTCGTTTCCGGAGAGGTCGTACAGCAGGATCTCGCCGGTGCGGTCGTAGATCTTGGTCGAGTCCGGGATCTTGAGGTTCGCTATCTCGCTGTCGCTCGGGAGCGTCGCCGCCACGGCGAGCACGGCGATGCCGCCCGCGACGATGCCCGCGCCCGCGAGGATGCCGACCCACGCCAGGATGCGCACCGCGAGGCGCTTCTTGGGCCGGTTCTGCTTGAAGTGGCGTACCCTATGACCCTTGTCGCGGAACTCGTCGAGTATGTCGTCCGCGCCGTCTGTGGACAGCTTGTGCATGACGGCATAGTAGAAAGAGCCGCGATGCCTGTCCACGCATCGCGGCCCCTATTCCCGGTTTCCAAGGCTCAGATGACGATGCCGTCCTCCTCGGCGATATGCATGCCGGTCCGCATCTCGCTGAGGTACTCGCGCTCGGCTACTGCCAGCTCGTCCTCGTCCGCGTCGCGCGGCGTCAGGTCCTCGTCGCCTTCGTCCTCGTCATCCTCGTCGTCGTACGAGGGCTCGTGCTCCTCTTCCTCCTGCACGTGCGGGAACCCTCCCGCTTCCAAGTCATCGAATCCTGCTGAACGTGGTCCCATGTGATGTGTAGCTTGGTAACGCGATGTACCTTACGACACGCGCATGCGCTGTCAAACGAGACGCGCGCGCTGCGCCGCGACGAGCGCGATCGCGATGGCGTCCATGGCGTCGTCGATGAGGGCCAGCTCGGGTTTGCCGAGTATGAGGCGCACCATCTTCGCTACCGCCTGCTTGTCCGCGTTGCCGGAACCGGTGACGCCCTGCTTCACCTCGTTCGGCGTCAATTCGGCAATGCGGATTCCGGCACTCGCCGCGCATTCGAGCACGACGCCGCGCGCCTGGCCGACCGCGATGCCGGTCGTGCGGTTCTTCGTGAAGAAGAGCCGCTCCACGGCGACCAGGTCGGGCTCGTGATGCGCGATGAACGCGGCGAGGCGCTGCCGCAGCTCCGCGAGCGCCGGCGCGTCCTCGCCCGCGGTGATCGGCACGAGGCCCGCCTCCAGCAGCGCCGGCTTCGCGCCGCTCTCGATGAGGCCGAAGCCGATGCGCCGGGATCCGGGATCGATCCCGAGGACCCTCATGCCGCGGACGTGACGACCTCCTGGACGTCTTCCAGGGACTCGAGCGCCTCGACGAGCCGCATGAGCGCCTCGGCGTCCGCCTCGGAGACCTCCTGGGGGAACTGGGGCGCGTAGCCGCCGTCCTCGGCTTTCGAGAACGCCCAGAGCACGCTGCCCGGGTTCGCTATCTTCCCGCCGTTCTTGTTGAGCGCGCTCTTCACCTCCGCGATCGCGCGGTTCCTGTTGTCCGTGGTCGCCTCGACGACGAGGGCGACGCCGCCCGGCCCGTACGCCTCGAACGTGAGCTCCTCGAGGTTCTCCGCCTCGGCGGACGCGCGGTCGATGCTCCGCTGGATGGTGTCCGCGGGGACCTGCGCCTCGCGCGCCTTGGCAACCGCGGTCCGCAGGCGGGGATTGAACTCGGGATTCGGCTCGATGCGCGCCGCGGTCGAGACCGCCTTCAGGAGCTTGGTGAAGGATTTGGCGCGCTTGGCGTCCGTGAGGGCCTTCTTGTGCTTGATGCCGGCCCAGTGCGAGTGACCTGCCACGGCCGTATACTATCCACGTACTGTTTGCGCTACAACGCCCTTTCATGCCCGATCCGGACGATATCCAGAGCAAGCTCGCCTCCATCAGGCGGGATTCCGAGGAGCGGGACGCGCAGCAGCGCGCCGAGCACCTCGGCGTCCCCTACGTGGACATCCGCAAGGCGCCGGTATCCATCGAGGCGCTCGGCGTCATCCCGGAGGCGGATTCGCAGAAGCTCGGACTCGTGGCGATCGAGCGCAAGGACCGCGTCGTGGCGCTCGCCGCCTCGCATCCGACGAGCGCGGAGGTGCAGGCCCGCGTGACGCAGCTCAAGAGCGAGGGGTTCACCACCAAGCTGTTCCTGGCTTCGGAAGACGCGATCGCCGAGGCGCAGGCGTTCTACAAGTTCGTCCCGAAGCAGGTGGAGGACATCACAGGCGACGTGAAGGTAGGCGGGCCGGACCAGCCGTCCTCGTTCCAGGACCTCCAGGATCGCCTCAAGGCCGCGGATTTCTCCACCCTCTCCACGACCGAGCTCTTCCAGTGGGTCGCCTCCGGCGCGCTCGCGAGCAAGGCGAGCGACATCCACCTCGAGGCGAAGGACGAGGGCGCGCTCCTGCGTCTGCGCATCGACGGCATCCTGCACGACGTAGCGCCCCTGCCGCGCCATACCTTCATCACGCTGACCAACCGCATCAAGCTCCTGAGTAGCCTCAAGCTCAACGTGCGCAGCGAAGCGCAGGACGGGCGCTTCACGATCAACCTCGCGACGGGAACCAGCGCGGAAGTGCGCGTCTCGATCATCCCGTCCGACAACGGCGAGGTCATCGTCATGCGCGTCCTCGATCCGGAATCCCTCTCCGTCGAGGTCGCGAACCTCGGCCTGCGCAAGGACGACGAGGAGCTCATCCTGCAGGAGCTCGGGCGGCCGAACGGCATCGTGCTCAACACGGGCCCGACCGGATCCGGAAAGACGACGACGCTCTACAGCTTCCTCAAGCACATCAACTCGCCCGAGGTGAAGGTCATCACGATCGAGGATCCGATCGAGTACAAGCTGGCCGGCATCGACCAGACGCAGGTCGACCCCGAAGGCGGCTACACGTTCGCGTCCGGCCTGCGCAGCATCCTGCGCCAGGATCCTGACGTCATCCTCGTCGGCGAGATCCGCGACGGCGAGACCGCGGAGACCGCGCTCCAGGCAGCGCTCACCGGACACCTCGTCTTCTCGACGCTGCACACCAACGACGCGGCAGGCGCGATCCCGCGCCTGGTCGACCTCGGCGTGCGTCCGGCGACGATCGCGCCGGCGGTCAACGTCGTCATCGCGCAGCGTCTCGTCCGCATCCTCTGCGCCTGCAAGAAGGAGCAGCCGCGCGACCCCGCGATGCAGGAGAAGCTCAAGGCCGTGCTCGAGAAGCTCCCGCCCCGCGTGGATCGCGCGCCCTACGAGGAAGCGCTCGCGAAAGGCGTGGAGTACGTGCCGGTCGGCTGCGACGTCTGCAACGGGTTCGGCTACAAGGGTCGCAAGGCGATCTTCGAGTTCCTCCAGGTGACTTCAGAGATCCAGGCGGCGATCGGCAAGGAGATCTCCGGTCTCCAGATCACGGAGATCGCCGGCAGGCAGGGGATGGTACCGATGCAGTACGACGGGCTCCTCAAGGCGATCCTGGGACTGACGACGATCGACGAGGTGGTCTCCGTGACGGGTCCGATCGTCTAGCTTGACCGCCTGCTCCCCGAGCGCTTGTATGAGGCCAGCTAAGGCTCAATTTCTACGTGTGAGGAAAATCGAATATGGAAAATCAAGCATCAGAACCGGTTCCGTGCGCGCATCTGGTTATCACGGACCGGCACAGGAACCTTCTCCTGGTCGAGAAGGGAGGTATCTGCATCCTTCCCGGCGGGAAGATCGAAGCGGTCGAGGACGACCTAGCGTGCCTGCAGCGCGAGCTATCCGAGGAGCTTCCCGACTTCTCCTGGAATCCCGAATCAGCCCAGTACTGGCGGACATTCCTCGGCAATGGCTCGCACTCGGGCCGTCCGATGTCCTCGCGGACCTACCTGCTGCCCTACGAGGCGCATAGGGTGGGGAACTTCGGACGCTACGGCGCCGAGATAACGGATATGCACTGGTATCGGTCCCACCGGACCGACCTGACCCTTTCCGCGATTACCGAGAATGTTGTCCGCGCCCTGCTCGCTGAGAGCATGATTGCGTAAGACGGAGAAAGAAGCGGCGCCACGAGCGCCGCTTCTTCAGCTTTCGAGCTTCATGCCGAGCTTGTCGGCGACCGCATGGTGCCAGCGCTCACGCCGGTCCACCCGGCCCTGCGTCATCGCGAGCTCCTGATAGAACGTCTTCATCTCCGTCGTCTGCTTGTCGAGATAGCCAGTGAGTGCGTCGAATTTCTCATCGATCTTTCGAAACCTGAGCATCAACCAGGATTCAAGATCATGCAATTCTTCCTTGGTCGCGAAGATATCCTCGAGAGAGGCGAACTTCCGGTCGAGGTAGGCGATGAGCTGTGCCGCGCACCATTGCAGGAGACCGATAAAGGGAGCATAAAGAGGAACAAGAGCCCCCGCTTCGCAGCGGGGGCTCTTCACAATTGTGTTCGGGTGTCAGTCTTTATTTCATTTCGGGCTCACGCAACGTGCGGTGAGCGTTCTTGTTCCAATGACTTTCCCTCTGACCTGGGGACACGCGAAAGAGTGGTAACTTCCGAGCAGGTCGGAAGAAATGGATGCGCCTCGAGGAATGACCTAGCCGAAACCGGATCATCCTAGGGACTGAAGGCCACATCCTGCCCCCAGGTCAGAAAGAACGTAGTTCTGGTCGGAACAACGGTATCCTAGTACATCGGTGGATAATTGTCAATATGGTGGGAGCTGCCTAGAAACTGGTATTTTTCGCGCGTATGGAGCCCGTTTCCAGCACCTCCCAGCCAGAAGAGTTCGACCAGGCCCTCCGGCCGGGCGCCTGGGAGGAGTACGTCGGGCAGCCGACGACCAAGCGGAACCTCCGCATGATGATCGACGCGGCCGCCAAGCGCGGCGAGCCGATGGACCATCTCCTCTTCGCCGGGCCCGCGGGCCTCGGCAAGACGACGCTCGCGCTCCTCGCCGCGAAGACGACGGGATCGCAGCTGCGCCTGACGAGCGGTCCCGCGCTCGAGCGCGCCGGCGACCTCGCTGCGTTACTGACCAACCTCGAGCCGGGCGACGTCCTCTTCATCGACGAGATCCATCGCATGAACCGCGCGATCGAGGAGGTCCTCTATCCCGCCATGGAATCGCGCAAGCTGCCGATTGTCGTCGGCAAGGGGCCGAGCGCGCGCAGCCTCGTGATCGACCTGCCGCCGTTCACGCTCCTGGGCGCGACCACGCGCGAAAACCTGCTCTCGCATCCGCTGCGCACCCGCTTCGGCGCCATCCTCCGCCTCGACTACTACGACGCCGGTGAGATCCAGCAGATCATCGAGCGCAACGCCGGCCTGCTCGGCACCGCAATCACGCCCGAGGCGGCGGCATGCCTCGCGGGAGCCGCGCGCGCGACGCCGCGCGTCGCTAACCGGCTGCTCCGCCGCGCGCGCGACTACGCCGACGTGCTCGGCCGGCCGGCCATCGATCTCGAGGCGGCGCAGGAGACGCTCAAGCTCCTCGACGTCGACCACCGCGGCCTCGAGCCGCAGGACCGGATGCTTCTGCGCACGATCGCGGAGAAGTACGACGGGGGACCGGTCGGCATCGCCACGCTCTCTGCCGCGCTTTCCGAGGATAGGGGCGTCATCGAGGAGATCTACGAGCCGTTCCTCATGTCCCTGGGCTTCCTCCAGCGCACGACCGCCGGCCGCGTCCTGCTTCCGGCCGCGTACCAGCATCTCGGCCTGCAGCACCCGGAACGGGGACCGCTCCTGTGACGATATTCCTCCACGGCAGCGACGGGTACCGGCGGAGCCAGCGCCTGCGCATTCTCCTCGACCAGTTCCTGAAGAAGTATCCGGGCGTGGGTGTCCGCCGCCTCGACGCGGAACTCGACGAGGACGCGGCGGGGAAAGCGGCGGACATACTGGGCAGCGCCTCGCTGTTCTCGCCGCGCACGCTCCTGGTGCTCACCGACACGCTCAAGCTCGACGCGAGGCAGCTCGAGCCGCTCGTCGCGAGGACCGCGGACAGCCAGAACCTGCACCTGATCCTCGTCGCCGATGCGGACAAGCCGACGAAGGCGTACGCGCGCCTCCTCGCCGCGGACGTCATCCAGGAATCCTTCCCGGTCTTGACCGGCAGCGCGTGGGCGACGTTCGTTGCGCGCGAGGCGAAGACGCGCGGCCTCGCGCTCGACCGTCAGCAGCTGCAGCAGCTGGCGTACGCTTTCCCGGGAGACAGCTGGGGCGTCGCGACCGAGCTGGACGTGCTCGCCGCGATGCCTGGCGATATGCGTGCATCGCGCATATCGCATACCGCGCGCGGAGCCGGCGCGGGGGCGCCGAGCTGGTCCGACCTGCGGAAGCTCGGAATCGGCGCTCCGGCCGCACGCCTCGCGCTACTCGTGCGCCTCGAGGCCTCGGGAGAGGCTGCCGCCAAGCTGTTCAACATGGCCGCGTACAGCGCGCACCCGGCCGCCGCCGCGGCAGGGGACCTCGCCATCAAGACGGGCGGCTGGGATCACGAGGAAGCGCTCGTCGCGCTCGCGGTGTACTAGTAAAAAAAAGGAACGGGAGCCATCCGGCTCCCATTCCTTACTTCGCGGTCGCCCTGGCGATCGCTTTCGCTGCCCTGCTCTTAAGACGGCTTGCCTTGTTCGGCTTGATCACGCCGGTCTTCGCTGCCTTGTCGAGCGCCTTGAAGGCGTCCTTGAGCTTGTCGCCGGCCTCGTTCGCGTCCTTGGCCACCTGCTTGCGCAGGTCCTTCACCGCCTTCTTGTAGGTCTCCTTGCGCTCGATGTTCCGCGACTTGCGGGTCGCGGCCTGGCGCATCGCCTTGCGGGCGGACGAGGTATTCGGCATAACGCGCGTATCGTACGGAGATTGGGAGAAAAAGCAAGGAATGGTACCCTCTGGGCGTGATCGCCCGTCTCGAAGGTACCGTCGCGGCCGCCGAGGAAGGGCGGGTCGTCCTCATGACCGGCGGCGTCGGGTACCTCGTCGCCGTGCCGAAGCGGCACGCCGCCTCGCTCCAGGAGGGGGACAGCGCGGCGCTCCATACCTACCTCCACGTCGCGGAGGGCGTGCTGGACCTGTACGGGTTCGCGGACGAGGAGAGCCGGGGCTTCTTCCAGCTCCTGATCTCGGTATCGGGCATCGGGCCCCGGCTCGCCCTGACCGTCGTGGACGCGGTCCCGATCCCGGCGCTCGCCGCGGCGATCGAGGAGGGGAAGGCGGACGTGGTGATGCAGGTCCCCGGCGTCGGGAAGAAGCTCGCCGAGCGCATCGTGCTCGAGCTCAAGGGCAAGGCCGAGGCGTACACGGGATCGGCGCACGGCGAGCAGATCTCCGCGGACCGCGACATCACCGAGGCGCTCAAGTCCCTCGGGTACAAGCGGGAGGAGGTCGCGGACGCGCTCAAGCTCGTCGGCGACGAGGTTCAGGGTGTGGAGGAGCGGCTCAAGGCGGCGCTCCGCTACCTGCGCAGGAGCTAGGCAAGCCGAAGGACCTCCGCGGAGGCCCTTCTTGTCATTAGTTATCGCAGTTCGGACAGGGGTACTGCTTGTTCCCCTTGTCCGCACCACAGTTGCCGCAGTATCGCGGATTATGCTCGCGACGACGCATGTCGTCCTCGACGTTCGCTTCGCGGATCATGTCCGCGGGCGCTTCCTTCGCACTTTTCATAATTTTCTCAAACTCCTCGTCGGTCGGCATAGCGCGCTTCCAGCGTTCGCCGGCACGCGCCGTCCTCGTAATCGGCATGTCTGCAAACCTCCTTTGTCCTAGATCTGCGGAAATATTAACACAAAAAATAGAATTTGTCACTATTCCGCGGTTTTCTTCGCTCGTTTCCTGTACACTAAGCGCAGAATGAACCTTACCTTCTGCGGCGCCGCCGGGCAGGTGACCGGGAGCAACTACCTGCTCACGACCGGGCGGCACAAGGTGCTGGTCGACTGCGGCCTCTTCCAGGGGAGCAGCATCGCCGAGGACGACAACTTCAAGGACTTCATGTACGACCCGCGCGAGATCGAGGCGGTGTTCATCACGCACGCGCACCTCGATCACGTCGGCCGCCTGCCGAAGCTCTATAACGAGGGGTTCCGCGGCAAGATCTACTCGACGCCGGCCACGCGCGACTGCGCCGAGCTCATCCTCCTCGACTCGGAGAAGCTGCTGTGCCAGGCGGCGGAGCGCCACGGGCACCGCGAGTTCTGCAATGAGGGCACGGTGGAGCGGCTCATGAAGCTCTGGCACCCCGTGGAATACGGGAAGGAGCTCCAGCACAACGACTTCTTCGTCACCTTCATCGACGCCGGCCACATCCTCGGCTCCGCGAGCATCGTGATCCGCGCGGAAGGGAAGACGGTGGTCTTCTCCGGTGACATCGGCAACTGGCCGGCTCCGATCATCATGCCGACGCAGCTGCCGCCGCCGGTCGACTACGTCGTCATGGAAGCGACGTACGGCAACGAGGAGCACCAGCCGCTCGCGACCCGCAAGGAGGCGCTCCACGAGGTGCTCGAGGAGACGGTGAGGGACGGCGGCGTGCTCATGATCCCGGCCTTCGCGCTCGAGCGCACGCAGGAGATCCTCTACTTCATGAACGAGCTCTTCGCCGAGGGGAAGATCCCGCGCGTCCCGGTCTTCCTGGACAGCCCGCTCGCGATCAAGCTCACGAGCGTCTATCACAAGTACCGCCGCTACTTCAACGACCAGGCCCGCGCGGCCATCGCCGACGGCGACGACATCTTCAACTTCCCCGGGCTGCACCTGACCCTCACCTCCGAGCTCAGCCGCGCCATCAACCACGTGCCCCCGCCGAAGGTGGTCATCGCCGGCAGCGGCATGAGCCACGGCGGGCGCATCAACCATCACGAGCAGCGCTATCTCTCCGACCCGAAAAGCACGCTGCTGATCATCGGGTACCAGGCGGCAGGGAGCCTCGGCCGGAAGATACTCGACGGGGAGAAGAAGGTGTCGATCTTCGGCGAGGAGATCGACGTGCGCTGCAAGATCCGCCAGATCACCTCGTACTCCGCGCACGCGGACCTGCCGAAGCTCCTCAAGTGGGCGGCAGCGACGAAGGACACGGTGAAGCACGTCTTCCTCGTGCATACCGAGCCGGACAAGGCGGCGCATCTCTCAGGGCTCCTCAAGGAGGAGTACGGCATCACCGCCACGGCGGCCGAGATGGCGCAGACCGTGACGCTATAATTACCGCATGACGCGAGCCACCTACCTCGCTGCCGGAACGATCGCGGGGACGACGCTCGGCGCGGGCATCTTCGCGCTGCCGTACCTCGCCGCGGTATCGGGGATACTGCCGACGGCCGCGTACCTCGTCGGCCTCTCAGCGGCGGTCATCTACGCACACACGCTCTACTGGCGCGTCCTGCGCGACGAGCCGGACGGGACGCACCTCCTCGGGCTGGCGCGGCGGCATCTCGGCCCGCTGGCGGCGCGGGGGACCTACCTCGCGACCATATTCGGCCTCGTCTTCGCCGTGACCGCGTACCTCGTGCTCGGCGCGACCTTCCTGACGAGCCTCACGGGTATGTCCCGCTCGACCGCCACGCTCCTGTTCTGGGTCGTGTGCTCGCTGCCGCTCGCGTTCCGGCTGAAGCGCTTCATCAGGATCGAGCTGATCGCGACCGCGGCGATGACCCTGCTCTTCGCGATCCTCGTCCTGACCGTGCCGATCCGCCTCGGCTCGTTCCCGCTCTTCTCCTGGGGTAGTCTGCTCCTCCCGTTCGGTCCCATCCTCTTCGCGCTCGCGGGATGGACGGCGGTCGAGCCGGCGATCGCCGTGGTCCGGCGCGAGCGCGGGCATCGCATCCCGTCCCTCGCGCTCGGCACGGTCTCGGTGGCCGCCCTCTACCTCCTCTTCGCGCTCGCGTTCGGCTCCGCCGGGCGACCCGTGACGACCGATACGCTCTCCGGCGTCCTCTACCTCCCGCACTGGCAGGTAGGCGCGCTGCTCGCCGCCGGCATACTCGCGATCCTGACCTCCTACCTGCCGATGAATCTCGCGCTGAAGAACGCGTTCCGGAGCGGCCTCCACTGGCGCCGCCCGCTCGCGTTCACGGTCGCGCTGTTCCTGCCCTACTTGCTCGTCCTCGCCGGCTTCAACAGCTTCCTCGCCGGCGTCGAGATAGCGGGCGGCGTGTTCCTCGCGGCGCAGTACGTCGGCATCCTCCAGGTATGCAAGCGTGCGCTGAAGCTGCGCGGGTGGCACCAGGTCGCGACCGACCTGGTGAGCGTCGTCTTCGGCGCAGCCGCGGTGCTCCATGCGCTGAGCTTCGTTGTGCCGTCCCTGGGCCTGCGCTAGGCTTGCGCCGACGCCCCTGTCGTTCAGTGGATAGGACGCGGGATTCCGAATCCCGTAACGATGGTTCGAGTCCATCCGGGGGCACCGCTTGAGCACAGGGTCCGGGAGCGCTATATATCGGGCAGAAGCCGCAACCGGCGGCCGAGGAAAAACCGATATGAAAAGACCATCGCTGCTGGCGTTGGCCTGTCTGCTCCTGGCGTGCGCTCTGAGCGCCGCCGGACAGCGGCTTTCCAACGGCATCACGCTCGTCGTGGACCGGGACACCGTTCCGCCGCTCATCGTCGCCCAGGCGACCGTCCGGAAGCTCACGAGCGCTTCCGTCTGCGACTGCCAGAAGCGCAGGGAACGTCCCCGCAGGCGCGAGCCGGACTTCCCGGTCTGGTATCCGCGCGATCCCGGCTACGGGTACACGACCTACTACGCCCCGTACGTCCGCTACGGAGTCATCCCGACGCTCTCGGGATACCTCACTACGTACGCGTATCCCTCCGGGTACTACGGACACCGGATCGGCAGGTATGGAACCACGCGCATCGTGCTCGGCGGTCGCCGCTGAAAATGAACGGAGCCTTCGGGCTCCGTTTGAGTTTCGGCCCCGGAAGCGGTTTACTACGGGCAGCTTTAGAAGCTCGTGTTGCTCGAAACCAAATAAAGGAGGTGACTCAATGTCACATAAGTCGAAGTATCTGATGAAGCACGTCAGGAAGTTCCAGCTTTCGCGCGCAGCGACCATCGTCGTCTTCCGCGCGATCCTCGAGGCGCGCCGGTCCGGCACCCTGGTCACGCGGGAATGGTGCCGCCCCGACAGCGCGCACGGCTGCTTGCTGGCGGTCGCGACCGCGGCGGCGCTCGGCGCCCCTGACCCGTCGGTGCTGTACCGGTTCCTGTCCGCGGACGAGGACCTGCTGCGCGAGGAGATCGCCGCGGTGCTCGGCATCACGGATCAGACCGTGCGCGCCATCTACGTCCTCTGGGACACGATGACGGGAACCGAACGCCGGCACTTCATCGCCAAGCTCGAGGACCGCTGTCGCGAGCTCGGGCGCGAGGAAGAGCGCGCGCTCCGCAAGGCAGTGCTCCGCATGCGCGTCGTCCGCGACGACCAGGTCCGGGACCAGGAGGCGCTGCTCGCTTCCGTCGTCCGCGAGGGCAGCGTCGCCTTCGCGGCAGCCCAGGCGTGAACGCCGACAAGGAAGAAAGGACGGGCTTCGGCCCGTCCTTCTGTACACTGTGGTCATGAGCAAGCAGTCCGACCTCGACGCGCTGCATCGCCGCATGGCCGCCGCCACCCTGCCGCTCGAGGCGAGCCTGGTCTTCGGCGAGGGGAGCGCGGACGCCGACGTCGTGTTCGTGGGCGAGGCGCCCGGCGCGAAGGAGGACGAGCTCGTGCGCCCGTTCGTCGGGCGCGGCGGGCAGCTGCTGAACAGGAACCTGGAGCGGATCGGCTGGCGCCGCGAGGACGTGTACATCACCAACATCGTGAAGCGCCGCCCGCCGGGCAACCGCGATCCGCTGCCCGAGGAGATCCGCGCGTACCAGCCGTTCCTCGCCGAGCAGCTCGCGATCATCGCGCCCGTGCTCGTCGTGCCGCTCGGGCGCTTCTCGATGAACCATTTCCTGCCGGACGCGAAGATCACGCGCGACCAGGGGACCGTGTTCCGCATCGGCGGACGGTTCGTCTGCCCGATGCTCCATCCTGCGGCCGCGCTCCGCAGCCCGGAGATGATGCGACTGTTCGAGGCCTCGTTCACGAAGCTGCCGGCGGTGCTCGAGGCGTGCCGCGCACGCGCGGGCGAATCCGGCTAGGTGCTACACTTCAGGGCATGCAGGGCACGTTCGCGCTCTCGTACCTCGTGCAGCTCGCCCTCGCCCGACTCGCCGGGTTCTTCGCGCACTGGTACGTCGACGGGACCCGGTTCTTCCGCGCGCGGTACCGCCTCGTCTCGCGCTCGCTCGAGGACGCGGTGGCGAGCCGCGCGCAGCTCCACCTGCTCTTCCGCCCGCTGTACGGGGACTACTCGTTCGTCGGCCGGATCATCGGCCCGATCTTCCGCATGGGCCGCCTCGCCGGCGGCCTCGCCGCGCACGCGCTGATCGCATCCCTCTTCCTCGCCGGATGGCTCCTCTGGGCCGCGTTCCCGCTCCTCACGATCGCCTATGCAGTCGGCCTCCTTTAGCGAACGCGCGGCCGTTTACGCCGACCCGCGCCTCGGCCTGTCCGTGCCGGGGCGCATGCTCGTGCGCGTAGCTTCCGGCGCCACGCTCGTGGTCCTGGGCGCATCGGCGCTCCTGGGCGCCCTCAGCGACGTGCCGCTCGTGCGCGGCGCCGCGGTCTTCGCCTTCCTCATCCTCCTCGAGCGCTTCGCCTACCGCGGCCACGCGGACAAGCGCCTCGCCGACCTCGGCGCGGCCACGCCCAACCTGGCGCCCGCCTTCACCCCCGCCGCGTACCGCGCCGTCGAGCGGGCGTACGATGCCGCCCGCGTGCTCCGCGCGCCGCTCCCGCTCGCCCTGCTCGCGCAGCTCATGCGCGACAAGAGCGTGCTCCGCGCGCTCGCGCGGACCGAGGCGGACCTCGACGCGCTCGCCAACCCGCCGGTCGAGCAGCTGCCCGCGCCGCACTCCGACGAGGCGGTGCGGACGATCCTCGCCGCGACCGCCGCCGCGGCCGCCGACGTCGCCGTGTCGCTCGGGGCTGACGAGATCACGCCGGTGACGCTCCTGGCCGGGCTCGTCGCCGCGGACGACCCGCTCGTCGTGCGCGAGGCCGCCCGCGCGCGCCTCGACCGGTACGAGCTCGCGTACGCGGCGAAGGCCGCGACGCTCGATGCCCGGTCCCCGCGTCGCGTGCCGCGCGTCGTGCCGCACCACGTCATGAACAAGGCGTGGACGAGCCGCCCGACCCCGGCGCTCGACGCGATCTCCTCCGACCTCACCGACCTCGCGCGTCTCGACCTGCTCCCCGAGCTGCAGGGCCATGCCGAGGCGTACGAGAACGCGCTCGCGGCGCTCGCCAAGGCGACGCATCCGCACGCGCTCCTGGTGGCGCCCGTCTCCGGCGGGAAGGAGACGGTGGCAGGGGAGATCGCGCGCGCGATCGTGCGCGGCACCGCGCCTGCGCCGCTCCTGGACCGGCGCCTGGTGCGGATCGACGTCGCGTCCCTGCTCGCCTCGGGCGGCTCCGATCCCGCCTCCGCCGTGAAGGCGGTGGCGGACGAGATCGTGGTCGCGGGCAACATCGTGCTCTACATCCCCGACTTCGAGCATCTCGCGCAGGCGACCGGCGCGTACGTGGCGGCGGCCGACGTGCTCCTCCCGATCCTCACCGCCGACACCTTCCCCGTGCTCGCCGCGACCACGCCGGAGGCGTACGCGCGCATCCTCGAGACGCGCGGCGACGTGGCCGGCACCTTCGAGGTCATCCGCCTGCAGCCGCTGTCGGTCGAGGACACCATGGCAGTGCTCGCCTTGCACGCGCGCGAGATCGAGGGACAGAACGGCGTCGGCATCTCGGTGAGCGCGCTCCAGAAGGCCGCGTCGCTCGCGGCGCGTTACCTCGCGCCCGCGCGCCCGGTGCCGGGAAGCGCGCTGGACCTGGTCGCGGAGACGGCGCAGATGGTCCGCGGCCTGGGCGGCAGCCGCGTGACCGCCGCCGACGTCGAGAAGGCGATCGAGAAGCAGACGCACGTGCCGGTCGGCGCGGCGCAGGAGGCGGAGGCCGAGGTGCTGCTCGGCCTCGAGGGCATGCTCAAGGAGCGCGTCCTCGGGCAGGACGAGGCGGTATCCGCGGTCGCGGAGGCGGTGCGCGCGTACCGCGCGGGCCTGGTCGCCTCCGACAACCCGCCGAGCTTCCTCTTCGTGGGTCCGACCGGCGTCGGCAAGACCGAGCTCGCGAAGGCGATCGCGGACGCCGTGTACGGGAAGGAGGCGTTCACGCGCCTGGACATGAGCGAGTTCGCCGAGGCGGGGAGCATCGCGCGCCTGCTGGGCACCAAGGAGGTCCAAGGCGCGCTCACCGAGCCGGTGCGCCAGTCACCGCATCGCCTGGTGCTCCTCGACGAGATCGAGAAGGCGAGCCCGGAAGCGATCCGGCTGCTCCTCCAGGTGATCGGCGACGGGCGCATCACCGACGGCCTCGGCAGGCTCGTCTCGTTCGCCGACACGCTCATGGTCGCGACGAGCAACGCGCACACCGACCTGCTCCGCGACGCGCTCCGCAGCGGCGAGGGAGTCGCGAGCATGGAGGGATACCTGCGCGAGAAGCTCTCGGACGTGTTCCCGACGGAGCTCCTCAACCGCTTCACGCGCATCGTCATCTTCAGGGACCTCGCGCCTGACCAGTTGCGCCGCATCGCCGGGCTCACGGTCGCGGCGATCAGCAACCTGCTCGAAGGGAAGTACGGCGTCACGCTCGAGGCGGACGACGCGGCGCTCGGGGAGATCGTGAAGCGCGGCTACGACCCGCAGTGGGGTGCCCGCCCGCTCCGGCGCGCGGCGGAGACCGCCCTCGACGGCGTGCTCGCGCCGCTCCTGATCGCGGGCAAGGTCTCGCGCGGCGCGCACGTGACCCTGACCGCTCGGGACGGCGCGTTCGCTCTGCTAGACTGAGCGCCATGGATCCCAAGCCCAGCAACCGGCTGACGCTCAACCGCATCGTCTCGATCCTCATCTTCTCCGACCTCGCCCTCCTCGCGGGGTGGGGGCTGATCACGCCGATCATGAGCGTCTTCATCCTCGAGAACATCCCGGGCGGGACGCTCGGCGCGGTCGGCGCCTCGGTCGCCGTGTTCTGGTTCACGCGCGCCCTGGCGCAGGTGCCCATCGCCTCGTTCCTGGACCGGACGGCTGGCGAGCAGCGCGATTTCCACGCGCTCGTCCTCGGCCTCGTCCTCTCGGCCGTCGCGGCGTTCCTCACGCCGCTCGCGACCACCATGCAGCACATCTACCTGCTCCAGTTCCTCAACGGCCTCGGCTACGCGCTCTACGTGCCGTCCTGGAGCGTGCTCTTCACGCACCACGTCGATCCGGACCATACGGCCATGGAGTGGGCCATCGACCGGTCCGTCGGCGGCATCGCCACCGGCGTCTCGGGCCTCCTCGGCGGCGTCGTTGCGGCCACGTACGGCTTCCCGACGGTCTTCATCGCCACCGGCGTGCTCTGCATGATCGCCGTCGTCGCCATCACGTACGGCCCGACGTTCATGATGCCGAGCGGCCTGCGCAAGGTGAGCCGTCCCTGGGACACGTTCCTCGCGTACTTCAACCGGACGCGGTAGCCGGCCCATAGGGCGGATGCTACACTCTGCCCATGCCTCCTGAGGAGCGCCCCAAGGCCCCTCCCACAACGAAGAAAGAAGCGACGGTCAAGAGACAGACCGTCGCCGGTTTCGTGGTATGCCGCAAGACCGAGGAGGGTCCGAAGTACCTCCTCCTGTACCGGCGCGGCACGTACTGGAACTTCCCGAAGGGCAAGTTCGAGGAAGGGGAGAACGACCTCTCGGCCGCGTTGCGCGAGCTGCGCGAGGAGACCGGGCTCAAGGAGGAGGAGCTCTCGATCGTCCCGAACTTCAAGACGCAGCTGCGGTACAACTTCAAGATCGGGGACGAGCGCATCTACGACACGGTAATCCTCTACCTGGCCCTCACCGAGCAGGCGGAGGTCCGGATCTCTCCCCGCGAGCACAGCGGGTACGCCTGGTTCCTCTTCGCGGACGCGATGAAGGTAGTGGGCGCCAAGTACGTGGGCACCAAGCGCGTGCTCAAGCAGGCGCACGACTTCATCCGCAAGCAGGAGGGCGGTCCGCAGCGCGCGGAGGGTCCGCGTCCGGCAGGGGCCGGCAGGAAGCGCTCGCGGCGCGGACGGGGACGGCGCGGCGGCCAGAAGCGGCATTCGCCTGACGGGAAGTAACGGAAAGCAGCCCCTCGGGGCTGCTTTATTTCCTAGCGTGCCGACACTTCAGGCACGAGATAGCGCGGCGGGATTCCGCGCGCATCCCATTTCGTCGCATCCTCCCACGGATATACGCAGTGGTCGAAGGCGTACTCGCCGACCTTGTCGAAGCGCATGACGGCGACCTGGTGGCCGTCCGCCCATACCAGCGCGAAATACGACTGCGCTCCGTAGAGCTGCTCGCAGTTGTGCTCGAGCAGCGCGATGAACTGGTCCTCGGTCCAGATAAGTCCCGAGACTTTGCCGATGGCGCGGAAGACTTCCTTGAACGTGCCGCTTCCGACGAGCTCGTATTCCTCGACGGCGACGGCCTCGGTTTCCGTCCAGTCCGGCTCGTTGCCAAGAAGGGCGATGCTGCCTACGACCTCGTGCAGCAGGCCGCTCCGCCAGTTCTTGATCGTACGCGCTCCGTGCCGGGCAGGAACGCTTCCGCTGAATTTCGTTCGCTTCACGATGGAAGCTTCTTTTTCTTTCATATTTATTTTCCTCCTGTCATCAGGGATGACAGCTGACCTTCTTATACGATAATTCCTCGAATTAGCAACAGAGCCTGGGAATCCCAGGCTCTGTTGCGACACTCGGTCGGGTTTACTTCCGGACCATCGCGACCACCTCGGCGAAGGCCTCGGGGCGCTTGTCCGCCATCTCGGCGAGCACCTTGCGATTGAGGCCGATGTTGGCGTCCTTCAGCTTCTTGATGAAGACGCTGTAGCTCATCGGCTCGTCGCCGGCGCGGAGGGAGGCGTTGATGCGGATGTTCCAGAGGCCGCGGTTGGTCCGCTTCTTCTCCTTGCGTCCCTGGAAGGCGTGGACGCCGGCGTGGAGGAGGGCTTCCTTGGCCGCGCGCTCCTTGCTCTTGCGGCCCCACTTGAAGCCCTTGGTGAGCTTGAGGATCTTCTCGCGACGCTTGTGGGCTATGGTACCCCGCTTAACTCTTGGCATTGGTGGCGGTTACTCTAACAGGCCTTATTTCGCTTGGCTAGTAGGCCTTCAGCTCCTTGTGGGTGACGCCGGAGACCGGCTTGTGGGAGCGCTTTGCCAGGAGGCTCTTCTTCGTCTGGCGGGTGCGCGAATGGCCGATGCCCATGGACCGGCGGAGCACCTTCCCGTTCTTGGTTACCTTGAAGCGGTCCCCGACCGCGTCCTTCGTCTTTGCCTTCGTTGCCATGGTGATGGTGGTTTGGTGGTTACTTCTTGCCGATCTGCATGATCACGCCTCGGCCTCCGGGCCGCGCGGGCATGATCACCTTGAACTCGACGGAGATCATCCCGAGGAACGCGTCGAGGCGCTCCCTGACCCATCCCTGCATGCCCGGGCTCTTCTCGCGTCCGCGCAGTTTCATCTGCACTTCCACGGGATGGCCCTCTTCGAGGAACGTGTCCAGCTGCTTCACCTTGGTGAGCCAGTCGTGCTCGGCGGCACGGGCGGTCACCTGGATCTGCTTGATGGAGGAACCCTTCGCCGCCTGCTTCAGCCGCTTCTCCTCCTTGTCCTGGAGGTAGCGGAACTTGTCGAAGCTCATGAGCTTGGCGACGGGCGGCCGCGCGTGGGGGACGACCTCGATGAGGTCAATCCCGCGCTCGGGGTCCGCCTTGGCGAGCGCCTCCTTCAGGGGGAACACCCCGAGGCTCTCGCCGTCCTCTCCAACGATCCGCACTTCGGGTGCGGTGATCTGGCTGTTAACGCGATACTTCTGAATGGCTGTCGTAATGACTACAGGTTCGGGCGAATCCTAGGTATTGCGGGCTCCGGTGTCAAAGAATCGCCTATACTCCGCCTATGCCTCTCGATATCGGCATCGGCCTCCTGGCAGGCGCCCTCTTTCACCGCCTGACCGGCATCCCGCTCCTGCCGAGCGAGCTCATGGCGGTCCTGTTCGTGCTCCTGCCGGACCTCGACGCGGTGATCCAGGCCGTGCGCCGTCGCAGCTTGCACCGGATGGACATGGAGCATCGCGACCTCCTGCACGTCCCGCTCCTGTACGTGCCGATCGGGACCTCGCTCGCATGGGCGGTCGCTGGGCCGGCGGTCGCAGGGCTGTTCGCGTTCCTTTCAGTTGCGCATTTCGTCCACGACAGCATCGGCATCGGGTGGGGCATCGCCTGGCTGCGCCCCTTCTCGCGCAACTACTACAAGTTCCTCAGCGAGCCGGTGGGAGACGCCTCGCTCACGCTCCATAATCTCGTCGCGGTGTGGACGCCGGAGCAGCAGCGCGCGGCCGCGGCGCGCTATGGCAATCCTAACTGGTTGCGGGACATGTACCTGCGTCCGCAGCGGCCCTACCTCCGGCTCCTTCTTTTGGAAGCGCTGGTACTCGCAGCGGGCATCGCGGCTATCCTGCTGATCCGTTGAACCTCCCGAGCGCCCAGGCCCGTCCCGCGGGCTCGGTAACCTTCTCGACGCGCATGCCGTCCTGCACGAGCTCCTCCTGCCGTATCGCCCCCGCGGCGAGCGCTTCCTCCCAGGCGCGCGTCGGTCCCGCGCCCCAGGGAAGCCAGGGGACGAGGTCGTCCATGACGATCGCCGCGCCCTCGCGGCAGACCGATCGCGCGTTCCGTATGTCCGCGGAGGCGACCTCGTAGTCGTGCCCGCCGTCGATGAAGAAAAAGTCGAAGCGCTCCGGACGCTCGTCCGCGAACCGCGGCAGCGTCTCGCGGGAGTCGCCGAAGACGAGCTCGTGCCTGCCCGGGAACTCGCGGTCAATGAGCGCCTTGGCGTCGCCGACGTAGCCGTGGTCGCCGATGTCGAAGGAGACGACCCGCGCCTCGGGATGCGTGGCGAGGAGCGCGTAGCTCGAGAATCCCGCGTTGAAGCCGATCTCGCCTATGAGGCGCGCGCCTTCGCGACGGGCGGTCTCGTAGAGATAGAGGAGCTCCTCCGGTGAGGCCGACCCCTCGAGGTGCAGGTGCCCCTTCATGACCAGCTTCAGGTAGAGCTTCCGCTCGATCGCCTTCATATCCTGCAGCTGCAGCGGTTCCATGGAGGAATCGTACCAAAGGGACCGCTTCCGCGGTCCCTTTCTCTCAGGCGATCTGCGCCCGTTCCACGAGGCTCTGCATGGCAGTGAACCCTCCCAGTCCCGGCAGCTTCGCGATCGGCTTCTGCACGGCCTGCACGAACTCGTCCCGCTTGCCGGCGAAGAGTATCCGCATGACCTGGTGCCCGTCCCGCGCCGCGACGACGCCGATGCCGACGCCGATCGCGAACAGGTTGAGCAGATGGAGCGTGAGCCAGCGAGCGACCCGGGAGCGCTCCAGGTAGTAGCGCGCCATCCGGTAGTAGAACGCGTAATGGATCGCCTCCTCCTTCGCGATCGCCTGCAGGAGGCGCGCGAGCTCGGGGTTGCCGCACCGCTGCGCGAGCATCCGGTAGCCGAATGCGGTCATCAGCTCGTTGGTCGCGCCGAACGCCATGTGCACGGCGCCGAAGAGCCGCTCGCCAGTCAGGCGGGCCGCCCAGCCGCTGTCGCGGTTGCGTCCGGGAACGAGCGGGGGACGCTCGTAGAGCGCGAGCACGCGGTCGAGGGCGGCGGCGTGGCGCCCTTCCTCCTCCTTCCACGTCTCCAGGAATGCCGCGACGCACGGGTTCTTGCCGGTCGGCGTGGACATCAGCTCGTTGAAATACACGCCCCAGACGGCATCCTCGATGCGTTGCATGTAGGTCAGGGCGAAGACGATGTCGTCGCCGAGTCCGGTCATGCTGCCGAAGTCCACCGTCGCCAGGAATTCCGGCGTGATGAACCGGAGCTGGGAGCGGTACTGCTCAAGTATCTCGTCGGGCGTCAGGACGCCCGATTGCTTCTTATTCATTCGGGGTCTCCTTATTCATCAGTTTTCGCTATGGGGTAGCCTAGCTGCACGTATTAGAGAGCCGCTCCCGCCCGCGGTCAATGCGGCTAGGCCGGGACGTCAAAGATGGACGGGGGCAGCGTCGCGCCGGCGAGCAGCTCGGCCACCTTCCAGCCGCCGTGCAACGAGGGGAGGATGCCGACGCCGTTGCAGCCGAGGTTGTACACCAGCGCGGGGTCGCGCGGGTCGGGACCGATCATGCGCACGCCGTTCCGGGTGTAGCCCATCAGGCCGTGCCAGGTGAAGGCGTACTCCGTATCCGTCCGCCCGTACGTCCGATGCACGAACGCGTCGAGCTGCTCGGCGACGTCGCGCGGGAACTCCGCGTCGGCGCGGTACGCGCGCACGTCGTCGATGTCGAAGCTCGGCCCGCCCACGGATATCAGCGCGTTGCCTCCCGTGCCCTCCTCGTACGGGCGACGCGTGAGATAGAAGTAGGAGAGATCGGTGTCAGCGCTCGGGTCCTCGAGGTAGCTGATCGCCGTCGGCGGCAGCCCTGTCGTCTCGAGGTACCCGGACATGTAGCCGACGGTGCCGCGCAGGCGGTGATGCAGGCGCGTATTCACTTCGAGCCCGTGCCGGTCGATGATCGTGAAGCTGGCGAACCCGTTGGTGCAGAGCACGACGCGCTCGGCCGACACGACGCAGCGCTCCGCGTCGAGCACCGCCCTGCCGCCGCGCAGGAGCACCTTGTTGACCGGCGTGTGCTCGTAGAGGGCGAACCGGTCCGGGTAGCGCGCGAGCAGGTACTCGGCCACCTCCTGGCAGAAGAGCGCACTGTTGATCACGCCCTTGGGATAGGACAGGCAGGCGACGTACGCCGGCTGCGCGGTCTCGAGGAGCGCGTGCACGTCGCGTCGCGGCACGACCCGGTACAGCGTGGCGTAGCGTTCCGGGATCCGGGCGAGGAAGGGCGCGTCGTCGGCGACGACGATGCGCTCCGCCCGCAG
The DNA here is from genome assembly GCA_964484655.1 of uncultured Candidatus Saccharibacteria bacterium. GTDB lineage: Bacteria > Patescibacteriota > Minisyncoccia > UBA6257 > 2-01-FULL-56-20 > JALHNY01. The sequence goes on along the minus strand of CAZAFA010000002.1, from coordinate 123,047 downwards.
CCCGCCTTCCCGGCGCAGCCGGTTGTTCTCCAGGTGCAGCATGACCTGCGCCTCGCTGGTCAGGCCGGCATGCCCGAGGAAGCGCGCGAAGGGTATGTCGAGTCCTGCCTCGCGGTAGACGAGGTCGAGCAGGTCCCAGGCCTCCTCGACCGCGCGCTGGCCATCCGCCGCGCGTTCGAGGCCGAACTCCTGGACGAGGCTCGCGAACCCGCGCTCGAAGTAGCTCACCACCTGGCCGGCGTTGTGACCGGTGGCGCCGTGGGCGAGCTTGCCCGCCTCGAGGACGGCGACCTTGCCAGCGCCGTTACGAAGCGCGAAGAAGGCGGTGGCGATCCCGGCGATGCCGGCCCCGACGATGGCGACGTCGGTCTCGAGGTCGTCCTCGAGCCGCGTGCGCGGCCGGTCCGCGCGCAGCTGACGCAGCCACGGCGAACGATTGGCCGTCATGCGCTCATGGTACCGCACCGTGCGGGACCTAGCCGCGCTGGTCGGGCTGCAGGTTCGTCCGCTCGCCGTTGAGGTAGAGCTCGACGCGCTGGACGGTCGGGAACTGGAGCGCCGTCTCCTCGATCTGCGCCTTCGCGCGCGGGTCGTCGCAGACGCCGGCGAGGTTGGAGAGCCTGCCGAGGAGGTAGATGCGCGCCACGCCGTCCTGCACCGTGGCGTAGTCGAAGCCGAGCGTGCTGCGCGTCTTCGGGATGAAGCTGTTGAGGTCGCCGACCTGCGTCTCCGGCATCGCGAAGAGCTCGGTGAGCGCGGCGGTCAGGGGCGCGGGGGACGCCGGCACGGTCCGGTCGACGAGCACGACGCGGTCGCAGCCGCGCGAGACGCCCGGCTTGCTCGCGGTGTAGTCGAGGAGCGCGACCTTCACCGTCATCGTCGCGGCGGACGGGGTGTCGGTCGCGTTCCCATCCGGCATGCCGGGCGTCGACGTCGCTCCCTGCTGCGGAGGGAACATACCAGGGGCCCGCATGCCCTTGAGGCCGAGCCATACGGCGCCGATGACGATCAGGCCGACGGCGGCCACGAGGATGTTGCGCAGGAGAGTTCCGTTCATGGATTCAGTCTAGCACCTCCTAAGACGCGCCGGAGGCGCTCCGGTTACCAGATCTGCACGCGGTCCGCGGGCTTCCGGTACAGCTTGTCGCCCGGCCGGATCCCGAAGGCCTCGTGGAACTCGGCGAGGTTCGGCAGCGCCGCGTTCACGCGGAGCGCAGGCGGCGCGTGCGGGTCGGTCTGCAGGCGGCGACGCATCTCCTCGGCGCGGAAGCTACCCGCGTACGTCTGGGCGTAGCTGATGAAGAACAGCTGCGCGGGCGTGTACGCGCCCTGCTTGCGGTGCATCCGCTGCTTCCCGACGCGGCGCTCCAGCGCGTCGTAGGCTATGGCGATGCCGCCGACGTCGGCGATGTTCTCGCCGAGCGTGAGCTTGCCGTTGCACTTCATCCGGTCGACGACGACGTACTTCCCGTACTGCTTCACGAAGCGCTGCGCCTCGGCGTCGAAGCGTTCCTTGTCCTGCTTGGCCCACCAGTTCCTCAGGTTGCCGTCTTTGTCGAACTGCGCGCCCTGGTCGTCGAAGGCGTGCGTCAGCTCGTGACCGATGACGGACCCGATCGCGCCGTAGTTGAGCGCGTCGATCCAGTCCTTATCGAAGTGCGGCCGCTGCAGGAAAGCCGCGGGGAAGGCAATCTCGTTGAAGACGAAGTCGCAGTAGGCGTTCACTGTCTGCGGCGTCATGCCCCACTCGCTTCGATCCACCGGCTTGCCGAGCTTCTTCAGGCCGCGGTCCACCACGTAGCGCATCGCCGCCCAGTTCATGGCGAGGAAGGAGGACTCGTCCGGACGGAAGGCGGCGTAGCTGCGCCACTTCGCGGGATAGCCGATCTTGCGCCGCATCACGTCGAGCTTCTCGATCGCCTTCGTCATGGTCTTCACGCTCATCCACGGCAGCGAGCTCATGCGCGCGCGGTACGCCGCGAAGAGGTCGTCGACGAGAGCGTCTACGCGGCGCTTCGCCTCCTCGGGGAAGTGCTCCTTCACGTAGTGCTTGCCGAGCAGGAAGCCGACCATGTCGTCGAGCTCGGAGACGGCGCGCTTCCAGCGCGGGCGCATCCTCTTCCTGCCGGAGAGCACCTTTCCGAAGAAGGCGAAGCTCGCTTGGACGAAATCCTCGCTCAGGTACGGAGCCGAGGACTCGACGAGGTGCCAGGACAGGTACGTCTTGATGTCCTCGAGCGGCGCGCGGTTCAGGATCGCCGCGCATTCGGCCATGAACGCGGGCTGGCAGACGATGACCTGGCGCATGTGCGCAGCCGGCACGCCGACCGCCGCGAGGTAGTCCTTCCAGTCCAGCTTCGCCTTCTTCCCGAGCGCCGCCGGCGACATCTTGTTGTACTGCGACTGGAAGTCGCGCAGCTCGACGCTGCTCATCGACGCTTTCGCGAGGCGCGTCTCGAGCGCGAGCACGGTCTGCGCCGCGGCTTCGGCGTCCTGCCTCGACCAGCCGGCGAGGCGCATGAGCCTCGCGATCGCTTTCAGGTACTCGGCCCGGATCTTCTTCGAGCGCGCGTCCGTCTTGAGATAGTAGTCGCGCTCGGGCAGGCACGTCCCGGACTGGAACAACTCCACGATGTGGCGGTCGTTGCGCTTGATGTCCGGCGCGACGGCGTAGTCCCAGAACGGCCCGGCTCCCAGGTTGTGCAGACGGGCGATGAGCTCCGGAAGCTCCTTCCTATTGTCCGCGGCGTCGATGCGCGCCAGCTCCTCGACGAGCGGATCCGCTCCGAGCTTTTCGGCAAGCTCCTCGTCCATGGCGACGCGCCAGTACGCTACGAGCTTCCTGCTCTCCGGATCCAGGTTCCGCCTCCTCGCCAGCTTCTCCAGCAGGTCCCTGAGCTGCTGGAGCACCTCGTCCTGCTGCTTGTGGTATGCGGCCCAGGACGCCTGGTCGGCGGGGATCGGGTTGCGCTTCACCCAGGCGTTCGTGGCGAAGCGGTAGAAGTCGTCCTGCGGACGCACCTTCCGGTCGACCGGCGCGTAGAAGTCGGAGCGGGGCATGGAGGGGAGTATACCTGCGATTCCGAAGGAATCCCGTATCAGCGGTACCGCTCGAGGATCGGGTGCTCGATGCCTTTCTCCGCGATCTTGCGGAGCTTCTCCAGGTGCTCCTTGCGGAGCGAGGTGAGCGCCTCGAGGTCGCCCGCGTACCGCTCGGCGAGGTTCGCGGCGTAGCGCGCGCCGAGGAAGTGGGGGAGGATCGCGTAGTCCGCGCCGGTCTCGTACAGCTCGAGCGCGTTGCTCACGCGGTGCGTCACGGCGATGACCACGCAGCGGGGGTTCGCGCGCTTCGCCTCCTCGACGATGATGAGGTTGGTCTCGAGCTCGGGGATCGTGGATACCACGATGGAGGCCCCGTGTAGCCCGATGTCCTCGAGGAAGTTCACGTCGCCCGCGTCGCCGTACTCGACGGCCACGCCCTCGCGGCGCAGCTCAGCGACGATCTCCGGATCGTGCTCGACGACGAGGAAGCGGTGCCCCTTGCGCGCGAAGAGCTCCACGAACTCCATGCCGATGCGTCCGCCCCCGAAGAGGAAGGCGTCGTAGCTCTCGCGTTGCACGCGCGGCTCGCGCGCGTCCTTCCGCTCGAAGATGCTGAGGGCCGAATGCAGCCAGCGATACAGCGTGTCCCCGTGGAGGATCATGTAGGTCGACCCGAAGATGGTGATGATGCCGACGAGCGTCACCAGCGAGAGGATGCGCGGCTCGACGTGGCCGAGCGAGACGCCGAGCGCGACCAGGATCAGGGAGAACTCGCTGATCTGCGCCACGGTCAGGCCGGTCTGCAGACTCGTCCGGCGCCGGTATCCGAGCAGGCCCATGATCACCATGAGGATGACCGGGTTGCCCACGAGCACGAGCAGGGAAAGGATCAGGGCGGGGACGAGCACGCCGGCGAGGTCGCCGAGCGCCATCTGCGAGCCGAGGTATATGAAGAAGGCGACGATGAAGAAGTCCTTGAGCGGCAGCAGGCGCGCCGCGATCTCATGGCGCGACGGCAGCGTGGCGAGCGCGACGCCCGCGATGAGCGCGCCGCTCTCGAGCGAGAAGCCCGCGCTCCAGAAGAGGCCTGCCACGCCCATGCCCCAGGCTGTGGCGAACAGGAACAGCAGCTCGTGCGACCCCTCGAGGTAGCGGTGCATGCGCCCGATCACGTGCTTGGCGACCAGCACGACGCCGGCGCCGAGCACGACTCCCTCGAGCACGCCGCCGAGGAGCGCCTGCAAGCCGTTCGCGCTCCCGGAGAGCACCGGCACGGCGAAGAGGAGGACGATCGCGATGAGGTCCTGCACGAGCAGGAAGCCGATGGCGATCTTCGCGTACAGCTTGTCCAGGTCGCCGCGATCCGCGATGAGCTTGAGGATGATGATCGTGCTCGAGAAGGCGAGCGCGACGGCGACGTAGAGCGCGGGCACCATGCCCATGCCGAGCGCCATGCAGATCGCGAAGCCGGCCAGGGTAGTGAAGAGCACCTGGCCGACCCCCGTGACGACGGCGATACGCCCGAAGGTCTTCAGGACGTGCGGGGAGAGCCCGAGGCCCACGGTGAACAGCAGGAAGGCGATGCCGAGCTCGCCGAAGAGCTGGAGCGTCTCCGCGGAGCGCACCAGGTCGAGCACGAAGGGGCCGACCAGGAGGCCGGTGAGGATGTGGCCGATGATCAGCGGCTGGCGGAGGAGCCTCATCGCGAAGGCGATCGCGGTCGCGATGCCGATGAGCGCGGCGATCTCGAGGAAGTGGGTCGCGAAGGCCATATGAACAGCCACAGCTTACCAGAGCTGGTATACTGGAGGCAGACGCGACCTCGCGTCACCAACCCATGGATAACGTCATCAACACCGGAAGGGCCTGCCACTGCAAGCATCACAGTCCGATGCCCCTGTACATGGTCCTCTTCGGCCTCGCATTCCTGCTGCGCGCCATCGGCGCGCTCTCGGCGGAGAGCGTCTCCTTCATCTGGCCGATCCTCGTGATCGCCGCGGGGCTCTCCAAGATGGCAGGGCATAAGTGCAACTGCTGCGGGAAGGCCTGAGCCTCCCGACGCATCGAGGAAGCACCGGTGTGAGGCCGGTGCTTTGTTCATGTTCCCGTATGCCCGGTTGCGTATGCTGGATTCATGAAGGTGCCGGCACGCTACCTCGATACGCTCGACGACGACGTCCTCGTCATCGTCGCGACGCGCCAGACCGCGGCGCTCTACCACCTCGCCGGCGACAGGCTCGAGGCCCTGGCGCGCATCGACATCCCGACCCCGACGTATTCCGATCGCGAGGGATTCTTCGCGCGCTCCGGGCGCGGCATGCGTCTCGGCTCGGGATCAGTCTACGAATTCAAGAAGCGCCACATCCAGGAGGAGTTCCTCAGACAGTTCCATCCCGCGGTGGCAGACGCGGTCTCGAAGACCGGCACGCGCACGATCTACCTCTATGCGTCGGCGCACCGGATGCAGGAGATCGAGGACGCGTTCCCGTACCGCACGCGCCGGCTCATCTCGCGCCGGTTCCGCGGCAACTTTTCCAAGCTGCCGGTCTTCGAGCTCCTCGAGCGCGCGGCGGAGCGTCGCAGGCATCGCGTCGTCGTCGCGGAACAACAGCTCGCGCCGGCTCCCATAAAGCGGATACTGAGAAAGGCGAAAAAGGCCAGGCGGGTGACCAGTTCGTGAGAAAGGAAAGCGCCGGCAAATGCCGGCGCTTTCTCAAGTAGTCATCCCTGCGGATAGTCCAGGAGGACCTTCACGAACGGGTACTGGCGGGAGCTGAACGCGTAACCTCGCAGTATGTCGCTCATGCCCCGGTACTCCTCAGCGTATCCCCAGTTGAAGGAGACGCGGTTGTACCACCAGTAATAGTGGAAGCCCTCCATCGCGACGAATTCCTGCCAATGCTCCGGCGCGAATTGCGCCAGCTTGCAGTTCACCGCACGGCTCGCGGTCGTGAGGCACACGCGCTGCGGCCTGGTGTCGATCCTCGCCACCAGCACCCAGGGAGGAGTGACGTAGAAGCCGGGGCGCGGTTCCATGGTCGTCTCTCCCGTCAGGTAGTTCCTGTGTATCCCGACCTGGTATGTGTCCAGATGGTGCACGAAGCCGAGATACAGAAGGATCGCGAGTCCGAGAAGCAGGACTCCCCACTTAGCGGGTCGGGGGATTGGACGCATCCGGCACCTCCGATGAATTCTCCAGCTCGCTGATGATGATCAGGAACGGGTAGTTCTTGCCTTTGTTCTCGAAAGCGTAGCTCTTGAGGATCTCGGCGAGATTGCCGCCGCTGCCGCCCTCTCTGGCGTTGTTCGAGTTGCCGCCGTCGTAGTTCTGGCGTCCGTGCCAGGCGAGCAGGGTGTCGAGTCCGTCGGGATTGAACTTGACCAGCTTGCAGTTCATGACCCGCGCGTTCGCGTTCATGCATACCTGCATCGGTCTCAGGTCCACCGTATGGACGCTCTGCATGAACGGCATGGTCACCACGTAGCCTGTTCGGTCGAGCACCTGGATCTGTCCGGTTCTCGAATCGAAGATGTAGCCGAGTTCGTAGTTATCCACGAAGTTCACGAAGATGATACGGAACAGAAGCAGTCCGATGATCGCAAGCACGATCAAGGCGGCCGCTGCCACGCCGAGCTTCGCGCTCGCGGGGATTTTATCTGACATAGTTTTCGTCTCCTTTTTTATTTAGTTGTCATACAACGTTTGGCCACGCCAAACCTGATTTAAGTATACATAATTTCTCGATTATGTCCAGAATTTGACATGCAGGAAAGCCGGCCAAATTAAGCCGGTTTTCATGTATTTAGTGGAGATGGAGGGAGTCGAACCCTCGTCTGGTCGGCCGGGAACGCAGCCGTCTACGCGCGTAGTCTCGTGAGAGACGGAGGATTTTCTACGAAGTAGAGGAGCGGTTCGGGATCTCGTCGCCGTCCGTGTACCGCAAAGGGGCACGGCGACCAGTCTCTATGTATGACACCGGCATTCGGCCTGAGACGGACCGGTACCGATGCCGGAGCTCAGGGCTCCGGTAAGCTTCGGCTACGCGTAAGCGAGGGCCGGAGCTGCAACCTTAGAGTTGCCAGGTAGTTGTTGTGCCAGATTCACGAGTTGGCGCTCGGCGCGCAGGCTGCGGATCGTCCGCCATCAAAGCCGTGCATCCCCGCATGAGGATTATACCATAGATTCAAATAATATCAATAATCTCGGCTCCTCGTGCGCTATAGTAGACGCAGTACCCCTTCCCTGGTTACTGAAAATCCAATACCCCGGAGCCCCCTATGAAATTCTTCGACATGATGGCGCAGCAGCCGTCGCTGGATGTCGATCACCGCGTCCTGCTCGGACTCATGATCTTCGTCGTCGTCTCGTACGTCGGCGCGCCGGTAGCGAGGGCTGCTCTGGAACTTATAAGGAGAAAGAGGAGGGGCTAGCCCCTCCTCTTCGCTTACCCGCGCAGGGCGCGACGCATCTCGCGGTCGGTGTCGCGCTTCTTGATCGTCTCGCGCTTGTCCTGCTCCTTCTTGCTCCGCGCGAGCGCGAGCTCCACCTTCACGAGGTTGCGCGTGACGAACGCGCGGAAGGGGACCAGGGTCAGCCGCTTCTCCTCGATGCGGCCCCGGAGCGTGCGGATCTGCTCCTTAGTGAGGAGGAGCTTCCGGGTCCGGTCCGGGTCGTAGCCGGGCGGGACGTTGGCGCCCGGGAAGGGCTGGATGCTCGCGTTGAGGAGGTACGCTTCGCCGCCGCGGATCAGCGCGTAGCTGCCGGAGAGGTTGAGCCGGCCGAGCTTGGCGCTCTTCACCTCGAAGCCGTCGAGAACGATGCCCGCCTCGAACTTCTCGAGGGGTTCGTAGTCGAACCGGGCGCGCCGGTTCTCCGCGATGGTGCCGTCGACGTGCGCCATGCGCTAACGATACCAGCCCGCGGGGATGCCGGCAGGCGCGCGGTCCGCTAGGATTTCCGCATGCAGGAGCTTCTGACCCGCGCGCTCTCCCGCCTCACGGGGCTGGAATCGCCGCCGCTCTCCGTCCCCGAGGTCGCGGAGTTCGGCCATTTCGCGACGCCGGTGGCGTTGCAGCTGGCTAAGGCGCGGAAGCAGAACCCGCTCGGCATCGCCGCCGAGCTCGCGGTGGCGCTCATGGGCGACGAGGAGCTCCGCGGCGTCGTCCTCAACGCCGAGGTCGCCGCGCCGGGATTCGTGAACATCCGCCTTACGGACGAGGCGCACCACCGCGCGCTCGCCGAGCTCGTCGCGCACGGCCAGCGCGTCCCGCAGTCCGGCGCCGGTACGGAAGCGATCGTCGAGTACGCGTCAGTGAACGTCGCCAAGCCGATCCACGTCGGCCATCTCCGGAACACGGCGCTCGGAGCGGCCCTCGCGCGCATCCTCGAGAGCACGGGCGTGCGCGTCACGCGGTGGAACTACCTCGGGGATTGGGGGACGCAGTTCGGGAAGGTCGTGGTCGCGTTCCGGAAGTGGGGCAGCGAGGAGCGCCTCGCCGAGGACGCGCTCGGCGAGCTCGTCCGGCTCTACGTGCGCTTCCACGATGAGGCGAAGTCCGACCCGGCCCTCGAGGAGGAGGCGCGGGCGGCGTTCCGGGCCCTCGAGCAGGGCGACCCGGACGTGCGCGCCCTCTGGCAGCACTTCCGCGACGTCTCCATCCAGGCATCCGAGCCGCTCTTCGTGCAGCTCGGCGCCGCGTTCGACATATGGGACGGCGAAGCGTCGCTCGAGGGCGATATCGCGGGGATCATCGAGGAGCTGGAGTCGAAGGGCCTCCTCGAGGAGAGCGAGGGCGCGCGCATCGTGCGGCTCGACGACGAGGGGCTGCCGGTGGCGCTCATCCAGAAGAGCGACGGCGCGAGCCTGTACCTCACGCGCGACCTCGCCCTCCTGAAGAAGCGCCTGACGCAGTACCCGGAGGCGCGCATCTGCTACGTGGTCGCCAACGAGCAGGCGCTCAACTTCCAGCAGCTGTTCGCGATCGGGAGGCGGCTCGGCTGGCCGGTGGAGCGCGCAACGCACGTGAAGTACGGCCTCGTGCTCTCGGCCGAGGGGAAGAAGCTCTCCACGCGCGAGGGCCGCGTCGTCACGGCGCAGGAGGTCATCGACGAGGCGAAGTCGCGCGTGCGCGCGATCGTCGCCGAGCGGGAGGAAGCGCTCTCGGACGAGACGATCGCCGAGGTCGGCATCGGCGCCGTGCTCTACGCGCTCCTCAAGGACCAGCGCACGAGCGACATCCCGTTCGACTGGGAACGGCTCCTCGACTTCGGCGGGGACAGCGGCCCCTATCTCCAGTACACCTACGCGCGCCTGGCGAGCCTGATCGCGAAGGCCGGCGGCGCCGGCGCGGCCCGCCTCGCGCCGCTGACGGACCAGCGCGAGCTCGCGCTCATCCGACACCTGGACCGGTACGCGGGCGGGGTGACGGCGTCCGCGGCGGATTTGCAGACGAACCCGCTCGCGCTCTACCTCTACCAGCTCGCCTCGCAGGTGAACGGCTACTACCAGTCCGTGCCGATCCTCAAGGACGAGGACGAAGCGCGGCGGGGCGCGCGGCTCGCGCTCCTCGACGCGGCGCGAGCGACGCTCGGGCAGGGCATGGCGCTGCTGGGGATCGCCGCGGTGGAGCGGGTATAGGCCGCCGCAAGCCTCGCGCGGGCACGCTTTTCCGCCTAGGATAGGGGGACTACATGCCTGCGACTCCTGATCCAAAGCGCGAGAGCATGACCCCACGGACCTTCTTCGGGGAGTCCTTCTCGCTGCCGGAGACCGAGGAGCGCGTCCTCGCGTTCTGGAAGGAGCACGACGTCTTCGGCCAGTCGCTCGAGCTGCGCAAGGGCGGGAAGCCCTTCGTCTTCTACGAGGGCCCGCCGGGCGCCAACGGCCGCCCGGGCGTGCATCACGTCCTCTCGCGCGTCTTCAAGGACGTGTTCCTCCGCTACCAGACCATGCGCGGGCGCCACGTGCCGCGGAAGAGCGGCTGGGACACGCACGGCCTGCCGGTGGAGCTCGCCGCCGAGAAGGAGCTCGGCATCGCGAGCAAGAAGGACATCGAGAAGCTCGGCATCGCCGCGTTCAACCGGAAGTGCCAGGAGCTCGTCTGGCAGCACGAGGCGGAGTGGAAGGACCTCACGGAGCGCATCGGCTTCTGGCTCGACCTCGAGCATCCGTACGTCACCTATAGCGCGGGCTACATCGAGTCGCTCTGGCACCTCATCAAGGAGATCGACGCGCGCGGGTACCTGTACCGCGGGCACAAGGTCATCCCGTGGTGCACGCGCTGCGGCACGGGCCTCTCGGCGTCAGAGGTGGCGCTCGGCTACCAGACCGACACGGACACGTCCGCGACCGTCCTCTTCCCGCTCCTGCCGGGACAGCGCGCGGACCTCGAGGGCGCGGCGATCGCCGCGTGGACCACGACGCCGTGGACGCTCCCGGGCAACGTCGCGCTCGCCGTCGGCGCGGACATCGCCTACGCGCTTGTCGAGCACGAGGGGAGGCGGATCGTCGTCGCTGCCGACCTCGTGTCCGCCGTCTTCGGCGATGACGCGAACGTCGTCGCGACGCTGCCGGGCGCGGAGCTCGCGGGCCTGCGCTACGAGCCGCCGTTCGAGGTCGCGCCATTGCGGACCGAGCAGGCGCACCAGGTCCTGCTCGCCGACTTCGTGACGACCACCGACGGCACCGGCGTCGTGCACACGGCCGTGATGTACGGCGAGGACGACTACCGGCTCGGCACCGAGGCAGGCCTGCCGCAGGTCCATACCGTGGACGAGTCCGGACGGTTCACCGCCGACGTCGCCGGCCTCGCGGGCGACTACGCGAAGGATGCCGCCACCGAGGAGAAGATCCTCGCCCAGCTCCGCGGGAAGGGGCGCCTCCTCAACGCCGAGCCGTACGAGCACGAGTACCCGCATTGCTGGCGCTGCAGCACGCCGCTCCTCTATTACGCTCATGACTCGTGGTTCGTCGCGATGTCCAAGCTCCGCGAGGAGATGGTCGCACGCAACGAGACAGTGAACTGGATCCCTGCGCACACGAAGGAGGGGCGCTTCGGCACCTGGCTCAAGGAGGCGCGCGACTGGAACTTCTCCCGCGAGCGGTACTGGGGCACGCCGCTGCCGGTATGGCGCTGCCAGGGCTGCGACGCGCAGGAGGTGATCGGGAGCCTCGACGAGCTCCACGAGCGGAGCGGCGGCGCGAAGAACCGGTACTGGGCGATGCGGCACGGCGAGGCGGAGCACAACGTCGCCGGCGTGCTCAGCTCCGACCCCGAGGCCGAGATCCGCCTGACGGAGCGCGGCAGGGAACAGGCGCGCGCTGCCGCCGATACGCTCAAGGACGCAAGCATCGACGTCGTCGTCGCGTCGCCGTTCATGCGCGCGCAAGAGACGGCGCACATCGTCGCGGACGCGCTCGGCGTTCCGGTCGTCTCCTACGACGAGCGGCTCCGCGAGGTCGCGCTCGGCGCCTTCTCGGGGAAGACCCTCGACGACCTTCACGCCTTCTGGATGGCGCATCCGGACGCCGGCCTCGACGTGCGCTATCCCGGCGGCGAGTCCGAGGCGGACCTGCGCCGCCGCGGCTGGTACTTCCTCCGCGAGTTCGAGGCCGCGCACGAGGGGATGAACGTGCTCGTCATCGGGCACGACGGCCCGCTCCGCATGCTCGCGGCCGCCGCCGAGGGCTGGACGGACGAGGCGGCGCTCGCGCGCCTGCACCGCCCGCCGTTCCTCGAGCAGGGCGGCGTGACGCGCGTCGATCTCCGCAACCTGCCGCGCGACGAGGACGGCGCGGTGAACCTGCACCGCCCGTACGTGGACAGCGTGCTCTTCCCGTGCGGCACGTGCGGCGGCCACATGATGCGCACGCCCGAGACGGTGGACGTCTGGTACGACTCGGGCGCCATGCCGCTCGCGCAGGCGCACTACCCGTTCTCCGGCGAGGAGCCGGCGTATCCGGCGGACTTCATCGCCGAGGGAGTGGATCAGACGCGCGGATGGTTCTACTCGCTCCTCGAGGTCGCGACGCTGCTCGGGCGCGAGGCGCCGTACCGCAACGTGATCAGCCTCGGCCTCCTCAACGACAAGCACGGCAAGAAGATGAGCAAGTCGAAGGGGAACGTGCTCGACCCGTGGGAGCTCATCCGCTCGCACGGCGTCGACGCGCTCCGCTGGTACTTCTATGCCGCGACCGATCCCGGCGACACGAAGAACTTCGACGAGGCGGAGCTTCCGAAGGCGACGCGCCGCGTGCACCTGATCGCATACAACTCGCTCTCGTTCTGGAAGCTGTACGGCCGCCGCGCGGTCGCCGCGGCGCCGTCCCCGTCCGTCCTGGACCGCTGGATGGATGCGCGGATGAGCGAAGCCGTCCGGGTCGCGACGGGCGCGCTGGACGGCTACGACGCGCGTACGGCCATCCTCGCGGTGGAGAGCCTCGTGGACGACCTCTCGCGCTGGTACGTGCGCTCCTCGCGCCGCCGCCTGCAGCGGCCGGTCTCGGACGCGGACTACGCCGCCGCGAGCACGACGCTCCACCGCTCGCTCATGACGGTCGCGCAGATTTCCGCGCCCTTCGCGCCCTTCTTCGCCGAGGCGCTCTATGCCGAGCTCCGCCGTGACGGCGATCCGCTCTCAGTGCATCTCACGGACTGGCCGCAGGTCGGCCCGGCGGACGACAAGCTCGTCGCCGACATGGCCGTGGTCCGCTCGCTCGCGGCGGCGGCGCTCGCCCTGCGCGCCAAGCACGCCATGAAGGTTCGGCAGCCGCTCGCGCATCTCTTCGTGAAGAGCGGCGCGCTCGCGCAGGAGCCCGAGCTCCTCGAGCTCCTGAAGGCGGAGGTGAACGTGAAGGAGGTCGTGACGAGGCCTGAACTTACCGAGGAAGCTGAGCTCGACCTCGCGCTGACGCCGGATCTCGTCCGCGAGGGCGCGGAGCGCGAGCTCACGCGCGCGATCCAGGAGCTGCGCCAGGAGGCCGGCCTCGTGCCGGGCGAGCCCGCGCTCGTGTCCGCGGAAGGCGCGGGACTCGCCGGGCTCGACCTCGCCGCGATCGGCGCGGATACGGCGACGACGATCACGATAGGAAGCGGCGAGGGCGTGACCGCGACGGTCTCGCTTCCGGAGGGGCAGGTGTCCCTCGCGCTCCGCAAGGCCTGAGGCCGGAAAGACGAGAACGGGGCTGCGCGCGCAGCCCCGTTCTTCGTTATCCGACGCGCGCTAGAGCGCCTGGATGTCCTTGTCCGTACCCTGGAGGTCGGCGTCGAGCTGGCTGCCGGTGTCGATGCTCTCCAGTTCCGCATCGATGTCGCCCGGCCGATCGCTCGCGGGACCGACGTAGACCGGTGCTGCGGTCGGGGCCTGCGCCGCATGCTTGCGGAAGGCGTACGCGCCGGCGATCGCGAGGACGACGAGGATGACGACCAGGATCAGCGTGTTGCGGTTGCGGTTCATGGGCTACTGGGAGGTGGTGGATGCGGAGGTCTCGAGCTCGATCTCCCCGATACCCGGGATGTCCTTGAGGGCCTTCGCGGCGGCCTTGGTCGCGTCATGAGCGGCGCGGACGGCGGCGCGCACCGCCTGAAGGTCCTCGCCGAGCTGCTTCCGCGCTCCCGAGACGTCCGTCTTCGCGGACTCCTCGCTGCTGACCTCAACCGTGTAGTCCTTGCCGGCCTGCACCTCGATCGCGGCACGGGCGCTCGCGAGAGCTGCGGTCGCGGCTTCGATCTTCGCGCGCACCGCGGCCACGTCCTTGCCGGCGGCCTGCGCCTTGTCGGCGCGGGACGAGACGGCGTCGAGCACGTTCTCGATGCGGTTCACCGACGACGTGAAGAAGCCGACCCACTTCACGTTGATGCTGGCGAAGGCGCCGTCGAGCCGCTGCACGACCTCGCCCTTCCTCCGGTCCTTGAAGGCCGCGAGCCGCTCCTTCAACGCGGCCTTCCGGGCCTCGATGTCGGTTTTGAGCTCCTCGCGCTGCACGCGGACGCGCTGCTGGAACTCCTCGCGCTTCTGCTGGATCTCGGTGACGATCTCCTGCCGCCGCTCCTTGAACAGGCGCGGGGCGTCGTCGCCGCGTTCCTTGAGCTGGGCCGTGAAGCTCGCGTTCTTGAGGCGGAACGCGCGGATCTCGTCCTCGATCTCCTTGCGGATCTCCTTCTCGCGCTCGCCACCCCGGCGCGGACCCCGGACCTCGGGCTCTCCCTGCGGTCCCCGTACCTCCGGCCGCTCGCCGCCCGGGCCGGTGAAGGCCTGCGCCGGAGCCGCCAAGGCGCTCGCCAGGACGAGCGCGCCGCCGATTATGTGTCTGATACGCATGTCGGAAGTATATCAAGACGCACCCGATGTTGACCGACCTGAATCTTCGTGCCATCGTTCGGCTCAGTTACCAGGATATTTCCTTGGAGGAGAAACTTTATGAAGCCAATGCTGATCGTGCTCGGCATGATCCTGTTCCCGTTCTTCGTGCTGTTCTACGGCATCCGCGCCTTGCGCGTGGTCCATGCGGTGACGCACATTACCGATACCTATCCGCTGGGCGCCGCGAACTAGCGATCGCGCAGCATGAGACTGGAAAGGCCGCCTGATGGCGGCCTTTCTGCTACAGCGCGATACCCAGACGCTTGCGCACCTCCGCCATCTTGGCGTCGGTGAGCTTGCGCGCCTTCCGGCTTCCGGAGTCGAGGAGGCGGCGGAGCTTCGCGGGATCGCGCGCGAGCTTCTGCTTCTTCGCGCGGATGGGCTCGAGGTGCGTGGCCACCACGTCGGCGAGCTCGCGCTTGAACGTGCCGTAGCCGACGCCCTGGTACTTCTTCTCGAGCCGCTTCACGGTCGTGTTGCCCATGGCGGCGTAGATGCGGAGCAGGTTCGCGATGGCGGGCTTCCCGACGGGATCGAAGATGATCTCGCTGCCGGAGTCGGTGACCGCGCGCTTCACCTTGTTGAGGACCGTGGCGAAGTCGTCGTCGATGAAGACGCAGCCGTTCGGGTCTGACTTGCTCATCTTCTTCGCGGGATTGAGCAGGTTCATGACGCGCGGCGCCTCGGTCAGGAGCGGCTTCGGCTCGACGAAGGTGCGGCCATACCGCTCGTTGAACTTGCGCGCGAGCGTCCGCGTGAGCTCGAGGTGCTGGAGCTGGTCCTCGCCGACCGGCACGTACTTGGCGTCGTAGATGAGGATGTCCGCCGCCATGAGCACCGGGTAGGTGAACAGGCCGACGTTCGCGCCGTGCCGGTCCGACTTGTCCTTGTACTGGGTCATGCGGTTGAGCTCGCCCATGGGGGTGAGCGTCGCGAGGATCCACGCGAGGTCCGTGTGCGCCGGCACCTGCGACTGCTGGAAGAAGTTCACGCGCTTGGGATCGATGCCGCAGGCGAGGAAGTCCGCCGCGAGCTCGTGGATGTTCCGGCGCTGCTCCTTCTGAGGGATGTGCTCCGTGAGGGAGTGGAGGTCCACGATGACGAAGTGGCAGTCGTACCGCCCGGAGTTCTGGAGGTCGACGAAGTTCTTCAGCGCCCCCAGGTAGTTGCCGATGTGGAGGCGTCCCGACGGCTGGATGCCGGAGACCAGGGTGGATTTCATCGGGTGAATCATAGGCCAAGGGCGCTGAACTTGATAAATTCTATATTTTATGTCATAATAATAACGTTCTTTGAATCATGTAATTACTGATGCTCATGCGTCGGTAAGGAGAAATATAAATATGGAAAAATTAATAATCGGATTAATCGTTGGATTCATCTTCTGCGGAAGCGCGCTGCTCGGCGGTATCATCTCAGAGCAACGGGTAAGATTCAGTTGGGGATACGCGCTCGCGGGAATCGTGGCTGTCGCAATCATGCTTTGGCTCTTCCCGTCCTACATACTCGGACCGATCGCGATTCTCGGCTGGTTGGTCTTGTTCTTCGGAGGACTTCAGGCGGGCACCCTGCTCGCACCGCTTCTCAAGAAGGCGCATGAGTCCAATGCGGGACGTTACACATACCTGTATATGCTTCAGGTCGAACTCGAGAAGCATCGGAAGGGCGAGGAGGTGTATGTTTGGACTGATTTTCCCAAACGCACCCTGACTCAGCTCGAGTCCTATCTGCCCGGGGATATACTACTGGTGCAGGTTGATCTGAACCGGTATCAGGTTTACTCGACAGGAACCTTCATGCATTGCGCGAGCCGTAAATCCTGAAGGCATAAAAAAGCCGCCGGTGGAACCGGCGGCTTTCGCATTGCGCTATCCCGTTTCTGTTCATCATCTTGATAAATCACGATTAATAAGCATTACTTGATTCGGAATTTCAATTATCGGAGGAAAATTTCATATGGAAACTTTGTTTATCAAAGGGAGCATCGCCGCGATTCTGCTTGTCGGCAACGCTTTGGTTCAGTCCGTGCTATTTGCCGTTCGAGGATTCTGTAACGGCAGAGCAAGCATCGAGGCGGGCGTCGGACGCACAATCGGGAGCCTCGTCGCTTCTTGGTTCGTGTCAATGTTCGTTTACGTCTCGGCTTTTTTGCTCGTTACGTTTCCGCGTACAGCAGAACGGGATGATGCGCTTGTTTGGAACTACACCCTATTCATCATCGTCGCGAATGCGGTGACCTACGGCGCTTTCCGGCGCGTCGGTGATTGTTTCAAGCATTGAGCTCGAAAAGAAAAGCCGCCGGCTCACGCCGGCGGCTTTCTCGTTACCGAGACTACAGCTCGACCACGATCGGCAGCAGCATCGGCCGCCGCTTGGTCTTGGTCCAGATGAACTGGTTGATCTGCTCGCGGACGGCGGACTTGATGAAGTCCATGTCCGCGTTCGGGGTGTCGGGGACGCGCTGCATGACGTTCTTCACGCGACGCTTGATCTCCTCGATCATCGCCTGGTTCTCGCGGACGTGCACGAAGCCGCGCGCGAGCACCTCCGGCGCCTTGAGGAGGCGGCCGGTGTGCCGGTCCACGGGGATGACGATGGTGACGAGGCCCTCCTCGCCCATGAGGACGCGGTCGCGGAGGACCACCTCCTCGACATCGCCGACGGACAGGCCGTCCACGGTCACGTACGAGGAGTCGACGCGGTCCTCGGTGATGACGAAGGTGTCCTCGGTGAGGGAGGCCACCATGCCGTTGTCCATGAGGCGGACCTGACTCGCGGAGAGGCCGACCTTCTCGGCGATCGCCTCGAAGGACTTCCGCATGTAGAAGTAGCCGTGGATCGGGACGATGAACTTCGGCTTGATGAGGTCGAGCACGATCTCCTGGTCGCCGCCGTACGCGTGGCCGCCGGTGTGGATCGGCAGCGTGCGGGCCGTGTAGATGGCCTGCACCTGGCGCGCGACGCGGTCCTGGAGCTCCTGCACCGCCCATTCGTTGCCCGGGACGACCGAGCTCGAGAAGATGACGATGTCCGTGGGCTTGAACTGGACCGTGCGGTGCTCGCCCTTGGCGATGCGCATGAGGCCGGCGTTCGGCTCGCCCTGCGCGCCCGTGGTGAGGATGATCACCTCGTGGTCCTTGTACTTGTTGACGTCGTTGATGTCGATGAAGTGGTCCGTGCGGCCCTTCAGGTAGCCGAGGTTCTTTGCGATGTCGATGTTGGTGATCATCGAGCGGCCCTGCAGCGCGACCTTCTTACCGAGCTTGTCGGCGATGGCCATGATCTGCATGAGGCGGTCCACCAGCGAGGCGAACGTGCCGACGATGACGCGCCCCTGCGCGTTGCGGATGAGCATCTCGAGGTTCTCCTCAACGACGTACTCGGACGGGCCGTGCCCGGGGGACTCGGCGCGGGTGGAGTCGAGGAAGAGCGAGTGCACGTTCTGGCCGGCGAGCCACTCGAAGACGTCGAGGTGCTGGGGGCGGCCGTTGCGGTCGATGTCGAGGCGGTAGTCGCCGAAGGAGACCATGTTGCCGACCGGCGTGCGCAGCAGGAAGCCGAGCGCCTCCGGGATGGTGTGCTCGATCGAGAAGAACTCCGCCGTCATGTTCTCGGAGATCTTCACCTTGCTGCCGTTGGTCACGACCTCGAAGCGGAGCCGCGGGGCGTTCGGGAACTCCTCGTGCCGCTTCTCGACCATCGCCTTCGTGAACTTCGAGGTGTAGATGATCGGGTTGCCGAGCTTCTCCACGACGTAGTGGATGGCGGCGATGTGGTCGTAGTGGCCGTGCGTGAGGATGATGCCGCGGACGTTGTCCTTCTTCGGGACGAGCGAGGAGACGTTCGGGATGATGTAGTCGATGCCCGGCGTGTTCTCCTCGGGGAACTGGATGCCGACGTCGACGAGGACGATCTCGTCCTTGTACTCGTAGTACGAGCAGTTGCGACCGACCTCCTCGAGGCCGCCGAGCGGCACGAAGCGGACGGCGTCCGGGTCGTGCGGGTACGGCTTGTCCGCGACCGGGACGGTCCACTTGTTGTCCCGGGGCTGGGTCGAGGGCTGCCGGTTGCCGCGGCCGCCCCGGCGGTTGCCGCCGTTGCCGCGCGCGCCGAAGCTGCCCTCGCGGGGGCCGTTCGCGCCTCCCGACCCGAAGGACCGGCGACGGCGCGGAGCGCGGGACTGTCCCGCGTTATTCTTGTTTTCCATTATCGATTGGTTTCGTACAGCGTAGCTGTAGGTTTGTGCTTGGTGGGGACCCCGAGCGGGGTTCCACGTGTGCCGAGGAGGAGAGTCGAACTCCTATGCCCTTGCGGGCGCTGCCACCTGAAGACAGTGCGTCTACCAATTTCGCCACCTCGGCCGAATCTCGGGCAAATTGTGCGCGAGCCGGGGCCCGCCTGCAACTAGTACTTGGCGTAGTACAGCTGGACCAGGGCAAGGGCCGCGAACGCGGTCGCGGAAGCGATCGTGGCCACGAAGATGACCTGCTCGAAGCCGCGGCGGGACTGGTACGTGCCCTGGCCGTCCCCGCCGAGCAGGCCCGAGATCCCGGACGAGCGCTCCTGCACGAGGATGAGCGCGATCACGACGATCGCGAGCGCCATCTGGATATAGGGCAGGGCCTGCATTACCGCGCGACTATACGAGAAAGGCCCGGACCTGGCAAGGAATGCCGCGGTCTCAGGAAAGCTCCTTGAGGAGGCTCACGCCGGTCATCTCGCCGGGGATCTCGAGGCCCATGAGGGCGAGCACGGTCGGCGCGACGTCGGCGAGCGTGCCCACCGTGGAGTCGCGGAGGCGCCCCTCGTTGTAGTAGTGCCTTCCCTGGTACGCCGCGTCCACGAGGTAGAAGGGGACCGGGTTCGGGTCGTGCACGGTCTGCGGGCGGCCGGTGAGCGGGTCGCGCACGCGCTCGATGTTGCCGTGGTCGCCGGTGATCAGAAGCGTCGCCTCGCCGCGCTCGGCGAACGGGAGGAGGCGCGCGAGCTGCTCGTCGATGACCTCGGCCGCGCGCACGCTCGCCTCGAAGTTGCCCGTGTGCGGGATGACGTCGCTGTTGGCGTAGTTGGCGAGGATGAAGGGGAACGAACGCTCGCTGAGCGCCATGACGATGCGGTCGGTGACCTGCGACGCGACGAGCTCCGGGCGCTCGTCCGGGTGCGGGAAGCTCAGCGAGGGGATGAGTACGCGGTACTCGTCCTTGAACGGCTCCTCGCGGTACCCGTTGAAGAACGCGGTGACGTGCGCGTGCTTGTACGTCTCCGCGACGCGCATCTGCGAGAGACCTGCGTCCGAGATGACGCGCCCGAGCGGCCGCTCCACGGTCTCCTTCGGGAAGAGGACCGGCACGCCCCACGACTCCTTGTACGTGGTCATGGTCGCGACGAGCGCCTGGACCGGCGGCACGCCCTCAGGGACTTCGCTCGGCGAGACGAAGCAGCGCGCGATCTGCTCGATGGAGTCCTCGCGGAAGTTCCAGAAGACGATCGCGTCGCCGGGCTTCACGACGCCTTCCGGGTCCACGAGCGTGGGCTGAAGGAACTCCTCGGTGAGGCCCTGGTCGTAGAGCTGGCGGAGGAGCGGCCCGACCTCCTGCGGCGTCCCCGGCGTGGTCATGCACGCGTACGCCGCCTTGGTCAGCTGCCAGGCGTCGTCGCGGTTCATGCCGTAGTGCCGCCCCATGGCCGTGGCGAGCTTCGCACCGCCGAGCTTCTGGAGCAGCGTCTCGAAGGAGCGCGCGGGGGAGTCCTTGCCGTCGCCAAAGGCGTGCACGTAGATGCGGCCGCCGAATCCCTGCTGCTCGCCCCACTGCACGAGCGCGGCCGCGTGATCGACCGACGCGTGCACGTGGCCGCTCGTGAGCAGCCCCGCGAGATGCAGCCTCCCGCCGGTCTCATCGAGGCGCGCCGCGACCTGACGCAGCGCGTCGCTCTCGCCGAACGTTCCTTCCTTGATCGCGATGGTGATGCGCGGGAAGTACTGGTAGAGGACGCGGCCGGCACCCATGGTGAGATGGCCGACCTCGCTGTTGCCGACCTCGCCCCACGGCAGGCCGACCGCGATACCCGACGCCTCGAGGCTCGTGAGAGGGTACGCCGCGAGCTTGTCGAAGGTGGGCAGCTTGGCACGCGTGAGCGGGTTCCCCCCGTCCCGCGTGCCGATGCCCCATCCGTCCAGGACGATGAGGACTACGGGTTTCGCCATACCAGGCATGGTACCAGAGCCGCCGTTGCCGCAGGGGCAGGCCGGCCCTACACTACCCCCACATGTTCCAGCAGTTCGCACGCTTCTGGCTCTACCTGGTCCCGTTCACGCTGGTCCTGGTCCTGCCCGCGACCTTCTTCCCGTTCATCGGCGGCAAGTACTTCGCCTTCCGGCTCCTGGTGACCCTCGCGGCGGCCTGCACGGTCCTCGGCTGGGCGTTCGAGGACGAGCCGGCGTCGCTCAAGGAGCGTTTCTGGCCGGTCCTGAAGTCGCCGGTGACGATCGGCTTCATGTTCCTTACCGGCGCGATCCTGCTCGCGACCGCGTTCGCGTACGACCCGGTCATGGCGTTCTGGTCCAACTACGAGCGCGCCGAGGGCTCCTTCCAGTTCCTGCACTACCTGCTCTTCTTCGTCCTCCTCGGCGGCCTGTTCACCGAGCGCGGCCACTGGAAGGCCCTCATGTGGACCTCGGTCGTGGCCGCGGGCGGCGTCGCGCTCTACGGCGTGTTCTCCGCGCTCTCGCCGGACGCCTTCCTCGGCCCGTACGGGGGAGCCGAGCAGCCCTTCCTCCAGCGCCTGTTCAGCGGCGCCTACCGCTTCCAGGGATCGCTCGGCAACGCGGCCTACGTGACGCCGTACTTCATATTCATCGCCGGATACATCGCCTGGCTGTGGCATAGCGCCCAGACGCGCCTGAAGGCCGCGCTCTTCGGCATCCTGGGCCTCCTGCTCTCCGGCGTGTTCTTCGTGCTCTCCGGCACGCGCGGCGCCTTCCTCGGCGCGGTGGCTGGCCTCGGGGTCGCGGCGGTCTACTACGCCTGGAAGCAGCCGCGCGTCCGCCGCTACATCGTCGGCGCGCTCGCGATCGGCATCGTCGCCTTCGGCGGCCTCTTCGCGCTCCGCAACGATCCGCGCATCGCGGCGCTTCCGGGCGCTCGCTTCCTCCAGCTGGACTTCACGCAGCTGACGGCGCAGACCCGCTTCTGGACCTGGAATTCTGCCTTCCAGGGCTTCAAGGACCGTCCGCTCCTCGGCTACGGCCCCGAGAACTTCTCCGTGGTCTTCGACAAGCATTTCGATCCGCGCCACTTCAAGCCGGGCGTGGGCGGCGAGACCTGGTTCGACCGCGCGCACAACATCGTGCTCGACTACCTCGCCTCGACCGGCATCGTCGGCTTCGCCGCATGGCTCTCCTTCATCATCCTGATCTTCGTGCAGGTCGCGCGCGTCATCCGCCAGCGCTCGCTTTCCACGTTCGAGGAGGCGCTGCTCATCGGCCTGCCGGTCGCGTACGTCGTGCAGTCACTCTTCCTGTTCGACGTCCTGCCGATCCTCATGAACCTCATCATCGTCGCCGCCCTCGCGCTCGCCGCGACCTTCTGGAGGCCCCGCGGCGACCACACCGTCCTTCCCGCACACCGCCATGTCCGATCTCGCTAAGCGCTCCGTCGCCGTCGTCGTCGCGATCGCCGCGGCCGCGGTCCTCATCTACGGCACGTACCTGCCGTACCGTAAGAGCACGCTCTTCATCACGGCCATCCGCACGACGCAGGACGCGCAGTCCCTCCAGGACTTCCTCGCCCCGTACATGGCGGCGATGGACGCCCCGTCTCCGATCGGACAGCAGGAGCTCGTCCGCAACTTCGGCTCGACGGTCGCGGCGATCGCGAACAACCTGCGCAACACGCAGGCGCAGCTGCGGCCCGAGCTCGTCCGGGCGCTCGGCGCGACCATGGACCGCTACGCGCTCCCGGTTATCGAGCAGCGTTCCGGCGCGAGCCAGGCGCAGACCTTCTTCGCGCTGGCGACCGCGTACGACGCCCTGGACGGGATCGACGACACGAGCGGCTTCCGCGACCGGACGGAGGTGCTGATCAAGCGGGGGTACGAGCTCTCGCCGACCCGCCCGCAGTTCCTCTACCTGCTCGCCGACTTCGAGCGGCGCTACGGCAACGAGACCGGCGAGCTCAAGGCGATCGAGCGCATCCTCGAGCTCTGGCCGGAGGACACGCAGGTGCGGAAGGTCTACAACACGATCAACAACGAGAACAAGCGCTAGCTCCCGGCTAGCGCTTTCTTCCAGTCCTCGAGCACGGCTTCGGGCGAGAACTGCGCGGCGCGCTCCGGCCCCCGCGCGCGGTACCGTGCCGCGACGTCGTCGCGCATGAGCGCGAACGCGTCCGCGAGTCCCGCGATCGCGGGCTCGCTGCCGCCATCGTCAGGCGCAGGCACGAGGATGCCGTATTCCGCTCGCTCGACGCCTGCGGCAGACGGGCGGTATCCGGTCTCCGGGGCGAGCAGCTCGCGTGGCCCGTACGCGCAGTCCGCGGCGATGACAGGCACGCCGAGCGCGAGCGCCTCCAGGATGACGTTCGGGAAGCCTTCGTAGCGCGAGCTCAGGACGAACGCGTCTGCGCGCGCGATCCACGGGAAAGGGTTCTTCTCGAATCCCCTGAAGTCGACCGCGTCGGCGATGCCAAGATCCGCGGAGAGTTCGCGGAGCTTCGTCTCATCCGATCCGGTCCCGAGTATGACCAGGCGCATGTCTGGGTCGTTCCGGCGGTACCGCGCGAACGCGCGGAGGAGGACGTCCTGCGCCTTCTGCCCGACGAGGCGTCCGCTGGTGACGAGATACCGCTCGGGCGTTTCGGCATCCTCCTGCGCCTTCGCGCGGACAGCTGCTGCGTCGCAGGCGTTGTATACGACCAGGACACGGTCCGCCTGAACGCCGCAGAGCCGGACCAAATCCTCCCCGGTGCCGCGCGCGTTGACGATGCACCGGTCCGCGAAGGGATAGAGGAGGCGCATGAGGGCGAGGCGGAGCCTGCCGCCGGCCGTCTCCTGCTCCTGTACGAGCGCCTGGCGCTCCGAGACGATCGCCCGGTGCGGGCGGAACAGCTTGCTCGCGACGTTGAGCAGGTTCGCGCGGATCAGGAACGAGAGCACGGGCCGGTCGCCGATCTCGAACTGGAGCCTGACGAGCAGGATCGGGAGCATGACGAGCTTCGCGAGCGGACTGCCCGGGTTGCCGCCGAGCGCTTTCGCCGGGACGCCGGGGTCGTACGCGCGATCGTCCTCGAGCATCAGGACGCGCTCGGCGACGTGCGGCGCGATCCAGGATGCCTGGCGCTCCGCGCCGCCGCCGCCGAACGAGTTGATGAGTACGTCTATCTTCATGAGCGGACGTGCCCCTCCCAGCCGCGCGGAGGTATCAGCGCGATCTCGCGCAGGTCCTCGAGAGCGTGCTCCTTCCCTTGCTCGAATACGCGGATGTCCTCGGGCCGAGGAGCGTCGAGATGGGTGAACGCCTTCCGCAGTAGGGGAAGCCTCTTCCAGTCGAAGCCGACGATGCGCGCGCAGACGAGGTCGACCGCCGGCGAGGAGATGCCGGCCAGCAGGAGGCCCGCATCGCGGGCGGCGGGCTGCAAGGGGCCTTCGCGCTCGCCAGCGACTATTCCGTCCACGATGCTGAAGAGCGCCCGCTGCTGCTCCTGCGCGAGCCCGCGCTTCCGCGCGTCCCAATGCAGGAGGATACGGTTGATGTCGATGACGGTCCGCCAGAGCGTGTCATTACCCCACCAGCTTCCCTCGAAGTACGGGTCAGGCGCGAAACGCTTCGCGAGCTTGAAGAGCGCGCGTTTGGGAACCTTGATCGCGTAGCGCGCGTAGCGGGAGGGCTGCACGTCCTCGAACTCCTGCACGCGGGTATGCAGGCGCTTGAGCAGGCTCGGGTACCGGTACTCGTCGCCGCCCTCCGTGAGCGAGCCTTGCGCATGATGGGGGAGGCAGTCCTTATGACCGTTGATGCCGATGAGGTTCTTGAGCGCGACGGTGAGGCCGACCTTGCGGTGCGTCTTGAGCTTAGGCAGGGAGATGATCACGTCGCTCTCAAGCGCCGTCGCCGCGATGATGTACTCGTGCTTCCCGCCGCCGTGATGGCGCCGCATGAAGGCCGGATCGTAGTTGGTAACGCGGAGCCGCGCCGCCTCGTCGGCGAGGTCGTAGTGGGTGGGGGCGAAGCGCCCGGTAGCCTTCGGTTCGCGGTGCATGCTCGCGGCGCCGAGGTCCGCGAAGACGAATCCCGCCGGATCCCCGGTGCCCTCGCGACGTACGCCGCTCCGGTCCCCGGCGGAGACGACGAAGCGGAAATCGAGTAGGTCGACCGGCGTGCCCGCTTCCGCGTACCAGCTCATGACCTGCTTCACGCCGCTGCGCTCGTTAGCGAGCTCGAAGTCGCATTGCTGCACCGGCGCGTCGCCGACGACCAGCCGGCCCTTCCCCGCGAGAGCCTTGAGCGCGTAGTCGCAGACGGCGCGGACGAGCGATCCGTGCGTCACGACCGCGTCATGAGCTCCGCCGCCGAGGTTGCGATCCAGGACGATGCTCGGCTTCACCAGGACCTGCTGGCCCGGCCTGATCAGGTCGCCGAGCGGGTTCCAGTCCGGAGTTCCCGCGCGCTCGCTATCGAGGCCGAGGTCGATGAACAGCTGCCGCACACCGGCGTAGACCTCGTTCTCCGGCCCGAGCGGGCCGTCGTATTCCGGATAGCGCTCGTGCGGATGGAACGGCGGCTCGTCCGGGTAACGGGGCTCCACGTATTCGACGGCGACGTTGCGCGGATCGGGCGTCATGGGATTTCCCGTATCGTGTACCGGTACTTGCCGCTGGACAAGGCGGGAATCTCCGACACGCGCTCCACGCCGACCGTGCATCCGGGATCCATGACGGCGGCGATTTTCTCGCGGATCTCGCGCTCGTCCTCGTCGCCGAAGCCATCCGCGGGGACCACCTTCACGAGGACGCGGTCGGCCGCCTGCTGGATCACCTGGAACTTCCGGAGCGCGCCGCGGTTGAGCACGACGCCGACGATGTGGATGAAGTACTCGGCCGGCACCACCTTCCCGGAAGGCGTGCGGAAGGCGTCCGTGACGCGGCCGACCACGTTGCGCAGGAGCTGGCCCGCGTACCCGCACGCGCATGCTCCGTCGTGGAGTGCGCCGTAGTCGCCGATGCGGTAGCGGATCAGCGGCATCGCGTAGTTGCTCAGCGACGTGACAAGTATCTCTCCCTCCTGGCCGGGAGCGCAGGGGTGGCCCTGCTCGTCGACGACCTCCACGAGCACGTGGCGCCATGCCACGTGCAGGGCGTCGTGCCGGTCGCATTCCATGGCGATGTTGCCGACCTCGCGCGATCCGTACCGATTGAATACCTTCAGGCCCGTCGCGTCCTCGATCGCCTCACGCATGAACGGGTGCAGGGTCCCGGCGCTCGTCATGACCGCGGCCGGACCCTCGATGCGGCGCCCGTGTGCGCGCGCGAACTGCGCGAGCTCGTAGAGGGCTTGCGCGTAGGCGATCAGGAGTCGTGGCCGGAGCCCGGCGAGCCGGGTCAGGTACGCGCTCATGCGCTCCGGCGTCATGAGGAATGCGTTGAGGAAGACCTGCCGCTTCACGAGGTTGTATAGCCGCGCCTTCGCGGGGAGCGCTCCCTGCAGGAGCTCGCGCTCGTCGCCCCAGAGCTTCACGACGCGGTCCCCAAGGCGGTATCCGGTCATCCGCTCCTGATCGTAGGTCGCGCGGCGCGCGCTCAGGAGGTAGCGCCGGTCCTGGAGGATGCGCACCGGCTCGCCTGTCGAGCCGCCGGAGGTGTTCCAGACGCTCGTCGCGAGGTCGGCGTCGTCGGCTACGAGCCGGTCGCGCTCGGCGCGCATGATCTCCTTGGTGAGCGGCGGGATCTCCGCGAAGCGCCCGAGATCCGCACGCCCGCCGGATACCGCGCCCGCGTCGCCGAGCAGCTTCCCGTAGTAGGGGACATGCGCGGCGGCATGCTCGAGCAGCGCTGAGAGGAGGTCCTCCTGCGACCTGCCGTCGTCCGGCGCCTCGTATCCCATCCGGGCGGCCAGCCAGTCGTAGACGGCGCGCTTGAGGCTCATCGCTTGGAGACGAGGTACCCCTCGAGCGCGAGGTGCTTCAGGCCGCTGTTGCGGAAGGTGAAGAAGGCCTGGTCGAGCGTCGCGACGAGGGGATAGCCGTGCAGGTTGAAGGACGTGTTCATGACCGCGCCGATCCCGGTGCGCTCCCGGAACGCGCGGATGAGGCGGGCGTATCCGACGTTCGCCTCGTCCGTGACCAGCTGCGGACGCACGGTCTTGTCCGCCTGGTGCATCGCGGCGCGCAGGTGCTCGCGCGCCAGCGGCGTCGTCTCGAAGCCGAGGATCATGTGCGGCGCCGGGATACCCTTCGGGTTCACGAGGTAGCGGTCCGCCTCCTCGGCGAGGATGCTCGGCGCGAACGGCATCCAGAAGTCGCGCTGCTTGATGGCGTCGTTGACCTCGTAGAAGCTCTCCAGGCTGCTCGGGTTCGCGATGATGGCGCGGTTGCCGAGGCTGCGCGCCCCCCACTCCGCGCGTCCGGCGAAGCGCGCGACGACCTGGAACCCGGCGAGCAGGTCCGCGATACGCTCCTCGATGCTCTCCGGCTTCTCGACGGCGAACTCGCCGGCGATGCCGTGCCGCTTCAGGTAGGCGGCGATCTCCTCCATGGAGAAGCGCGGGCCGAGGTAGAGGTCGTCGAGGGGCTGCGGGAGCTTCCCGGTCTCCCTGAGGTACTCGTGATACGCCGCGCCGAACGGGTTGCTCTCGTCGCCGCAGCTCGGCATGAAGTACGCCTGCCGCACCTCCGGCATCGCGGCGACCTGCATGTTCGCCTTCACGTTCATGAAGACGCCGCCGCCGGTGTAGATCGTCGGGACGCCCGTCTTCGCGATCGCGTTGCGCACCCAGCCCGTGACGAGGTCCTCCGTGAGCATCTGCACGGCGCCGGCGACGTTGTCGAAGCGCTCCCCGACGAGGTTCCTGCGCAGGTAGTCCATGCTGCGGTTCGTCGGAATCGCCGAGTCGAACTCGAGCGGCCGGTCCTCGCGGAGCCAGATGAGCGGCTTGAAGACGCGCTCGTAGACCTTGCGCACGTACTGCTCCTTCGCGTACGGCGCGAGTCCCATGACCTTGTACTCGTGCTCGAGCGGCTTCATGCCGAGGAAGGTGGTCACGAAGGAGTACACGTAGCCGAGCGAGTGGATCCACCGCGTGCTCGCGAGGCGCTTGATGCGCCCCTGCTCGACGAGGTTCACGGTCGCGGCGTAGCGGTCCCCGCTGCCGTCCAGGGTGAGCACGAGCGCGTCCTGCCCGTGGTCGCGGGAGAGCGCGTAGTAGCTCGCGTACGCGTGGCAGACGTGGTGTTCGACATAGGTCACGCGCCTGCCGTAGCGGAGCAGCTTCTCCTCGAGCGGCCCGCGCGCTTCCGCCGACGCGCGCTCGCTGTTGCGCATGAGGTAGCGCCAGTAGAGCGCCTGCGCCGCGCGGCTCCCGGACACGCGCTTGAACGCCGCGTCGAGCGCGCCCCGCACAGCGCGCCTGTGGAGGCCCTTCACGCGCGTGCCCCCCTCGAGTGCGGCGATCTGCGCGGGGTAGACGTAGATGCCCGAGACCGCGACGAGATCCGCCTTCTCCACGCCGAACTCCTCGAGGAGCCAGCGGATGGCGTCGTCAGGGAACGCGGAGGAGTTCTTCACGTTGTCGAACTTCTCCTGGCTCGCCGCGCCGAGCACTTTCCCGTCCCGGAGGAGACAGGCGGTGGCGTTGTGGCCGAGCTGGACGCCGATGATGTGCACGGGCCCATGGTAAGGCCAGTCGCGTCCCGAGGCGAGCCTCAGGAGAGGATCCTCCGCATGTTCTCCTGCCAGGCTTCCGGCGCGAACCGCTCCCGGAACAGGGATTCGCTGCGCTCCTTCCAGGATTCGTGATCGCGCGCGCCCGCGCGGAAGGCCGCGACGAGCTGCCCCACGAGGCTCTCGTGGAGCACGCCCGGCCCGAGATGCTTGGCGACGAAGGTGGAGAAGTGCTCCTCGACAGGGGAGACGATCTCCTGCCCGGCAATCATCCGCGGCGCGAGCACCGGATGCTCGAGCAGCACGCCGTTCCCGCGGACGAGCTCGGGGGTCGCGTACACGTTCGTGGCGATGATGCCGAGCCCGAACGAGAGCGCCTCGAGGAGCACGACGCCGAAGGAGTCGAAGAAGGTGGGATAGACGAACACATCGGCGTCCGGGAACACGTCGCGCATGAGCGCGTCGCGGCCCTGCGCCTCCTCGAGCACGAGGCCAGGCACATCCGCGTACTGCCGCCGCATCTCGTTCGTGACGGTGGTCACCACGCGGAGCGTCGCGTTCGGAAGATCGGCACGCCGCCACGCCTCGACGAGCTCCGGCCCGCCCTTGATGCGGAAGTCGAGTCCTACGAACAGGAAGCGAACCGTTCCGTCGTGAGACGGAATCCGCGCAGCGCTGCGCGCGGCCATGAACGGATACGAGACGGACTGCGGGACGGGGAGCGCACCGAAGAGCTCCCGGAACGTGGCGCCGCAGGCCTCGGACATGAAGGCGACATGCCGGGCCCGTAGAAGGAGCCGGCGCAGCAGCGGCCTGAGCAGCCGGAGGCCGCGCCGCGAGTAGTACGCGAGCGCATAGGGGTTATCGAGCTCGATCACGAACGGCTTCCCGATCCGGAGCGGGAACTTGCTCCAGGTATAGACCAGGTCCGCGTCCGCGGGCGCGTCAGCGCGGAACGTCACGTTAGGCATGGGCAGCCAGATCGTGGCGAGCTGCTTGAGCCGCCCCTTCCACGACGTCGCTGCGGCGTATGTCTTCCGCGACCCGAGCGGCGCGACGCCGGGCGGCGTCAGAGCCTCGATGCCTTGCGGCTGGTTGCGCACCGTGTCCCATTGACGCTCCCGCGAAGCCGGGGTTATCAGGAAGAAGACCTTCATGCGATGGAGCGGAGGGTGTAGTACCCGGCGCGGAGCAGCGTGCGCCAGAGGCGCGGGGGATAGCGGCGCAGGTACTCGCGCCAGTACGCCGCTAGATCCGCGCGGAAGACCTTCGCGAGGCGCGCGTAGTTGCAGCTCTTGATCGTGAGACGGTCCGCGCCGCTGTCGTCGTAGATGCGCCACACCTTGTCGACGACCTCGGGTCCGAGGCCGTCGCGCGCCATCGCGATCCAGGTGATGTGCTCGCCGCCGCGCAGGTCCTCGCGGAAGGGATGCGCGAGGAGCGCCGCGCGCGTCGCCACGGCGAGCCATTCTCCCTGCGGGTAGCCGCGGAGGTACCGGCCGTAGGGGACCGGTCCGGGCGCGACGGCGTCCGTCGTCATGCTCTTCCCCTCGCGGGTCTCGCAGCGGCCGAGCAGCCACTGACGGTCCGTGCGGGCGATCGCCGCGCGGATCGACGCCAGGGCTCCGGGCGCGAGCTCGTCGTCAGAGTCGAGCGGGACGATCCAGGTCCCGCGCGACGCGGCGATGCCCGCGTTGCGCGCGACGTTGACGCCCCGGTTCTCGGGCAGGCGCATGACGCCCACGCGCGGATCATCCAGGGTCGCCAGCCAGCCCTCCGTGCCGTCCGTGGAGGCGTCATCCACGATGACGACCTCGCAATCCTCAGAAGCCTGCTCCAGCACGCTCGCGAGCGCGCGCGGCAGGACATGCGCCCGGTTGTACGCTGGAATCACGACGGATACGGAAGGAGTCATGACTTGCGGGCGAGCAGGACCTGCTCGTATCCCAGGAGCGGGTGCGCCTTCGAGGAACGCAGGAAGAGGTACTTCCCGCTGGTCTCCCAGGCGGACGCGCGGCGGTCGCGCGTGAACGGGAACGCCGGATTGAAGAGCCCGACCGAGGAAGCCTGGGCCTCAACATCCCAGCCTTCGGAGAAGAGCTGGCGGAATCGGCGCAGGTTCCAGAACTGCACGTGATTGGTGGCGTGGAAATCCTCCGGGCACCGTCCGAGCAGGAAGTACAGGCGGAACACCCACCAGTTTATGTTCGGCGTAGCGACCGCGATCCGCCCGCCCGGCTTGAGGGCCGTCCGCGCCTCCTTGAGGAATGCCTCGGGATCGCGCAGGTGCTCCAGCACGTTGAGCATGATGATGAGGTCAGCCGTGCCCTCGGCGATGCCGAGCGGCTGCTCGTCGAGGTCGACCAGCCTGCGCTCGATACCTTCGTCGAGCGTGTCCAGACACGCCTGCGAGAAGTCGACGGCGCTGACGCGGTAGCCTCTCCGGTGCAGCTCGTTGGCGATCGCTCCGTTCCCGACGCCGATCTCCACGATCGCGCCATCCGCCGGGACCTGGGCGCAGGCACGCTCGACTATCCAGCGGTCTTGAGGCGTCGGCACCAGTTCGGCGAAGTCAGCGTGTAGGCGCTCCTGGTCCATGTCAGAGATGCGATGTTTCTTCCGGCCGCGCAATCGCGACGGGCTCCGGTTCAGATTCCTTCTCGCCGTCGATGAACACCTTGGCGGCGATCAGCAGAGTCAGGACGAAGTTGATGCCCTGCCCGATGAGCGTCGCCGCTACCGCGCCGGATACGCCTGCCTTCGGCACCAGATAGAGGTTCAGGGCCGCGTTCGCGATGACCGCCACCGCGGTCGCGGCCATGTCGGCGACCTGCCGCCCGTGCGCGATGAGGTAGTAGTCGAGGAACGTCACGGGGAAGAGCATGGCCGTGAGCCAGATGAGGTGCTGGAGGATCGGGATCGCGAGCTCGAAGCCTTCGCCGCCCACGATCCGGATCACCAGCGGAGCGAGCGGCTGCAGGAGCAGCGCGGTCGCGACGCCCCCTGCGGCGAGGATGCCGGTCATCGCGAGCCCGACCTCGCGGCTGCGACGGCTGCCGGCGACGCGCATGAGGTAGGGGAACAGGGCGGAAAGCACGACCTGCGGCACTACCAGCGTCAGCGTGACGATCTTCGTCGCGAGCGAGTAGTACCCCACCTCTACCGGGTCGCGGAAGCGCCCGAGGACGAGAAGGTCGGTCGAGAACAGGAGCGCGATCAGGACGCCGAAGATCGCGAGGCTCCAGCCGTTCCTCAGCAGCCAGCGCGCGATGCCCGAGTCCCAGGCGAGGAGCGGACGTGGGTACCTGCCGCGCATCGCCCACGCGCACGCGAGCAGCGAGAGGGCGACGCCCAGGACGTAAGCGACGCCCATAGCCATGACGGACGGCCAGAGCCACAGGAGTGCCAGCCCGCCCGCGAGCGTCGTGACGCTCTCGATGCCTATGACGGCGAACTCGCGCTCCATGCGCTCCTCGGCACGGAGCACGTAGATGAAGAAGTCCCGGGCCTGTATGAGCATCATCAGCAGGATCATGAGGAGATACACGCCCTGGGCCACCGGCTCGTTGATCAGCCAGTAGCCGAGCGCGCCGATGACGCCGAAGGCGCATACGAGCGCCGCCTTCAGGCCGAGCGCGGCGCGCAGGAACTTCATGCGGTCCTTGACCCGGTTGAACTCGCGCAGCACGAGCATGTCCACGCCCCAGTCGGCGAACACGAATGCGAGCGTCGCCGCGGAGAGCGCGTACGAGAACGAGCCGTACCCGTCAGGCCCGAGCGCGCGCGTCGCGATGAAGATGACCGCGAAGCGCAGCACGCGGCTTATGCCCTGCGAGGCGAGCAGCCAGAACGCGTTCTTCGCGATGGTCTGGCGCGTGGACAGGTTCCGGAACAGCTTCTCCATCTAGTTCCCGTACAGCTTACGCCATTCCGCGAGGCTCCATGCTGCGAACGCCTCGGTGTCGCCGCCGAGGCCGGCGCCCTCCGGGATCGCGTAGCCGAAGCCCATCTTGGGGCGCCGCAGGATGCGCTCCGGGACGAGGTCGGCGAAGGCGCGCCGCAGGATGTCCTTGCCGTACGCGCCGGAGCGGTCCCACGGGCGCGGCAGCTTGTACCGCATGGGGATGCGCATCGCGAGCTCGACCACGTCCTTGTCCAGGAACGGGGAGCGCAGCTCCACGGCGTGGCGCATGCCCGCGAGGTCGCCGAGGAAGGTGATCGAATGCGCGTTCTCGACGAGGAGCGCGAACATGCCGGCCAGGTCGAGGAGCGGCCGCTTGCGGAAGGGGTCCATCAGGTGCGCGACGCCGTCGTAGACCTCGTCGAGCGCCGGTCCCGCGTCCGCGGCGCCGCGGAGCAGGCGCTTCCGCTTGAGCGGCCAGGCGTCGCTCACGCCGGCGGCCTTGAGCGCGAGCGAGGCCAGGCGCGTGCGCCCGTGCGAGACGTAGCCGGAGAAGAGCTCGTCGGCGCCGTTGCCGCCGAGCACGACCTTGGTGCCGTCCTCGCGGATCGCGCGGAAGAGCACCGAGGCGTATCCCAGCTGCGCCAGGTAGAAGGGTTCGCCGTAGGTGCGGATGAGGTCGCGCAGCTCCGCCTGGATGTCGGTGTCGCCGAAGTAGAATTCGCGCAGCGGGATGCCGTATTCCGCCGCCGCGTCGCGTGCCCGCGCTATCTCGGGGTCGTCCGCGTCGTTGCCAAACGCGTAGCCCGTGACCGGGCGCCCGAGCTCGCGCGCCATGACGCCGGCGATGATCGTGGAGTCCACGCCGCCGGAGAGCAGCACCGAGACCGGCACGTCCGCGACCGAGGCGCGCTCGATCGCGCGCACGACGGTCTCGCGCACCTGCGCAGGCGTGACGCTGCGGTCCGTCGCCGGCTTCAGGTGCCAGTACGTGCCGCGCTCGACGACGGCGCCGTCGCGGACCTTGAGCCACGAGGCCGGCGGAAGCTTGCGCACGTGCTGCCAGGTGGAGAAGGGTTCCGGGATGCGGCGCATGCTGCGGATGCCGTAGAGCCGCTCCCACGCGCCGTCCTCGTCGACCGCGCGCGGGAGCATGCCGGTCGCGTGCAGCGCGGGGATCTCCGAGGCGAACGCGAAGCCCCGCCCGGTCTCGCTGTAGACGAACGGCTTCTCGCCGACGCGGTCGCGCGCGCAGAAGAGCTCGCCGGTGCGCTCGTCGAAGATCGCGAACGCGAACATGCCGATCATCCGGTCCAGGCACGCGGGGCCGTACTCCTTATAGAGAAGCAGGACGGCCTCGGTGTCGGAGCCGGTGCGGAGCTCGTACTTCCGGCTCAGTTCCTCGCGCAGCTCCTGATAGTTGTAGATCTCGCCGTTGAAGGTCAGCGCGAGGCCGTCCCGTAAGAACGGCTGGTTCGCGCGCTCGTCGAGGTCGATGATCGCGAGTCGCCGGTGACCGAGCCAGGCACGTCCCGCCGCGTCGGTCCACGATCCGGACGTCTCGGGCCCGCGGTGCGCGAGCAGCTTCAGGGCCGCGTCGCGGTCCTCGGAGTCAGGAAGCTGGTCATCAGGCTTCCGGTATGCGCCTGCGATGCCGCACATGCGAGCACTCTAGCTCACTCGGACCGGTCCGCGTAGAGGGCGGCGTAGCTTTCCGCCATGCCTGCCGCGTCCCACCGGCTGGCGCGCGCCACAGCCAGCTTTTCCAGCTCCTCGCGCTTGCGCTCGTTCCCGAGCACGGCCGCGATGGCACCCGCCCACCCGTCCGCGAAGGAGCGGGCGTCGACGAGCACGCCGGCAGGCCCGAGCAGCTCTGCGATGCCGCCGACGTCGCTCGCGACGACCGGCACGCCCGCCGCGAGCGCCTCGAGCAGGACGATGGGCCAGCCCTCGTAGCGCGAGGGGAGCACGAAGACGTCCGCCGCCTTGAGGAAGCGATGCGCGTCGGGCTTCGCGCCGGCGAAGGCCACCGAATCCGCTATGCCGAGCCTCGTCGCGAGCTTCTGGAGCGCGTGCCGCTCCGGCCCGTCGCTGATCAGGACGAGGCGCGCGTCAGGCACGGTCTCCCGGACGCCCGCCCACGCGCGCAGGAGCAGGTCCTGGCGCTTGCTGTACTCGAGGCGGCCGATCGTCATCACGAGCGGCGCGTCTTCCGGGATTCCCAGCTCCTCGCGCGCCTCGCCGCGTTCCATGAAGGAGAGCGCGCGGATCCCGTTGGGCACCACCGCCGTGGCGCGCAGGCCGAGCTTCGCGAGGCGATGCGCGTTCGCGGAACAGACCGCGACGCGCGCCTGCACGAGCCAGAACCAGAGGCGGAACCAGCTCCAGTACAGGGCCTTGAGAGGGAGCGATGCCTCGTAGCCGCGATCGAGGACGGACAGGCCGTGCACGGTGAAGACCGTCCGTGCGCCGCGGAGGCGCGCCGCGAGCGCGCCGGGGAGCGTGTTCGAGCTGTGGAGGTGCACCACGCCGTGCGGGTGCCTTCCCAGATACGCGAACATCTCGGCCACGAACCGGAGCGCCTTGAGCGGGTCGTGGCTCCGGGCGAGCGCGCGGAAGACGTGCGTGCCGCACCCGGCGACGCGCGCTTCCTCGAGCAGCCACCCGTCCTCGCCTGCCGCGACCGTCACGGACCAGCCGTCCCGGACGAGCTCGGCGGCGAGGTCGAGGACGACCCGCTGCGCGCCGCCGATCTCGGCGCGCGTGGCTACGAGCAGGACGCTCCTCATCGCAGGAAGGCGCGCGCGTACCGGATGCCGCGCAAGGCGGTCTCGTCCTTGAGCGCGGCGAGTGCCGCGACGTAGGCGGCGAAAGCGAGCGCGCCGACGACGATCCCGTTGACGCCGACGATGATGCAGAGCACCGCTACCACGACGCCCGCGATGACGCCCACGGCGATCTCCGCGAGGTTGCGGAACAGGCGCGCGCCGGACGCGCGGCGGAGCACGTAGCTGAGATAGGCGAGCAGCACGCTCTGCGCGACGAGCGTGGCGAAGGCCGAGCCAGGGCCGCCCCAGCGGGGGATGAAGACGAGGTTCGCGAGGACGTTCGCCCCGACCGCGATCACGGCGTACCAGACGAGCGCGCGCTCCTTGCGCAGCGCGAAGAGCGCGTTACCCAGGCTCGCGACCACGAACGACGGCACGAGCGTCAGGCTCAGGAGCGCCAGGCTGTTGGCGGACGGCTCGAAGGCCTCGCCGTAGAGGAGGCGGATGACCGCGCCCGACGAGGCGAGCAGGCCGACCGCCAGGCCGGTCCCGAGCACGAGCAGGAACCGCGTCGCGCCCTCCACCACCTCGCGGAACCGCTCGCGGTCGTCGGCGAGGCGCGCCACGAGAGGGAAGAGCGCCGACGCCAGCGGCAGCGGGAGCACGTAGAGGAGCTGGACGATGCGCTGCGCGGCGGCGTAGTAGCCGACCTCTGCCTCGGGGCGGAACCAGGCGAGCATGATCGCGTCCGCGTTGAGCATGATGCCGCCGACGAGCCCGACGACGCCGAAGGTCCAGGAGGAACGGACGAGCTCGCGGACGAGGGAGCGGTCGTAGCGGCGACGGAAGGAGCCGAGGCTCGACCGCATGGGCCAGATCGCCGCGGCAGCGCCGAGCGCGCAGCCGCCCGCGTAGCCGATGAGCACCCAGGACGGGGTCCCGATCGCGAGCGCGGCGACGAGGCCGAGCACGGCGATGCCGACGTTGGTGATCATCTGCACGTACGCCTCGACCTCCATGCGCTCCTGCGCGCGGTAGAGGGCCGTCGCCAGGTCTCGCACGCCGTCGAAGGCGACCACGAGCATCACCAGCGGCAGCAGCATCGCATGCGGCGCGCCGGCGATCCCCCAGAGCAGGAGGACGATGCCGGAGACCACGACGAGTCCCGCCTTCGCGGCGGCGCCCGTCGCGAGGTAGCGGAGCTGGTCCTTGTGATGGCGGCTGCCTTCGCGCGTGATGACGCCCGAGATGCCGAGGTCGGTGACCGCCGAGAGGAGCGCCGCGAGCGAGAGCGCGTAGCTGATCACGCCGTAGCCTTCCGCGCCCACGAGGCGCGCGAGGTAGACCATGAAGGCGGCGCGTACCAGG
Organism: uncultured Candidatus Saccharibacteria bacterium; assembly: GCA_964484655.1. Classification (GTDB taxonomy): domain Bacteria; phylum Patescibacteriota; class Minisyncoccia; order UBA6257; family 2-01-FULL-56-20; genus JALHNY01. Next base: position 86,734 of record CAZAFA010000002.1, on the reverse strand, counting down.
CGCGCGCCGAACTGCGAGACGCCCAGCCAGAACGCGTTCTTGGCCACGGTCTGCTCGGGAGAGCCGTTGCTGAAGAGGAAGCTGCGGAGACGGGCGAACACGCGCTAAGTCTGCCCCGAATCCGGCCGGAACGCTACGCCTGCCGGGGCGTCGCCACCAGGGTCTTCACCGTCTTCAGGAGCACGAAGGCGTCCATCAGGACGGACCGGTACCGGAGGTAGTGGAGGTCGTACTGGAGCTTCTGGTAGGCGTGCTCCACGGCGGAGCCGTACGGGTAGCTGACCTGGGCCCAGCCGGTGATGCCCGGCTTCACGAGATGGCGGACGCGGTAGTGCGGGATCTGCTTCTCGAGCGTCTCCTCGAACTCGGGCCGCTCCGGCCGGGGGCCGACGAACGCGATCTCGCCGCGGAGCACGTTCCACAGCTGCGGGAACTCGTCCACGTGCGTGTAGCGGAGGAGGCGGCCGATCGCCGTGACGCGGCTGTCGCCCTCCCCGGACCACTGCGGGCCGTCCTTCTCGGCGTCGGTGCGCATCGTGCGGAACTTGTAGAGCGTGAACGGCTTCCCGTCCCGGCCGGTGCGGACCTGGCGGTAGATGACCGGTCCCGGGCTCGTGAGCTTGATCGCGACCGCGATGAGGATCTCGAGCGGCAGGAAGAGGACCTGTAGCACGACCGCGAGCGCGTACGTGAGGAGGTCGTGGAACTCGGTGTAGACGTCGAGGCGCCGGCTGGCGTGCTCGAGGAGCCAGGTCTCGTCCACCTCGGGGAGCGGCACCTTGCCGAAGACCTCCTCGTAGACGTCGTCGAGCCGGCGCACGATCACGCCGCGCGCGAGCAGGCCGTACAGGCCGGCCGCGAGCTCGGGGTCGTTGACGGTCCGCCGCGGGACGATGGCGACCTCGACATCGGCTGGCACGTGGACCGCGCTCTCCTCGTCCGGCTCGCCGCGGCGCCAGGCGACGACGCGGTACCCGTGGCGGGGGGACTCGCGGAGCGTCGCGACCAGCTCCGTCGCGACAGGACCGCCGCCGAGCACGAGGGTCCGCGCGGCGCCGTCCATGCCGACGACGAAGCGGTTGAAGGCACGGCGCCACACGAGCGCTGGGACGAGGTAGACGCCGGCGAAGATGACGAGCGTGGTCTTCGGCGCGATGCCGGCGGGGATCGCGTAGAAGAAGGCGATCGCGAGCAGGAGGTTCATCCCGACCGCGAGCACGAACGTGGAGAGGAAGGAGATGTCGTTGCGGAGGCGGCGGACGTCGTACAGGCCGGAGAGCCAGAAGATGAAGGTCCAGCCGGCGATGACGACGGTCCAGGGCCAGGCGCCGCGGAGAAGCTCGCCGTACACGTCGCCGCGGCCGCGGAGGTAGACGGCCGCGGCCAGGGCCCCGGCCATGATGGCCAGGTCGCCGGCGATGAGGAGGGCCTGCTTCACGCGCGCCCGGGGTCGCATGGCCGAATGGTACCAGCTCGCATGCGCCGGCAAGAATTGACTTTTATCAATAAAATGCTTATTATTTGGTCAGCCTTTTATACTGTTCCTATAGGAGATTTTTCTATGCTCGATATCAATGCGATTCGCGAGAGCTTGCGGAGAGTGATATTCCTCCCGTTCGCGCTCATCCTCGTCCTGTTCGGTTCCCTGTGTCCCGAGCCGGGGACGATGGTCACCCTGATCGGTCTCGGTCTGCTCTCCCTGGCCTTCGGGCTCATGGGCGAGAAGATGTTCCTCGGGCTCCGGCTCGAGATCGCACGGCATCCGCATCCGCGGATCCTCCTCGACTGATCGTTTCCTTTTCCAGCGAAGGGCCGCGCCATGCGGCCCTTTCTGCGTCTTCGGACGCGTGTGATACAGTAGCCGCATGGAACATCAGCACGCACACGAACACACGCCGGTAGCCGAGGCCCGCTCGGGCGGTACGCCGGCCTGGCTTCTCCCCGCATCCATCCTCGTCGCGGCCGTCCTCATCTCCGGCTCGCTCATCTACATGGTGCACGGCGGGAAGACCGCGGCGGCTCCGGACACCCAGGATCCGGGCGTAGCGGCCAAGGTTGAGGCGCCGGCCGCGGAGGATCGCGACGCCATCCTCGGCAACCCGGACGCGCCCGTCTCGATCGTGCAGTACGAGGACTTCCAGTGTCCGTTCTGCGGCGAGTACTTCCAGGAGACCGAGGCGCAGATCCGCTCGGCCTACGTGGAGACGGGCAAGGCGAAGATCGTGTACCGCCACCTCGCCTTCCTCGGCCCCGAGTCCATCGCGGCCGCGGCCGCGAGCGAGTGCGCCAAGGACCAGGGCAAGTTCTGGGACTTCCATGACGGCCTCTTCAACGCCGAGGTCGCGGACGGGCAGGAGCACAACGGCAACCTGAACCGCACGCTGTTCATGAAGCTCGCCAAGGACGCGCAGCTCGACGAGCAGAAGTTCGCCTCCTGCATCGACGGCAAGACGTACGACCAGTACGTGCAGGACCAGACCAAGGACGCGAGCACGCGCTACGGCGTGAACTCGACGCCGACCATCTTCGTCAACGACCAGAAGGTCGAGGGCGCGTACCCGTTCTCTACGTTCCAAGAGATCATCGACGGCTTCCTGCGGTAGTCATGGCGGAGGCGTACCAGGTAGCGATCATCGGCGGCGGCCCGGCAGGGGTCGCTGCCGCCGTCTACGCCGCGCGCAAGCAGCTGCGCACGGCTATCGTGGCGGACAGCTTCGGCGGCCAGTCCGCGGTCTCGGCGGACATCCATAACTGGATCGGCACGCCATCCATATCGGGAACCGAACTCGCGAACGCGCTCAAGGCGCACGTGCTCGCGTACCCGGAGGTAGCGGTCCGCGAGAGCCGCGTGACGTCGATCGCCGACGACGGCGCGCTCTTCACGCTGACGCTCTCCAACGGCGAGTCGCTCCAGGCGGAGCGCCTGCTGCTGGCGGTCGGGAGCCGGTACCGGCGCCTCGGCGTCCCCGGTGAGGACCAGTTCGAGGGCCGCGGCGTGGTGTATTGCGCCACGTGCGACGCGCCGCTCTTCCGCGGCATGGACGTCGCGGTGGTCGGCGGCGGGAACGCGGGCGTCGAGGCGGTCGTGGACCTCATCCCGTACGCGAATCGGATCTATCTCCTGGACCGGAGCGGCACCCTGAAGGGCGACGCGATCACGCAGCAGGTCGCACTCGGGAGCGAAAAGGTGGAGCGCGTGCCGAACGTCACGGTGCTCGCTATCGAGGGCGACAAGATGGTCTCGGGCCTGCGGTACCAGGACAACGCGACGGGCGAGAAGAAGACGCTGCAGGTGCACGGCGTGTTCGTCGAGATCGGCTCCGTGCCGAACAGCGACCTCGTGCGCGACCTCGTGACGCTCAACGAGCGCGGCCAGGTGGTAACGGACCCGAAGACGCAGAAGACGTCCCACCCGCGCATCTGGGCGGCGGGGGACATCACCGACGGGCACTACAAGCAGAACAACATCGCCGCCGGCGACGCTATCAAGGCGTTGCTGAGCCTGTACGACGAGGCGAAGGTCGGATAGTCGGCTCATATTGATTATAAAGAGCGGACATAATGCGATGTCCGCTCTTCGTTCCGTTTGCCTGTCGTCAGCGGTTCTGCGTCAGCTTCCATACCTTACGGCATTTCACAAACGCCTCCTGCGCGTACACGGGAGGCTCCGATTCGGTTATCGCGATACCGTCCGATCGCCAGGTGTCCACCCAGACCTCGATCTCGGTGCCGACCGCGATGTCATCCCCGCACTCATTCGGCAGGCGGGCGCGATACGTCCTGCCGCCGCTTCCGAACTCCAGCATGGAGACGCCGGACTCCGTCTCAATGGGGATCTTAGTCACCGTGCCGCGCACTACCGCGCTTCCCTGGTGCAGGGATGTCGAGCGGGCGTTGCTGGGGACGATCTGTGCTACGACGAAGAATATGATTCCGAGCGCCACCGCCATGCCTAAGAAAATGAAAAGGTTCTCCTTCTTCCTACTCATCAGCCTTCTCCTGTTTTTTAAATTAGGTCCGGCGTAACTAAACAGATCTCCTGCGTCCTTGGCAAGTCTTGGCAATCTCCTCTTGGGATTGCTAATATCCGTCCGCACAAACGCGTATCACACACCATGTCCATGACTCTCAATCCGCTCGGATCCAAGGTCGTGCTGCAGCCGCTCGAGAAGGAGAAGGTCACGCAGTCCGGCATCGTCATCCCCGATACCGCGGACAAGGCCCGCCCGATGCAGGGCACGGTCGTCGCCGTGGGCCCCGGCCGCCTCACCGACGACGGCACGCTGCTGCCGATGTCTGTGAAGGCGGGGGACCAGGTCATCTTCAAGAAGTACGGTCCCGACGAGGTCGAGATCGACGGCACGAAGTTCCTCGTAGCGGACGAGTCGGACATCCTGGCAAAGATCACCAACTAACATGGCTAAGCAGATCATCTTCAACGAGGAGGCCCGGAAGGCCATCAAGGTCGGCATCGACAAGCTCGCCGAGGCGGTCAAGATGACGCTCGGCCCGCGCGGACGCGCGGTCGTCGTCGAGAAGGCGTACGGCGCGCCGATGGTCACCTTCGATGGCGTCACCGTCGCCAAGGAGATCGAGCTCGAGGACAAGTACGAGAACCTCGGCGCCGAGTTCATCAAGCAGGCGGCCGACAAGACCAACGACGTCGTCGGCGACGGCACCACGACCTCGGTCGTGCTCGCGCAGGCGATGATCGACGCGGGCGAGGAAGCCATCGCGGCGAAGGGCTTCAACGTCATCCAGCTCGCCGAGGAGATGCAGAAGGGCGTGGACACCGTGGTGGCCGGCCTCGAGAAGCAGAAGGAGCTCATCAACGACGCGCAGAAGATCAAGGAGGTCGCGACCCTCTCGGCCAAGGACGCCGGCATCGGCGAGCTCATCGCCGAGGTCATGGAGCGCATCGGCAAGGAGGGCGTGGTCACCATCGAGGACGGCAACACCGTCGGCAACAGCTACGAGATGGTGGAGGGCCTCCAGTTCGACCGCGGCTACGTGAGCCAGTACATGGTCACGAACCCCGAGAAGATGGAGGCGGTCCTCCAGGACCCGTACGTGCTCGTCACGGACAAGAAGATCTCCTCTATCCAGGAGCTGCTCCCGCTCCTCGAGAAGGTCATGCAGAGCGGCAAGAAGGAGCTCCTCATCGTCGCGGACGACGTCGAGGGCGAGGCGCTCACGACGCTCGTGCTCAACAAGCTGCGCGGCATCCTCAGCGTCGTCGCGGTGAAGGCGCCGGGCTTCGGCGACCGGAAGAAGGAGATGCTCCAGGACATCGCGACCGTCACGGGGGGCACGCTCGTCACCACCGAGCTCGGCAAGAAGCTCGAGGACACGGTCGTGACCGAGCTCGGCCGCGCGCACCGCGTCGTCTCGAGCAAGGACGCGACCACGATCGTCGGCGGCAAGGGCGACCAGGCCTCGATCGACGAGCGCATCGCGACCATCAAGGCGCAGATCGAGAAGACCGAGTCGCAGTACGAGAAGGAGAAGCTGCAGGAGCGGCTCGGCAAGCTTAGCTCGGGCGTCGCGGTGATCAAGGTGGGCGCGCCCACCGAGTCCGCACAGAAGGAGCTCAAGCAGCGCGTCGAGGACGCGGTGGCGGCCACCCGCGCGGCCATGGAGGAGGGCATCGTGCCGGGCGGCGGCATGGCGCTCCTCAACGTCCGCCTCGGCCTTACGGAGCCGGCCGGCAACGACGTCGCGTTCGCGGCGCACGGCATCCTCGTGCAGGCGCTCGAGGCCCCGATCCGCGCGATCTTCGCCAACAGCGGCCAGGGCCCGGAGCGCGTCGACGAGCTCAAGGCCCAGAAGGGGAGCGATACCGACCCGTGGCACGGCTTCAACGCCCGCACGCACGAGGTCACGAATCTCAAGGAGGCAGGCATCGTCGACCCGCTCAAGGTGACCAAGACCGCGTTCGCGAACGCCGTCTCGGTTGCCGCGAACTACCTCATGATCGGCGCCGCGGTGACGGTCATCCCCGAGGAGAAGAAGGACGACGCCGGAGGCGGCGGCATGGGGTTCTAGCCTTATGCAGGAATAAAAGACGGGCGCTCGTGAGAGCGCCCGTTCCATTTACATCAGTTCGAGAAGGTAGTGCGTCGCGATGATACGCGGGCCTTCCTTCAAGCGTCCTGCCTTATTGAAGAGTTCCGTATGGAAGGAGTCCGCGCGCAAGCGCGCGATATCGCCCGTGACGCCGATCTCGGTCGGCATGCACGTCGCGACGAGCGCCCCTTCGCACACGACCGGGTATTCCAGGTCCTCGGGATAGGTTCCCGCGCTCAGATACCCTTTCTCCAGGCTGAGCTTCATCTCGTCCAGGAAGACGCTCCCCAGCACGATCTTGGAATCGATGCCGTTGAACCATCCGCCGCGGAGGTCGACGAGCTCGGGAAAGACATGGATCTCGGAGACCCGGGTGACGCGGCGATCGAGCCAGGCGACGAGGTCGGAGAACGCGCGACGGTAGTGCTTCTCGAAGTCCTCCGGATCGAAAGCGCTCGCCGATACGACCTGGGCAAGGTCAGGGACCTTGGTATGCCGTACCGTGCCGCGCACGATGCCGTACTCGTCGAGAGCGTTCGCCATACCCCAGTTGAGCACCGGGATCGGCTGTTCGATCGCCTGGGCGACCAGCTCAGCCAGCGTGCGCGAGGCGTAACCGAATTTCTCGATCTTGTGGTGCGCCTCCTCGACGTGACCCGAGTCGCGGTCGGGATTGAGCTGCAGCTCGCCGGGGCGGAGCTCGCGAGTCTTGCTCGCCTCCTTGCGCTTCGTCGCCATCGTGCGGAGTGCCCGCTCCCGTTTCCGGTTGTAGGTGCCGATGACGCCTTGCAGCATCCCCGGTTCGCCTACCTTGCCCTTCCAGGTCTTGACCTCGAACCGGATCGCGATGGCTTGCGTCAGCTGACGCGGCATCTTGATCCATTCGAAGCCGTTCCGCTCCTTGCTCTTGCGGTTCCTGACCACCACCGTGTCGGTGCCGGTCAGTCGGGAGAGCTGGTTCTTGAGCCGCTCCACCTGCCGCTTGTGCTCGTTCGCGTCGGCGATCGCCTGCTCGCGCTGGCGTACCGCTTCCTGGACGAGTGAGTCGCCCTGGCGGACTGCACGCTTCTTCGCGTTCTCCTGGCTGCGTTCCTCGCTGTGCTCCTTGCGGAGCTCGGCGAGCGCTTCCTGGAATGCCGAGAAGTCCTTGAGCGCTTCGAAAGCGTCGCGCATGGCGATGCTCGCTTCGCGCTCCTCGCTGTCCGCCTGATCCGGATGGATGATGGCGACCAGCTGCTTGGCGGCTTGCTTGGCGTATTTCCAGAGCTCTTCCTCAGTGAGGTTGAGCCGCAGGAGCTGCGCACTGAAGCCGATTGTCCTTAACGGGTTCTGCTGCGCCCCCTTGATGGTGCGCAGCAGGTCAGTGCGATCGAATATCGCCATGCTATTCGTCCTCCATGTCTTCCCACTCCTCGATCGAGCGGGCGATCTCTCCAACCTGGAAGAACTCGAGGAACTCCAGGAAGTAGGGAACGCCGTGATCGCGACAGTAGGGGAATATCACGTGGTTGAACATGCCGAAGGCATGCTTCGCCACCTTGCCCTCGGGATACCACTCGTAATCGTCGTCGCCGAGGCGGCTCCGATACGGCTTCCTCCCGGTGTAACCGAGCTGGTGGGCGATCTCGGGAATGTTGTCCATAACCGAAGCGATGAACGTATCCGCGTTATCGCCGTAAGCGATCCAGAGCCGTGCAGCCGACTGAGCTCCGAGCCGGAGACCGTTGTAGTCGTCCGGTGCCCTGAGGATCAGCGCCAGCACGGTCTCGAGCGCGTCCAGCAGCCATTCGACGCGAGCGACGCTCGTCCCTTTGACGGGATCGAGGTCCTGCTCGTTGATCTCCTGGGAGCCCATGAGCTCGCGCAGGATGATCGCGAACGTCGCGGGACGATGCTTCATCTTCGGACCGACGCTCAGGTAGATCCGAGCCTCGACCGGATTGGGAAGATGCTGCTGGATCCTGTCCAGCAACGTCTTCGGTCTGTAGTTGAGCGCTTTCGCGCCTTGAATCAGCTCCGGCGAAGCCAGAGTCAGCTCGTTCTTGGGCGAGACCGCCATCGCGGTCCTCTTCTCGATATCCATAATTCTAAAATCTCCTTATTACCTTTAATTTTTTTCAAAAAAGCTTGGCATCACCATACCACAAAATATCCTGAATTGCAAGTAATTTCAGCCTTATCCGGCCGTGATAAGGTATAGGCCACATGCAGAACGCACTCGCGCACCGCAGCGCCAACCTCTTCAAATCAGGGCTCCTGATCGCCGTCTTCGCGGGCCTGGTCATAGCCGTCGGCTACGCCCTCGCGACGTACGTCGGCAACCCGTCCATCCTGACCATCGCGATCGGCTTCTCTCTCCTGACCACCTTCGTCAGCTACTTCTGGTCGGACAGGATCGCCCTGGCCGCGAGCGGCGCGAAGCCGGTCACCGAGCAGGAGCAGCCGGCGCTCTACGCGGCCGTCCGGCGCCTGGCGCACCAGGCGCACATCCCGATGCCGCGGCTGTATCTTATCGACCAGCCCCAGATCAACGCGTTCGCCACGGGACGCAACCCGTCCCACGCCGCGGTGGCGGTCACCACGGGCGCGATGCGGCAGCTGACTGCGGCGGAGCTCGAGGGCGTGCTCGCGCACGAGCTCTCGCACGTCTCGAACCGGGACATCCTCGTCTCGAGCATCGCCGTGGTGCTCGCCGGCTCGGTTGCGATGGCGAGCCACTTCCTCGGCAGCGCGCTCATGTTCGGCGGCGGGAACCGCGACGAGCGCAATCCCGTGTCCGGCATCGCGAGCATCGCGCTGATCATCCTCGCGCCTATCGCGGCGACGCTCATGCAGCTGGCGGTCTCGCGGCGTCGCGAGTCGCTCGCGGATGCCACGGGCGCCCTGCTGACCCGGCGCCCGCAGGACCTCGCCGACGCGCTCGAGAAGATCCGCGGGGACCAGTCACGGCTTCCCGTCGCGTCCGACGCGACGGCGCACCTCTGGATCTCCAACCCGTTCAAGGGCCGCGAGCGGCTCGGGATGATCCACAAGCTCTTCATGACGCATCCGCCCCTCGAGGAGCGCATCGCCGTCCTGCGGCAGATGCGCGTCGATGAGGAGGTGCGGTAGACTGCGCTCATGAACTTCTCCCGCCTCTTCGAAGGACGTCTCGGCCGCGCGCACTTCGCGTGGGCCCAGCTGGCGTTCCTGGTAGCCGTCATCCTCGTCAGGATCGTCTTCTCCTCACTGGACCTGATCCTGGACGGGATCGGCGCGCTCATGACGCTCGCCTCGGCGGTGGCGATCATCGCGATGGTCGTGGTCAACGTCGGCGTCACGGTCCGCCGCTACCACGACATGGCGTGGAGCGGCTGGTTCGTGCTGCTCAACTTCATCCCGTTCGTGAACGTCGTCATGCTGCTCGTCCTCCTCTTCAGGAAGGGGACGGCGGGGAGCAACCGCTTCGGCGCGCCGTTCCCGGCCGAGATGCCGCTGAAGGAGGCGGTCCTCAACGCGGGTCCCGCCGCGGCAGCGCGGCCGGCGCAGCATCCGCAGGCGCATGCGGATGCGGACGACGCGTCCGGAGAGGCCTCGGATTCCCAGGGCTAGCGCCCTGGCACCCGCGGGAAGTTATCCCTAGAATCCCCAGGCACGGCACTGGAGAGGTGCGTGAGTGGTTGAAACGGCAGTCCTGGAAAGACTGTGTACCGCAAGGTATCAAGGGTTCGAATCCCTTCCTCTCCGCAGTAGATCGGTTCCGTTGAGCAGACAAAGGGCGAGCTCTTGCTCGCCCTTTGTCTGATTCTTCAGCCGAGCCTTCGCGAGCCCTCGCGCGTCGCGCGCTCTGCCCATCGAATCAGCTCAATGATCAGGTAGGCGAAGAGCGCGTATATGATCATCGCGAAGAGCGTCGAGAACTCGATCACGCTGCCCGGCTCGAGCATCGCCGTGGGAAAGAGGCCGCGGAACGGCTCGAGGAGAGCCGCGCTCGAGGCGTACACGAACTTGGCGAAGGGCGCCGTTGCGTTGGCCCCTGCGAGCCGCAGGATGAACCGCAGCGCGAGGAACACCTCCACGATCGCGAGGACGATGCGGATGAAGTCGTTGAGTATGCGTCGGATTTCGAACATTGCTGGGGAAACTTGAATGCTGGTTATCGACTCGCTGTATATGACGGATGCCGCTCCCGGTCCTTTACGCGCGAAAAGAGGCCCCGCGGGGCCTCTTTCTCTATAGGTTCTGTAGCGCTATCCAGCGCAGGTCGTCCGAGGTCTCCACCTCGCGGTCGGGCGGAATCGCGAAGACGCGGGTTCCCGGCGCGCGGTAGCGGCGGATGCCGCGGAGCTTGCCGGGAGGCGCGAAGTCCTCGAACGGGTCCTCCACGACGCCGCGCGCGGTGTTCGCCGCGTGCACCACGGTGCCTTCGCTGGTGGCGATGCCGACGTGTCCCACGCCGTCCTCGGGGTCGTCGAAGTAGTAGTCGATCCGTCCCGAGACGAAGACGACGTCGCCCGCCTCGATCTCGAGCACCGGGATCGCGATGCCGCATTCCCGCTGCTGGATGCTCCGGCGCGGCAGCCAGATGCCGCATGCGCCGTAGACCCACTTCGCGAAGCCCGAGCAGTCGAAGACGCGCGGCGCCTCGCGCATGCGCGCGCCGCGCCGGTACGTCGAGACGCCGACGCGCGAGCGCGCGATCTCGACCGGATCTACCTCCACGAGGTCGAAGCCGAGATGCCCGAGCAGGGCGAGCGCCTCGTCCTCGGAGAGGGGAAGCCGCAGGTCCGCGATGTCGGCCGCGCAGCGGCCGTTCACGGCTCGATAGTCCATCAGTCTCTGTCCTCCTTATTACCTGAATATCAACGTACGAACGTGCAGGCACCCTAGCCCATCGCGCGCGAAAGGCAAGCGGTCGACCTGTTGGCGGCTGACAAAGGAAAGGACGCCCTCGCGGGCGTCCTTTCCGCATCCGGGCGCCTCTTAGGCGCGGCGGAGCTTGCCTGCCATCGTGAGCAGGTAGATCGCCGAGAGACCGACGAGCACGTACACGACGCGCGCGAGCATGGTCATGTCTCCGAAGAGCGTGGCGACGAGGTCGAACTGGAAGGCGCCGACGAGGAGCCAGTTGAGGCCGCCGACGATGACGAGGATCATCGCGACCCAATCGAGACCGGAAAGCTTGTTCATGGGGTGTTGTAGGTGATGTTCTTTCGGGGAAAGAAGCGCGTTCATTCTACCACGGGCGCAGCTGGTATACTTCGGTCATGGATCCTCAGGACCTCCCGCAGCCTCCGGTCCCCGCGTCCACGCTCTCGGACAAGGAGGCGGGCATGGTTATGCCCCCGAAGGACTTCCGCGACAGCATGCAGTGGCGGATCTTCCGCATCATGGCCGAGTTCATCGAGGGCTTCGAGTTCCTGACGGACGTCAAGAAGTCGGTGACGATCTTCGGCTCGACCCGGGACGAGAGCGTCATCGCGCAGCAGTGGTACGGCGAGGCGCGGAAGCTCGGGGCGATGCTCGCCACGGAGGGCTACGTGGTCGTCACGGGAGGCGGCCCGGGCATCATGCAGGCGGGCAACCAGGGCGCCGCCGAGGCCGGAGGCGTCTCCGTCGGCCTGAACATCCAGCTGCCGCGCGAGCAGCGGATCAACCCCTACGTGAACAAGGCGAAGGGCTTCCACTACTTCTTCACGCGCAAGCTCATGCTCACGTACGCGGCTCAGGCGTACGTCTACTTCCCGGGCGGCTTCGGGACGCTCGACGAGTTCTTCGAGATAGTCACGCTCATCCAGACGCGGAAGATCGCGACGCATATCCCGGTCATCCTCGTCGGTCACGAGTTCTGGGACCCGCTCACGGCCTGGATGAAGACGGTGCTGCTTGCCCAGCACGGCTCCATCGATGCCGAGGACCTGCAGATCTTCACGGTCGTCGACTCCGCGGAGGAGGCGATGGGCATCATCCGCGAGTCGCCTCTGCGCGAGGCGTTCTAGAAGAAGGGACCGCGACGCGGTCCCTTTCTTTATGCTGCCTGCGTGAGCTCGTGGAAGAGCCGCATGACCTCGCGCGTCACCGGCCCCGGCTTCCCGTCCCCGATGACGCGGTCGCCGACGCGCACCACCGGCACCACGTCCTTGAAGGAGGAGGTGATGAAGGCCTCGTCCGCGGCGTAGAGCTCGTCCACGGTCACGTCGCGCTCCTCGAGGGGGAACCTCGGCTCCGCGGCCATAATCGCCGCCTTCCGCGTGATGCCAAGCAGGATCCTGTCCTTCGGCGTCGCGATGACGCCGTGCTTCACGACGAACACGTTGCTGGTGGCGCATTCGCGCACGAGCCCTTCAGAGATGAACAGGACCTCGAGCGCCCCCGCCTCCTTGCGCTCCTTCTGGCGCATCACGGCCTCGATGTAGTCGATGGTCTTGCATTCGGGCAGCTGCCGCTGGTGCTCGGCGACGATCACGGACACCCCGTTCTCGAAGGCTTCCGCGGGCGGGAGCTGCATGGGCTCGACGAGAACGTAGAAGGTGGGCTTCGAGCGGTCGTAGTCGATGCCGCCGATCGCCTCGCCGCCGGTGAGGATGATGCGGACCGCCGCCTCGCCCTCCGGGACGTTGCGTTCCATCAGGTCGAGGAGGATCGCGCGGAGCTCCTCGTCGCTGACGGGGATGTCGAGGCCGAGCCGGTCAGCCGAAGCGCGGAACCGCGCCATGTGGGCGTCGAACATGAATGGCTTGCGGTTATACGTCGCGAGCGCCTCGTAGATGCCGAAGCCGCGGAGGAGGCCGGTGTCGTATACGCCGACTTTCGCGTCGGCCACCGGGACTGTCTGCCCGTCGAGATAGCAGTACGGCGTCATGCCGGGCGGTGACCGGCGTGCTGGAGAATCGCGAGCTTACGCATCCATCTGCATCGGCTGCTCGGCGGTCGGGCCGTAGATGGACGGCACGATGGCGCCGACCGCGCGCAGGTAGGTGGTGAGCTGGCCGCGATGGTGGATCGTGTCGTGGAGCATGCCCCAGGCGAGCTCGTAGCGGGGCATCGGGCCGCCCATCCATCCGGGAATCTCCGCTTCCCAGGCCGCGTCGTCGAGCGCCTCGAGCGCCGCCATGCTCGCCGCGTGATCGGCGGCGTGGACCGCGATCATCTCCGCGAGCGTCGCCGGCGCCTCGCGCTTCCAGGCCGCGTCGGCGAAGTCGATGCCCTTCCCGGCTATCTGCTGCCAGGCGAGCTCGCTCGCCGCCACGGACCAGGCGAGCTGGCGCAGGGTCTTGGATACCGGGTTCGGCGTGTAGTCGCCCTTGTCCTCCGGGACGGCCTTGAGGACGTTCTGGGTGGTGGCGAATTCGGCTGCGTATGTCTTGAGGAAGAAGGTTCGGTCATTCATGCCCGAATCATACCCGAAGTGCTAGACTACCCGCATGAGCCGCAGGGCTGTCCTCTCGATCGCCGTCCTGGCAGCGGTCCTCGTCGCGGGCTGGGCGCTGCGCGGCCGCGTGCAGGCGCCAGATCCCGAATCCGCCGGGACCACGACGTCGATTCCAGTAGCGACGCCGCCCGGCGACGGCTGGCAGGCGTACGAGAGCCAGGCACATGCCTTCGCCGTGCGCTACCCCGAGGGCTGGACCGTGCAGCCCGACTACGAGTACGCGAACCTCGGCCCCGGGTCCTACGTCCCCGGCGTGCTGTTCAAGGTCCCGGCGTCGCTGACGGCGGGCACGAACCTCTCTTCCGATACGGGGATGAGCGTCGAGGTGCTCGGCTCCGGGGAATGCCGCGCCGCGACGTTCCTCGGCAACGTCGCCGGGCGCGACCGCGTCGTCGAGCCGAACGGCCGGGAGTGGGATGTCGCGAAAGGCGGCGGAGCGGCGGCGGGCAACCTGTACGACGAGACCGTCTACGCGACCGCCGCGAACGGACGCTGCTACGGCCTGCGGCTCTTCCTGCACAGCGGGAATATCGGCAACTACGAGCCGGGCGCCGTGACCGAGTTCGACCGCGCCGCCCTCGAGGCCGTCTTCGCGCAGTTCCGCGCGAGCTTCGCCACGCGCTGACATGCAGGCCGAGAAGAAGCCCCTCTACGCATCGCTCGCCGCGGCCGCGCTCGTGCTGATCGTCGGCTTCGCCGTCATCGGGCGCTGGCAGTCCGTCTCGCGAGGCCCGGCAGGCGGGCCCGCGCCGTCGGCGACGTCCACCGATTCCGCCGGACTCGCGGTCGAGGTCGTGACGCGCGCGAGCTCGACGGACCAGCAGAAGGTGAGCATCGAGTACCCGCGCTTCCCGTCATCGCCGGAGCTGACGCGCCGGGTGGAGTCCTTCGTCGACGAGACGGAGCGGGAGTTCGCGAAGACCGTCGCCGCGGACGCGGAGGCGCGCGGCGAGACCGGCGCGTCGCCGGTCCAGTACGCGCTCTACGTCACCTGGGAGCACGCGCAGCTCAATCGCGAGTACGCGAGCTTCATCCTGCACGTCTACGCCTTCGAGGGCGGCGCGCACGGCCGCGACGAGCTGCGGTCCTTCAACTGGAACCTCGAGACGGGACGCCCGGTCGCGCTCCTCGATCTCTTCCCACGCGGTTCGCTGCAGGGGATCGCCGACTACGCGCGCAACGTCCTCGGCAGCATGCTCGGCGAGAACACCTCGGCGGAGTTCCTCGACAGCGGCACCGCGCCTAACGAGGACAACTACCAGTGGTACACCTTCACCGACGACGCGGTCACGGTGTACTTCCCGCGGTACCAGGTGGCGCCCGGCGCGGCGGGCGAGCAGAAGGTGACGATCCCGCGGAACCAGGCCGGCATCTTCTAACCCGCTTGACGCGGACCAGCGCGTCAGGGATAAGGAGCAGAGCTTTACCGATCACGTAATAAGGAGGTCCTGATCATGGACATGGTCATACGCGCGCTGAGCCTTGCGCTCGTCGCGCTGTTCGCCTATCAGCTGGCGAACCGCAAGGGGAGCCCGCGCCACGTCGCCGCAGGCATCGCCGCGGGCGCCTGCGCCGCACTGGTGCTCGGCGCCGTGCTCTATCGCGGCTACGTCCAGTACGACGAGCCGCACGGCGCGCTGTACCCGGTGCATCTCGCCCTGACCGGCCTGTTCCTCCCGTCCTTCGGGACGGCGGTCTGGTCCGGCATCGCGCTGCGCCGCAACGCGACCGGATGGCGGCACCTGCCGCGCGTGCACGGCATCGCCGCGCTCTCCGCGGCGGTCCTGCTCGTCGCGCTGCTCGCGGCCGGCGTGCTCTCGCGGCTCTCCCCGCGCTGAAAAAAGCTGAGACCCCCGTACGGGGGTCTCGCTGCATTAAGAGGCGCATCGGCAGATGCGTGTCGCGCGCGCCCGCACCAGGCTCCGGTGAGTCCGCTTGTAAGCGAAGTTGTCGGCGGAGCGCCGGCATGCGGGTGCGTAGTTGTGCGACGGGAATCTTCTCATGGGTTATCTGCTCCTTATTCTTTTTTCGAACTGCGTCCTCGCGGGAAGACAAGCATCATGATACGCCCCTCCGCGGCGCTGGCAACCTAGTCCGCGAGGCGGTACCTGCCGCGCCGGAGCGTCACGAACCCCTCCCGCTCCAGGTCGCCGAGGATGCGCGCGAGGCGCGCGGGATCCGGGTCGAGCGCGGCGAGCTCGGCGGCAGTCCGGGTCCGGTTCGCGAGCATGCGGAGGATCCGGCCGCGCAGCTGGCGGTCCGAGCCGGCGAAGCGGCTCTGGCGCGCGTACGTCGCGGAGCGCCGCGTGGCGTTGCCCTTGGTCGCCTTGAGACGCGCGCCGTAGTCCATGAGCGCCCAGTACCAGGTCCGCGGGTCCTCGCGGTCGAGCGTCGCCTCGACGACGGGCAGCAGGTCGCGGTCGGGCACGCGCTCCGCGTCGGGGAAGAAGCGATCCAGGTAGGCGGCGCGGACGTTCGTCTCGAGGAAGGCGCCGGGCTCGTTCCAGGCGAACGCGCGCACCGCGCCCGCCGTGTACGGTCCGATGCCGGGGAGCGCGACGAGGTCCGCGTACGCGCGCGGGACCTTGCCGCCGTGCCGCGCGACGATCTCCCGCGCCGCGCGCCGGAGCGCGAGCGCTCGGCGGTTGTACCCGAGCCCCTGCCAGGCCGCGATCGCGGCGGACGCCGGCGCGGCCGCGAGCGCCGCGACGTCCGGGAAGCGCTCCAGGAAGCGATCGTAGAAGCCGCGGACGCGTTCCACCTGCGTCTGCTGGAGCATCACCTCGGAGACGAGGATGCGGTACGGGTCGCGCGTCTTCCGCCAGGGGAGGTCGTGGCGGCCGTGCTCCGCGTAGGCCTGGCGGACGTCGCGGATGAAGGCGTCGCGCGAGCTCTTGCGGGGGAGCGGCATGCCCGGAGTATACGCATTTGACAGCCGCTTTCCCGTTCCGCACCATGCGGACAGCTCGGTGCCAATCTGGGTCAAGGGAAGCGCACGCGAACAAGGGGTTCCGGACTCCGTCCGGTCAGATGCGTGCGTCCGCGTGGCGTGATGACGGTGCTTCCGCACCGACAGGCGTCAGCGCCACGAAAAGAAGGGCGGTCCATGACCGCCCTCTTTTATTTCGGAGACTCCGCTACCAGACCGCGACGATCGCGCCCATGACCAGGTACGCGACGAGGTAGTACCCGGCGTTGATCGCCGCGAGGGGGATCGAGCGCTTCTCGTACACGACGGCGCCGGCGTACGTGGTGAGCACGAAGCCGAGCCAGACCCAGAAGCCCGCCTCCGCGCCGGTGGCCACGGAGAAGGCGCCCATCGCCGCGACGACCTGGATGAGGACGTACGCGCGGACGAGGTCGAGGACGAAGCCGAGAGCCATCGTCCTGCCCATGCCTTTCATCGAGGCCCCCTCGGGGATGCCCATGAGCCGGCGGTACGGCTTCGCGAAGAGGAACGCGTACCAGACCGCGCCGATCACAAACGAGGCAGCGGCGGCGAGGAGAATAGCGGTGATATCCATGGGGCCAGTATACCAGGCTATGAGAAAAGCCCCCGAGGGGGCTTTTCATCTTGTTGTCGTCAGCACTGGATGCCGGCTATGTCGCGCATCACGCGCTCGCGGGTCCGGAACGGGTCCGGGGCGATCGCCAGCGTTGCCAGCAGCGGCGGGAGCTCCGTCTCGCCGTTCCGGCTCCGCGTCGCGATGCACGGGTGACAGTGCGCGAGATGCTCCGCGTCGAACGCGAGCAATGCCGCGAGCGTGACGCCGCGGGCGATCATGCCCTCGCAGATGCTCCGTATGTTCTCATACGGGTTCTCCACGATCACGTCCTCGAGCGTCTTGCCGCTCTCCGCCTCGGCGCGCAGGCCGTACCGGAGGAACTTCCAGTGGTCATCGTTGCCGTCGAAGCGGGACGTGCACAGGAGGTACCCGTCGCGGTCCGTTATGTCGTCGTATGACGTGCCTTTCGGCTCCTTGTTATTCATCTACTTCGTCTCCTTTCTCATCAAGTTTTTCCCGCGCGAAGCGCGGAACCGGGACTAAGGAAATCAGAAAAATCATGAAATGTCAATGATTCCGCGGCTTTCCGGGCCTCTCCGAGTCGGCTAGAATGAGCTCACTCATACGCGTCATGGCAGAAAAGAAGAAACCGCAGGGCTCCTACGAGGCCAAGGACATCGTCGTCCTCGAGGGCCTCGATCCCGTCCGCAAGCGGCCGGGCATGTACATCGGCTCCACGGGCGTGGAGGGCCTGCACCACCTCATCTGGGAGGTGGCGGACAACTCCGTGGACGAGGCGATGGCCGGCCACGCGAGCAACGTCATCATCGAGCTCCTGCCGGACAACATGGTCGCGGTCACCGACGACGGCCGCGGCATCCCGGTGGCCGTCCACCCGACGACCAAGAAGAGCACGCTCGAGACCGTGCTCACGGTCCTGCACGCGGGCGGCAAGTTCGGCGGCGAGGGGTACAAGGTCTCGGGCGGCCTGCACGGCGTAGGCCTGTCCGTCGTGAACGCGCTCTCGACGTACCTCAAGGCGGAGGTCCGCCGCGACGGCTTCCTCTGGACGCAGGAGTACCGCACCGGCACGCCGCTCGGCCCAGTGAAGAAGGGCCCGAAGGCCGAGGGCACCGGCACGAAGATCACCTTCCAGCCGGACCTCTCCATCCTCAGCGGCGAGTTCTCGGTGAAGAAGGTGCTCGAGCACATGCGCCAGCAGGCGTTCCTCACGCGCGGCGTGCGCGTCTCCGTCCTGGACCGCCGGACCGACAAGCTCGAGGCGTACGGCTTCTACTTCGAGGGCGGCGTGCTCTCCTTCGTGCGGCACATCGCCGAGGGCCGCCAGCCCGTGCACGAGGACGTGTTCCACGTGCTCCGCGAGATGGGGAAGATGGAGGTCGAGGTCGCGTTCATGTACGTGGATGCGTACGAGACCCGCGAGCTCAGCTTCGCCAACAACATCTACACCCTCGACGGCGGCCAGCACCTGACCGGCTTCAAGTCCGCGATGACCAGGACGCTCAACGCGTACGCGCGCTCGGCGGGCATCCTCAAGGAGAAGGACGAGAATCTCACCAGCGACGACGTCCGCGAGGGCCTCGTCTCCATCGTCTCGGTGAAGCTGCCCGAGCCGCAGTTCGAGGGCCAGACCAAGGCGAAGCTCGGCACGCCGGAAGCGCGCACCGCCGTGGAGACGGTGGTGAACGAGGCGCTCAAGGAGTTCCTCGAGACGCATCCGCAGGCGGGCAAGGCGTGGATCGAGAAGGTCCTCCTCGCCGCGAAGGCGCGCAAAGCCGCCAAGGCCGCGAAGGAGACCGTGCTCCGCAAGGGCGTCCTGGACGGCCTCACCCTGCCGGGCAAGCTCGCGGACTGCTCGAGCAAGGATCCGTCCGAATCCGAGCTGTACATCGTCGAGGGAGACTCGGCAGGTGGCACGGCCAAGGCCGGCCGGGACCGCCGCACGCAGGCGATCCTTCCGGTGAAGGGAAAGATCCTCAACGTGGAGAAGGCGCGCCTCGACAAGATGCTCGCGAACGTCGAGATCCGCGCGCTCGTGGTGGCGCTCGGCACGGCCATCGCGGACGAGTTCGATATCAACAAGCTGCGTTACCACAAGATCGTGCTCATGTCCGACGCCGACGTCGACGGCGCGCACATCCGCACGCTCTTCCTCACGCTCTTCTTCCGCTACTTCCGGGAGGTGGTGGACGGCGGCTACCTCTACATCGCGCAGCCGCCGCTGTACCAGGTGAAGAAGGGCCGCGAGGTGCGCTACGCGTTCAACGACGCGCAGCTGCAGGCGGCGCGCGAGGAGCTCGCGAAGCTCGCGGTCTCGAAGAAGGCCGCCACGAAGAAGGCGAAGGAGGCCGCGGACGAGGCGGCCGAAGAGGAAGGAGAGGAGAGCGCGGCCGCGAAGAACGACCCGTATCGCGGCATCTCGGTGCAGCGCTACAAGGGTCTCGGCGAGATGAACGCCGAGCAGCTCTGGGACACGACCATGAATCCGGAGAACCGGACCCTGCTCCAGGTGACCGTGGAGGATGCCGAGGCCGCGGACAAGCTCTTCGAGGTCCTCATGGGCGACGTAGTGGCGCCGCGCAAGGCCTTCATCCAGGCGCAGGCGCTCTCCGTCCGGAACCTCGACGTCTAGCGTCCGCGCCCTGCATGCGCGAAAGCCGCCCTACGGGGCGGCTTCTGCTTGCGATCCGACCATGACCACGGAGCCGCGCGCGAGCGCGAACCGCGCCTGTTCCAGGCTGATCCGCACCGGGACGAACGGGGCGTCCTCGAAGCAGGCGTCCGTGCAGCCCTCGTTCCGCCTGATGCGGAAGGGGACGTGCGCGTACAGCCGCACCGAGACGTTCGGCTCGACCCGCACGTAGTTCGCCTGCGCCACGAACCTGCCCGCGAGCAGGTCCTCGTCGGTCATGGAGGGGTCGTACGCGATGACGGTCATGCGTTCCTGTCCTCCTCGTTCTCAAGAGTGCCGGACGAGGATAGTCGTCCGGACGAGGCTTGCCAAGGCGCGCCTTCCGATGCCTAGTCCCTGGCGTACTCGTAGTCCTCAGGGATATGCCAGACGCCGTTCTCGCGGAACGCGGGGATATGCTGGCGGCGCGCGAGCGTCGTTATCTTCGCGGGCGCCAGCCTCCGCGCCGCGGCGAACTCGCTGAGTTTCGTGAGCCGGGCGCCGCGCAGGTACGCGATGCGCCGGTTGAGCGATTCCATGAGACCGAGCGCCAGGATCTCCTCGAGCCCGCGGACGTTCCCGTTCTTCTTGTATGCGGCAAAGGTGTCGTAGTACGCCTGCTTGGTACGGTTCCGGACGATGACGCTCGGCAGGCCGAGCTGCTGCAGCTGATAGTTGACCAGCACGCGGCCGATGCGGCCGTTCCCGTCGTTGAACGGATGGATCGTCTCGAAGTCGAGATGGAACGCAGCGATCTTCTCGAGGAAGTACCCGTCCAGGTCGCTCTCGTAATCGAGGATCATGTTCCGGACGAGCTCCGGCACTTGCTCGGGAGGAGGGGCGACGTGCGTCCCCACGCGCACGTACTCGCCCGGACCGCGGAACCTGCCGGCGATGCCGTCGTCGATACCTGCCAGGAGCATGTGATGGAGGTCGAGGATTCCCTGCTCTTCGAGCCGGGGCAACGCGTCCTGCGCGTGCAGGCGCTCGATGACCTTCGCGAGATTGCGCGTCTCGTAGATCTCGCGCACGTCGACCTTGCGTCCGATATTCCGGTCGTCGAGGATCTCCGCGGTCTCCTGGAGCGTCAGCGTCGAGTTCTCGATGGCGTTCGAGTTATATACCGCCTCGGGAATCTCGCTCTCGTCGAGCATGCGCAACAGGGACGCCTTGCCAGCGCGCAGCTGCTCGTAGCGCGCCTTGAGCTCCTTAATGCGTTCCTTGAGCCGGGGGGTAGCCATGAATGCCATGCCCTAAGGCATAGCACAAACTGTATAAAATTATCATAAAAAGTCAATAAAATTGATAATTTGCCTCTATATTCATTCTTATTATCAATCATCCCACCTATAAAGGTCGACAAAACTGTCGAATTATGTTATATTCTATCCAGTCGCACGTATGTGCGATCGCTCCACGGAGCATCTTAAAAAAGGAGGTAGTCGTATGACTACACAACAGACGAAAGAAGAGGTTTTCAACATATTCAACGGACCGAGCAAGTTCGACGCTTCGGTATCCCTGTTCAGCGGTGGCAACGGCGAACGCATCCCGGTCGTCCTGCACCTGCGGGACGGCGAGGCGACCTGCGCGATAGCGGTGTTCATCGAAGAGATGGGCCGCGAGGACGGGGGCGGCGAGAGCTACAACTTCCGCGCCTACTTCCACCGGCAGCGGATCGGCATCAAGGTGAACAGCTCGTCGCGGCTCATGCAGATGCTCGAGACGCTGAAGTCCGACAAAGGCATCCGCGGATATTTCGATTTCCGCAGCCGCAAAGGCACCCTCCGCCTGGGCTTCACCGGCAAGAAATTCCAGATTCAACAGGTCTCATGACCTCAGCTATCGGCTCCCGCTCCCCGGGAGCCGATTGATTTTCCGCCCTCCTTGACGCTTTTCCCGCAATTACGGCATACTTCAGCCACTGCCCCGGACGGGGTTTTTCTATAGGCGACACACCCAATGCGCAGCATCATCAACTACTTCCGCGACAT
This sequence comes from uncultured Candidatus Saccharibacteria bacterium, assembly GCA_964484655.1. Classification (GTDB taxonomy): domain Bacteria; phylum Patescibacteriota; class Minisyncoccia; order UBA6257; family 2-01-FULL-56-20; genus JALHNY01. The sequence goes on along the minus strand of CAZAFA010000002.1, from coordinate 65,065 downwards.
CCGCGGCGAATTCAGCAAGATCACCTGGCCGGACCGGCAGACCGCCTTCCGGCTCACGCTCGCGGTCGTGATCTACTCGGCGATCTTCGCTGCGTTCCTCGGCGGCCTCGACTACGTCTTCGGCGAGGCGATCCGCAAGCTCATCATCTCCTAGTCATGGCGCTTCCTCCCGAGCACAAGGGCCTCCGCAACTGGTACGCGATCCACACCTACTCCGGCTACGAGGAGGCGGTGGCGCGGTACCTCAAGCAGCGCGTCGAGTCGCTGTCCATGGGCGACGTGATCTTCAACGTCGTCGTCCCGACCGAGAAGCAGGTGCGCGTGAAGAACGGCCGCCGCTCCACGGTCGAGGAGAAGATCTACCCGGGCTACGTGCTCGTGGACATGGTCCTCACCGAGGACTCCTGGTACGTCGTGCGCAACACGCCGCGCGTGACGGGCTTCGTCGGCTCGGACAACACGACCCCGACGCCGCTCGCCGCCGAGGAGGTGGAGAACCTGCTGGGCCGCATGGGCCGCGAGGAGAGCACCTTCCACGTGGACCTCACCCAGGGCGACCTCGTCCGCGTCATGGACGGGCCGTTCAAGGACTACGACGGCAAGGTCTCGGAGGTCGATTCCGAGAAGGGCCGCGTCAAGGTCACCGTGCCCATCTTCGGCCGCGACACCGTGGTCGAGCTTGACTCGCTCCAGGTCAAGAAGCTTTAATCCCACCACCATTTCTATGCGCAATACCAACCAGCAGTGCTTTTTCTGCTCCCAGAACATCGACACGATCGATTACAAGGACGTGGACATGATCAGCCGGTTCGTCTCGAGCCAGGCGAAGATCATCGACCCGATGCACACCCGCACCTGCGCCAGCCACCAGCGCCGGCTCGCGAAGGCGATCAAGCTGGCGCGCCACATGGCGCTCCTGCCGTTCGTCACCCGCTGAGCTCCCTGCCGTGACCGGATTCCTCGCCTCGATTCCCTGGGGTGAGCCCGTCGCGGACGGGTACCTGACCGGTCTCAACGCCGCCGCCGTCTGGCTCCCGTACCTGCTCGTCGCCCTCGCCGTCCTGGCGGGGGTCGCGCGTTTCTGGATGCATCCGCGCCAGTTCGTGCACCACCTGTACCGCCTCCTCGGCGCGGTCCTCGTGGCCCGCTTCGTCCTCGTGCCGCTCGTCCGGCTCTTCGTCCAGACGCTCCGCCCGTTCCAGCGGCTCGGCTTCGACCCGTACATCGCGCCCGTCCACGAGCTCTCCTTCCCGTCCTCGCACGTGGCGGTGCTCGCGGCGCTCGCGTTCGCGACGTGGAAGTTCCGACCCGTGACGGGCGCCGCGCTCCTCGCGGGCGCGCTGGTGGTGGGCGTCGCGCGCGTGCTCGCGGGCGTGCACTGGCCGGCGGACCTCGTCGGGGGCGTCGTCGTCGGACTCGTCGCGGCGCTCATCGCGGATAACTGGCGCGCGCTCTTCGGGCGGCGGGTATACTCGAAGGACGCATGACGATCCTGCACGCCCTCGTCCTCGGCATCGTCGAGGGCATCACCGAGTTCCTGCCGATCTCCTCGACGGCGCACCTGCTGTTCGCCGGGCACCTCATGGGCCTCGAGAAGACGCCGTTCCTCGCGACCTTCGACATCGTCATCCAGCTCGGCGCGATCGCCGCGGTGGCGGCGACGGCGCTCCGCCGCCTGCTGCGCGACCCGCGCCTCGTGCTCGTGACGGGCGTGGGCTTCATCCCGACGGCGGTCATCGGCGCGATCGCGTACCCGTTCGTGAAGCAGCTCCTGAACGCTTCGCCGGCCATCCCGATCCTGATGCTCGGCGCCGGCGGAGTCGTGCTCCTCGCGTTCGAGCGGGGGAGGCGCGCGCGGCTCGGGTCGGGCGTCCCCATCGAGCGGGTCACCTACAGGCAGTCCCTCTGGGCGGGCCTGATCCAGAGCATCGCCTTCGTGCCGGGCGTGTCGCGCTCCGCGGCGTCGGTGATCGGCGGCATGCTCGCGGGCCTGGACCGCCGCGCGGCGGTGGAGCTCTCCTTCCTCCTCGCGGTCCCGACGATGGCCGCGGCGACGGGACTCGACCTCCTGAAGGCCGGCTGGCAGTTCACGGGCCAGGAGTGGACGCTGCTGGCGGTCGGCATGGTCACGAGCTTCGTCACGGCGCTCCTGGCGGTACGGTGGCTGCTGCGCTACGTGCAGAACCATACCTTCGCGAGCTTCGGCGTATACCGCATCGTCGCGGCGATCGTGCTGGCGATCGTGCTGCTCTGACCGGTCGCGGTTGACGGCTCCGTCCCTGAGGGGTACCGTGGCTCCCAGCTCCCCTAAACCCCTTGAAAGGAGAATAAGCCCATGAGCAACCCGCTCAATAACGACCTGGTCGTCCGCCTGCAAGGCGGCGCCATAGCCAAAGGAGCCATGCTCCGCCCCCTAGTCCTGCATCTGAGCGAGAAGATCGCCGAACAGAAGCACCGCATTGAATTCGTCACCGACGTGGTCAACGCCGTGAATCAGTTCGAGCTGCAGTCCATCGAGCCGGAGCACCGGCTTGCCATTCTCGCCTCCGCGATCGAGGAGACCGCGCAGAAGACACCTGCGTATCTGCCGTTCGCCCAGGCGTGCCTGAGCAACTCGCACGCGCGTGCCGCGTACGCCTAGCCGGGACCCTTTTCCTGTCCTGTTTTCATACGGAAAGCCCGCCATCTCGGCGGGCTTCCTCTTTACAGCAGTCCGTACACCTTCTGCTGGTATCGCTCCTCGCGCTTCTCGTACTCGTACTGCGCCGCGCAGCGCCCGCACTCCTTCAGGTGGGCGGACATCGCGCTGAGGCGCGCGTACCGCTTCTCCTCCGGCAGATGCCGCCTGCGGGATTCCCGCGCCAGGGCGTGATCGCTCATCAGCAGGCGTTCGCACGTGTTGATGATGCCGCGCGCCTCGAAGCGCTTCGCCAGGCTCGGCTTCGTGCAGGGGATCGCCCGCAGCGCCGCGAGCATGTCCTCGCGCTGCCGCATGCGGTCCACCGAGACCAGGTACGTGTACGCCACCGCCGTCAGCTCGGCATGGAAGCGCATGGTCTCCTCAGCCGAGAGCGGTCCCGCGTCCAGGTACGCCTGCAGGCCGTCCGCGGCCATCGTGTGCACGATGACCAGGTGCTCGCCGATGAAGCGCGCGTAGCGGTACGACTCGGCGAGGCATTTGCGGCAGCTCGCCAGATGCTCCGGCGCCCTCTTCACGAGCTCCAGGTCCTCGGGCATCAGCTGCGGCACCGTCTCGCAGAATTCCTCAGGCGTGAGGTCCTGCCAGTACGCGATGCGGTCTATGCCGAAGAGCTCGAGGAAGACGCCGACCTCGGGCTCGGAGCAGCGGCCGCGGAGCGCCTTCATCAGGAACTTGTACGGGTTCCTCTTCTTGGGATCGAGCTTCTCCAGGTGCGCGTCTATGCGGTCCATGAGCGCTTCCACGCCCCGTTCCGAATAGACGTCCACGTCGTCCATCTTGAACATTGGTTCCTTTCCTCCGCATTCCAGGGATATTCGGTTTTCCGAATCTAAGGCCAATCGTACCGCCGTCCCGGTCCCGCTACCAGCGGCCGCTCGCGCCTCCGCCTCCGCTGCTCCCGCCGCCGAACCCGCCGAAGCCTCCGCTGCCTCCTCCTCCTCCTCCTCCGAAGCCGCCCATGGGGCCGATCCACGGCCCGCCGTGCCCGCCTCCCGGCCGGATCGGGAACTTGGAGACCACGAAGTCCAGGACAAGGCCTGCGAGCGCGAGGATGCCGGTGAGGATAAGGCCGGCGACGGTGCCGATGCCGAACAGGTGCAACGCCGTCACGGCTAGGCCCGCGACGCCGCCGAGGACGCCGCCGAGCCACCAGGACTTGGAGCTTCGCATGACGGCCACGAGAGCCTGGAAGAGGAAGAACGCGCCGAAGAGGACGTAGGGGAGCCATCCGCCGGCATCCGCAGCCTCCTGCTCCTCGACGGGGAGTGTCTCGCCCTGGGTGACGCGCATGATGCGCTCCACGCCGGCCAGGATGCCGTCCCCGTATCGTTCCTCGCGGAAGGCGGGGAAGACGTCCTGGCGGAGGACCTGCCCGGCCTGCGCGTCCGTGAGCGCGCCCTCGAGGCCGTACCCGACCTCGATGCGGGCCGCGCGGTCCTCCTTGGCGACGAGGAAGAGGACGCCCTGGTCCGTCTCGCTCTGCCCGATGGCCCACTGCTCGAAGAGCTTCACGGCGGAGTCGTCTATGTCGCCGCCCTGGAGCGAGGGGACCGTGACGACGGCGATCTCGATGCTCGTGCTCGCGTTGAAGGAGCGGAGCGTGCTCTCGAGCGAGGCGCGCTGCTCGTCCGTAAGGAGTCCCGCCTGGTCCGTGACGAAGCCCGCCGGTCGGTCCGGGAGGCCGAGGATCGCGGCGTGGGCCGGCACGGCGAGCAGGACTCCCGCGAGGATGCCGAGGGCGGCGCGCCGGTTCATGGCATCAGTGTATCGCCGCGCGGCGCTCCGGGATACGCCCTTGACGCTTCCCCGATTCGGAGGAGAATGAGCTTTGCGTACGCTGTTTGTACAAACCTATACCCCTGAAGGAGAACCCCTTGTATGGCTATCTCGAAGAACATCGGCGACCTCAGCCCTCGCGGCTCGCATGTCGTGACCGTCGCGCCGGTCTCGGTGCGCTCCCAGCGTTTTCTGAGCGACATCTCGCTCAAGGAGTCCGTGGAGCAATCCCGCCTGCGCGCCCGTCCCGAGCGCGAACCCGCTCCCTGCGGCTACTGCGCGGACGGCCAGCACCAGCGTTGCTGGTTCGGCAAATGCATCTGCCCGACCTGCCACCCGGACCGCTACGCGGCCTGGGAAGAATCCAAGAAAAAGGAGGCTTGAACGAACGAAGAAGGACCCGCGCATGCGGGTCCTTCTGCCGTGCAGGGGAGCTTAGAGCTCTACCTGCGGCACGACGTCCGCGCCCTCGGCGGCGCGGTAGTACGCGTGCGGGGCGAAGCCGAAGATGCGCGAGCTGATGTTGCCCGGGAAACGCGTGACGGCGACGTTGTATGCCTGGACGTTCTCGTTGAAGCGGTTGCGCTCCACGCTGATCCGGTTTTCGGTGCCCTCGAGCTGGTCCATGAGCTGCTGCACGGACTCGGAGGAGCGGAGCTGCGGGTAGTTCTCCACCACGACGAGCAGGCGGGCGAGCGCGCTGTCCACCTGGGTGGCGGCCTGCGCCTTCTCGTCCACGGTGCCGGCGCCCGAGTACCGGGTGCGGGCGTCCGCGAGGCTCTTAAAGACGTCCTGCTCCTGCTCCATGATGCCCTGGACGGAGCTCACGAGGTTCGGGATGAGGTCGAAGCGGCGCTGATACTGGGTCTCGACCTGGGCCCACTGGGCCTCTACGGCCGCGGACTTGGCGACGAAGCCGTTGTACGCGCTGACGAGCCAGATGGCGATGAGGATCAGGACGGCGAGGCCGATGACCCAGGGGCGCTTCCAGAAGGGGGTGGTGTTCATGGGGTAATCATAGCACCGTCTCCCTAGGAACGGACCTGGAAATCCTAGTCGGGAACCGCTACTGTTGCCCTGCAAAACGGGAGAGGTGCCAGAGCGGTCGAATGGAGCATCCTGCTAAGATGTTGAGGGGGGAACCCCTCCCAGGGTTCGAATCCCTGCCTCTCCGCAAACGCCCAATTCTGGGTAAGGATTGATATTTCGCCGTCTTGTTAGATAGGTGTTTACGTGATCCAATATTTCTATGCCCAAGAAGGATTCGGTTTCGGAAACTCCACTCGAGCGGATTCAAAATATTTTATTACGTGTTGATGAGTCCGATCCTTTTTTTAATACAGAAATAGAAAGGAGAAAAATTAAAAACTCCGATAAAGCCGCGTCAGAAGTTTTTGAGGATAGGATTTGGAATTTGATGTGGAGTCTCGGTGCCCACAACTTAAATCGGGATAGTCAAGCATCTAGGGTCTTGCTTGATAACAATGGCGAGAGTAAGCAAATCGATGTAATTGCCCGCTTTGGGAAGACTATATTTGTCATCGAATGTAAGCATGCTGAGGAGCGATCCCGGAGAACAGTTGCTCAGGATATCCGGGAAATTAATGATTATTCGCGAAAACTAACTCCTGTTTTCCAGAAACTTTTTGGAGAGAGTACATCGGTTAAATACATCTTGGCTCTCAATAACATTGACCCTTCAGAGTCTGATTTAGTTTTAGCTTCTGAAAAGAGAGTTTCTATTTGGAACTCGTTTTATATTTCATACTTTGAAGATTTATTCGGCCGCCTTGGGAAAGATGCTTTTTATCAAGTTTGCGCTGAGACTTTCTTTGATGAGGAGGTGCCAGATTATCCTCCACATGTCCCCGCTATAAGAGTAACTGACCCAAATGGACTAACAGGCTATTCATTTGTTTGCTATCCGAAGGATCTGATTAAGATCAGTTATGTTCATCATAGAAAGCTCAATCAGGGCAATCTACTAAATGGTTCTGAAAATCCATATCAAAGGATGGTGAATAAAGGACGTGTCGCCGATATCAGGGAATATATTCAAAATCATAGAGGCAGCTTTGCTAATAATGTTATCGTCAATTTCAGTAAGCCGCCTCGTTTTAAAGTAATTTCTACTCTTGAAGGAATTGAATATGGCGATCTTACTTTCCCTCGTTCTTATAAAGCTGCGTGGATTATTGATGGTCAGCATCGCTTATTGAGTTATGCAGGCATCCCAGAGGGAACGACTGCATTGATTCCTGTTTTTGCCTACGAGGGACTTCCTGCAGATCGTCAGGGTAAGTTATTCATCGATATCAATGAGCACCAGAAGAAGGTCGATGCAAATTTGCTATGGGATTTGTATAGCGATATCTACTATGGCTCTAAAGAAGATAAAAATCGGCTTCTTTGCTTAATCAGCCGTGTCGGTAAAGGGCTCAACGCAAAGAGGAATGGCGCATTGGAAAATCATATTTATGTTCCGAGTGTTAATGAGAAAGACACGCAGTCAAATATCAGTCTTTATACTCTTTGCAATCGTTTAAAGAAGGGAAATTTTCTAAAAGCCGGAAGGAGGCCTGGCGAGCTTTTCCATGAGACAGAAGAAGATACCGTTGATTTCGCAGTTGAGAGGCTGGATATATTTTTCCAAGCAATTAAGGATGAATGTTTAAAGGATTGGAATAATGGCGAAAAAGGCTTCGTACGTTCTAATTTCGGTATAGCGGTCCTCTTATTAGTTTTCAAACATATACTTTTAGATTTTCGTCGGAGTGATCGAAACATCGTGCAGGATTTGAAAATTTATCGACTTAAGCTTACCGAATATACAAAGCCTCTTACTGCGCATCTGACTAGCCTTGATGATGAACAACTTAAAGAGATGAAAAGTGCATCGAGTGAAGCTGGTTATGTAAAGGTTGCTGCAATGCTTTGTCTAGAGATCAATAAGGTAAAGCCTGATTTTAATCCAGAGATTCTTTCTAATGATGAAACGGGAGAAGAGGATTCGAATGAAGTTGAAGAGATCGGCATTCAGTCCATTGAAGAAATCGAAAGCGCACTTAGGGACCTCATTCATACTGAGCTGCTGACAAAGTATGGTGCTAATTACTGGAATCGTGACGGAGTGATTCCTCAGTATATCAAGGAGCAAGTTGCCGGTATGGTGGATTCTGAATTGGAAAGGTATCCATTTAAAACTCAGGAAGAGTTTCAGCAAGGGGAAGCCTTAGTTCGCTTTTTGTCCCTCAACCACTACAAAGACATTATCTTAAAAGCTCAGAATTGGGATGCGTTCAAGCCAAAATTTAGGCATAAGCCCAGGCTTGAAAAGAGTTTTGTGGAACTTATTGAATACAGAAATAATCGTGTCCATAACCGCGTTGCCGATTCCACAACGCTAGAAATTATTAATCATCATGGCATTGGTGCAATTAGATGGTTTAGAGCTGTATTAGGACTTGATTAGTTTGATTAGGGAGTTGTAAGGGTTAAAGTAGGAAATCTCATGCCATCTCCAGCTACGTCTCAAGCGAAGGCACGGGAAGCGGAGCAGCTAGCGACTGGCATGCAAAAGCGGGACCCGAAGGTCCCGCTTTTTATGACTTCCCGAGCAAGCGTTTGATCTTGGCGATGTTCCGCTCCGCATCCTCGAGGTTGCGGAGGGCTTCCTTGACCTCCTGCCTGTTCCGTCCCGCGAAGGCGACTTGGAAGGTCTCCGGATCCATCAGGGCGATGAGCTCCGTGTCCTCCTGGATGCGCTTGGTGAAGTTGGTGATCTTCTGCCGCGCATGCGACTTCTTCGGCTTCTTCACCGTGACGCCGCCGCTGGTCAGCCGGTGGCGCGTGATGTCCACCGCGGTGCTTTTCGCGCTCCTCCTGCCGGAGCAGTACTCGCGGGCGAATCGCAGCTGATCCTGCTCGGAGAGCGGGACGAGCTGCAGGGCAACGGAAAACACCAGCCGCTGTTCCTTCGGTCGCGAGGGATGCATCAGGTCCTGGACCTCCCGCGGGAGCCGCAGCAGCGCAAGGTGGTTCTGCACCCAGCCGAGGGACTTGCCGAACATCGCCGCGATCTCGTGATTCTTGAGATCCGGGAAGTCCTGCTTGATGCGGGCGATCGCGTGCATGATCTCGAGGGTGGTGTGACCCTCCCGCGAGAAGTTCGCGATCGCGGACTGCTTGAAGAGCTCGCGCTCGTCCGTCTCCTGGGAGACGACCGCCTTCATCATCATGACGCCCGCGATCTCGCAGGCGCGCCAGCGGCGTTCGCCGTCGACAATGAGGTAGCGATCAGGCTCCTCGGGGTGGGCGACCACGATGATGGCCACCCGCTGTCCGACGGCTCCGATGCTCTTGGCGAGTTCCTCGAGCTTGGCTTCGTCGAACCAGTTGCGCGGCTGGCGGGGGTCGGGAGCCAGGCGGTCGCGCCTGACCCAGATGACCTTCTCCTCCTGCTGCGTGCCGTTCGTCGCGACCGGGAGCGACGTTCCCGTTTTTTCGAGAGCATCTCTCATAAGCTCCATTCCTCCCCTATGTCGAAGTCGTCCTCGACCGTCTCAGCCTCTTCCTCCGCCGCATCCTCGATGCCGCGCCTCCATTCCCCGATGCTGATCGCCGGCAGCTCTATGCCGAGCCTGGCGTTCCATCGGGCCTCGATGACGTTGTTCGAATCGTGCGCGTTCAGCTTCTTCCGGCGCAGTATCCGTCCCATCTTGAGGCGTGCCTTGTGCAGCTGGGACTTAGAGGTCCCTACCGAGCATCCCATGATGACCGCCACCTCCTCGTGCTCGTAGCCGAGGACGTCATGGTAGTAGAGGACCTGCTTGTATCCCGCGGGGAGATACTCCCAGGCCTCGTCGATCGCGATCTTATCCACGATCCTCATCCGGGACGGACGTTCCGTTCCCGGGACCACGACGACGGGGAATTCCTCGTCGTCGGTGACATGCTCAAGCTTCACCGTGCGTTTCCGCAGGTGCATGAGCGCCGTGTTGACCGACAGGCGGTGCAGCCAGGTCGTGAAGGCCGAATCTCCCTTGAAGGAGCCGATCTTCCTGAATACCTGGATCCATACCTCCTGGTTCACGTCCTCGCTGTCCGCGGGCTCCACGATCCGTGAAACCACGTTCAGCGTGCGCGAACGGTATCGCGTATAGAGCGTCGTGAACGCCGATTCGTCGCCCATGCCCGCGCGTTTCGCGAGTGCATAGTCGTGTTTCGGCGGATCCGTCGTCTCAGTTCCCTCCAGCAGGCCGGAGGCGCCGTTCAGACTGTCCAGCATGGGCCTTCGTTCTCCTTATTACGTTTTTATCAAGAAGCGTAAGCAAACTTATAAGGGTTTCTGAGAAATAGTCAACGAAAAAGCCGCGACTCGCGCGGCCCTTCCGTTCGTTCGTTAAGCGGCAACGGCCTTCCGCCGCCACCAGTCCGCGAAGCCCTCGAGGACGAGCGTGATCAGGAGGATCAGCAGCACGGAGGAGAGCCCGATGCGGGTCATCAGCCAGATCCGGTCCTCCACCTCGGCCATGTTCCGGCCGGCGGCCACGTAGCGCTCCCCGTTGTTCACCGGGCGCGCTACCAGCGCGATGCGGACCTTCTCCTCCGGTTCCCAGGTCACGCGGTTGCGGCCCGCCTCCTTGGCCCGCTCGAACACGTCCGTGGGCGGCTTCGGCGCCTGCCCGTTGATGGTGCCGCTCCAGGCGAGCGGCGTTCCCTGGGCGTCGTAGACGGCGAGGAAGGGGGCGAAGCTGTGCGCCGCGTCCAGCGGGACGGGCGTCGTCGGGGTCGCGACCTGCTGGGGCGCGACGCCCTTCTCGAGGAGCGCCTGCGCGTCGGCGACCATCTGTATCTGCGGGTCGTTGAGCTGCGCGCGGAGCGCCTGCTGGGCCATGGCGATCGCCATGCCGCCCATGAGCGCGATCGCCGCCGCGAGCGGCAGCCAGTGGACGATGAGCGCGAGGGAGCGCATGCGGGAGGAATCCATGCAGGATATTGTACCGGTTACTTTTTATATTTCACTGCAGATGCAGAAGCGGGACCCGCAGGTCCCGCTTTCCTCATTTCCGGCTCCACCAGGGCCTCTGCCTGATCGTCGCGACGCGCGTCTCGACCGGCGGCGGCTTGAACCGGTTCACGAACACCGGTCGCAGCGATCCGTAGTCCCGCTTCGGCGCGCCATCGTGGTCGTAGGGGACCTCGCCGACGCGCAAGGCGCCGTACCTCTGCTCGAGCTGCGGCAGCTCGTCCGGCAGGAAGTTGCCGATGCAGCGCTCGTCAGCCCCTTCCTCGGGATGACGCTCCAGGGTCATGGTCATACCACGCCTCCTGCGACGCTGGGACGGCGCCTCGCACGTTGCTTCTTCACGATCTCGTCGAGGCTGACGAAGACCGGGACGAAGCGGCTCATGTTGCTCCCGACGGACTCGGTGAGCGGCGTGCCTTCGCGGTCGTAGGCGACCTGCCCGCGGCGCTTGGTGCTATGCGGGAGGTAAGGGACCTGGGAGAGCGGATAGTTGCCGAGCCAGCGCTCTCCGTCGCGGAGCTCGGGATGACGCCGGTTGAACGGCTGCGTTTCAGTTTCGGTATCGGACATAGGCGATACTCCTCCTCCTTCTATTCAGTGATCAAGTTGCACCGCACTATGCGACATGCGTCGCGATGAGTCAACGGATGTAAGGCGCTCGCGGAGGATGCGTCTTATATAGCGAGTCGTTCACCAAGACACTCATCAGCAATGAACAAGCAGAAAGCACTACTCGGCGCATTCATCGCGCTCGCGATCGCGGGAACCTCGGTTTCGGCGGCGCACGCATTCGGCATCGACGCCTCGGCGAAGGCAGACGCTCGCGTACAGGGGGACGCGAACCTCGGCCTCGGGGGCGCGCTCCAGGGCTTCTTCTCGCGTCATCAAGGCGATGACCGGAAGGGCGGTGACGACCAGAAGCGGGAGGACCGCATGGATCGCCAGGACCGCAAGCTCGATGACCGCATCGGCCTGACCTTCGGCCTCGGCACGGTGACCGCCGTCGACGGCAGCGTCATCACGGCCACGTCGAAGAAGGATCCGAGCATCACCTGGACCATCGACACGGACAGCAACACGACCTTCGCCTACCGGGGCGACCGCACCATCGAGGCGGGGGACCGCATCGCGGTAGCGGGCAACGTCACGGATAACGAGGGTCCTGCCCGGACCATAGACGCCAGCTTCGTGCTCGTCGTCGACGCGGACTACGCCCAGGTAAAGGGCACGGTCACCGCGGTCGATGACGCGGCCGACACCGTCACCGTGAGCACCAAGCATCAGGGCGACGTGACGGTCGCGGTCAACGCATCGACCACGATCTCGGACCGCGACGGCGACGCCGGAACCTTCTCGAACCTCGTCGTCGGCACCAAGGTGCGCATCCAGGGCCTCTGGAACTCGCTCCATAACCTGGTGACCGCCGCGACGGTCCGCGTGAAGGCCGACTTCTAGGGACCAGCAATCAGGGAACCAAGCAGAGCAGCTTCCTCATCGGGGGAGGGAAGCGGAGGGACAACCTATGGGGAAGCGCGGGGCCTTCGGGCCCCGCGCTCTTGCATGCGTCAGCATGCCTCCCGGCGCACGTCTTACATGGTGAGCTGTGCGCGCAGTCCGTAGGCTGCAGCCTCCAGCGAATCCATCTACACTTCTAGTCGCAAACCCATTTCCAACTGATCCCATGGCAGATACGGAACGCGAGGTGCGCGTCACGCGCCAGGTACGCTCTTCGGAGGGCGGAGACGGCGCGGGGCTGGCATCCATCCTCGCCATACTCGCTCTCGTCGTCATCGCGGCGTTCATCGCCTACAAGGTGTTCGCGCGGCCGGCGAGCTACGACAACACGGCCGTCCCGTCGAACACGACGCAGGACAGCGGCCTTCCCGGCAACTCGGGGAACAACGGCACGAACCCTGCCCCCACCAGCACCGTGACCACGACCACCATCCAGGCGAACACGAGCACGGTCAACATTACGAGCACCACGCAGTAGCGGACGCTCGCGCATAGGAAAAGGCAGGACCCGCGGGTCCTGCCTTCTTTCTTTCACGCCCCGGTACGGCTATTCGAGGCGTCGCGCCTCGGGGTCGCTCAGGCTCGACGGCGCCATGCCTCCGGGCTTGTAGATGACCTCGTAGCCGTCCCGTCCGTTGCTCGACCAGCTCATGAGCGCGAACGACCGGTTGCCGGTCGCGGTTACGCCGTTCGGCTGGATCGGCACCGCCGTCACCACGAACCCGCCCGCGTTGGCGGGCGCCACCGCCAGCATGTAGCCGGACGATTCGTAGGTATAGGCGCACTTCGCCTTGTCCTTCGCGCATCCGTCGGCGACCTTCTTCATCTCCGCGACCGCCGCGCCTTCGTTGGCGACGCGACGCGCGTCGAGCAGGTTGGGTATGGCTATCGCGGCGATGATGCCGATGATCACCACGACGATGAGCAGCTCTATCAGGGAGAATCCTCTGTTCTTTCTCATACTCTCTATACTCCAGGGTTATTCAGTTTTCTAAAAAGCGACCGCTCGGGTCGCTTTCCACCATGCGGCATCCCTGCCGGCCTGGCAAGGGCTACTTCTTCGGCTGGTCGAGCCGGAAGACGATATCCAGCGGGACGCGGTCCACGAGCTTGTACTTCCCGCCTTCCGCGCGGACCTCGACGACGAACGCGTACTCGCCGGGCACGGTCATGGGGAGCCCCGGCATGTTGAGGCGGTGCCGGTGGCGGAGCTCGCCGGCGCCCATGCGGACGGGGATCTCGACCTCGCCGAGGCTGCGGCCGTCCGGATCCTGGTAGCGGACGCGGAGGTCGAAGACGGCGTCCGCGGCGCGGTCGGCCTTCTTCCAGAGCGTGACGAGGTCGCACGCGGTCGGCGTGGTGACCGGGCCCTTGGCAGCGGACTCCTGGAAGGAGCGGAGCGCGTCCGCGTTGGCGAACGAGACGCTCATCTCGTCGATCGTCTTGATCAGCGACAAGTCGTTGCTGTCCGCGTCGACGGTGGCGGTCTGGCAGAGGACGCTCCAGAGGTGGGTGACGTTGGCGTTCTTTACTTCATGCATGGGTTGAGGTGAATGGGGTGGATGCGAGGTTCAGGCCTGAGCCGGTACCGTGGCTGACGAGCTTGGTGCGCGTCTCGCGCGCGGTGCTCCTGGTGACGCTCCTCGGGAGTACGGCGCGGACGTCGACGAAGCGCGGTTCGATGAGATGGGTTCCCATGGCCTCGGCGAGACGCTGGAGGAACGCGAGGCTGGGCAGCGTCGCCCCGCTCTCCGCGCGCGCGATGCCGGACTGCTGCGTCCCGGCCTTCCGCGCGAGATCGGCCTGGGTCATGCCGACGCGGATGCGGGCGCGGACGATCTGGTCGCTGACGCGCGCGGCGAGGTCGGCCGCGTCCTTCTGGGCGTGCCGCTCCCTGAACTCCGGGTCCTTGAGGAGGTCGTCGAGGATGTCGTCGAACTGCATGTGCTTAGTGAGATATTCTTCCGGCCGCTCGTTCCTTGGCCTGCCGCGTGATCCTGCCCCGCTTCTCGAGCTCGCAGGCGAGCCAGGTCGCGTCCGCTCCGTCGATGCTGAAGATGACGCGCAGCTTCCTGTCCTTGAGCTCGATGCGGTACTCGATCATCGGCAGCCGCGTGGTGATTCCCTTGATCTTTTCCGTAAGACCCGCCGCTTGGAGCTCGTCGAGGGAGTGGTCGCGGAATCGGTCGGCCGCCGCCCCGAAGAGCCTCACGGAGGCGACATCACGGCCCAATATCTTCTCTATCTCTTTCCGGCAGGGAGGCAGGATGGCATAGCGCATTGATACGGGCAGTAATTCGCCAGGCGTCTTACATAACAGATATGTTATATGGGCCCGAACGTGCCGTCAAGATAGCCGGCCGTCGATAAATTCCCGATAAGGCCGGGCTATTCGTAACGCAGAGCCTCCATCGGGCTTTTCCTCGCCGCCTGGCTCGCAGGATAGAGGCCGAAGACGAGTCCCACGGCCGCCGCCACCGAGATGCCGATGACCGCCGCGGAGACAGGGAAGGAGAAGCCCCAGTTCAGGCCGGCGAACGTGCTCAGGACGATCGCCGCGAGGAACGAGAGGCTCGCCCCGAGGACGATCCCGATGACGCCGCCGGCGAGCGTGAGGATCACCGACTCGATGAGGAACTGGAGGAGCACGTCGCTGCTCTTGGCGCCCAGCGCCTTGCGGAGGCCGATCTCGCGCGTCCGCTCCGTCACGGAGACGAGCATGATGTTCATGATGCCGATGCCGCCGACGACGAGCGAGATCGCCGCGACGGACGAGAGCAGGTACGTGAGCACGTCCGTGATGGTGCCGATCTGGTCCGCGAGCTCCTTCTGCGTGCCGACGTCGAAGTCGTCCTTCTCTGGGTCGGTGATGTCGTGCAGGTCGCGGAGTGTCCGCTCCACGTCGGCCTGCACGTTGTCGATCTCGTCCTCGGAGACGGCCTGGCCGAAGACCATGTTGAAGTGGTCGTTGGCGGTGAGGTAGCTCTGCGCGGCGGTGTAGGGGACGATGACGATCTTGTCCGGCTCGAC
This sequence comes from uncultured Candidatus Saccharibacteria bacterium, assembly GCA_964484655.1. Classification (GTDB taxonomy): domain Bacteria; phylum Patescibacteriota; class Minisyncoccia; order UBA6257; family 2-01-FULL-56-20; genus JALHNY01. The sequence goes on along the minus strand of CAZAFA010000002.1, from coordinate 50,015 downwards.
GAAGAGCGCCGAGGCCTTCTTCTCGAGCACGCCGATGACGCGGAAGCTGCGGTCGCCAACCTTGATCCGCTGCCCGACGGCGTCGCTCTCGCCGAAGAGCTCCTCGCGCACCGTGTGGCCGATCACGGCCACGGACGCGCGCGCCGCGACGTCCTCGTCGGCGATGAAGGAGCCCTCGGCGACGTCGAGGGAGAGGATGGCCGCGAAGCCGGGCGCGGTGCCGTATATCGTCCCGTCGTAGGTCTCCGTGCCGTACGCGACCGAGCCGGGAAGGAGTATGGACGGCGTGACGTTCTCCATGCCGGGGACGTTCGCCTTGCTGCTGATCGCGTCCACCTCGCGCTGCTTGAGCGAGTCGGAGAAGGCGTTGGCGCCGTCGGCGGGGCCGCGCTGCGGCCGTCCCGGCTGGATCGCGATGGTGCGCGCGCCGAGGCCCTGCACCTGGTCGAGGATGAGCGACTGCGCCCCCTCGCCCACGGACTGGATGAGGATGATGCTCGCGATGCCGATGACGATGCCGAGGATCGTGAGCGCCGAGCGACTCTTGTGCCGGGCGACGCCCGTGCGGGCGGTGCGGAGCGCGTAGCGGAACCTCATTTCTCGTATGCGGCGGCAGCGCGCCGGCGCGCCTGCACGCGCGCGTCGCTCTCGATGCGGCCGTCCCGGATGCGGATGATGCGGTTCGCGTGCTCGGCCGTGCTCGTCTCGTGCGTGATGAGGATGATCGTGTGGCCGTGGTTCTCGTTGAGGTCCTGGATCGTCTCCATGACCATCTGGCCCGAGCGCGAGTCGAGGTTGCCGGTCGGCTCGTCGGCGAAGATGACCTCGGGGTCGTTCACGAGCGCGCGGGCGATGGCGGCGCGCTGCTTCTCGCCGCCGGAGAGCTTGCCGGTCTCGTGGTACGCGCGGTGGCCGAGCCCGACCGCGTCGATCGCGGCATGCGCGCGCGGCGCCCACTCGCGCTCGGGGATGCGCGAATAGAGCAGCGGAAGCTGCGTGTTCTCGAGCACCGTGGTCTTCGGCAGGAGGTTGAAGGCCTGGAAGATGAAGCCGAGCTTGCGGTTGCGCACCTCGGCGAGCTCGTCGTCGGAGTAGGAGCCGGAGTCGCGCCCCTCGAAGCGGTACGTGCCGCCCGTGTGCTGGTCCAGGAAGCCGAGAATCTGCAGGAGCGTGGACTTCCCGGACCCGGAGGGGCCCATGATGGAGACGAACTCGCCCTTCTCGATGTCGAACGACACGCCGGCGAGCGCGACGGTGGCGCCTTCGCCTTCGCCGTACACCTTCGCGAGGTCGCGGGCCTCGATCAGCGCCATCAGTCCGCCGAGCCGCTGACGACCACCTCGCCCTCGCGCAGGCCGCTGACGATCTCGATCATGCCGTCCGTGCCGCGGATGCCGGTCCTCACCTCGACCTCGCGCGTCCTCTCGCCGTCGGGGATGCGCACGACCTTCCGGTCGCCGCGCGTGACGACCACGCGCTGCGGCACGACGACGACGTCCTCGCGGGTGTTCGTGCTGATGTCCATGTCGATGGTCATGCCGGGCTTCACGCGCGCGTCGTCGGCCGTCAGCTGGAGCTTCACCTTGTAGGTGGCGACGCCCTCGACGAGATCCTCGGCCGGCGCGACGAAGATCACGCGGGCGGCGAAGCGCTCGCCCGGGTACGCGTCCATGGTGGCGCGCGCCTCGTCGCCCACCTTGATCTTCGCGATGTCCGCCTCCGGCACGCGCGCCTCGATCTCGTAGCGCGCGTCCGCCATGACGCTCACCAGCGTCCGCGAGGGCGAGGCGGACTCGCCGACCTGCGCGTCGAGCTTCGTGACAACGCCGTCCACGGGGGAGACGACGGCGTTCTCGGCGAGCTGCGCGCGCACCGCCGCGACCTGCGCCTGCGCGGCGCGCACGGCCGCTTCCTGGATGAGGACGTCCGTGCTTCCGGCCGGCGCGGTCTTGAGCGCGAGCTGGCTCTCGGCGCTCGCGAGCGACGCCGCAGCCGCGGTCACGGCCGCGTCAGCTCCGGAGACCGCGCTCCGCGCCGCGGCGACGTCCGCCTTGAAGCCTGCGTAGATCGCCTGCTGGGTCGTGTTGTCCGCGCGGTACGCGTTGATCACCGCGGCGAGGTCCGCGAGATAGCTCTGCGCGTACGGCAGCGCGCGCTGCGCCGCCGCGAGGGCCGCCGCGCGGTCCCCGCCGTCGAGGGCGGCGCGCCACGCGTCCATGCGCCGGACGGTCTCCGCCTGCTCCTCCTGGAGGCGGATGCGGTCCTGGTAGGGGGCGTTGATGAAGTAGTTGGACGCGCCGGCGGCTATGGATGCGCCGAAGCGCGGCGACCCGGAGCGCGGATCGGCGTAGAGCTGGTCGACGCTCGCGCCGAGCGTACTGTCAACGGAGGAGAAGCTCTGGCGCAGCTGGGCCGCCAACGCGAGCTCGGCGTTGTCGCGTGACGTGCGCGTGACGGCGACGTCCTCGGTCCGCGCGCCCTCGCGCAGCTGGTCGAGGCGGAGCCGCTGCTGGTCGAGGCCGGCCAGCGCGGCCTGGAGCTGGGCCTGAAGGTTCGCGCCCGAGAGCGAGACCAGGAGCTGGCCGCGCCGGACGCGCGCGCCTTCGCTCGTGCCGACGTACGCGATGCGTCCCGATCCCTGCAGCGCGAGGTCGAGGCGCTCCGTGGGCTGGATGCGCCCGACGACGGAGACCTCCTCGCGCACGGTACCGCGCGTCGCCGTCACGGTCTGGAGCGGCGCGTCGGGAGCCGTCACCTGGCGGTACCCGAGGTACGCGCCGGCGATCAGCAGCAGGGCGAGCGGCACGTACAGCGGTACGCGCCAGATGCGCTTTCGGAGGATGCGCCCTATGGGGGAGAGCACGTTTCGGATCATTGACTGAGTGTTCGAAACGTTACTTTTTTCAGGCCTCCATTACAAGCCGTAATGTGCCCTCCGCGCCGCGTTCGTCGCGAGATGCGCCTGCCGCGTCGGCTCGGGAAGGCGGTAGCCGCGCGTCGCGCCGAGGACGAGGTCGGCTGCCTCCTCGATGCCGACGCCGTGCCCCGGCGAGACGAACAGGGGATTGGTGCGCGCCTTCGTGCGGAGCACGACGCCGACCTGCTCGCCGCGGTCCAACAGCGCGCTGCGCGAGCCGGGCTCGAGACCCGGCTCCTCGTACGCGCCGACGAGCCTGCTCTTCGCGCAGCCGACGGACGGGACGCCGAGGAGCGCGCCGAGATGCGCCGCGATGCCGAGCCGGCGCGGATGCGCGATGCCGGAGCCGTCGACGAACAGGAGGCCGGGCTTCTCGCCGATCATCTCCCAGGCGTCCAGGAGCGCGGGGATCTCACGGAAGGAGAGCAGGCCCGGAATGTAGGGGAAGCCCGCGGTGCGGCGTACCGTGACGGTCTCGACGACCGCGAGTTCCGGCCAGGTCATGACGACGAAGCCGGCGAACACCTCGTCGCTGAACCGGTTCGCGCTCACGTCGCATCCCGCGATCAGCCGCGGCACGTTCCCCAGCGGCGCTACGCGGACGGCATGCCGCAGCTCCTGCTGGATGCGGACCGCTTCCTTCGGCGAGACGTCCCACGCGTGCATGGGACGAGGATACCCTCAGTCCTCGGTACCGCGGAAGGAGCGGTAATAGCCGAGCTTCACCGCCTCGTTGGCGACGAGGTAGACCGCGGCGATGCCCGCGATCAGCAGGAGCGTCGTCGCTCCGGGCGGCGTGAACCGGAACACCTCCTGCCCGAAGCGGGTGAAGGGGAGCGCGAGCGCGACGGCGCCGGCGCCGACGGTGAGCGCGGTGATGACGCGCGCCGGTCCGCGCGCGCGCCAGAACGGGAGCCGCGTGCGCACCGAGTAGAGGAACGCCAGCTCGGTCAGGACGCTGCCGACGAACCAGTTCGTCTGGAGCTCGCTGACCGGCAGCTGGAAGAAGAGGCCGAAGTACGCGAAGTCCACCGCGGTGCTCACGATGCCGAGGACGAGCGCGATCGTCGCGATCTCGCGCACGCGGTACGCCTTCGGCTTCTTGAGGTCCCCGTCGTCGACGTTGTCCGCCGCGACCGCGATCAGCGGCGCGTCCGTGAGGAGGTTGAGCAGCAGGAGCTGCACGGGGAGCATGGGCAGCTCCTTGATCACGAGGGAGCCGAGCGCCACCGCGTAGAAGTTGCCGAAGTTCGAGGAGAGCGTCGCCTTGAGATACTTCACCGAGTTCACGAACACGCTCCGTCCCTCGCGGATGCCCCGTATCACGACGGCGAGGCTGGGATCGAGGAGGATGATGTCCGCCGCCTCGCGCGCGATGTCGGTCGCGCCCTGCACCGCGAGGCCGACGCCGGCGGCCTTGAGCGCCGGCGCGTCGTTGATGCCGTCGCCGAGGTACCCGACCGCGTGGCGCTCCGCGAGCAGCTGGATGATGCGGTGCTTCTGCGCGGGGCTCACGCGCGCGAACACCGCGACGCGCTCCGCCGCGGCGTGCTGCGCGTCCTCCGGAAGCGCGGCGAACTCCGCGCCCGAGATGACCTCGCCCTGCAGGCCCGCCTCGCGCGCCACCGCTTCCGCGACGCCGACGCTGTCCCCGGTGATGACCTTCACGGCGACGCCGAGCGAGCGCGCCTGCGCGAGCGCATCCCGCGTCGAGGCGCGCAGGGGATCGGCGTACGCGATGGCGCCCGCGAGCGCGAAGCCCGCACGCTCGTCATCGACGGCGTGCGCGTCCTCGTGCCAGGGCTTCTGCGCGATGGCGATCACGCGCCTGCCGAGGCGGCCCTGCTCCTCGATCCAGGCGAGGGCATCGCCGGCGTCCGCGCAGGCTGCCAGGACGGCCTCGGGCGCGCCGCGGATCACGAGCGTCCGTTGCGACCCTCGCGCGACCGTGGCGCTGTCGATGCGGCGGACCGGGTCGAAGGCGATAGCGTGCGTCTTCCGCGCTCCCGCGCGCAGGCCTTCGCCGGCGTCGCCGAGGCGCGTCCAGAGCGGGGCGTCGAAGGAGTTCCGCATCTGCCCGTCCGACGGCCATTCGCCGGCGAGCGCCGCGAGCGGCACGGCAGCCTCGTCGCTGACCGCGACGATCCCCATGCGGTTCTCCGTGAGGGTGCCCGTCTTGTCGGTGCAGAGGACGTCGATGCTCCCCAGGTCCTCGATCGCCGAGAGCCGCTTCACGACGACGTGCCGCTTCGCCAGGCGCATCGCGCCGCGCGAGAGCGAGAACGTCATGACGACCGGCAGCCCTTCCGGGATGACGCTCACGGCGAGCGCCACGGCGAAGATGGCGAGCTCGCCGATGCCGATCTCGCTGCCGCGGAGGAACAGGTGCGCCGCGAAGACCAGCGCGAGCGTGACGAGCACGAGGCGGATCATGAACGCGCTGAAGCGGTCCAGGCCCTGCTCGAGCGAGCTCGTGCCGGAAGCCGTCGCGGTCAGGCGCGCGGTCTCGCCGAGGAGCGTCGCCGCGCCGGTGGCGATCACGACGGCCGTCCCGCTGCCCTGGGTCACGTGCGTGCCCGAGAAGCCCATGTTGGCCGCCTCGAACGCTTCCTGCGCCTCGCGCGACTCGGTCAGCTTCGCGATCGCGACGGATTCGCCGGTGAGGGAGGACTCGTCCACGACGAGCCCGTCCGTGCTGACGAAGCGCACGTCCGCCGGGATGGCATCGCCCGCCTGGAGGCAGACCAGGTCGCCGGGCACGAGCTCGCGCGCCGGCACCGCGCGATGCTCGCCGCCGCGGATGACGTCAACCTTCGTCTCGAGGTAGCTCGCGAGCAGCCGCGCCGCCTTCTCGGAATGGAATTCCTGGTAGAAGCCGAGCGCCGCGTTCACGGCGACGAACAGGAATATGAGCGCGCCGTCGGCGACCTCGCCGAGCGCGAAGGCGAGCACCGCGGCGCCGGCGAGGACGTAGACGAAGGAGGAGCGGAACTGCCTGAGCAGGATCCCATGCCAGGTCACGGCGTCGCGCCCGATCTCGTTCCATCCGTGCTCCTTGCGCCGCGATTCCAGCCCCGCGGGATCGAGCCCGCGCGCGGCATCCGTGCCGAGGCGGGCGGCGGTCTCGTCGACCGGCAGGGGAGCGTATCGGGACCAGGCGGCCATCACCGGGTAAGTATACGCTCCTGCCCCGTCCTAATATGAAAGAATAGGGGCATCCGGGGCGTATCAAGGTTCAGGCCGCCTCGGCGCCTTGCTTCCCCGCATGCCCGAGACCACATCCTCTACTAAGGAGCCGAGCGATCAGGAGCTGGTCGCGGCCGCGCTCAGGGACAGCGCGGCGTACGCGCCTCTGGTGCGCCGGTACCAGGCGCCGCTGAACCGCTACCTGTTCCGCCTCGGCTGCAGGAGCCAGAGCGATGCCGATGACATCCTCCAGGAGGTCTTCCTCAAGGCGTATCGCAACCTCAACGATTACGATCCTTCCCTGAAGTTCTCCTCCTGGATCTACCGCATCACGCATAACGAGGCGATGACGTTCTTCCGGAAGGTGAGCCGCGTCCCGCAAGTCGCGCGCGACGAGGACGAGGTCGCGGCGTTCGAGAACATCGTCGCCGAGGCCGACCCGGCGGCCGAGACGGAAGCCCGCATGGATGCCGCGGCGCTCCGCGCGGCCATCGACCGCCTCGACCCCAAGTACCGGGACGTGCTCATCCTGCGCTTCCTCGAGGAGCGCACGTACGAGGAGATCTCGGACATCCTGCGCAAGCCGCCCGGCACCGTAGCGACGCTCATCTCCCGCGCCAAGGCCCGGCTCCGCGACCTCCTTACCCAGAATCCATGAACCACGAACACGATTTCGCCGCCCGCGTCGTCGGCGCCATCCAGGAGCGCGAGATAGCGCCGCGCCCGCGCTGGACCTTCGTCGCGCGCAACGTCCTGCTGGGCCTCCTGCTGGCGCTCTCCGTCTTCTTCGGCGCGATGACCGTGGCGACGTCCGAGTTCCTGCTCCTCGACCGCGACTGGGACCTCGCCGTCGAGCTCAGCCAGCGCAACACCATCGCCACGGTGCGGTCGTTCCCGTACCTGTGGCTCGCCGCGCTCCTCATGCTCGTACTCCTTACCTACCAGCTGGTCACGCGCACGCGCCGCGGCTACCGCTTCGCACCAGTCACGGTGCTCGGCGGGAGCGTGCTCATGAGTCTCGCGATCGGCAGCGCGCTCTACGCGGCAGGCCTGGGCACGCGCACCCACGAGCTGGCCCGCGAGCTTCCTGCCTATGACCGCTTCGTGCTCTCGCGCGAGGCGTTCTGGTCCAATCCCGCGCAGGGACTCCTCGGCGGGCAGGTTCTCGAGGCGACTACGACGACTGCGTTCCTGCTACGCGACGCCAACGGCCGGGACTGGATGGTCCTGGTCACCGGCGACGCCGAGGGTGTTACGACGGGCGCCTACGTCCGCGCCATCGGCGCGCACGTAGGGACGAGCACGTTCGCGGCCCAGACCGTGCTGCCCTGGCGGGGCCGCCGCTGACCGTGAAAGAAACCCGGCCCGGACGGCGTACCAGTAAGTGATCGCGATCAAAACATCACCAGTCGCTCATCCGCAAGCACACGATTCAGACGTCATCTATCTCCGGATGCTCACCAGCGCCTTGCTGAGCTATGACAGCGCACGAGACGTGTAGAGGGGATTTGGCAGGAAGCTGCTGACCGGCATCCGTAGCGCTACCGCTCCGTCGTATCCGTATCGCCGCCTTACAAGGCGATCCGGGAACCAGAAGGGGAATCTGAACACCACGACGCAGCGCACTCGGCCCAGCTCGCCTCCGCCGCTTCCCGGACCCGCCATACCGCGGACCGACCCGGGAACCGCCACCGGAAGCCGATGCGGGCGACCAGTACGACTACTGAACAGCAACAGGGGAACGCGTCAGGTCACTGAAGCCGGAACCGCTCCGATAAATCGATACTTCTTTTCGAACTGCCCGCGCACAGGACCGCCTGACCGTTCGCGACACCTCCCCTCCGGGAGGTGTCGCTTTTCTCTCTCGCGTGCTTCACTTAGATCATGAACCAGAAAAAGAACACCGCACCACTCGTCGCGATCCTCGTGCTCGCCGTGCTCGTCATCGGGGGCATATACGCCTATTCGCGTCGCGCCCCGTCGGAGCCGCAGAATCCCGTTCAGACCTCGTACACCTTCGAGGACCTGAGCTCAGCCAGCACGACCGAGCGCTGCTACGCCGCCATCGGCGACGGCGTATACGACTTCACCCGGTACGTGCAGGAGAACCCCAGCTCGGCGACGATCTGCGGCACGGACGCCACCGAGGCCTCCGAGCGCATCGCGGGCGGGAAGGCCGCGGAGACCTTCGCGAGCCTGCGAATCGGGTCCTACGCCCGCTAGCCCGGTTATACTGGGGGCATGCTCCCGCCCTCTCTCCTTCCGTATGCCGGCATATTCGCCGGCATGCTCTTCGAGGGCGACCTGCTCCTGTTCGGCGTCACTTTCCTCGCGCTCACGGGCAAGCTCGTCTGGTGGATCGCGCTCCCGCTCGCGGTCGCGGGCGCGCTGCTCGGCGACCTGCTCTGGTACGCGCTGGGCACCTGCATCAATCCCGAGAGCCGCTACGGGAAGACGCTGCGCGCGATCACGCGCATCATGGACGGCCGCATCGAGCGGCATCCGCGCCGGATGCTGTTCCTGAGCAAGATCACGTACGGGCTCCACCGCCCCATACAGCTCCGCTTCGGCATGGAGCGCTTTCCCGTGAAGCGCTACTTCCTGCTGGACCTGCCTGCCACCGCCTTCTGGTTCGCGTCGATCTGCTCCCTGGCGGTCGTGGCGCATCTCACCCTCCTGCCGGTGCTCCACTATCTCCGCATGGCGGAGGTGCTCCTCCTGGCCCTCCTCGTCTTCTTCGTGTTCCTGCGCTCGGGCATCCCGGCCTGGATCATGCAGCTGATCACCGGCACCAGGCCCGTGCGCGACAAGGAGGACGAGACCTGGGGAGCCTAGGACTGCAAATCGCCCCATTTTCCTTGCCTGTAAAGGCGGCCTCCGCTAGGCTGGCGTGGCTATGGCAGAGACCCGCATCAAGCGGCCGCCGGTGGTGGTCATCATGGGGCACGTCGATCACGGCAAGACGACGCTCCTCGACTACGTCCGGAAGGCCAACGTCGCCGCGCGCGAGGCAGGGGGTATTACCCAGGCCATCTCGGCGTACCAGGCGAAGCACGGCGACGCGGTCCTGACCTTCATCGACACGCCTGGCCACGAAGCGTTCACCAACATGCGCAGCCGCGGCGCGCACGTCGCGGACCTCGCGGTGCTGGTGGTCGCCGCGACCGAGGGCGTGAAGCCGCAGACGGAGGAGGCGGCGAAGATCCTCCTCGAGAGCAAGACGCCGTTCGTTGTTGCCTTCACGAAGATCGACGCGCCTGGCGCGAACGTCGAGAAGGCGAAGGGCGACCTCGCCGCCATCGGCGTGCTCGTCGAAGGGTACGGCGGCGACGTCAGCTACCAGGCGGTATCCGGCATCACCGGCGAGGGCGTCAACGACCTCCTCGACCTGCTCGTGCTCGCGGCCGAGGTCGAGGACCTCACCTACGACCCCGCCGCGCCCGCCGAGGGCGTCGTGCTCGAAGCCCGCGCCAACAAGCGTCGCGGCAACGAGGCGGTGGTGATCGTCACGGACGGCACGCTCCGCTACGGGGACGCGGTCGCGACGCCGACGGCCTCCGGCAAGGCGAAGGTGCTCGAGGATTTCCTCGGCAAGCCCGCCAAGGCCGTGCCCGCGGGCGCTCCAGCGCTCGTGGTGGGCTTCGACTCGCTTCCGCGCGTCGGCGAGGAGCTGACCGCTGGCGACCTGGTCCATCTCACCGAGCAGGAGGGGAAGGCGGAGCTCGTCAACGAGTACGTAGCACCGACCGATGCGGTCTTCCCGGTAATCCTCAAGGCGAGCGACGCGGGCAGCCTCGAGGTGCTCACGCAGATCGTCTCCGCGATGTCGGGCCCCAAGGACGTCCCCGTGAAGGTGCTCGCCGGCTCGGTGGGCGAGATCGCCGACGCGGACGTGCGTCTCGCGCAGCAGACGGGCGCGGTGGTGATCGGCTTCAAGACGAAGGCGGAGAAGTCCGCCGCGGCGTTCGCCGACGTGCACAAGGTGAGGATCTTCACGTCCGAGATCGTCTACGAGCTCGTGCAGGCGCTTGAGGCGCTGCTCGCCGAGGACGGGGACCCGGACGTGCTCGCGCGCCTGTCCGTCCTCGCGCTCTTCAACCAGAAGCGCCTCGACGAGCAGCTCGTCGGCGGACGGCTCGAGGTCGGCGTCATGAAGCCGAAGATGACCTTCGCGATCTTCCGCGACGGCGAGCGCATCGGGCGCGGGCGCATCACGACGATCCGCCAGCAGAAGGACACGATCCAGGAAGCGGAGGCCGTCATGGAGATCGGCCTCGTGGTGAACAGCCCGGTGGAGATCGCCGTCGGCGACGATCTTCGCATCGAGCAGCAGTAGCATGCTCTACCGGGAGGAACGCCTCGCCGCGCAGATCCGGGACGAGCTCTCTCGCGCGATTCTCAAGGAGATGGAATTCCCCGGCGCGCTGCCGACCATCACGGAGGTCGAGCTCAACCAGAAGCGCGACGTCGCGACGGTGCACGTCTCGGTGCTGCCGGACGAGCAGGCGGACCACGTCGTCGGGCGCCTCAACGGCGCGCGCGGCATGCTCCGGCACCTCCTCATCAAGCCGATACCGATCCGCCTCATCCCCGAGCTTGTCTTCAAGGCGGACCGGGGATTGCAGAACGCGGCGGCCGTGGAGGCGGCGCTCCTGAAAGCACAGGAGGCGGATAAGGGCGGAGAGACGGAAAAGGAGGGCTAGGCCCTCCTTTTCTCTTATTCTTATTTCTTCCTCTGGCAGAGGACCTTGGCGCGCGGCCTCAGGTTGCCGGTCGTATGCTCAAGCGTGAGCATCGGGCGCTCATCAACGAGGCTGCCTCGCGCGCTGCGGAGCAGCTCGTCATGCTCGAGGACGCCGGTCAGGAACGTCGCGTCGTACGGAACGTCGTTGAGGATTGCCATCGCCACGACGTCGGGATCGCATCGTTCGAGTCCGCAGGCGTCGGCCGCGAGATGGAAACGGTGCAGCGTGACCTCTTCCGTGCTCCAGCCGAGATCCTCAGGCGTGACGCACATGACCGTCTCTTCGCGCTGCATCATCCTGCGGCCGCGATGCTGCATGTCCTCGATGAGATGCGCTAGCGTCGCGCGGAGCCTCTCCTGCACCTGCTCGTCAGGCGGCAGGCGCGCCCCCTCCTTGAGATAGCCCCAGAGGGCATCGAGGTCCTTCGCGAATCCCGTCAGGATCCGGTAGGTCGGACACTCCAGTTCCTGCACCCTGTTGATGCCGGGCCCGAGCGCCAGCCGACGCCTGATGAGCCTGAGCGTATCGAAGTCGTGCCGCTTCGCGGCCTCGTTCGCGAGGCCGACGACGTCGTCACGGATCTTCCCCGCGTTTTCGTAGCCTTTGCTACCATCCATATCCTTCTTCCTCCTTTTCAAGCTTCTAGCATATAGCCGGGCTCATTAGATGCGGTCTTTCCAGCACTGTCAAAACCGCTAGAATGCCCGCGGCGGCCTGATAGCCAAGTGGTAAGGCAGAGGACTGCAAATCCTCCATCGCGGGTTCGATTCCCGCTCAGGCCTCAGGTCATCTTCCCAGCCCGGGTGGTGGAACTGGTTATACACGGAAAGCTTAAACCTTTCTGGCTTGCGCCATGTGGGTTCGACTCCCACCCCGGGCACAGCGCGGCGCCCCTATCGGGTATACTGGACGGGCATACCCCTTCATCACGCCTACATGCCTGACAACGAACGCGCGACGCGCAAGCGCGCCGCAGCAACCGCTCCCGCCCGCCGCGAAGGCGTCTCGGCCTGGCGCCGCATCGGCCGCGGCTCGCTCCTGGTCCTGGCCTTCGCGCTGCCCTGGTTCTTCATCCCGCTGACGGCCAGCCCCGCCGGCGCGGCGCGCGTCCTCCTGGCGGCCGTGCTCGCCACCGTCGGACTCGTGGCGCTCCTCGCCGAGACGGTGCAGCGCCGCCGCCTCAGCTATCCGGGCTCGTGGGCATCCGCCGGCGTGCTCGGGGTGGTGATCGCGACCGCGATCTCGACGGCGTTCTCGCTCACCCCGGCGCAGTCGCTCTTCGGCGGCTTGCTGGCGCCGGACGCCCTCCTGCACGTGCTGATCGCGGCGATCGTCTTCGTCCTCGCCGCCGTCTTTATCACGGATCGCGCGGACCTCGTGCGTCTCCTGACCGCGTTCGTCGCGGGCGCGGGCATCGCCAGCCTCCTCGGCGCGATCGGCCTGATGGGCGTGCCCGTCCTGCTGACCTACGCGCCGGCGACCATCGCGGAGCTCGGCTTCGTGGCCGTACTCGCGCTCGGCATCGCGTGCCTCGTGCCGCTGCAGGCGCTCGGGTCGCGCGCGCAGGCGTTCCTCCTCGGCTCGGGCGCGCTCGCGCTGATCGTGCTCATCCTCATGAACTTCCGCATCCTCTGGGTGGCGGTGGCGCTCATCGCGCTCTTCTGCGCGGCATCGGGCTTCGTGCGCCGCGCGAGCATCGGCATCCCGCTCGGCCTCTCCCTGATCGCGCTCGTCTTCGTGCTGGTCGGCCCGCGACTCCCGTCCTTCGCCGTGAGCAGCCTCGAGCTGCGCCCGGGCACCGCGCTGACGTTCTCCTCGGTCAAGGAGGTCCTCTCGAGCAAGCGGGCGCTCCAGGGCACCGGTCCCGGAACGTACGCGTACGCGTTCGCCAAGGATCGCACGCCGGCGTCGAACCTCTCGCCGTTCTGGCAGATGCGCTTCGACCAGGGCGTGAGCTACCTCGCTACCGTCCCGGTCACCACGGGCATCCTCGGGCTCGCCGCATGGCTCGTCGTGCTCGTCGGCGGCGCCTCCCTGGCATGGCGTCGCCTCGACGACCCGGCCGCGCCCTACGCGATCATGGCCGCCGGCCTCGCGGGCCTCGGCCTCCTCGTGTACCCCGGCTCGTTCGTGCAGCTGACGCTCGGCGCGCTCGGCCTCGGCCTACTCGTCGGCATCGCGGGGCGCCGCCGGGAGGTCTCCTTCTCGGGACGGTCCACCATGCCGCTCTTCGCGACCTTCCTGGCGCTGATCGTCGTCACCGCGGGCGGCATCGCGGGCCTGTACCTGGTCGGCGAGCGGTATGCGGCCGCCTCGTACTTCGCGCTGGGCGGCCGCGCCGCCGCCGCGGGAGACGCGGACCGCGCGCTCCGCATGGTCGCGCGCGCAGCGGACCTGGATGAGCGCTCCGACGCGTACCAGCGCTCCCTCTCGCAGGCGCTCCTCAACTCCTTCCGGGCGAAGGCGTCCGCGGCCACCTCGGCTCCTGACCAGGAGACGCAGCAGCAGCTGCAGTCCCTGCTCCAGGCGGCTCTCGCCGCCGCGCAGCGCGCCACCGTCCTCAACCCCCACGACTCCGGCAACTGGAGCAACCTGGGCGGCATCTACGAAGGGCTCACGCCGTACCTCGACGGCGCCTCGGACAAGGCGATCGAGGCGTACGACCGCGCGTCCGCCGCCGACCCGGTCAGCCCGCTCTGGCCGCTCTCTCGCGCACGCACGTACCTGACGCTCGCCTCGGCGCGCGCGCAGAAGGGCGAGCCCGCGGGCGACGCGTTCGCCAAGGCCCAGGAGCAGGCAGCCGCCGCGCTCGAGCTGAAGGGGGACTACGCCGATGCGCGGTTCCTCTCGGCGCAGGGATACTTCGCCGCCGGCGACCGCGACCGCGCGCTCGGGCGCGTCCAGGAGCTTCGCGCGCTCGCCGCGCAGGACCCGCAGCTCGCCTTCCAGGTCGGGCTCCTCCTGTATCAGAACGAGCTCTACGCCGAGGCGCGCGCTGACTTCGAGCGTGCCGTCTCGCTCAACGAAGGGTTCGCCGACGCGCGCTACTTCCTCGGCCTCACGTACAGCCAGCTGGGCATGCGCGACCAGGCGGTAGCCACGTTCGAGCGCCTCGCGAAGGACAATCCGGACAACGCCGAGGTCCGGCAGGTGCTCGACAACGTGACCGCCGGCAGGCCCGCGCTCAGCGGAGTCGGCGCGCAGACTCCGGCCGCGACCACGACGACGAGCACGCCGCAGTAGCGGCGCGCGGGAAGGGAAAGGCGCCCCAGGGGCGCCTTTCTTCGTTTCACGCTACGTGTGGATCAGTTCCGCCATGCGCGGGGTCAGCCGCTTGTCGAGCGTAAGCCCGCCGTCGCTGCTGATCCCCGTGTTCACGAGGAAGCAGTCCGCATACGGCAGGAAGTCGCGGATGTTCTCCGGCGTCATGCCCGAAGCGATGCCGAGCGGGAAATCCCCGCAGCATTCGCGCAGCAGCGCCATCTTGCGCAGCGCCGGCGCGGTGCCGGTCTCCGGACCGCTCGTGACGATCACATCCATGCACGCCTTCGCGAGCTCGACGACCTGCGGTATGAGCGAGTCGTCCACCTGGCGCTGCCCCTTGAAGGCGAGGCCGCCGAAGAGCAGCCCCCTGAAGGACGACTCCGCGCGGATGTCGTTGACGGTCGCCGGGCGGGGCGGGTCGTACCGCGGCATGCCGTCGTCCGCCCAGAGGGCGTCGAGGCCGCACTTGGGCGCGTAGCCGAACGCCTGCAGGAGCGGCTTCGGGTAGAAGTTCGCGCCGAGCAGGAACGCGCCGGGCACGACGCCCTTGCAGAGCGCGTAGAGCTCGGCGAGCTCCTCCGCCTGCATCGGGCCGTGGCTTATCAGGAACGCGCCGTCGGCGTCCGACCAGGCGGCGACCTCGAGGTCGCGGACCGCCTGGTACTGGTCGGCGACGTGCACGACCGGGAAGAACGCCTTCCCGTAGCGTTGTCCGGGGAAGGTCTGGGTATCGAACATGCGAATCTCCTCCTTATCCAATTGGCATAGTATCCGCGGCCACCCTAGCGTCCCGCTCGGCAAATGGAAAGGCGCCCCGCAGGGCGCCTTTCGCTATCGTGACGGCAGCTGCACGCGGACGATGTCGCCGGGATGGATCGTGCCGTCCCGGAAGACGAAGCCGACGATGCCGCGCAACCCTACCTCCAGTTCGCGCAGCTTCTGGAACGCCTGGGGCAGCCCGGACTCATCCGGGAAGAACCGCTCCTCGAGAATCTGCCCCGGTATGTGGCAGGGTTCGTTCTCGCGCCAGACGGCGAGCATCGCTTCGCGCAGCTCGCCCGCGGGCGACCAGAAGTACAGCAGCGATCCCGGCGGGAGCTGCGTGAACCGGTCTATGCCCGCGACGACGAGGTTCTCGCCGAGCGCGCCGTACGGTATCTCCGGGACCACCAGGTGATCCGCGATGGCTCCGAGCTCCTCCTCGGCGACCGCCGAGAACTCGCGCCCGTTGAAGAGCGTCGTCTTCCGCGGGACGCCGTGCGCCTTCAGCTCGCGGATGCCGCTGACGCGCTTGCCGCCGCTGTGGCGGTCCGCGTGCTGCCCGAAGAACAGCCCTCCGCCGACGCGCGCCCGCAGGAAGGGGACGCGCTCCGACGGGTACCGCCGCTTCTTCTCTCCCTGCCGCGGCTCGGCTAGGGGATGGTTGATGAGCGTCTGACGAACGACGCCCGTGTGCGCGAAGGCGATCTCCTCGCCTCCGACGTTCAGTATCTCCATATTTCCCTTCTCCGTTCTCAATATGCGAAACTCCCCGCACCCTAGGAGGGAGCGGGGACGGCGTCAACGGTGCCGAGGGCGGGGATCGAACCCGCACGACCGGTGAAGGTCTCGCGATTTTGAGTCGCGTATGTCTACCAGTTCCATCACCTCGGCGGAGTTCGCGCCCGAAGGCGCGAGGTGTCCTTACTGCTCAAGCGCATGATCGAATAGCACGCAGTGCCATGCCCTAAGCTCCTCATCCTTGCCTGCGACCGCCAGAGCCTCCTCGCGGATATCTGCCATGCGCTCCGGGGACGAGTACGCTTCGGCTGCGAGCATGAAGATCCTGGTCTTCCTCCGCTCAGCCTGCCGGCCGTCCGCGAAGAGCTTCTCGCGCTCTTTTCCCGACTTGCCGACGCCGGCGAGGACGAGCAGCGCCTCGGCTTTCAGGCGGACGTACGCCGGGAAGCCCGGGTCCGTGGCTATGCGGTGCGCAAGCGCGACATGCGGCTTTCGGTAGTAGCGAACGAAGCTGAGCGCGACGACGTTGACCAGCTGCGCATCGCGGGACCGATCCCAGCCAGCCTTCCTCAGCACGCTCGGCATCAGCCGGAGCATTACGGCTATGCCCTTCCTCGTCATGAATCCTCGCCAGCCAGATCGGCCTTCGAGTCCGTGTACCGTTACCAATATCAGGTACACGAAGGATTTGAGTACCATCTTGCAAACCTCCTTGATCAAGTATTTCTCGCCTTCTGAAAAGACTGCTGCCATTAGACGCGAAGGCGGCTAGGAAGGTCAAATCTGCATGGCAGGCCACGATTCTCTGCCCGATACGCCTGCTATACTCGCCCATATGGCGCGCGTGATCGCGGTATGCAACCAGAAGGGCGGGGTCGGCAAGACCACGACCGCGGTGAACCTCGCCGCGTACCTCGCCGCGCACGGGCGACGCACGCTGCTTGTCGACTTCGATCCGCAGGGGAACGCGAGCTCTGCGCTCGGCGCGACGCCCCATTCTCTCCAGGAGAGCGTGTACCACGGCGTGCTCGGCCTCGCGCATCCGCGGAGCCTCGTGCGGCCTTCGGCGCTGATGAACCTGCACTTCGTCCCCGCCGCCCCGCACCTGACCGGCCTGCGCGTCGAGCTCATCGGCATGCACGAGCGCGACCGCGCGCTGCGCCGGATGCTCAACGCGCTCCGCCACGAGTACAGCTACATCGTCATCGACCTGCCGCCCTCGATGGATCTCCTGTTCGTCAACGGGCTCGTCGCCGCCGACGAGATCATCGTGCCCGTGCAGGCCGAGTACTACAGCCTCGAGGGGCTCGGGCAGCTGCTTGCGACGGTGGACATGATCCGGAAGAACCTCAGCCACGACCTTTCCGTGGCCGGCGCGCTCCTGACCATGCACGACGCCGGCGAGCGGTTCTCGCGCGAGGTCGCCGCGAACCTGCGCGCGCACTTCCCGCACCGCGTGTTCCGCACCGAGATCCCCCGGAGCGTCGCGCTCGCGGAGGCGCCGAGCTTCGGCAAGCCCGTGCTGCTGCATCGCCCGGATTCGGACGGCGCGCGCGCGTACCGCGACCTGGCGCGCGAGGTCATCGGGGAGGAGCGCGGCATATGAAAAACGAGGGGCCGCAGCCCCTCGAAACCTATCCTCGCTCGCGCAGCTCCGCGCGGTACCGGTCCATGCCGGACCAGGCGCCGAAGCGGCCGATCCAGTACGCGACGAACAGGTAGGCGCAGAGCGCGAGCGCAGCGAGCCAGCCGGGGATCCCCGGCACGCGCATGTCGAAGACGTTCCATCCGGCGACGAGCACGACGCCGGCGAAGACCGTCATCGCCTGCGTGACGCCGCGCGCCCGCTCGAGGCGGTCCGGCGTGCTGAAGCGGTAGCTCGCCTTCCTGCTCTCGACGGCGTTGAGCGCCGCGAACGCGATGGCGAGAAAGACATACAGGGCTATCCAGTACATGGGCTTCACCTCCTCCCTATGGGTTTCGGAATCGTTCCGTACGCAATGAAGCATAGCCGCGGCGGAAGCGTCAAACCGCGCGAGCCGTTATACTGGCAGCATGCTCGGACGCGGCCTCGAGGCCCTCATTCCGCCGCAGGGGAACGGCTCCCAGGCGCAGGGAGACGACCGCAGCCTTCACGGACCGGGCGGCTTCGCGTATCCGGAGCTGCCGGCGCAGCCGCGCGAGGAAGCGCTCCCGCCCGTGCCGCTCATGCTGCACGTCCACGACGACGCTCCCGCGCAGCCTGCCGCTCCGGACTACGCCTCCCTCGTGCCGCCGAGCCAGGGAGACGCCTTCATGGCGCAGCCGTACCGGCCGGCGCCCGAACCGGTCCGGCAGCCGGAGCCGCCGCGCCAGCAGATGTATCCACAGCCGGCGCCGGCGCCCGTCCGCGAGCCTGACACGCGCCTGCCGCACGAGGCGGTATTCCAGATCGAGGTGGAGCGGATCCATCCGAACCCCAACCAGCCGCGCAAGACCTTCGACGACGCCGCGCTCGCGGACCTCGCCGCGAGCATCCGCGAGTTCGGCGTGCTCCAGCCGCTGGTCGTGCGGAAGATCGAGACCGAGACGCCGACCGGCACGCAGGTCCACTACGAGCTCATCGCGGGCGAGCGGCGCCTGCGCGCGAGCAAGCTGGTCGGCCTGCCGCGCGTGCCGGCCATCGTGCGCGCCGTCACGGCGAACCGCGAGAGCCTGGAGCTCGCGATCATCGAGAACCTGCAGCGCGAGCAGCTCAATCCCATCGAGATGGCGCGCGCGTACGCCCGCCTCCAGGACGAGTTCAACATGACGCAGCGCGAGGTGGCGACGCGCCTCGGCAAGAGCAGGGAAGTGGTGGCGAACACGTTGCGCCTCCTCGACCTGCCGGGCGACGTGCAGGCCGCGATCGAAGACGGCCGCATCAGCGAGAGCCACGGGCGCCTCCTCCTCGGCGTCACCGATCCGGCGCTGCAGCAGTCCCTCTTCCGCGACCTCCTGCAGCGCCAGCTGACCACCCGGGAGCTGCGGGAGCGCGTCGCCGCGGGCAAGGGACGGCGGATCGCTCCGCGCGTCCCGCGCGAGGCCGAGCCGCTGAGCCCGGAGCTGCAGATGCTCCAGGACCGTCTCGCCTCGGACCTCGGAGCGCCGGTGCGCATCCAGGCGCACGGTGACGCCGGCAAGATCACGATCTCGTTCTACTCGCGCGAGGAGCTCTCGGCGATCCTCGAGCGCCTCGCGCGCGAGGCCGACATACTGCTGTGAGGATCGTCGAGGCGCGCGTGAAGCCGGGCGCGCGGGCCGCCTCGCTCCGCGAGGAGAACGGCATCGTGCTGATCGCCACGCCGGCACGCCCGGAGAAGGGGAAGGCGAACGAGGCCGCGCGCAAGATGCTCGCCGCGCACCTGGGCGTCGCGCCGAGCGAGGTCGTCCTCCTGCGCGGGTCGACGAGCAGGATGAAGGTCTTCCGCTGCCCGTGAAGCGGGCCGACTTCTCGTCGACGGCATGGGAGGATCGCGTCCTCGCGCTCCTGGCGCAGCATCCGGATACGGTTTCCGTGACGGATGCCCGCAAGGTCGCGCTGGAGCGCCGCGGAGGCGCGGACGGCCTCTGGACGGTGCGGCAGGAGGGGCGCCTCCTGGAGATCCCGTTCATGATCGCGGTCGTCTCGCCGGGCGCGCGCGAGGCGCGCTTCGAGGTCGCCGAGCTCTACGGCGCGGAACGGATGCCGGGCGCCGGCCTCTCCGCGTCCGTGCAGCTCGTGTTCGTCTGTTCTCCTGAGAGCCAGAGCATGCTCACGGTGCCCGCCCACGAGCTGCGCGCGCTGCTCGCCCGGAAGGACTATCCCCGGAGCGTGACGCAGGTAGCCGGTCGCGACGCGCGGGGAGCGCGCCTCTCCGAGCGCGTCGCGATACCGCTGGCCGACCTCGCGGCCGTCGACGGCGCGACGGTCTCGCATCCCGAGAGCTGGTAGCGAAAAGGGCACCCGAGGGTGCCCTGATCCTATTCCGCAGCTCTGCGGTGCCGCCGCGAGGCGGCCTTCTCCTCCTGCTCCTTCCGTCGCCGGTTAGCAGCGCGCAGCTTGCCGATCGCCGCGACGAGCTTCATCCGCTTGCCCTTGCGGCTCTCTTCCTGCAGCGCGGCATGGAAGAGCCGGGTCGCTTCCTCGTCGGTGCCATCGCGCTCTTCCTCGCGGAAGGTGGCGATGAGCTCCTCGATGCGGTCGGGACCGTTCGGGGCTTCGGAGGGAAGCTCGCGATGCGGTTCCAGCTTCGTCAGCTCCTCGAGGAGCCGCCTGAGCGCTACCGGGTCGGCGCACTTGCGGAGAGCGCGCTCGAGCCGCCGCTGTTCGGATGATCCTTCACGGAACTTGCCGTCCAGCCCGGCGAGCTGGAGCTTGAGCGTCTCGATCTCGAGCTTGCGGTTCCAGCCGTCGCGTTCGCGTTCGAGTCGCGCATGTTCCTCGCCCAGCTCCTGAATCTCCAGCTTCTGGTCGAGGATCGCCGCCAGCGTGTCCGCCGGACGCGGGTTGAACATGAAGCGGTAGAAGCCGAAGGCTCCCAGCCGCGTCTGCCGCCCGACCGATCCGAAGATCTTCGCGAGCTCCCCGTGCCAGCGCCGGTACGGCGCGTCGAACGCGACGATGGCGATGAACAGCATGACGAGCTGCCCGCCGAGCCCGAAGATCAGGTTGAGCAGCGCGCCGAGCCTTCCGCCCCACAGGACGAACCCGTAGTGCTGCGCGACCAGCATCCCGGTCATGACGGCGATGTACGCGCCGAAGAGGACCATGAACGCCTTGAGCTTGAGCTCATGAACGCGATTGAACTGCTGCCAGGTGGCAGCCTCCCTGTATTGATTTTTTACCACTGATTTCTTTCTCCTTTTCCTTTAGATATTGGTATTGCTGCGAATATAATAGCATTTATCTTGCTATTTGGCAATATCCGTGGTATCGAGACCAGGTAATTTGAAACCTAGGTAATAAGGAGATTTCGCTTATGAGCTTGTCACTCAGATGCAGCGTCGAGCAGACGCTGACGAAACAGCAACGATTGGAACTGCGTCTGGAACAGGTCCAGACCGTCGCTCTCCGGCTCTCCGCCTTCTTCAAGGAAGTGGATCCGCCGGAGACATTCATCGCGGAAGCGGTGGCGGAGGCGCTCGCGTGCCTCGGCAATCCCGCGCAGCTTTCCGGGCTCGCCGACGATGCCGCGCTTCATGCCGCCATCGCCGACGAGAGCCGGAAGCTCTGCATGCCCGACGACGCGGCGCTCTACCAGCTCGCCGCCTCGTACGCCTTCCGCCTGCAGACAGGGGAGAGCGTGCGCGGCACGTTCTCGTACGACGCCGAGGAGGGCGGGCACCGCTCCGACGAGGTGCGCTTCCAGGATTTCCTGAAGGCGCTCGCCGAGCCGGATGCGCAGCGCGCCGAGCTCGACCGCCTCACGGGGCTCCTCGAGCTCCAGCAGAAGGACTACGGCGGGCTCCTCGAGGACCGCCGCTGGATCGAAGGCGCGGTGACCGCGGCTGACCAGCTGCGGGAGCCGGTCGCCGCGCTGGCGCAGATGCTCCGCATCCTGTTCGCCGCGCGGAGGCCTGACGCCGCCGTCCCGGTCCTGGTGCTCGCCTGCCGCCGCATCGAGGCGGTCCGCGCGTTCGCGCCGACGTTCAGCTCGCGGTTTCTCGCGCGCTTCGTCGAGCGCTTCCGGCACTGCGGCGGGAGGACGGAGCTGCTCAAGACGTCGTTCCTGAACACGATCGGGGAGTACGTGCTCCTCGGAATGGGCGTCCTCTCGCCGACGATCTTCCAGCTGTACCGCTGGAAGATGTCGCCCGAGAGCGTCGCCGAGCTCGAGAAGCTCGCGCAGAGGCTCGGCACCACGCTGGATGGCCTGCTCTCCGCGGCCGGACGCACGCAGTACCTGTACTGCAACCGCTGGGCGCTCGCGGGGAAGCGGCATGACGCGCGCACGGACGATGCCGTGCTCCGCTTCATCACCGGCATGGTCCGGCGCGAGCGGGATCGCATCTTCGCCTGCTTCAGCTTCGAGAACTTCCTCGAGGAGCTGCAGGGGACGAAGGACCCGACGGAGCGGACGGAGGCGCTCGTGGCAGTGCTCACGGACGCCGCGTTCGAGGAGACGCTCCTCGCCTGCGCCACGGAGACGTGGTATCCGGCGCTGCAGGAATTCCTGCGATGAGAACGGCCCGCTTCCGCGGGCCGTTTCCTATTCCTTCGCTACCTTCTTCCTCGCGGTTTTCTTCGCCGTCTTCTTCCGCGCCGGCTTCTTCTTGGCGCCGTCCTTCGGCTTCTCGAGCCAGGCGCCGTACGCGTCCATAACGTCCCGCTCGGATTCGGGCTTGTTCGGCATCAGGAAGGTGCAGTCCGGGAAGCGGTTGCAGCCGTAGAACGGCTTCGCCCGGCCGCGTCCCTTGCGCTCCACGATGTCGCCCTGCGGCTCGCGGCTCTCGTTGCGGCAGTGCGGGCACTTGAAGCCGGTCCGGTTCCAGATCTTGGAGACGCCCTTGCAGGCCGGGTAATCCACGCAGCCGAGGAAGTACCCGAAGCGTCCCTTGCGGATCTTCATCGGCTTGCCGCAGAGCGGGCAGAGCTCGCCCTGCGTCTTCGCCTCGAGCGCGGCGATCTCCGCGGCTTCCTCGGGAGTGGGCAGCGTGACCTTGCTGCCCGGCTCGGGGCAGGCGAGGAACTTCCCGGTGCGGCCGAACTTCATGATCATCGGCTTGCCGCAGTGCGGGCAGGGCGTGTCCGTGACGATGACGACCTTCTCGACCTCCTCCTCCTTGGCGTCGAGGTGCTGCTTGAACGGCGCGTAGAACTCGCCGAGCACCGCGCGCCAGTCCTGCGCGCCTTCCGCGATCTCGTCGAGCTGCTCCTCGATGCCCGCGGTGAAGGCGACGTCAGCGATCTCGGGGAAGTGCTCCACGAGGAGGTCGGTAGTGAGCTCGCCGACCTCGGTCGGGCGGTACTTCTTCTCCACCTTCTCGACGTAGCCGCGGTCCTGGATCGTGGTGAGAGTCGGCGCGTACGTGGACGGCCGGCCAATCCCGTGGCTCTCGAGCGCCTTGATGAGCGTCGCGTCGGTGTAGCGGGCCGGCGGCTCCGTCTCGTGGCGCGTCGGCGTCACGGAGGCGAGCGTCAGCCGCTGGCCCTCGGTCAGCGCGGGCAGCGCGCCCGCGTCTTCCTCGGCCTCGTCGCTGCCCTCGGTGTACACCCTGATGAAGCCGGGGAAGACGACGACGTTGCCGTTCGCGCGGAACGCGTTGCCGCCGCTCCCCTCGATCTCCGCGGCGGTCTGGTCGATCTCCGCAGCCGATGCCTGGCTGGCGATGCCGCGCTTCCAGATCAGCTCGTACAGGCGCTTCTCGCTGCGGTCGGCGGAGGTGCCGAAGTGGTCCGGCATGCGCGCGAAGCTGGTCGGGCGGATCGCCTCGTGCGCCTCCTGCGCGTTCTTGGACTTGGTCGCGAAGAAGCGCGGCTTCTCGAGCGCGTACGCGTCGCCGTACAGGTCCGTGAGGACGTCGCGCGCCTGCAGGACGGCGGACATGGCCAGGTGCACGGAGTCCGTGCGCATGTAGGTGATCAGGCCCTGCTCATAGAGCTTCTGCGCGACGGCCATGGTCTGCTTCGCGGACCACCCGAGCTTGCGGCTCGCCTCCTGCTGGAGCGTGGAGGTCGTGAACGGGGGAGCGGGGTTGCGGTTGACGCGCTTGGTCGTGACGGACGCGACCCGGTACGGGGCCGCCGCCTGCGCCGCCTGCACGGCGGCCTTCGCCATGGACTCGTCCTCGAGGGTGAACTTTCCCACGTCCTTTCCCGCGGAGCGGACCAGCCGCGCGGGTACCGGCGCGGAGGCGCCGTCGAAGACGCCCTCGACGGACCAGTACTCGCGCGGCACGAACGCCCTGATCTCGCGCTCGCGCTCGACGACGAGCCGCACCGCGACGGACTGCACGCGGCCGGCGGAGAGGCCGTAGCGGATCTTCCTCCACAGGAAGGGGGAGAGGCCGTACCCGACGAGCCGGTCCAGGACCCGGCGCGCCTGCTGCGCGTCGACTAGGTGCGGGTCGATCTCGCGGGGATGCGCGAGCGCCTCCTTCACCGCGCTCTCGGTGATCTCGTGGAAGACCATGCGCTCCGGCTTCGGCGCGTCCTTCTTGCCGAGTCCCAGCACCTCGGCGAGGTGCCAGGCGATAGCCTCGCCCTCGCGGTCCGGATCCGGCGCCAGGATCACCCGGTCCGCCTGCTTGGCGAGCTTCTTCAGCTCCGCGATGACGGGCTTCGCGCGGAGCGAGACCGCGTACGTCGGCTCGAAGCCGTTCTCGACGTCGACGCCGAGCTTACTCTTCGGGAGGTCGCGGACGTGTCCCAAGGAGGCCGCGACGTCGAAGTCGCGGCCGAGGAACTTGCCGATGAGATTCGCCTTGGTAGGCGACTCGACGATGACGAGAGTCTTCTTCTGAGCCACGGTATTCCTAGCCTAAAGCGCCTGCGCGGCGCTCATGGGTACGAAGTCTTGGCGCGGCGCCGGACGTTGTCAACTAGCGGGCCGGCGTCAGGCCCTTCAGATCGAGCTTGCTGGCGGCGTCGATGTTATAGACCGGAGGCGGCGTCGCGCTGCGGTCGGGATTGAGCGCGAGCTCGAGATTCTGCGCGATGCTGCCGATCCCGAGCGCGTACGAGGCGATGATGATAAGCCCGAGTAGCGTGCCGGCCGCGAGTGCAAGCGTGTCGCCACGGCGTCCGAAGAGGTCGTTCATTGGTAGTAGAAGCTGCCGGTGACCGCCAGCTGGCCGCCGCCCTGCTCGAGCGGGTTGATGTTGATCTCCGCAGAAGCGATCGAGATCGTGTAGCGCGGATTCTTGTGTTCGAAGTCCGCGAGGAACGCGGCGAGATCGCCCGGCGCGCCGGTCGCGGCAAGCGTGAAGGGGAGCGAAGCGCCGGGCTCGACGGCGCCGGGCGGCGGGCTTCCCTGGAACTGGAAGCGCGACTGGACGTTGTGGCCGACGCCGAGCTGCTCGACGGAGCGCGGCACCTCGAGAAGCTGTTCCTGCGTGGGCAGTAGCAGCGAGAGGACCCGTCCGTAGGATGCGGCGGCCTGCTCCTGGTCCTTCAGCGACGCGATACGCGGACCGAGCGTCGCGGCGCGCGAGGAGGCTATCCGCGCTGACGCGACCGCCTGCGCCTCGGCGGTGAGCCAGCGGTCCAGGAGGAAGGCGCCGCCGACGCCGAGAACGAGGCTCAGGCCGATCACGATGCCGGCGAGCGTCAGCGGACCTTTGAGATTGGTCTGGAGCACGCGTTCAGTGTAGCAAAGCCGTACGCCGTTGAACGTGCCCGATGGTTGTGTGCGCGATAGAGGATTCGAACCTCTGGCCTTCACAATGTCAATGTGACGCTCTAACCAACTGAGCTAATCGCGCGTATTCCGTTGTGCGCGGGCATCCTAGCATGGCCCTTTTTGCCAGTCTACGCGCGTTGCGCCTCCCAAAAGGCGCGTATAGAATGGCCCGGCTACCGGGTGCGTAGTTCAGTGGTAGAACGCTGTCCTGATAAGACAGAGGTCGAAGGTCCGATTCCTTCCGCACCCACCGCATAGACAGGCCCCGCCATGCTCCTTATATAAGGAGCATGGACAAGCCGGTCCTCATCGCCGAAACGCCCGACCTGGTCGCTCTCGAGAAGCCGGCCGGGCTCCTCGTGCATCCAGGCCCGCATCCGACGAGCGATCCCACGCTGGCGGACTGGCTGCGCGCACGCTATCCGGAGACGATGGCGGTGGGGGACGCGCCGGACGTGCGCCCGGGCATCGTGCACCGCCTGGACCGCGCGACCAGCGGCGTGATGATCGCCGCGCGGACGCAGGACGCGTACGAGCGCCTCAAGCTCCTGTTCCAGGAGCGTCAGGTCGGGAAGGAGTATCGCGCAATCGTGCACGGAGCGATGCATCCCGCGACGGGCCGCATCGACCGTCCGATCGGCATCCTGCCGCGGAGTACCAAGCGCAGCGTCTTCTCGCAGCAGATGCGCAAGCCTGCCGCGACCCGGTACGAGACCGTCGAGCAGCTCGCGCGCATCGCGCACGTCGCCGTCTTCCCGGAGACCGGGCGCACGCATCAGATTCGCGTTCACCTTGCCTCGGTCGGGCATCCCGTGGTCGGCGACGCGCTCTACGCGCCCAAGCGTACGGAACCCGCGGTCACCCGCCTGATGCTCCACGCGTTCCGCATCTCGTTCTCCCTCGACGGCGTCGAGCATGCCTACGCGGCGGGGCTCCCCGCGGCGTTCGAGGATCTGCTCGAGCGCGAACGTGCGATATCATGACCCGGTGCGGACGCGCGGCTTCACCCTCATCGAGCTCCTCGTGGTCATCGCGATCGTCGCGGTGCTCGCAGTGACGGTGATCCTCACTCTCAATCCGGCCCAGCTCCTCCGCCAGGCCCGCGATTCGAACCGCATCAACGACCTGGTGACCCTGGAGAGCGCCATCCTGGCGTATCTCGATGCGGCAGCCGCCCCGACGCTCACGGCGAGCAGCGCGTACTGCTACGCGCACGCCTCATCCTCGCTGGCCGCCTGCGACGCGAGTGCGCCGTCGCCTCGCTTCGCGGATCCGGGAATGGCCGTGACGACGTCGAGCCGGAGCGTGAGTGGGGGATGGCTCCCGGTCGATTTCGGCAGCGTGCCCGGTTCGCCGCTCGCCGTATTGCCGGTGGACCCGATCAACAACGGCACCTACTTCTACGCGTACCGCGCGGATGCCGGGAACCGCGTCTTCGAGATCAACGCGAAGATGGAGAGCGCGCGATACCGGCAGGGCGGCTCGCACGACGTCGAGAGCACCGACGGCGGCAACGCGTCGAGCCTGTACGAGATCGGCACCGCGCCGGGGCTCTCGTTGTAGCTTCCGCTTTCCACAAGGCGCTTGCGCGCTCCGCGCGAAGGCCATGTGATATACTGTTCCCCGATAGCCCGATCTATCCCCCTACTCATCTATCAACCATGAAGACAACCACACGCGGCTTCACCCTCATCGAGCTCCTCGTGGTCATCGCGATCGTCGCGGTGCTCGCAGTGACGGTGATCCTCACTCTCAATCCGGCCCAGCTCCTCCGCCAGGCCCGCGATTCGAACCGCATCAACGACCTCGCGACGCTCAAGAGCGCCCTTTCCCTCTATCTCGCGGACGTCGCCTCTCCGCAGCTCGGCAACACTGCCAACTGCTACGCGCATAACTCCTCGAGCATCGGCGCCGGCACCGGCTGCGGCACGCGCTTCGCGGGCGGCACGAACACGACCTCGACGAGCCTCTCGGTCACGAGCACGACCGGCTGGGTCCCGGTGAACTTCAGCCTCATCACCGCAGGCTCGCCGATCTCCGCGCTTCCGCTCGACCCGATCAACAACGCGACGTACTTCTACGCGTACCGCGCGGATAACACGAACTTCACGTTCGAGATGAACGCGTACATCGAGAGCACTAAGTTCCGTCCGGGCGGCACCGGCGACGTCGTCAGCACGGACGGCGGCAACGACAGCACCAACCTGTACGAGGTAGGCACCAACCTCTTCCTCTAAGCATCCGAACGCAAGGTCGGGCTGAACGGGATTCCTCAGGGAATCCCGTTCGCGTTTCTGCTATCATGCCAGCAAGCATGCTGAGTCCCACGCGCGGCTTCACCCTCATCGAGCTCCTCGTGGTCATCGCGATCGTCGCGGTGCTCGCAGTGACGGTGATCCTCACTCTCAATCCGGCCCAGCTCCTCCGCCAGGCCCGCGATTCGAACCGCATCAACGATCTGACGAACCTGAAGAGCGCCATCTCGCTCTACCTCGTCGACGTGCCCACGCCGACGCTCGCCACCAGCACGAACAACTGCTACGCGCACGTCTCGTCGTCGCTGGCCTCGTGCACAGCCGTACGGTTCGCCGCGGGTACTACGGTGATCACGACCTCGAGCCAGAGCGTGAGCAGCGGCCTCGGCTGGGTCCCCATCAACTTCACCTCGATATCGGGCGGATCGCCGATCGCGGCCTTGCCGATTGATCCGATCAACAACGCCACGTACTTCTACGCGTACAAGGCGGACACCGCCAACCTGACCTTCGAGCTCAACGCCGATCTCGAGAGCTCCAAGTACATCCAGGGCGGGCCGAACGATCGCGAGAGCACGGATGGCGGTTCGTCAGCCGGCCTGTTCGAGGTCGGCTCGGCTCCAGGGCTCGCGCTGTAGGGGATTATCGCGGCAACGGCTGATATACTGGGTGCAGCATGCGCATCCCGATCCCGCCTGCCGAGCTCAAGCGCCGCCTGGTCACCGACGGCGTTCTCTCCGATGACGCGTTCGAGCAGTACGTCGGCGTCGCGGACCGCAAGGCGCAGTCGCTGCTCGACGTCCTCGTCTCCGAAGCGCACGTCGACCAGGGCTATCTGCAGGACACGATAGCCTCGATTCTCGGGGTCAAGCTCGCGCGCATCGACGCGGCCATCGACGAGACGCTCGTGAAGCTGCTCCCGGAGGCGATCGCGCGGCAGCGCGGTGCCGTGCTGTTCAAGCGCGAGCCGGACGGGAGCATCGGCGTGGCGATGCTCAATCCGAGCGACCTCGATACGCTCGCGTTCCTGCGCCAGTACCTCGGCCGCAGCGTGACGCCGTACCTCGCGACTGCCGAGGAGCTCAACCGCGCGTACCAGGTCTATGGCCTCCAGTCCGCGACGGACTTCACGCGCGTGATCCAGGAGAACGTCACGAAGTCGCTCGCCTCGGCGGCGGCTTCCACGCCGGAAGAGGCGGCGGCGCAGCTGCCGATCGTCGCGATCGTGGACAGCCTCGTCAGCTACGCGTCGACCTCCGGCGCCTCCGACATCCACGTCGAGGCGCTCGAGGATGCGACGCTCATCCGCTATCGCGTCGACGGCATGCTGCGCGAGATCATGCGTGTGCCTATCGGCGTGCATGCGGCGATCACGGCGCGTCTCAAGCTTCTGGCGGGCCTGAAGATCGACGAGCATTACCGTCCGCAGGACGGCCGCTTCCGCTACCAGATGGTCAACGCGAACGTGGATTGCCGCGTCTCGGTGCTGCCGACCTACTACGGCGAGAAGGTCGTCATCCGCCTGCTCTCCGCCACCGACAAGCCGCTGTCGCTCCAGGAGCTCGGTATGTTCGGCAAGGAGGTCGAGATGGTCACCAGCGCTATCGAGAAGAGCTACGGCATGGTCCTCGTTACTGGGCCGACGGGATCCGGTAAATCGACGACCCTGTACGCCCTCATGGAGATGCTCAACCAGCCGGACGTGAACATGGTCACCGTAGAGGACCCGGTCGAGTACAACATGCGCTACGTCAACCAGTCGCAGATCAACCCCGCCGCCGGCGTCACGTTCGCTTCGGGCATCCGCGCCATCCTGCGCCAGGACCCGGACATCATCATGGTCGGCGAGATCCGCGACGCCGAGACCGCCGACGTCTCGGTGCAGGCGGCGCTCACCGGCCATCTCGTGCTCACGACGCTCCATACCAACGATGCGCCGACGGCGATCCCGCGCCTGATCGACCTCAACGTACCGCCCTTCCTCGTCGCGAGCGTGGTAAACGCCATCATCGCGCAGCGCCTCGTGCGCCGGATCTGTCCGCAGTGCATCAGCAGCTTCACCCCCGACGCGCCGGTCCTCGACGCGATCGCGGACCAGTACGTCTCGATCGACGTGCCCGAGGCGGACCGCCGCATCCCCAAGACGCTCTACCGCGGCAAGGGCTGCCCGAACTGCCACGGCTCAGGCTATCGCGGAAGGCTCGGCATCTATGAGATCCTCGATATCGACGATACGATTCGCAACATGATCGGCAGCAAGAATTTCGAGGTCCAGGAATTCCGCGAGGCGGCCCGCGCGGCAGGCATGCGGAGCATGTACGAGGACGGCATCGAGAAGGCCGAGCAGGCGCTCACCACGGTCGAGGAGGTCCTCCGCGTCATCCGCGAGTAATCACATGCGCTACCGCTACGTCGCCGTCGACAGCCAGGGCGCCCGCGCGCAGGGCGAGATGGACGCGCCCACGCTCGACCTCGCTCTCCGGCAGCTCGCGGCGCAGGGCCTCCGTCCGGTGTCGGTGAATCCGGCAAGCCAGAAGCGCTCGACGGGGGACTTCTTCGGGGGGTCGATCAACGCGGCGGACCGCATCTTCCTCACGCGCTACCTCGCGCTCATGCTCCGGGTCGGCACCGACCTCCTCTCCGCGATCAACATCCTCATCGAGGACTTCCAGAAGCCTGCCGTGCGCAACTTCCTCCAGGAGGTGCGGAGCAACCTCGCGCAAGGTCAGCCGTTCTACGTCGCCTTCGCCGCCCATCCACAGTCCTTCTCGCCGGTGTTCGTGAACCTCGTGCGCGCCGCCGAGCAGTCCGGCACGCTCCAGGCTACCTTCGAGCAGCTCACCGGGCAGATGCAGCGCGACGACGAGGTGCGCCGCCAGGTGCGGACGGCGATGATCTACCCGGCGATCCTCATGGGCGTCGCCGTGGTCATCATCTCGTTCCTCTCCCTGTTCGCGCTGCCGCGCATCAGCAAGGTATTCACCGAGACGGCCATCACGCCGCCGCTGTTCTCGCGCATCGTCTTCAGCGCCGGCGACTTCATCGGCGCTAACGTCTGGCTCCTGCTCGGCGCGGGCGTCATCGCCATCGTCACGTTCTACCTGGGCGTCATCCGCACGGTCTCCGGCCGGCGGCTCCTCTCGCGCACGCTCTCCCAGACGCCGATCGTCCGCAACCTGTACCGCGACCTCGCCATCCAGCGCTTCTCGTCCACCCTCTCCTCGCTCCTGCGCGCCGGCCTTCCGATCATCGACGCCCTCCATATCACCGCGGACGTCGTCGGCGTGGAATCCTTCGCGGTCGCCATCCGCCGCATCGCCGACCAGGGCCTTGCGCGCGGCCTCTCCATCGCGGATTCGTTCCGCCGCGAGCCGGCGTTCCCGAACGTCATCACGAACCTCATCGCGATCTCCGAGAAGGCCGGCCATCTTGAGGAGGTGCTCGGCACGGTTGCTGACTACTACGCGGCGAACATCCAGGCGAGCATCAAGCAGCTGGTCACGTTCCTCGAGCCGATGCTCCTGCTCATCATGGGCATGATGGTCGCGGTCGTGGCGCTCGCCATCATCATCCCGATCTACCAGCTCACGACGAGCTTCTAGGGCGTCCGCCGGCCGGACCAGGTACAATCTTGGATATGCGGCGGAACGGCTTCTCTCTTCTTGAAACCCTGGTAGTCGTGGGCCTGAGCGCGATCCTCGGCCTCACGACGTTCCTGGTGGTGGGGCGTCGCCAGTCTTCCTCAGAGCTCTCGGGAGCCGCGCAGCAGGCCGTGTCTGCGTTGCGTACCGCCCAGCTCAACGCGCTCAACGGGGTTTCCAGCACGCCGTGGGGCGTGCGGTTCGACAACACGAACACCGCCTTCCCGTGGTTCGCGGTCTACGCTTCGTCGACCTACGCGACCACGACGCAGGTCATGCGCTACCCGATGAACTCGCGGATCATGTTCACGACCGCCTCGGTGCCGGCCGGGACCGCGAAGACCGTGCATTTCGGCCTGCGCAGCGGCATGACGACCTCGACCAGCGTCGCCATCCAGGCGCGCAACGGCACCATGCAATGGACGCTCTCGGTGAGCACCAGCGGCGTCGTGACAGCCACCAGCACGCAATAGGATGACGCGCAGGAAGCTTCTGCTCATCGTCATCGCGTGCCTGGTTCTCGTCGCCGGCGGCATCGGCGCCTACCTGGCCGCCCGGCCGTCAGCATCGCCAGCTTCCGCGCTCACGCTCGCGAGCATCTCGCCCCGCACGGGCTACAGCTCGGCTCCGGTGAGCGACGTGACCGTCACGGGCACGGGGTTCGGCCTGGGCATGCAAGTCTCGCTGAGGAGGAGCGGCCATGCGGACATCGCGGGGTCGGGGTTCTCGCTCATGGACAGCACCCAGCTGCGCAGCGGGTCGTTCCCGCTCTCCGGTGCCGCAGCGGGCGCCTGGGACGTCGTCATCGCTGACGCCGAGGGGAGGTCGGTGACCTGTACCGCCTGCTTCGAGATCCTCAATCCCGGCGCCCCGCCGACCCTCGCCTCAGTCTCGCCGCGCGACGCCTTCAAGCAGGGGAGCGAGGCGATCGAGCTCACGCTCACCGGTTCGCAGTTCCACCCCGACGTCGCGATCGCGATTTCAGGCGCGGGAGTCGCCGTCCGCAGCGTGTCCTTCACGAGCTCGACGCTCATCCGCGCAGAGGTTCGGGTCGGCAACGAGGCGCCGCTCGGCGCACGCAACGTCACCGTGACGAACCCCGACGGCCAGCGCGCCTCGTGCGACGGGTGCTTCGCCGTCGCCGCCGGGCCTCCTGCCATCTCGTCCGTCAATCCTTCCCGGCTCGGCGCCGGGCTGCGCGACGTCGTCGTGGAGGTCGGCGGTTCCCGGTTTGCCGAAGGCACCCGGCTCGATCTCGGGCCGGGAATCAGGGTCACCACGACCGTCATCTCGGCGACCTCCCTCAAGGCGAGCGTCTCGGTCGCGAGCTCTACGGCTCTCGGCCCGCGCGCGGTGAAGGTCGTCAATCCTGATGCGCAAAAAGCGGTATGCGAAGGTTGCCTGACCGTCGATGGCGCTCCCGCGATCGCCCGCGTCGAGCCTGGCCTGCTACCCCCCGGTGGGGCATCGACGACGATTACGGTGGTCGGGTCCGGTTTCATGCAGGGCTCTGTCCTTTCAGCGAGCGGTTCCCGTGCCTTCCTGGGTGCAACGCAGTTCTTAAGCGCGGATTCGCTGCGCGTCGAGATCCGCGTAGCCACGAGCTCAACAGACGGCCCGCTCGCCCTGACTGTCACGAATCCTGACGGTACAGCCGGCTCCTGCGAGCGGTGCCTCACCGTAGGCTTCCCGACGCCGGAGGTCTCCGGCTCAACGCCCGCGAGCCTGGTCCAGGGCCAGCAGGATCGGAGCCTGACGATTACCGGATCCGGCTTCAGACAAGGCCTGACCGCATCGTTCTCGGCAGGCGGTCCCGCCATCGGACAGATTACTTTTGTCAACGCGACTACCTTAGTATTAAGCGTAGACGTCGGGGCTGGCACCGTTCCGGGATCCTACGCCCTGACTGTCACGAACCCTGACGGGAAAGGCGATACCTGCGGGCGCTGCCTGACCGTCACCGCGGCTCCGGCAGCTTCATCGACCAACCCCGCGCCATGACCTCCCGCTCCGGCCAGTCCCTCATCGACGTCCTCATCGCTTCGGCTCTCGGCGCGCTGTTGCTCGTCGGCTCGCTCTCGCTCCTCGCCCCTTCGCTCAAGGGGAGCGCGGCGGCGGAGCGCGCGCAGGACACGGCCGCCATGGCCCGCGGGCTCATGGACCAAGCCCGCTCACTCGCAGCGAGCAACTGGTACGCGATCGCCGGGCTCGATCGCGACACGCCCTACCATCTCGCGCTCACGGCCAACGGCACAGTACCCGTCATTGGCGCGCAGACCGTATGGCTCACAAGCGGCTTGAGAAATCAGTTCTCCTTCGACCAGACCCAGTCCACCTCCATCCTTGTGAACGGGGTCCCGGGCGAGCTGTCCGGTACGACGGAAACAGCCCCTCTGCCCGATGGCTCCTGTGTCTTCGACGGCTGCTGGTCCTTCTCGGACAACCACCAGATATTCGCCGTCCCGGACAGCCCGAGCCACAACCCAACCACGGCGATTACGATCACCGGCTGGTTCTACCTGCAATCGTATGAGGGTCTGGTCATGATCGAGAAAGATCAGCAGTACCGCCTCTATGTCGGCGGCTCCAAGAATTTCGCTTTCGACTACGCGACCTCCGAGGATCCTTGGCAGTCAGCGTCCCTCAATAGCAAGGATGTGAACCTCGAAACATGGCATCATGTCGCGGTCACCTACGACGGCTACGCATGGCGGCTCTACCTCAACGGCACACTAGACGTCCTGCAGCCCAATGATTCCGGCAACTTCGAAGCCATGGTCGCCAACCAAGGGGCTCAGCTCAATATCGCGACGAACTTCAACGGCAAGATGGATGAGGTTCGCATGTACGACCGAGCGCTCACGCCGGATGAGATCCAGCGCGTCTATGCGACGAACGATCAGCTGAACGGGACCTCGGTAACCCGCTCGTTCACGCTCGCGAACGTGAATCGGAACGGGAGCGGCGCCGTCGTCCCGAGCGGGGGTACCCCCGATCCGTCCACACTGGCGGCTGCGGTCTCATTCGCAGCCCCGGGCGTCGCGACGCGCACGATGTCGACCTATCTTACCCGGAACCCGTCGAAGGCGGTCCTGCAGACTGACTGGTCAGGCGGGCCTGGCCAGGGCATGGTGAGTACACCCGGCGTGCAGTTCGCGAGCTCGACGGCAATCAACTATTTAGCGACGACTGGAAGCATCACCGCTGACCTCGCGAATCTGATCACGCCGAGCGGAGGCGGCAACGGCAGCATCTCCTCGACTACTGCCGATCACTACGCCTGGAACGACATCATCGGCTGGATCAATTTCTACTCGTCCGGGACCGTGCAGCTCACCAGTCAGCGCCTGCGCGGTTACGCGAACTCGTCAGCAGGACAGATATCGTTGGACTGCGCCACGACCTCTATAGGAAACATCTGCGGCACGAGCAATTACTACATTGCCAACAACGGCTCGGGTGTTCTCAGCGGCTTCGCCTGGAACGACACGGTCGGCTGGATCAGCTTCAATTGCTCGAACCATAACGGCTGCGGCACGAGCAACTACAGCGTCACCGTCAACCCGAGTACGGGTGTCTTCTCAGGCTTCGCCTGGAACGACATCATCGGCTGGATCAGCTTCAACGGCGCTGACATCGGCATACCTACGTATCGTGTTGTCGCGAATTGGAGTGCGGCAGCGGGTTACGGGGTCCTCGACTCGGGAATCATCAACCTCGGCTATGGGAACGCGCAGGCGAACGGGATCACCTGGACCGGCGCGAAGCCGGCGGGCACGGATGTCCGGTTCCAGATCGCGACGAGCAACGATAGCGGCGGGCCCTGGACGTACGTCGGCTCCGACGGTACGGGCAGCTCGTACTACGCGCCTGAGAGCGGCGCCAGCGTCGCGCTCTACCCCTGGATTCACGCGCCCGGGGTGTTCGTACGCTACCGGGCGTTCCTGTACAGCGACATCGCGCAGAGCACCGCGCCGCGCATCGACTCCGTCGTCATCCGGTGGAGCCCGTAGGGTGCTACACTAAGCACGTGAAAACCACGGTTGCGCGCGGCCAAGCGTCCATATCGCTCGTCCTGCTCGTGGGCGGTATCGCCTCTGCAGCCGTGATTACCATCGCGACTGTCGCCATCGGCGCCATCGCGTCCGGCTACGGCGCCGACCACACGCAGCGTGCCCGCGGCGCGGCCATGGCCGGCATCGACGACGCCCTTTTACGCATCACCCGCAATCCGGGGGATAGCGGCAGCTATACGCTGACGACAGGAAGCTCGACCGTCTCCGTCTCCATCACACAGAACGCCCCGTCCGCGGGTTTCACCACGATCAGCTCGTCCGCCGCGTCAGGATTCAGGACGGTGTCCCTCGCCGGCGTGTATTCCGTCGACCCCGTGACCGGCATACCGACGCCCGTCTCGCTCACCGTGCAATGAACCGCTCGCTGACCGACGTCTACCGCTCGTTGCACGCCTTCCTCACGCGCGTGTTCGCCGGGCGCGCGCCGCGCATCGGGCTCGAGATCAGCGACCAGGCGCTGCGCGTCCTCTTCGAGCGCAAGGGCCGCTGGCAGCTCGAGCAGGTCGCCCTGCCTCCTGGGGTCATGCTCAAGGGGAAGGTGCTCAACGCGCCGGTCCTCCTGCAGGCGCTCGCCGAGATTCGCCGCCGTATCGCTGGCGATGGAAAGCGGCGAATCGGCGTACACGTCACCCTGACCTCGGCGCCGATCTACGCGCAGCAGGTCGCCATCCCGAACGTCACCGCCTCCGAACTGCCCTCAGCGGTCGAGCTCAACGTGCAGGTCTCGGCTCCCGTCCCGCTCTCCGAGCTCGCCTGGGGCTGGCAGCCGCTGCTGCGTCAGAATCCGCCCGCCGTGCTCGCGGCATGGACCGAGCGCGCGATCGTCGACCAGATCGTCGCGCTACTCGCGCAGTCCAACTTCCTTCCCGCGAGCCTGGAGCCGAAGCCGCTCTCGGTGGCGCGCCTCATCCGCGAGCTCTATCCGAACGGCGCGGCCGGCGCCTTCGTCCTCGTGAGCGTCGACGAGGCGGGCGTCGCCTTCAGCATCGTCGACGCCGGCACGGTGCGCTTCCATTACGCGCACGGATGGGAGGAGATCCGCGGCAGCGCTGCCGCGGTGACGTACCCCATGCTCGAGATGCTCATCAGGCGCGAAGTGCCGCAGGTCGCCGGCTTCTACGCGCAGCGCGGCGGCACGCGTCTTGGCGAGGCGCTCCTCGCGACGCCCCTGTTCCCAGATGAGATCGCGCAGACGCTGACCCAGCTCGGGTTCGCGGCGCATCCGCTCCGCCTCGGGTCGGCGGAGTTCCCGCTCCAGGGATACGGCGCCTTCGGCGCAGCCCTCCGCGGCGGCATCTTCGCGGTCACGGACCAGAACGACCTCTCCCTGCTCGGCGGCCAGGTCCTGGCCTGGCTCCGCAAGGAGCTGGTCGCCCGCATCGCCGGCTTCTGGACCGTGACGGCGCCGCTGGCGTTCACGCTCCTGCTGGTCACCTACGGCGTCGCCTACGTGTTCGTCTCGCGCGTGCGCGGAAGCGTCGAGGAGACTGCGCCGCAGGTGCCTCCGGCGCTGCTCGCCGAGCTCAGCGACCGCGAGTCGCAGGCGCAGCGCTTCAACGCGACGGTCCAGTCGCTCGCGGACATCCAGGCGAAGCGCCATCTCAAGTCGCCGCTCATGGCGCGGATCATCGCGAAGGCCGAGGAGTCCGGCGTCACGCTCGCGCGCGTGACCCTCGGCGAAGGCGGCGGCTCGGTGGCGGGCAACGCGGGAGGGGACAGCCAGCTGCTGTCCTTCAAGCGCGTCCTCGAGGGCGATCAGGAGCTCTCCGGCGTGTCGTTGCCCATCGCGGACCTGCGCACGGGACCGGATGGCATCGCGTTCACGATCTCCTTCTCGATCAAGGCAACCGCGGCAGGGAACGCCGCGCCGTAGAGGAGGTCGCACTCCTCGCCTCCGATCCGGTTGAGTACGAAGTTCTCCGCCTTGACGTGGGGCGGTCTGGCGAAGCGCGCCGGGCGGGCGCCGATCTTGAGGCGCCACACGTCATCGGCGGGGAGGACGCCGTACACGGACAGGACGCCCTTGTGGCCGGCCGCGCCGCCGCCGCGAACCAGCTTGACCTCGCCGAGCGCGAGGTCCGTATCGTCATGCGCGACGACGATCCCGTCCGCCTTGAGGAAGTCCGCGATGCGCGCGACGTCCCTGCCGGATTCGTTCATGAAGGTGCCGGTCTGGCCGACCGCGACGCCATGCCAGCCGTGGAGGATCGCATGGCGCGGCCGCTCCTTCCGGTTCCACTGTCCGTCGTGCTGCCCCGCCAGCCACTCCGCGAAGAGCATGCCGACGTTATGGAACGTGTCCGCGTACTCGGGCCCCGGGTTGCCGATGCCGATCACGGCTATCCGCTGCATGCGCTCATGCTACCGGGCCCTCGCTCCCTTTGCTATGGCGGTACGCGCTGTGTAGGATTGCCCCATGCGCGCCTTCGCCCTTGCCCTGCTCGAGGTGCTCGAGATCGCCCTGGTGGTGATCGGCGCGGTCATATTCATCCGCTACTTCCTCGTCCAGCCGTTCCTCGTCTCGGGCGGCAGCATGGACCCGACGTTCGCCAACGGCGACTACCTCCTCATCGACCAGCTCACGTACCGCATCCGCGAGCCCGAGCGCGGCGAGGTCGTCGTCTTCAAGAACGAGGCGGGCACGTACTTCATCAAGCGCGTCATCGGTCTGCCGGGGGAGACCGTGAAGGTCATGGACGGGGTCGTGCGCGTCGTCAGCAAGGAGCATCCGCAGGGCTTCACCCTCGACGAGTCCTACCTGCCGAGCGGCTTGCCGACCGCAGGCAGCTCCGACGTGACGCTCGGGGCGAACCAGTACTTCGTCATGGGCGACAACCGCCCGTACAGCTACGACTCGCGCAGCTGGGGCGCCGTGGACGACAAGGAGATCGTCGGCCTGGTGCGCGTCCGCCTGTGGCCGATCAGCCACGCCAAGGCGTTCTTCGCCCCGAACTACGCGCCCGCCGCATCCTCATAGATGGCAGACAAGGAGACAAAGCCCCAGCCCCTGCCGCAGAGCCTGCGCGGCATGCGCGACCTCTGGGGCGACGGGCTCGCCGTGCACGAGCACGTCCGCGCGGTCAGCGCGCACGTGCTGCGCATGCACCAGTTCGCTCCGATCGAGGCGCCCGTCGTCGAGCCGCTCGCCCTGTACGAGCGGGGGACCGGCGAGAGCACCGACATCGTGACCAAGGAGCTCTACGCGTTCGAGACGCGCGGCGGCGACAAGGTCGCGCTCCGTCCCGAGTTCACGCCTGGCATCGCGCGCGCCTACATCGAGAACGGCCTCTCACGCATGGGCGTGCCGCAGCGGCTCTTCGCGATCGGCCCGCTCTTCCGCCATGACAAGCCGCAGGCCGGCCGGTACCGCCAGTTCTGGCAGGTCGACGCCGAGATCATCGGCGGCACGGGCGACGCCATCTACGACGCGCAGGCGATCGCCACGCTCTGCCGCATCCTCAAGGAGCTCAAGGCCCCGGCGACGCTCGAGATCAACTCGATCGGCGACCGCGTCTGCCGCCCCGGCTACCGCAAGCTGCTCGTCGCGTACTACGAGGAGCACCGGAAGAAGCTCTGCGCGGATTGCACGCGCCGGCTCGAGACCAACCCGCTTCGCCTTCTCGACTGCAAGGAGCCGGGCTGCATCAAGCTGCGCGAGAACGCGCCGAAGATGCTCGACAAGCTCTGCTCGCCGTGCGCCGCCCATTTCAAGGAGGTCATGGAGTACCTCGACGAGCTCGGCATCCCGTGCACGCTCAACCCCTACCTCGTACGCGGCCTCGACTACTACAACCGGACCGTCTTCGAGTTCGTCCACGACATCGGCAGCCTTGCCGGCGGCGGCCGCTACGACTACCTGTTCGAGACGCTCGGCGCGAAGCCGACCCCGGCGGTTGGCTGGGGCATGGGGGTGGAGCGGATCGCGGACGCCCTCGGGGAGCGGTACCAGGTTCCTGGCAAGAAGCTCCGCCCGGTGTTCGTCGCGCACGCCGGCGAGAAGGCGCGCTCATGCGCGCTCGCGCTCGCGGAGCTCCTCATCGGCGCGGGCATCCCGGTCCGGGACGCGCTCGCCAAGGACAGCCTCAAGGCCCAGCTGAAGGTCGCCGACAAGGAAGGCTGCCCGCTCGCGGTGATCGTGGGACAGAAGGAAGCCTTCGATAAGACGGCCATCATCCGGGACTTCCGGACGGGGTTGCAGGAGCCCTTCCCCCTGGCTAGGATTGCCGATGAAGTCAAGAAACGCTTGAAAGACACCCGTGACTGACGACACCTGCGTGTTCTGCCGCGTGATGACGGGGGAGCTGGAAGTTCCCCTCATCACCCAGAACGACGGCGCCGTCGCGTTCCTTGACCGCAGCCCCCGTTCCCCGGGACACGCCCTCGTCGTGCCGCGCCGCCATGCCGGATCGCTCGTCGAGCTGCCCGCGGAGGACGTCGGACCGCTCTTCGCGCTCGCGCGCGAGGCGGCCGCCCTCCTCGGCGAGAAGCTCGGCACGGACGCCATGACGATTGGCATCAACCAGGGCGCGGTCGCCGGACAGGCGGTCCCGCACCTCCACGTCCACCTCATTCCGCGATTCGCCGGAGACGGCGGACGCTCCATCCACGACATCGTCCACATCCAACCCACTCCTGAACAGCAGGAGATCCTCGACTCCCTTTTCTCATGATCGAAGTACGCACCCGCAGCAACGAATCCAGCACCCAGGCGCTCTTCCGCTTCACGCGTCGCGTGAAGCGCAGCGGCGTCCTCAAGGAGATCTCCAAGAGGCGCTTCACCAAGCGCCCGGTGACCAAGCGCCAGCGCCGCATCGCGGCCCTGTACCGGTCCGCCAAGGCGGCCGAGGTCGCCGCTGCCAAGAAGCTCGGCACCCAGTAGTCCCATGATCGCCCAGCAGCTGAAGGCCGACATGATCGCGGCCATGAAAGCCGGCGAGAAGGAGAAGGTCGCCGCGCTCCGCTTCATCTCCTCCGAGGTGATGCGCGCGGCGAAGGACGCGGGGATGGACGAGGCGACGGACGAGATCACGATGCAGGTCCTGCAGCGCGAGGCCAAGCGCCGCAAGGACGCGATCGTCTCCTTCGAGGAGGGCGGCCGCGCGGACCTGGTCGCGGAGACGCAGGCGGAGCTCGACGTGATCGCGTCGTACCTCCCCGAGCCGCTGACTGAGGACGAGATCAAGGCGATCGTCGCAGAGACGGTCAAGCCGGGGGACAACATGGGCGTGGCAATCAAGGCCGTTAACGAGAAGGCGGCCGGCCGCGCCGACGGCGGGACCGTGGCGCGCCTCGTGAAGGAGGCGCTCGGTGCGTAAGCAGGCAGAGATCCCGAAAGCGCGTTCGCTCGCACAGCTGCAGGCGGACGCGCGTTTCGTATTGGAGCAGCAGGGAAGGCCTGACGCGACGGTCGCCGTCGCCTTCGCGACGATGGCGCAGATGCGCCGCATGAAGAAGCGCTACCTCGGCAAGGACCAGGAGGTCGTGGACGTCCTCGCGTTCCCGGAGGCGGGGGATTTCCCGCATCCGGACGACCCCGATCGCATCGGCGAGATATTCCTGAACTGGGACGCCTTCAAGGACGATTTCGCGCATCTGCGCTTCCTGCTCGTGCACGGCGTCCTCCACCTGCTCGGCTACACCCACGAGGGCAAGCGTGATACCATCGTCATGGAACGGCTCGAACGCACGCTATGTCGCCTCATTGCATCACCGGCATCGACCTCGGCTCGGACGAGGTCAAGCTCGTCGTAGCGGAAGAGTACGAGGGGCGGATCGTACCGCGTCTCTTCCTGCGCGAGCCGAGCGTCGGCATCCGGCGCGGCGGCGTCGCGGAGCCTCAGGAGCTCGCCGGCGTCCTCACGAAGCTCGTCGCCGAGGCGACGCGCCAGAACCGCGAAGCGGCGCGGAACGTGTTCATCAACATCGGCTCCACGCAGATCACCGCGCAGCCGAGCCGCGGCATCGTCGCGGTCTCGCGCGCGGACGGCGAGATCCATCCGGACGACATCGACCGCGTGGTGAAGGCGAGCCAGGCGATCAACATCGACAAGAAGCGGACGCTCGTCCATAACGTCGTCCGCGAGTTCATCGTCGACGGCACGGCCGACGTCGCCGACCCGCTTGGCCTCTCGGGCTCGCGTCTCGAGGTCTCGAGCATCGTCATCGACGCGTTCAAGCCCCACGTGCAGAACGCCGTGGAGGCCGCCGAGAAGGCGGGCTGCCAGGTGCAGGGCATGGTGCTCAACAGCCTCGCGGCGAGCCGCTCGGCGCTTTCGAAGCGGCGCAAGCAGCTCGGCTGCGCGGTCGTGGACCTCGGCGCGGAGACCACCACCGTCGCCGCGTGGGAGGACGGCAAGCTCGTCGGGGTCGCGCACCTGCCGATCGGCGGCGCGACGCTCACGCACGACCTCGCTATCGGCCTGACGATACCGGTTGACGCCGCCGAGCGCGTGAAGCGCCAGCACGGCCACGCGAACCCGAAGGCGCTGCCGGCGCGCGAGACCGTCGACCTGCGCGGCTTCGCGCCGGACGTCGCGGCGACCACCACCACGCGCCGCGTCGCCGAGATCATCGAGGCCCGTCTCGAGGAGCTCTTCGAGCTCGTCGGCGGCGAGCTGGACCGCTGGGGCCGCGCCGGCAAGCTCGCCGAGGGCGTGGTGTTCGTCGGAGGAGGCGCACGCCTTCCCGGCATCGCGGACATCGCGCGCCGCGAGCTCAAGCTCAACGCCGAGGTCGCCAAGGACCTCGCCGAGCCGTGGACGATCGAGAACACGTACCTCGCGCAGGAGCTGCATGACGCCGACTACGCCGTGGCGCTCGGGCTCGCGCTCTGGGGCGTCGCCACCGACGAGGACGGCGCAGGGAAGCGCGGCATGAAGTGGAGCCTCAAGGCCGGCCCGAAGAGCTGGCTGAAGTTCTTCCTGCCGTAGGGCTTTGCTTTCCCCGGGTTTCGGGCATACTCAGGCCCAGCTTCGGCTTATTCCAAAGACAGGAGACAACAACTGATAATGCTATTAACAAAATATCTGACACCCGAGCTCGAGCAGATGCTCAAGGACCGCGTCACGCCGCACGGCGTCACGCTCGAGGACATCGCCCGTTCAGGGCGGATGAACCCTGACGCGAAGATCGGCGTCTACGCCGGCGACGCGGAATCGTACGACGAGGCGTACTTCGCCCCGCTGCTCGACCAGGTCATCGCCGACTACCACGGCTTCGGCGCCGGGGACGCGCACGTCAGCGACCTCGATCCCGCGCACCTGCACGGAGTGGGGAACCTGGATCCTGACGGCGACGTCATCATCTCGACCCGCATCCGGGTCGCGCGCAATCCTGCCGGATTCGCCTTCACGCCTGCCGTCACGCGCGAGGAGCGCCTGAAGGTCGAGGAGGCGATGGTCGCCGCGCTCGCGTCGCTCACCGGCGACCTGAGCGGGACGTACCATCCGCTCGGCAGCATGGACGAGGAGACGCGCAAGCGCCTCGTGCAGGAGCACCTGCTCTTCCGCGACGATGACAAGCACGTCCTCGACGCGGGCATCTACCGGGACTTCCCCGAAGGGCGCGGCGTGTTCCTCTCTGACGACCGCAAGCTCGGCGTCTGGGTCAGCGAGGAGGACCAGCGCATCTTCTCGCTCGAGGAGGGCGCCGATCTCTTCAGCGTCTTCGACCGGCTCTGCCGGGCAGCGACGGCGCTCGAGAATGCGGTCCCGTTCGCGCGGCATCCGCGATACGGGTACCTCACGAGCTGCCCGACGAACGTCGGCACCGGCATGCGCGCGAGCGTCATGATCCGCCTGCCGCACCTGTCCCAGGACGAGGCGGCCTTCAAGGAGCTCTGCCTCTCGATGGGCTTGCAGGCGCGCGGGATGCACGGCGAGCACAGCGAGTCCGGGGAAGGCGGCATCTACGACGTCTCGAACAAGCGACGCCTCGGCAAGAGCGAGGTCGAGCTGATCCAGGGGCTCTACGACGGCGTGACGCGCCTGCTCGAGATGGAGCGCGGCAAGAGCGCCGCCGCATAGGCACAGACAAAGCCCCGCATCCGCGGGGCTTTGCATATACGAGAAATATAATCCGGTCATCGGTCAATATGGGTTTTCCTCTCGCATCCTGGGAAACAGGGTGTATAGTTTTGCCACGAACCATGCCTACCAAGAACACCTCCGAGAAGGCCTCGAAGAAGGCCCCGACCAGGAAAGCCGCGCGCTCCCCGGAGCCGGACGCGGACAGCCGGAAGCCCTCCCGGGGCCCGGGCGGATACGTCCCCAAGATCAAGGTCTTCGGCGTCGGCGGCGGCGGCGGGAACGCGGTCTCGCGCATGGCTCCTGACTTCAGCCGCTCGGTCGAGTTCTGGGCGGTCAACACGGACGAGCAGGATCTGATCCACAACGCGGTCGCGGAGAAGAAGAAGATCTTCATCGGCAAGGCCGTCACGCGCGGCCTCGGGGCGGGCATGAACCCCGAGCTCGGCAGGCAGGCGGCCGAGGAGAACCGCCAGGACATCGCTGACGCGGTCCAGGGCGCTGACCTCGTGTTCGTCACTGCCGGCCTCGGCGGCGGCACGGGCACGGGCGCCGCGCCCGTGGTCGCAGAGATCGCGCGCCAATCCGGCGCGCTCACGGTTGCCGTGGTCACCAAGCCGTTCACCTTCGAGGGCGGGCAGCGCGCGCGTCTCGCCGATGAGGGGCTGGCGCGCCTGCGCGACCGCGTTGACGCGTTCATCGTCATCCCGAACGACAAGATCTTCGAGGTCATCCCCGCGGACGCCTCGCTCACCAAGGCGTTCCAGGCCGTCGACGACGTACTGCGCAACGCGCTGCACGGCATCGTGGACATCCTCATGAATACCGGCATCGTGAACGTCGACTTCGCGGACGTGCGCACGGTCATGCTCAACACGGGCGCCGCGATCGTCGCGACCGGCCTGGGCTCGGGCAAGGACCGCGCGGTCACGGCCGTGCAGAAGGCGATCGCATCGCCGCTCCTCGAGGTCACGGCGGACGGCGCCCGCGGCGTGCTTCTCACGTTCTCCGGCGGACGCGACATGCGCATGGGCGAGATCAACGAGGCGGCGAAGCTCGTCCAGAGCGTCGTCGACCCCGAGGCGAAGATGATCATCGGCACGTACCACGACCGGAAGCTCAAGGACAACCAGATCCGGGTCACGCTCATCGCGACCGGCTTCGACGGCGTCCGTTCAGAGCAGAAGCCGCTCTTCGACGACGACGAGCCGCTCCCGCGCACGAGCTACTTCTCGCCGCCCGCGCCGGAGAAGCCCGCGCGCCTGCCCGAGCTCGATGAGGTAGAGCTGACGCCCGCCCAGAAGGCCGACGCGCCGGCGCTCTCGCCGCTCGAGGGCGACCCGGACGACATATCCTGGGGGCTGCCCGCCTTCCTCAAGAAGAAGAACGGCCGCTGAGGGCGGTCCTGCCGGGAGACGGAGCGCACCGCGCTCCGTTTTCCTATTCCTCCTCTTTCTGCGCGGCCGCCAGGATCCGCTCCTCCGCGCCCGCGATGCGCACGACGTCCTTGTCGATCTTGTTGAACTCGCGCGCGGCGTTGTTGAAGGCCGATGCCGCCGAGCTCAGGTGCTGCCCGAGCTTGCGCTGGTACTCCTCGTACGCGCGCAGGTGCGCGGCGAGCTCGCCGACGCGCTTGCGGATGTCCTCCGCGCCCTTCACGAACTGCATCTGGCGCACGCCCTGGAGGACGGTCTGCAGGTACGCGTAGAGGAGGACGGGGGAGACGGGCACCACGCGCTTCTCGTGCGCGTATTCGATCAGGTTGCGCTCGCGACCCCCGGTGCCGACGCCGTTGACGACCAGGTCGTAATAGAGGGCCTCGGACGGCACGAACATCATGGCGAACTCGAAGGTGCCGTCCTGGGGGCGGACGTACTTCGCGGCCTCGTCGATGCGCTTCTTGAGGTCCAGGTAGACGGCCTTGCCGTACTGGTCCCGCTCCGCGTCCGTCTCCGCCTCGACGTAGCGG
Source organism: uncultured Candidatus Saccharibacteria bacterium (assembly GCA_964484655.1). GTDB lineage: Bacteria > Patescibacteriota > Minisyncoccia > UBA6257 > 2-01-FULL-56-20 > JALHNY01. The sequence goes on along the minus strand of CAZAFA010000002.1, from coordinate 5,097 downwards.
TTGTAGTTATCCAGCGAGAACTTGGCGTCGATGGGGATAATCCGGTCCTCGTAGCGGATCACGGCGTCTGCGCGGAGGATGCCGTCCGGGAAGGTGAACTGCATCTGGTACAGGCCTGGGGAGAGCACGTTGCGGAGCGCGGTCTCGAGGAAGTACTCGCCGAGCGCGCCGCGCTGCGCCGGCGTCTTGAGGATGCGCTGGAGGCCGCGGAGCTCGTCCGCGATGGAGAGGGACTGCTTCTGGCTCTCGTAGAGCGCGGCCATGCGCTCGCGGATGTCGCGTTCCAGCTGCCCGACGCGCTCGCTCTGCCGCAGGAGAGCCTCGCTGCGCTCGCGGGAGGCGTCGCTGAAGCGTCCCTCGAGGCGGTCCGCCAGCTCGCGGAGGCGCGATTCCATCTCCGCGCCTGTCCCGCTTCCGCCCTTACGGAGCAGGAGGGCGAGGACGCCCGCGGCGGCTGCCGCGGCGAGGACGAGGGCGACGACGTCGAGGAGCTGCACGCTAGCGGTCCAGGAGATGGAGGAACCAGTGGACGATGGTGAGCAGTATCGAGAAGGCGAGCGCCCACCAGAAGCTCGCGATCGTGAAGCCGTCCACGACCTGCGCGGCGAGCATGACGAAGAGCGCGTTCACGACGAGCCCGAAGAGGCCGAGCGTCAAGACGTTGATTGGGAGGGTGACGAGCATGACGAGCGGACGGATCAGCGTGTTGATGATGCCGAGCACGATCGTCGCGAGGAATAGTGGCAGGAGGCCCGTGAATGCCACGCCCGGGAGCAAGCTCGCGGCTATGGCGACGGAGGCCATGCTCACGGCCAGGTGGAGGAGGATGCGGAGGGGATTCATGACCTAAGGGTACAAAAATCAGGCCATCTTGCGCTATTTGTAAAGCGGTGGTATAATGTTTACAGCTTGGAATTCTGCCACCGCGCGGTTCCAACAAAAATTCAAAACAGAATAAGGAGACGACATAATGAACAGGATCATTTTCGCGCTTATAGCGCTCGCAACCATCGTCGTTCCTGTGGCCGCGCAACAGACGCAGCAGCAGGAGCAAAACATCACCTTGACTGCTACGGGCACGATCCCGCAGCAGACGGTCAAGGTTGAGCCGCAGACCACGACGGTCACCCGTCGCGTTCCGCAATACCGGCGAACCAACCGTTACGTGAACCGTCGCCAGACGGTGACCACGGGTTACACCGCGGTCATCCCGGCACAGCAGTTCACGGCTACGGTTGACGCGACCCAGGTCCAGACCCAGGTCCAGGGGATGCTCGACGACCAGCTCGGGCCGCTCTCGCAGCGGATCGGGAACGTCGAGGTCCGGGTGGACAAGGTCGAGAAGGACGTGGTCTTTCTCGGCGAGGGGCTGAATACGCTCAACAACCGGGTCAACACCCAGGGCGGCCGTATCACCGCTTTGGAGCAATACACGGTGAAAAATGAGCAAAACATCCAGGCACTCGACGGACGTCTCACGAACGTCGAGAACCGCAAGGATAAGACCCGGTCCTTCATGGACTGGCTGAACCTCGGGTTGAACGGCGTGAACCTCGCGTTCAACATCTGGAATTCAACCCGGATCTCCCGGATCCAGCGGAACCAGACCGTCATCAACAACACCGGATGCCGTCCGGGGCAGTACAACTGCCCGGTCGCAGGCAACTGCCTCGTCAGGGGCAACTGCAACTACAACAACGGCGACGGCGGCCCGATACGCGTGCGTAACGGGTCAGGAAGCTCCGACGGCAACTTCCCGGTGTATAACAACAGCTCGGGAGGCGGATTGTTCAACAATCCGCGCTCGTCGCAGATCTTCTTGGGCGGCGGCTCGGGCGGCACCGTGAACACCGGCGGGGGAACCTACAACACCCCCCGGAACAACGGGAACGGCGGCACGTTCACCGGCGGCGGAGTGATCTTCCAGTAACCGAAACGATCAAAGTAAAAGGCGGCTCTGGCCGCCTTTGCTGTATCTTGACCCTCGGTAAATCAGGGGTATGCTCGGATAAGCACTACGGAACGAGTTGACATTTATTGCAACTCGTTATATAATACCTCCACTGCGGGAGTGGTCTCCTTTTGGGCCGTTTCCCGTGGTACCTGCTCACAAGGCCGACATTAATCCGTCACTACTACCATGAAGAATTTCCTCAAGAAGGCTCTCGGCGGTATCGGACTCGCGCTCCTGGTGCTGGCACTTGCCCAGCCTGCGCTTCCGACCCCGAAGGCCGAAGCGACGGGCAGCGCTGCGCTGAACGCGGATCCCCGCGACTTCGCAGTACTCGCCGTCTCCAACTACACGCGGTGTCCGGGCAGCTCCAGCTGCTGGGGCCCTTCGGTTTCCAACGTACAGCCGGGCGACATCCTGTCGTTCGTCATCTACGCCCACAACACGGGCGCAGAGCCGGCGTACAACACCCGCGTCTCGATGACCCTCAACGCGCAGGGCTCGACGATGCGCGGCCGCGGAACCCTTTCCGCTGATAATGCTCCCGCCGTCTACGACGACGTGAACATCTCCTTCGCGCAGTCCGTCACGACCCCGGTGCAGCTCACCTTCGTCGGCGGCGAGTACTACGCGAACTCCTCGCTCGACCCGAACAACCCGGATCCGTTCCCGAACGGTGCCAACCCGCGCCAGATCGCGCAGGGCGGCATCAACATCGGCACGCTCCAGAACGACTACGCCGGACAGTTCACCAAGGACGTCCAGATCGTGGTCCGGTACCGCGTCGGCGGCAGCACGACCTGCAGCCAGAGCCCGACGCTGACCGTCACGCCGAGCACGCAGACCGTGCGCATCGGCGAGACCGCCCAGTACCGCGCGATCTACGACAGCAACGGCTCCTGCGCCGGCGGCGAGACAGACGTGACCAACAGCGCGTCCTGGTCCACCGGCGAGCTCGCAGCCGTAGCCGAGTCGCTCGGGCAGGGCCGCTTCCGCGGCACCCGCGAGGGCACCGGCTCGGTAACGGCCCACTACAGCGGCCTCTCTGCCAGCGCCACGATCCACGTGACTGGCAACGGCGGCGGCTGCACCAACGGCCGTGCCACCCTGGTCATCACCCCGTCCTCGGCGACGTTCGACGTGGGGGAGACCTACCAGTACCGCGCGCTCTACGACGCCGACGGTCCCGACTGCTCGGGCAGCGAGATCGACGTCACCAACAGCGCGTCCTGGTTCTCGAACAACTCGGGCATCGCCTCGAGCCAGGGCAACGGCCGCTTCCGCGGCCAGCGCGAGGGCTCGACCTCGGTCCGCGCCACCTACGGCGGCCTGACCGCCTCGGCGACGGCCAACGTGCGCGACGACAACGGCGGTTCCTGCGACGGCGACGAGACCCTGGTCATCGTTCCCTTCCAGGCGACCTTCTCGGTAGGCCAGACCTACCAGTACCGCGCGCTCTACGACGCCGACGGTCCCGGCTGCTCCGGATCGGAGCGCGACGTGACCAACAGCACGTCCTGGAGCGTTAACAACAGCAACATCGCCGCGAACGTCGGTTCCGGCCGGTTCCGCGGCGTCAACGGCGGCACGGCGACCATCACGGCCCGCTACAGCGGCATGAACGCGACGGCGTACGCCAACGTGATCGGCACGCAGCAGCCTCCGATCATCCAGCCTCCGATCATCCAGCAGCCTCCGATCATCCAGCAGCCCCCGATCGTCCTTCCTCCGACGGTCATCGGCGGCGGCACGATCGTCCGGCAGCCGGCGGTGGTGGGCGGCATCACGGCAGGCGTCGCCGACGAGTCGGTCGCGTGTATCACCGTGACCCCCAGCGTGGACGTCACCTCGATGCTCCCGGGCCAGGACTTCGTCTACACGACCCTGTACCGGAACGACTGCCCGTTCGCGCTGAACAATGCGGTGCTCCGCGTGTTCATCCCGAACGACGTCGAGTTCAAGGCCTCGAGCAACCCGTTCTTCCTCCGCGAGGGACAGAAGTTCAGCTACAACCTCGGCACGCTTCCGCCCGGCGGGCAGGGCAGCGTCGCGATCTCCGGCATGGTCCGCAAGGACGCCCGGATCGGCGACACCGAGACGTTCACCTCGACGATTGAGTTCCTCGATAGCACGGGCCGCATCCAGGGGACCACGTCCTACCTGGTAGCGGTGCTTGGCGGCGACATCCGCCGCACGCTCTCGGCGAACCTGGCTGACACGCTCGGCCACATCTTCGGCAGCGGCTGGCTGTGGATGCTCATCGGGCTCCTCATCCTCGCCGGCGTCGTCTGGTTCGTCATCGCGATGATCATGCGGCGCCGCGCGCAGAGCGCAGCGACCAGCAAGGTCGTCGTGGCCCCGGCGGACGACCCGCTGCGTTCCCTCCGGAACGCGTAGCACGGGGAGCGGCCCCGAGCAGGTACCGCACCCGACAGAAGGCCCCCGCGAGGGGGCCTTCTGTTATGGGCCTCGTTCAGATTCCTGTAAGGAATAGAGGCCTGAAGGGTCATATAGGACGAGGGACCGTGTGCATACAGCACCCCTTCACCTTCATCTTGCAAGGTCGATGGCCGCACGGCGGCCACATGCAAAAACACTCACCCAAACTTCAAGCAATGAAAATCAAGAGCATACTCGCAGGTTCGCTCGCGGCGCTGACGATCGTCTCCGCCGGCTTCGGCCTGCATGCCGCTCCTGTCGCGAAGGCTCAGACGAGCGCCGAACTCCAGGCGCAGATCGCGGCCCTACTCGCGCAGATCGCGGCGCTCCAGGCGCAGCTGTCCGGCGGGACGACTGCGACCTGCTTCACCTTCACGACCGACCTGACCCTCGGTTCGCGGGGCCCCGCAGTACGCGCGCTGCAGCAGTTCCTTAACCGCAAGGGCTTCACGGTCGCCGTGTCAGGTGCGGGCTCCGTCGGTCTCGAGTCCGACTACTTCGGCGGTCTCACCCGCGCGGCGCTCGCCCGGTACCAGGCGTCCGTGGGCATCAGCCCGGCTGTCGGCTACTTCGGCCCGATCACTCGCGCCCGCGTGAACGCGGACTGCGTCATCGTGCCTCCGGGCCCGACGCCGACCCCGACGCCGACCAGCACCCTCACCGGCGGCGAGGCCGACCTCAGCAACTTCGACTTCCGTGCCGAGGAG
>CAZAFA010000001.1:0-235560 GCA_964484655.1 uncultured Candidatus Saccharibacteria bacterium | reverse complement strand
CGAAGATCTATAACTTCAACAGTTCTACCTGGGAGGACCTGACGCCGACCTCGATCGCGTGTTCTGCTACCGACGCGACGGGTGCGTTCGCCAAGTCGAACGTCAACCTGAGCAATTACGTCTCGAGCGGCGAGATACGCGTCGGCTGGCGCGGCTTATCAAACAGCACGGTCGGTATTCGTATCGACATGATTTACGCCATCGTCGGGTCGGTTAATGCTGACTCCTCGCTCTGTGCGATCTCGTACGGCACGGGGACGGCAGCCAACTGTACGAACACGCGTGACATCGATACCACGCTCGCGTCGCCTTCGACCTGGCAACAGACGACTGAGGCCGATTCCGCGACTTTTGGGCATACGTACTATCCCTTTGACACTGACATGGACGCCACTGCTAACGAGCATGCGGCGAGCGCGAACCTGTGGATACCTGCGGCAGTGGCCTCGACGACCCGAATTACCTCAATCGTCTACGCGATGAACTGGCGTTCGAATGCGACGACGATCACGACACAAGGTCAGTTTCGCGACTTCTCGGGTAATAACGCCACTATTTCGGGTGGATGGACTCCGTTCGGTACGACGAACGCTGCCGTGACCTATACCTATCAGGATTCCGTCACTAACGGCTATTTCGGATCGAATCCGGACGACTACCAGGACACCGAGCAGGGCCTGCTGAACGTCCGCGTCAGGACGACGGCCACGACCGCGACTGGAGCCGTGACGCGCGACATCGACTTCGTGTTCGCGAGCGTCCAATGGGCCGAGGTCACGCCGACGCGCTACACACTGAACTGGCGATTCAACGCGACAGGCGGCACGCTCGTGACCGGAACCAACAACACCATCACCTCCGCGGCAACAGCGGGCAACGTCGGCTCGTGGCAGGGGACGTTCGCCACTGACAACTACCGCTGGGAGGTCACTGCAACGGCATCAGGCGTCAACCAGCAGCTCTTTGCGGATAACGTCAAGCAAAACGGGGCGAACGCGCTTATAGTCGTGATGGAGACAGGCTCGAACAACACGACGCTTCAGCGCTTCTATCAGATCTGCGACTGGAGTTCCACAACCGGTGTCGACAACGCTGCCGACGCGCAGTGCACCGGCGGCGGCTGGCGCACCATGAACATACGCAAGACGGCCCTGACCACTGCCGCGGACACCTCCTACACCTGGCGCATCTACGACGGGTACTGGAGCACCGCGGCGAACGCGAACGTCCCGCTCTCGACGCCGGTGAGCAACTTCATCAACGCAAGCAACGGCCGCGTCTTGGTGCGCGCCTTCTCGACCACGAACTGCGCGACCTGCACGCACCTGATCGACTACGTGCGCGTCGACGCCGTGATCGATCCCATCTACAGCCCGGCCGGGATGACGACGACGACCGCGAGTACGGTTACCAACGACTACCGGAATATCCAGAACGCAGTGAACACCGGCCAATCTGCTTCTGACAATCAGTACCTGGAGGTTGCGGGCACGGCAGGCAGCGCGGCGGACTTCTACCTGAGCTTCAAGAACATCAAGACCTACCCGACGATGAACGCGATCGTGATGCGTGCCGAGTATTCCTGCACGACGACCGGCATAAACCATCGTCCAAAAATCTGGAACTTCACGACCTCCTCTTGGGAGGACCTGACGGCTACGTCGATCGCCTGTTCAGCGACCGATACCACGAGCGCCTTCGCGAAGGATAGCGTCAACGTCAACAACTATCTCAGTAATGGCGAGCTGCGCATCGGCTGGCGCGGTCTCTCAAATAGCACCGTGGGAATACGAATCGACATGATGTATGTAATGCTCGGATCCGTGAACAGCGATTCGTCGAAGTGCGAGATATCATATGGCACGGGCACGGCGACCAACTGCGCTAACACGCGCACGCTGGATACCACGCTCGCGTCGCCTTCGACCTGGCAGCAGACGACCGAGGCGGATTCGGCGACCTTCGGTCACGACTATTACGCAGGAGATACCGACATGGACGCCACTGCTAACGAGCATGCGGCGAGCGCTAATCTGTCTATATCTGCCGCCATCCCCAGCAACGCGCAGCTCGTCGCGCGCGTCTTCGCCCTCCACTGGCGCTCAAACGCGACGACGATCACCACACAAGGCCAGCTCAAGGACTTCACGGGCGCGAACGCGACTGTCTCGGGAGGATGGACGGCCTTCGGCGCGACGAACGCACTCGCCACCTACACCTATCAGGACTCAGCGACGAACGGCTACTTCGCCTCGAATCCCGAGGACTACATCGACACGTCGACAGGCATGGTCAACGTGCGCGTGCGAACGACCGCGACCACTGCGGGCTCGGCTATCACGCGTGACATCGACTTTGTTTTCGCGAGCCTCCAATGGGTCGAGCCTCCTGGCGCCGCCGGCTCGATAACGCTCGCCTTGGATACCGGATCCATCGCGTTCGGCAATCTCACGCCAGGAACGCCTCTGTTCGCGACGACGACCGCGACCGTGCTCGCCACGAGCCTCCCGAGCGGCTACCAGCTGACGATCAACCGCAACAGCCCGACCACGACGCTCATGCACTCGGATACCGTCACGTCATTGCCGGATTACACAGCATGGAATTCGTCCGGAAGCGGCAACGCGACTTCCAGTCCCGGCAGCACGCTGTCCTTCCGCGTCTCGACATCCACTGCCAATTACAACAGCACCTGGTGGGGAAGCGGCACCGCGCTCTTCGGGGGCATTCCGGCAAGCTCGGCGACCATCATGAACTGCGCCTCGTGCACCTCAGGTAACTCGACCACGTCGATCTCGTTCCGCCTGGATGCGCCGGCAAACCAGAAGACCGGGTCCTATAACGGCACGTCGACCGTCACCGCGCTCTCGAATCCCTAGCGGATGGCGTTTGCGCGGCAGAATCTGGTATCATTTACTCACAATCCCAGTCGATTCCTCCCACTCAACCACCACTGTGCTTCGTAAACTGATCGCATCGGCTGCCGTTGCGGGCGTCCTTCTCGTCAGCGTCTCCTTCGCCGAGGACGCCGTCAACGGCGCCAAGAGCCGCTTCGGCCTCGTCGACTATGCCAATGCAGCGACGAGTACCGGCTCGCAGACCCTGACCGCGACCGTCCTCCAGACCATCACCCTCACCCTCGGCACAAGCACCGTGCCGCTCGGCTCCCTGACGCCGGGTGCCCCGGTCTTCGCGACGACTAGCTTGACCATCGCGTCGAACAGTAGCGCTGGCGTCACACTTGCGGTGAATCGCAACAGCGTTACCTCGACGCTAGTTCACTCCGACACGACGACAACCTTCCCGGACGCGACCGCGTGGAACGGCAGCAACTCGACCACCACCAACCTAGTCGGCGCAAACCTCCACTTCAAGGTTGCGCAGACCGGTACGGACGCAGGCCTCTACAGCTCAACCTTCTGGGGACCCAATGACACCGACGGCGCGAGCAACGCCAAGTACGCGGGTTTCCCTTCAGCGTCGCAGACGATAGCAAGCAACGCCTCATACGTGGCGAGCAACCAGACTATCGTGAGCCGGTACCGGATGGATGCGCCCGCGACCCAGAAGTCCGGCTCGTACTCGGGTGGTATCACATACACGGCGACCACTAATCCCTGATCTTATATGAAGGCGTTCAAACGGCTCATAGTGGGTGGCGTTATTGCAGCGGCAGCGATCGCGCCGGCCATGGCTAACGCACAAGTCTCGGTGTCGCTTTATCCAGTCTCGTTCCGTTACGACATACCACGCGGCTCCTCTCAGACGGGCGTCATCACGGTGACGAACCCATCGACCGTACCCCTTTCGCTCCAGGTGGAAGCGGAAAACTTCACGGGTGGTGACGGCGGCACCGTCGAGTTCGCTCCTGAGGGAGCGAAATACGGGCTGTTGTCGTGGCTTACCGTCGACCGCGAGCCATTCGTCCTAGGTCCTGGCCAAAAGAAGGAGGTTCCGTTCACTATCAACGTCCCCGAGAACGCGGAGGTCGGCGGGCATTACGGGACTATCCTTTTCCGAGCTTCAGGTAATCCGGGCGGCGACGGCGAGACGGCGATCGGCATCTCGGGGCGCATCGGCTCCATCATCCTGGTCTCGGTGCCGGGTGACGCGAAGAAGAGTGGTCAGCTCGTGAAGGTCGGCGCGCCCGGCTTCGTGCAGTACGGTCCACTGACGCTCTCCGCCAGCTACAAGAACACCGGGTCGGTCCACTACGTCACCAAGGGCACCGCGACTTTCACCGGAATCTTTGGCCGCCGCACTGTACCGTTCGAGGAAAAGACGATCCTGCCTGACGTTCAGCGTGACACGACGGCTACCCTCGATAAGACCTGGCTCATTGGCCCGGTATTCATGAAGGCGACGCTCGAGGCGGGCGACGGGTCCGCGCAGACCCTGTCGGCGACCACGTTCGCGTTCCCGGTCGTACCGGGCGTGACTGCGATCGTCGTGATTCTCGTGCTGCTGTACGTGATCCGCGTAACCAAGTCCAAGTTCAAGCTCGTCCGCGTCGACGAATGATCCGCGTAGCGGCCAGCGTACTCGCGCTTCTGGCGCTGGTGCCGTCCGCGTATGCTGTCAACCTCGTCAATCGCGGACAAGTGCTGAGGGTTCAGGTCATTTCTGATGTCCCTGACAACCCGCCGGTGATTCCACCTTCGGGCGGAGGCGGAGGGTCCTCGAGCGCGAGCACGCAGACTGGCGTCACGATCTCCGGGAAGGCCTATCCGCTAAGCCGCGTGAGCGTTCTACGCAACGGGTCGATCGCGGCGACCACGATCGCGGGTCCCGATGCCGCTTTCAGTGTGACGCTTTCACGTATCCCTTCGGGGACGCATACCATCTCAGTGAGGGGTGAGGACAGCGGCCTATCTTCACGACTCTTTAGCTTCCCCCTTACGGTAACCGCCGGAGCCATGACCACGGTCAGCGGCGTGTTCCTCTCACCAACAATTGATCTTGATAAGTCACAGGTAAGGCAGGGTGACCCACTGGCAGTCTTTGGACGCACGGTGCCGTTGGCACAGGTGACTATTACCGTGCACTCGGAACAACTCATCCAGAAAAAGGTGCTCGCGCAAAATGATGGCGTCTATCTCTACTATCTCGATACTACGCCGCTCGCATATGGCGATCACACCGCGCAGTCCCTCTCCGGCACGAGCACCGTCCTGAGCCCGGTCAGTGACATTATTCCGTTCAAGGTCGGTACGGAATCGGTGCTCAAGCGCGAGCCGCCCCAGCGCTGCGGCAAGGCCGATGTCAACTGCGACGGCCGCGTCGATATCGTCGACTATTCTATCCTGGCGTATTGGTATAAGCGCCCTGGCGCCCTTCCTGCGCGGGTCGACTTGAATGCCGATAGCGCAGTTACGCTCACCGACCTCAGTATCATGGCGTACTATTGGACAGGATGAAGAAGCTTACACTTGTTCTTGCCGCGATCCTGCTACCGCACGCTGTTTCGGCAGCCGAGCTGCGGTTCATGCAGGAGCCAGGGAGCAAGGAGATAGCAGTGATCCTCGACACCCAGGACGATACGCTCAACGCCGTCGAGGGCCAGGTGGTGATGACCGAGCCTGCCCAATTGGTAATATTGGGCCAGTCGGTCGTGCCATTCTGGACGGAGCGGCCATCTGCCTTCACCCTCCGCTTCTCTGGCATCGTGCCCGGGGGCTTCTATGGCTCGGATGGCGAGCTCTTTCGGATCGTGCCAGCAGGAGCAGGAAAAATGACGATTTCCGCGAAGGATGTCCGCGCGTATCGCAACGACGGCGCGGGTACGGCCGTCGACGTCCTCGTGCGGCCGCTGTCTGCGGATATCCCGGCCGGGTCCTTCGCGCCGAGCGACACCGATCTCCCCGAGTTCACCGAGATCCGGATCGCGCGCGATCCCGCCGTCGCGGATGACCGGTGGTTCGTGGCATTTGCCGCGACCGATGCCGGGACTGGTGTCGCGAGGTACGAGATCGCGGAACGACGGGGCAACGACGCGGGCGATACGGATGGGCTGTCATGGCGCGATGCGGAATCTCCCGAGGTCCTCAGCGACCAGTCGCGGCGCAGCACCGTGTTCGTGCGCGTGACCGACGGCGCAGGGAATGTTCGCATCGCATCGGTACCACCCTCCTCGAAAGGCGTGACCGATCCTGCGGCGATCCTCGGTGGACTGGCCGTGATAGCACTCGCCGGCCTAGCGTTCTTCGCCATCCGGCGTTCCCGAATGAAGCCATGAAGCGCCTCGCTCTCGCCCTCGCCGTCTCGTTGCTGCTGCCGGCAGCAGCGCAGGCGGCGGTCTTCGTCTTCGCACCGGCCTCGGGCACGGCCACGAGTGGGCAGACCTTCACCGTGCAGATCGCGGTGTCCACGCCGAGCGATGCGGTGAATGCGGTCTCGGGCGAGATCGCATTCCCGCGCGAGACGCTCCAGGTGACCGGAATTTCTCGCGCAGGGTCGATTGTGGACATGTGGGTACGTGACCCTTCCTTCTCGAACGAGAATGGCAGCATCCGCTTCGAGGGAGCGATCCTTAATCCAGGTTACCAAGGAGACCGTGGCCTGCTCATGACAATCACTTTCCGGGCGATTCAGAGCGGGTCGCCGCAGATCGCGTTCCGGTCCGGAAGCATCCTCGCCAACGACGGCATGGGTACCAACCTGTTCACCGGCCTCACCGGTGCCCGGTTCGTAATCGGCGAGATTCCTCCTATTCCGGCGACGCCAACGAAGCCTTCAACCCCCCCACAGCGTGAGCTGCAGGGAACCGTACCAATGATCACCTCCGAGACGCATCCGAACGAGAGCACCTGGAGCAGGAGCGAGGAGGCCCGGTTCGCCTGGGCATTGCCGGACGACGCGACGGGCGTCCAGTACGGACTCGACCGAGCGAAGGACGGACAGCCTGCCACAGGAACCGCCGGCCGCATCGCTGGTGTGACAGTGCCACTCGGCAGTTTTATTGAGGATGGCGAGTACTATTTTCACCTCCGCTTTCTCCGGGGCGATCAGACAGGCCGCGTCCAGACGCGTCGCATCCTCGTCGACCGGCTACCACCCGAGACACTTGAGATTAGTCAGGTCGGACCAACCGACCCGACCGAGCCGCGGCGCGAGCTGCGCGTCATCGCGAATGATGCCGGCTCCGGCTTTGATCATCTCAGGGTCAGCTGGGACGGCGGCTCGCTCCGCGTCCCGGGCGTCGCAGCGAGCCGGTTCCTGCTGCCCGCGCTGCCTCCGGGCGCGAACGACCTTACGCTCGTTGCTGTCGACGCGGCGGGGAACGGGCGCAACGCGCGGGTCATCGTGCATATCGAGCCGATCCCGTCGCCGACGCTCGAGGTGATATCCCGCCCGGACGGCCAGGCCTCGCTGCTGGAGCAGGATCGGGCCTTCGTGCCGCTGGTTCGCGGCTATGCCGAGCGCGCCGACGTGGTGGTCGTCCGCTTCGCGCCGGCCGGGGATGCCGTTCGCGAGGTCGTGGTGCCGGTCGCCCCTGACGGCTCGTGGCAGCTCGCGTACGCGCCGCTCGCGCTAGGTACGTGGGATGTCTCTGCGGTCGCGCGGGACCGGCGTGGAGCCCTGAGCTATCCCATGGGGCCGATACGGGTGAGCTCGGAGACGTTCTGGAAGACGCTGCTCGAACTGTTCCCGTGGCTACTCGTGGCGGGCCTCGCCGCAGTAGTGTTCGCTATAACGCGACGCAAGAGGCGCGTGCGTGAGCTTCCGGACGAGGTCATCATCACGCCGACGCAGACGTAGCCCGTAGCCGCATGGAGGAGTAAGATTGCGGGGCACCAAACGTCACTACCATCACATGGCAAAGAACTCATCTAACAAGCAGAAGGGAATCAGCAACGCGCAGATCGCGGTCGGCGCCGGCATCGGCGCGGCGCTCGTCGCCGCGGCGGCCGGCGCCTACTTCCTCTACGGGAAGGACGCGCCGAAGCGCCGCAAGGCGGTCCGCGGCTGGATGCTGAAGGCGAAGGGGGAGATCCTCGAGCAGATCGAGAAGCTGCCGGAGATCGACAAGGAGACCTATTTCGCGCTCATCGACGCCGCCGCGGAGCGGTACGCGAACGTCAAGGACGTGAGCTCGGCAGAGATCGCAGGTATGGTGAAGGAGCTCCAGGGATACTGGACCGGGATCAAGAAGCAGTTCGCCCCGAAGGCCCCGCGCAAGGCGGCGCCGAAGAGGAAGGTGGCGAAGAAGGCGGCTGCGAAGAAGGCCGGACGGAAGCGCGCCTAGCGGCGGCTATCGACGAAGCGTAAGGAGGAGCTCAATCGAGCTCCTCCTGCTTTTCGTCGCCGGACCTCTTCCGTCGCGGCTCCTCGCCCCAGGCGTCCTCGCCGAGCTCCTTGAGCTTCTCATAAAGCGCCTCGAGCAGCTCCGGCAGGTCGGTCGCGCCGCCGCGTGCCGCCTCCTTCGCGACGTCGATGGCCTCCTCGAGGCACCACTGCTTGTCGGACGAGTCCAGGGAGGCGTTCATCTCGCGCTTGAGCTCAGTCCAAGAGATCCGCTTTCTTTGCATGGAATTCATCACGGTCTATCTCGCCTTTCACGTAGCGCTCCTCGAGTAGTCTGAGGGCGCCCTCGTGGCGCGGCTTGTGCGGATGCCGCTTGCGCAAGGCCGCTAGTATGAGCCAGAGCGCCAGCGCGATCAGGACGAGCTCGAGAAGCGGTACCGAGAAGGGGAACGGGCAGATCATGCCTTAGGTATACCTCCATCCAGGCTCGCGGTCGAGTCCGCGCACTATATCAAGGGCGGCCGGGGCAGTATCATTGCCGCATGCCTTCAGAGCCCCGGACCCGCCTCGAGCGCGTGGTCGCCGAGCCTGCCGTTATTCTCGCAGACGTCCTCAGCGGCTCGCGGCGTGTCGGGCGGCGTCTGTTCACCAAGCGGCCGTTCCGGCGCGCCGAGGAGTACTGGTCCTCGCTCGGACCTGGCCTCACGACGGGCGCCTCGGACGACGATCCCGCCGGCATCGCGACCTACTCGCAGGCTGGCGCCCAGTACGGCTTCCAGTTCCTCTGGCTCTCCTGGTTTACATTCCCGCTCATGGCGGTCGTGCAGGAGATGTGCGCGCGCATCGGCCTGGTGACGGGTCGGGGGCTCGCAGCGAACATCCGCCATCGCTATCCGCGCTGGGTGCTGTACCTAACCGCAGGGCTCCTCTTCGGCGCGAACGCCTTCAACATCGGCGCCGACCTTGGCGCCATGGCGGAAGGCATGCGGCTGCTCCTCCCGGGCATCCCGGCGCCTCTGCTGGTCATCGGCTTCGCCTTGCTCAGCCTCATGCTGCAGATATTCACCACGTACGCGCGGTACGCGCGGTACCTGAAGTACCTGGCGATCGTGCTGCTCGCCTACATCCTCTCCGCGCTGATCGTCGGTCTCGACTGGGCGAACGTCGCGCGCGGGACGCTGATGCCAAGCATAGATTTCGATTGGAACCAAATCTACCTCGTAGGTGCCGTGCTCGGCACGACCATCTCGCCGTACCTGTTCTTCTGGCAGACCTCGCAGGAGGTCGAGGACAGCAAGCTGCGCGGGAAGCCCGTGGAGGTCGGCTGGCGGCAGGAGCCCGCGAAGGCTGAACTCAAGGCCATGAAGACCGACGTCTGGTCCGGCATGTTCTTCTCGAACGTCGTGATGTTCTTCATCATCGCGGCCTGCGCGGGCACGCTCTACGCTTCCGGCATCACAGGCATCGAGTCGGCAGCCGACGCCGCAGAGGCGCTGCGCCCGTTCGCAGGCGACGCCGCGTTCTTCCTCTTCGCGGTAGGCATCGTTGGGACCGGCATGCTCGCCATCCCGGTGCTCGCCGGATCGGCCTCGTACGCGATCTCGGAGAGCTTCGGCTGGAAGCACGGCCTTTACCGGAAGCTTCGCGGCGCCTACGCCTTCTACGGGATCATCATCATCGCGATGATCGTGGGCATCCTCCTGAACTTCGTGGGCCTCGATCCGATCAAGGCGCTCATCTATTCGGCAATCGCGAACGCCGTGATCGCACCGGTCGTGCTGTTCCTGATCGTGCGGATGAGCAGCAGCGAGGTGGTGATGGGCGAGCATGCAAACACGGCGCGCATCAGGCGCGCGGGCTGGCTCGTGACCGCGCTGATGACGGTCGTGGCCGCGGCGACGCTGGTGTCGCTGTTCGTTTAGCCGCGACGACATAAAGAAAGCCCGCAGAGCGGGCTTTCGAGCTATGGGGGCGGCACCAGAGAAGCAATGGTGCTCGGGTCCTGCAGTAGGATTTCGCAGGCGCGCGGGAGGATCACGGTCTCAAAATCCATGCCGACAAACGGTTTGAGGTAGGCGTACGTGAATGCCTGGCACATTACCGCGTCGAATTCGTTGTCCATGCTCCCGTCGAGGCTGGAAATCACGGCAGACATGTCGGCGAGGAGCTGGGGGAGCCGGCCCATGACGACTTCGGTTGTCGCCCTATAGTCCGGAAGGTTCTCAGGCGTAAAGCGCTCGACGCGCGCATGGTATTGGAGACGATGACGGACCTCGTGCGCAGCAAGGCTGGTCAGGAGCACGGTCCGGTAGCGAGCGTCGTACGGCGAAGGCATGGCGCGGAGCTCCTTATCGAGTCGTCGCACAAGGTTGCGAGCGGGGAGCAGGTAGCGTTCGCGGCTAATCTCGCCGCTTTCCTCGTTGAGCCTGAGAGCGAACATGAGGTGCGGCTTCTCGCCGATGCGGTATCGCCAACGGATTTCCGGGCGAGGGCCGTCAGGAAACGCGAATCGGTCAAGATGATAGAGCGCATCATAGCCTCGAGCGGCTAGCGCGCTGTCTTCGGGACAGTTGTTCATAGAAACCTCGTTTTCAATCGGAGTCTATGAATACTTATAAGGATTTACTTCCAAATGTCTATAGTGTTGCGGGACTAGGGCTCGAACCTAGATTCTCGGCTCCAAAGGCCGGTGTCCTACCATTAGACGATCCCGCAAGACGCGCAGAGTATCGCACGCGCCGCCCCGGGTGGACAATCGCGGTAAAGGCTAGTTTCATTCGCCCATGAGCATATTCCAGCGCCTGCCGTTTCTCGGTGACACGGCCGAGAAGGAGAACGTCGTCACCGAGAAGGCCGTGCCCGCGGAGCCGGCCCTGGCGACCGTCCCGTTCGACACGTTCGCGTCCGTCGAGCTGCGCGTGGGCACGGTCGTCAGCGCCGAGCCGGTCGAGGGTTCGGAGAAGCTCCTGCGGCTCACGGTCGACTTCGGCGAAGACGAGCCGCGCCAGGTGGTCTCGGGCATCGCCAAGCATGTTGACCCCCTCGGCCTGCCCGGACGCCAGTTCGCCTTCGTCGCGAACTTGCCGCCGCGTCCGATCATGGGCCTCGAGAGCCGCGCCATGATCCTCGCCGCGGACGGCGACGGCGGCCTGGCGCTCCTCGCGCCCACCCGCCCGGTACCGCCGGGGGAGCGCCTGCACTGAGCGGCCGCCCCTGCTATGCTCTAGCGGCACAAATACCGAACCTATGAACGCATCACGTTTCGCCCTCGCGGCCATGATCCTCATCGGGGTCGCGCTCCTCGCCGTCATCGTCCGGATCAACATGAAGCCCGCCAGCAGCGGCATCGAGCTCGATCCGCTGCCAGAGAACGCGGCGACCTCCACACCCACCAGCACACCTTCCACCATGAACGACACCAACGCAGCAGGACTCGAGAAGACCGACGTGAAGGTCGGCACCGGCGCCGAAGCCGTCTCCGGCAAGACCGTCAGCGTCCACTACGTGGGCACGCTCGACGACGGCACCAAGTTCGACTCGTCCCGTGACCGCGGCGCGCCCTTCACCTTCCCGCTCGGCGCGGGCCAGGTCATCCGCGGCTGGGACCTTGGCGTCGTAGGTATGAAGGTCGGCGGCGTCCGCAAGCTCGTCATCCCCGCCAGCCTGGCGTACGGCGACCGCGCCGTGGGATCAATCCCGGCGGGCAGCACGCTGCACTTCGAGGTCGAGCTCCTCGGCGTCGAGTAGGAGTGCGGATCGCGAAGTTCGGCCACAGCTGCCTGCTCGTGGAGACGGGAGCTGGCACGCGCCTGCTCCTGGACCCGGGCAGCATGAGCGCGATACCTGATGCGGCGCTCGGCGACCGTATCGACGCCGTCCTCGTCACGCACAGCCACGCGGACCATCTCGATCCGGACCTGCTCCAGTGGGCTCTCGCGGCGCATCCCGGCATTCCGGTGTACGCGAGCTCCGATATCGTCGACCTGCTGCGCGGGAAGGGCATCGGCGCAACCGACCACGGCTTCGCGGATTTTGAGATTCTCGGCACGCAGGTCGGGGTACTGATAGCCGGTCACGACCCGGTGCTCGGCCCGGTGCCGCAGAACGCCGCGTTCCGCATCAGCGGCGAGCTCGTCGTCACTGGCGACAGCACGTCCGTCGCGCTCGACGCCTGGGCGGGTACGCGCGTCCTCGCGCTCCCGACCGCAGCGCCCTGGGGCACGCGTCCGCACCTGGCGACGCTTCTCGATCGTCTCAAGCCCGAGGTCGCGTTCCCGGTCCATGACGGGTTCCTGATCGACGGCTTCCGCGCGAACGGCGACGCGCAGTTCGAGGCGTATGCGAAGGAGCGCGAAATTGCGTATTGCGTGCTCGGCCCGGAGCTCGCCGAGGTCTGATGCGGTTCGAGATTACCGGGGCAGACCCGGACAGCCGCGCCCGGACGGGCGTGATGGAGACCCCGCACGGCATCGTCGAGACGCCGGGCTACGTCATCGTCGCGACGAAGGCGTCCGTTCGCGCGCTCGAGTCGGGCGACCTCGCGACGACCAACACGCAGATGGTGATCTCGAACACGTACCACCTCTGGCAGAGCCTCGGCGACGAGCTCAATGAGTTCCCGGGTCTCAACGAGGCGCTTGGATGGAACGGCGTGACCATGACCGACTCGGGCGGCTTCCAGGTCTTCAGCCTCGGGACGCTCCGCGACCAGGGCCTGCGCCGCGGCGGCCAGGAGAGCGACGTCACCGGCGTCGTGCGCGTCGAGGAAGGCGGCGTGACCTTCCAGGACCCGGATTACGGCGGGGCGGAGCAGTATCTCGACCCGGAACTCTCCCTGCGCATCCAGGAGCAGCTCGGCGCTGACATCGCGGTGGCGCTCGACGAGCCCTCGGCGCCCTTCCATGACGAGGCCTACACCAGGGAGTCCGTGCGGCGCACACACGCCTGGGCCCTGCGCGCGCTCGCGGCCCGTAACGAGCGCCAGGCGCTCTACGCCGTGGTGCAGGGCGGCGCGTACGAGGAGTTGCGGCGCTACTCCGCGAAGACGCTCGGCGTGCTTCCGTTCGACGGGTACGCCATAGGCGGCACGTACGGCGACGCGTACGGCGGCACGAAGGCGGAGACCTCGAGCATGATTCGCTGGGCGACCGACCACCTCCCGAACGACCGGCCGCGGCACCTGTTCGGCGTGGGCGAGCTCGACGACCTCGTCGACGGCGTCCTGGGCGGCATCGATACCTTCGACTGCGTCATCCCTACGCGCGAGGGCAGGCACGGCCGTGTCTGGACGCACGCCGGCTACTACGACGTCACGCGCGGCGCGATGCTCGACCGGCACGAGCCGCTCGAGAAAGGGTGCCGCTGCCCAGCTTGCGGGTCTGGCGCCACCAAGGCGGCCGTCAAGGAGCGCTTCCTCGCGAAGGATCCGGAGGCGCCGCGCCTGGTGACGTTGCACAACATCTGGTTCTTCAACGTCTTCATGGCGGAGATGCGCCAGGCGATCCGCGACGGGAAGCTCGCGGAGTTCCGCGCGCGGCTGCCGAAGCGCCTGCGCGCGTAGCGGTATACTCGGGGCCATGGAGGACGATTACGTCATCGAGTACGAGGACGGGCCGGGACCGGTCGATGTGGCGGTGCCGGTCTCCGCGTACCTGCGGACGCTCAACGGCGCGCTTGAGGAGCTCGGCGGCATCGTGCAGGGCGAGGTCACCGAGGTGCGGTCGTACCCGTTCGGGACGTACTTCTCGCTCAAGGACAGCACGGGCGCCGAGGGCGTCCTCGGCTGCTTCATCCCGGCGATGCGCCTGCGCATGTTCGGGCATCTGGTCGTCCAGGGCAGCGAGATCCGCGTCGGCGGCGTGCCGCGCGTCGCCCCGCGGAAGGGGAGCTTCTCCTTCCAGGTCGAGGCCGTGCAAGCCGTGGGCGAGGGCGCGCTCCGCGCTGCCTACGAGAAGCTCAAGCGCGACCTCCAGGCCGAGGGTCTCTTCGATCGCGCGCTGCCGATCCCGCTCTGCGCGAAGCGTATCGGCATCGTCACGAGCCGGCAGGGCGCCGTCATCGACGACTTCCGGCGCAACCTGGACCGGCGCGGGTACCGCATCCGCATGCACGACGCGCGCGTCGAGGGCATGCACGCGGTGCCGAGCATCCTCAAGGCGCTCCGCTGGTTCCGCGCGAACGCGGAGAGCATCGACGTGCTCGTGGTCATGCGCGGCGGCGGTTCGCTCGAGGACCTGCAGGCCTTCAACAACGAGGAGGTGGCGCGCTCCATCGCAGCGATCCCGGTGCCCGTCATCGCTGCGATCGGCCATGACCGCGACGTGCCCATCGCGAACCTCGCCGCTGACCTCTCTACGTCCACGCCGAGCATCGCGGCGCTCGAGGTGAATCGCTCCTGGTTCGCCGCCGACGAGCGGCTCCTGCGTGGCGCGGAGCGCCTGCGCGGCCGCAGCCACGTGCTCGTGCACCGCGTCCGCGAGCGGATCGCCCGGGACAGCCTCGCCCTGCGCGGCGCGCTCGCGGAGATCGTCGAGGCGCCGGAGCGACGCTTCGCGGAAGCGCGCATCAGGTTCGGCGCCGCGCTCAGGCGCGCGCAGGACCTGATTGCCGCCTGGGAGCGGGACCTGGAGCTCGTCGACCCGGGACGCATGCTCCGTCTCGGGTACGCGGTGATCTGCGGCGGGGACGGGAAGGCCGTCCGTTCCGTGCGCGCGCTGCCCATTGGCAGCCGCATGCACGCACGCCTCGCCGATGGTACGATCGAGGCAACCGTCACCGATGCCCGCGAAGAAGACCGATAAGCCCCAGGACGAGCGCGCGCTCGGCGACCTGCTCGCAGAGCTCGAGGAGACCGTCCGCTGGTTCGAGGAGCAGGAATCAGCCGACCTCGAGGAGGGGCTGGTACGCGTGCGCCGCGGAGCCGAGCTCGTGAAGGAGCTCCGGACGCGGCTCCGTCAGGTGGAGAACGAGTTCGAGGAGGTCACATCGCAGCTGGAGGATGCCTCGTAAGGCATCCAGCCCGGTGAAGATCGTCGCGACGCTCGGGCCGGCGTCCGCCAACGCCGACGCCGTGCGGAAGCTCGCGCTCGCGGGAGCGCGCGTGTTCCGCATCAACCTGTCGCACGCGACGCCCGAGGAGGCGCTCGAGCGGCTCGCGCTCGTCCGCGCTGCGGAGAAGAGGACCGGGATCCCGCTGCTGGTGCTCGGCGACCTCGGCGGGCCGAAGATCCGCATCGGGCAGATGGCGGACGGCGCGCTCGTGCATCCGGGAGACCGGATCGAGATCCATGCCAAGGCACTGGTCGGCGACGCGAAGAGGATCTGCGTGGACCGCCCGGAGATCGTGCCCGCGCTGCAGAAGGGATCCCTGGTGTACATAGGGGACGGCGACATCCAGCTCGAGGTCGTCACGCCCGGCGCGCAGCGCGCCGTGGCCGTGGTGCGTATCGGCGGCATCATCCGCTCACGCAAGGGTTTCGTCGCGCACAACATGCCCGTGATGCGCTTCGCGCTCACGGCGCGCGACAAGAAGCATCTGGCGGCGCTCGTGCCGGCCGGGATTGACGCGCTCGCCCTCTCGTTCGTGCAGTCCGCGCGGGACGTCAGGCAGGTCGCCAGGATGCTCCCGCAGGAGAAGCGCCCGCTCCTGGTCGCGAAGATCGAGACGCAGAGCGGCGTGGACAACGCCGAGGAAATCCTCGCGGCGGCGGACGCGCTCATGGTGGCGCGCGGGGACCTCGGCTTCGCGGTACCGCTCCCGCGCCTGCCGCACGTGCAGAAGCAGCTCATCGACCTCGCGCTCGACGCGCGGAAGCCGGTGATCACGGCGACGCAGATGCTCGAGTCCATGACGCAGAATCCGGTGCCGACGCGCGCCGAGGTCAGCGACGTCGCCAACGCCATCCTCGACGGGACCGACGCGGTCATGCTCTCGGGCGAGACCGCTTCGGGTCGCTTTCCGGTCGAGTCCGTCGCGACGATGCACGCCATCGCGCACGAGGCCAGCAGCGATATCCTGCCGCGCGGCTTCGACGACTCCTCGGTGTCCGGATCCGTCTCTGCGTCAGTCGTGGAGACGGCGGATGACATCGGCGCGAAGCTCATCGTGGTCTTCACGGAGACCGGCAGCACGGCGCGCGCCATATCGCGGCACAAGCCGCAGCAGCCGATCCTCGCGCTTTCGCCGAGCCTTGATACCGTCCGCGCCCTGCAGCTCTCCTGGGGCGTGCACGCGCGCCATTCGAAGCGCTTACACAGCCTCGAAGGCGCTATCGAGGCTGCGCGGCAGTGGATACGCGAGGAGAGCCCGGTCCAGCTGAAGAAGGGGGACCCGTTCCTGATCAGCGCCGGCCTGCCTTTCAACGAGCCGGGCACGACCAACCTCCTGCTCGTGCAGAGGTTCTAGGCGCGGAAAAGGGGAGGCCGTAGCCTCCCCTTTCGTCATGTGGCCGCTGCGTCGGCCAGCACTTGCAGTCGTTTCAGGATGCGGTCCTGGCTCCTCGAGCCGAACGGGGCCCGCTGCGCGAGCCGTACGAGCGTCTCGATGTCCGTCATGACCAGGTGCATGTCGCACCAGCGGTCGAAATAGACCGGCTTGAGCCCCGAGTTGCGGGAGATCTCGCCGTAGAACCGGAAGAACGAGTCCGTGTCCGTGCACAGCTTGAACCAGCGTTCCAGCAGCGCGCCGCAGACCGACTTGTTGCAGCCGCAGCGGTCTATCAGCTCCTTGATCTCCGCGGCGTCGGTCTCCGCCCCGTCCCATATCACCTCGAGCGCGCGCTCGGGCACCCCGAGCTTCTGTGCGAGCCCGGCTCTGCTTCCCTTCATAGGCATATGCTCCTTTTCTCAAGGATCGTCGCGCCGACAGTAAATCCGGGAGCGCGGCTCCTGGCAAGGGCGCGAACCTGACGCTAGGGTAGGGGCATGGATATCTGGCAGCCGAAGGACCGCCCGCTCATGCTCCTGGCCCCGCTCCACGAGGTCACCGACGCCGCCTTCCGCGAGACGGTGGCCGCCTGCGGGGAGCCGGACCTGATGTTCACCGAGTTCACCTCGGTGGACGGGCTCGCGCATCCGAAGTCGCGGGAGAAGATCGTCCGCCGCTATTTGCAGCGCTACGTGGGCGAGGAGCGCATCGCGGTGCAGATCTGGGGCGACGACCCGGAGAAGTTCCGCGATGCGGCCGCGCTCGCCAAGGAGCTGGGGTTCGCTGGCGTGGACCTCAATACCGGCTGCCCGGACCGGACGGTGGTCAAGAACGGCAAGGGCGGTGCGCTCCTCAAGGACTGGCAGCGGATCCTGGACCTCGTCGCCGCGACGATCGAAGGCGCGGGCGGACTGCCGGTCTCGGTGAAGACGCGGCTCGGCTTCGACCGCGACGTCGCCGACGACTGGATCCCGGCGCTTGCCGGTAGCGGCGTGCGCGCCATCACGCTCCATGCGCGCACGGTGAAGGAGCTCTCAAAGGTGCCGGCGAAGTGGGACCGCATCCGCGACCTCGCGCCCGCGGTGCGGGAGAAGGGCGTGACCTTCATCGGCAACGGCGACGTCGAGAGCTATGCGGACGGCGTCCGCCGCGTCCGGGAATCCGGCTGCGACGGCGCGATGGTGGGCCGCGCGATATTCGGCAACTTCTGGTTCTTCGATCCGGACCGCGAGACCGCGGACGTGCCGCTCGGGGAGCGGCTCCTGGTTCTGGCCGACCTCGCGGACCGCTTCGAGGCCCGGTACGGGGAGTTCCGCTCGCTCTCGGTGCTCAGGAAGCACGTGAAGGGCCTCGTGCACGGCTTCGAAGGAGCCAGCGAGATCCGCGAGCGTCTCATGACGTGCGATTCCGCAGCGGAGTTCCGTGCGGTAGCTTTGGAACATGCCCAAGCCAGGACCTAAGGAGACCTCGTGGGGCCGCGACGCGGCCTGGTACGACGACCTGCTCGGCAAGCCCGGCACGTACCAGGAGGAGGTGATCCTCCCGAACCTGCTGCGCATCGTGGCGCCGCAGCCGGGGATGCATCTCATCGACATCGCCTGCGGGCAGGGGTACTTCTCGCGCGCCTTCGCCAAGGAAGGCGCTGAGGTGCTCGGCATCGACGCGGGATCGGACCTGATCAAGATCGCGCGCGAGGCGAAGGGCGGTCCGGAGTACCGCGTCGGCGACGCCGCCGACCTGCGCGGCGTCCCGGACGCCTCCTTCGATCGCGCGACGATCGTGCTCGCGCTGCAGAACATCGAGGACGCGGCCGCCGCGATTCGCGAGGCATCCCGCGTGCTCAAGGAGGACGGGAGGCTCGTCATCGTCCTCAACCACCCGGCGTTCCGCATCCCGAAGCACAGCGACTGGGACTGGTCGCCGGACGGCTCCGTGCAGTACCGCCGCGAGGACCGGTACCTCTCCGAGCTGCGCGAGCGGATCCAGACGCATCCCGGTTCGGACCCGGACCGGTACACGCTCTCGTTCCACCGTCCGCTTCAGTATTACGCGAAGGCCCTGAGCAAGACCGGGCTCGGCATCGTCCGTCTCGAGGAGTGGACGAGCAACCGGCGGAGCGAGCCGGGACCGCGCGCCGAGGCTGAGAACCGCGCCCGCGCGGAGTTCCCGCTGTTCCTGTGCATCGAGGCTGCACGCGTACATGGCTGAGACGTTCGCGATCTGGAAGCCGAAAGGCGTAAGCTCGTTCAGGACGCTGGGCGCGATCCGTCGCGCGAACAAGGGCGAGAAGGTAGGCCACGCCGGGACGCTGGACCCGCTCGCGGAGGGGATACTCGTGGTGGCAGTCGGGAGGGAAGCCACGAAGAAGCTCCACGAGGCGGTGGGCGCGGACAAGGAGTACGTCGCGAAGATCCGCTTCGGCGCGACGAGCGCCACGGACGATGCCGAGGGTCCGATAACCGAGCGCGAGGTCGTCTCGGTTCCGACGCGCGAGCAAATAGAAGAAGCGGTCTCGCGGCAGGTAGGGAAACAGATGCAGGTGCCGCCAGCGTTCTCGGCAGTTCATGTCGCCGGGAAGCGTGCGTACGATCTCGCGCGGCAGGGGAAGGAAGTGGCGATGGAGCCGCGCGAGGTGACGGTATTCGAGGCCGAGGTCCTCGACTACTCCTGGCCAGAAGCGCAGGTCCGGTATGTGACGGGACCGGGTGTCTATATCCGCTCGCTAGCGCGTGATCTAGGCGAGGTACTGAGCGCAGGGTCATATTTGGCTGGACTGACTAGGACGCGCGTGGGGGAGTTCACGAGGGAAGTTTGTCGAGAGTTTGAGTCCTAGTCTGCGGGCTCGACAACGAAATAGGCGGCCCGCATTGGGCCGCCACTTTGGTTGATCTGTTTCTGGTGAGTGAGGTGTTGGTGCGTCGCACCGGGTTTGGTTTGCCGGACGAGCCGGCCTTCCTTTGCGAGCACGAGGCTCGCGCCCGTTGCCGCCGCAACTTGGGTCCGTACCGGACACGGTGGCTGCATTGCGCAGCTCCTGTTCCGAGGACTTGCCCTCTGTAATCTTTCCTATTTCAGGCGATCAAGCGCCTGCCGTCATCGAGGTTACCGGCCTCTCCGTGGACTCCGAGGAGCCAGGGATGCAGGGCGAACCCTGCGAGGTCGATCCTTGATCGATAACGGAACCTTCCAGGCTCACTCTTCGCGGCTTTCGCCGATCTTCCCGAGTGGCCGTTCAGGCCGTTCCAAATCAACTGCCCTCATCCTAGGGGCGGGGGATGCCGTCGTCAACTGAAAAAGGTCTATTATTATGCACACGTTATGCCCAGGCAGATGAAAGCGCGCCGCATTGCCAGGCGGATGATAGACCACATTCACGCATCGTATCGCGGGCGTCTCTGGATGCTCCACGTCGCTGGATGCATCGCGACCGCGGCGATCGTCTTGTCCAGCCTCGACTGGCAGTTCTATCAGGCGACGCGTCATCCCGCGCTGCGCATCCTAGTAGCGGTGGCAGGCCTCGGTGGTTTCCTGGTCCCGGTGCTGCTGCCTGCCTGGCTCTATGCGAGCGGCAGGTCGCGCCGCATCGCGGAGCGTGTCCGCCTCGCGACTAGCCTGTTCTACGCGTCGGCATCCGTATGGATCATCGTCGCCGCGTACAAGGCAATCACCGGCCGCCTGCACCCGGACGCGCTCGGCGTCGGCATCGACATCAGCCAGGGCTT
This sequence comes from uncultured Candidatus Saccharibacteria bacterium, assembly GCA_964484655.1. Classification (GTDB taxonomy): domain Bacteria; phylum Patescibacteriota; class Minisyncoccia; order UBA6257; family 2-01-FULL-56-20; genus JALHNY01. Next base: position 215,169 of record CAZAFA010000001.1, on the reverse strand, counting down.
CCAGTTCGGCCTCTGGCGCCACGGCATCTTCTGGGGCTGGCCCTCGCATCACACGGCTGTCGCTGCAGCAGGCGCCACGGTCCTGTACCTGATGCTGCGCCGCACCTCGTGGCGGGTAGCGGCGGTTATCTGGGCATGCGTCGTCGGCGCGGGCGCCGCGGTCGGGTTCCACTGGCTCTCGGACGTGGTCGCCGGCGCACTGGTAGGCATCGCGGCCGGGTATGCCGCAGTGAGGATGGCTCGGACACGCTCCTGAATACGCTATCCTCTTCGCATGCGCCGCCACCGCTTCATCATCCCGGGCATCGTCCTTAAGGAGGACACCGTCGGCATCCGGGACCCGTATCTCGCCAAGCAGCTGCGCAGCGTCCTGCGCATCAGGACCGGTGACGAGATCGTCGTCAGCGACGGGTCCGGCGCCGAGGCCGTCGCCGTCGTCGAGGAGTATCGAGGCGACGTCGTCATGCTTGCCATCCGCGCGCCGCAGGAGGTTGATGCCGAGCCCGCGCGCCGCGCAACCGTCTATGCGGCTATTACCAAGCGGGACACGTTCGAGTGGGCGTGTCAGAAGGCGACTGAGTGCGGCGTCGCGAGGATCGTGCCCGTCGTGACGGAGCGCACCGTGAAGCCGAACGTGAACCTCGTGCGCCTGCGTGCCATCGCGAAGGAAGCCGCGGAGCAGTGCGGCCGCGCGAGCGTGCCCGAGATCGGGCAGATCGAGGAGTTCGCGGACGTCGTCACGTCCATCACCGGGCAGCGGCTCATCGCCTCTACCATGTCCGGACCCGACCTCGCATCACTTCCCCTCGAGGAAGAGGTTGCGATCCTGGTCGGTCCCGAAGGGGGATTCAGCGACCGGGAAATAGCGGACGCGGAGCACAACGGCTGGACGCAGGTCTCGCTGGGGAAACGCATCCTCCGCGCCGAGACCGCGGTGACGGTGGCGAGCTATCTCGCAGCAAGATAGCGCAAAGCGCCCCGAAGGGCGCCAAGGAATCATCTGCCGAAGCAGGTCAGCAGTATCGCTGCGATGACGCCGAACGCCGCAGCCTTGCCGGCACGGGTCCGCGGAGCATCGATCTCCAAGCCGATCATGAGCAGCACGATCACGAGGAGAAGGACCAGGATCGCGCCGACCCCGGCGAGCCGTGAGCCGAGATGGTCACGGAATATGCCGCCGAAGCCGTGCAAAAACAGGAACGAAGCGAAAAAGCACGCAAAAGTTTTCAAGGGGTTCACCTCCAGTACGGGATAGTGAAGCGGAAGCGGCCCGGTCCTGTCAAAGACAGGTTGCCCGCCGCGCCGCTCGTACGGTAGGCTGGCCGTGAACAGCAGCACGTACAGATTTCCCATGCTCTCATACTCGGAACTCAGGAAGGGCGTCGTCTTCGTCTACGAGGGCCAGCCGTACGAGGTCGTCGAATCCGGCTTCCTCCGTATGCAGCAGCGCAAGGCGGTCATGCAGACCAAGATGCGCAACCTCATCAACGGCAAGGTCATCGACCGCAACTTCACGGCGAGCGACAACTTCGAGGAGGCGGACGTGGATCGGAAGGAATACAGCTTCCTGTACCAGAACAAGGGCGAGTTCTGGTTCGCGGACCCGAAGAATCCTAAGGACCGCTTCTCGCTCGCGGCGGACGTCGTCGGTGACCAGGGTCGCTTCGCCAAGGAGAACACGACTGTCGAGGCGCGCACCTTCAACGACAAGATCATCTCGGTGAAGTTCCCGATAAAGATGGACCTGCTCGTGAAGGAGGCGCCGCCCGTGATCAAGGGAGCCACGGCCGCCGGCGGCAACAAGCTCGTCACGCTCGAGACCGGCGCGCAGATTGCGGTGCCGCAGTTCATCGAGGCAGGGGAGACCATCCGCGTGAACACTGAGACCGGCGAGTACACGGAGCGGGTCAAGTAGGGCCCTATGCAAGGCGGGCGTAATACGGCCACAATGGCCGCATGCGCGTTTTCGTAGGCCTCTCCGGCGGCGTCGACTCGTCCGCCGCGGCGTACCTGCTCAAGGAGCAAGGGCACGACGTCGCAGGCGTCTTCCTTCGTTGCATGAACCTGGATGGCTGCGCCGACGCCGACGCCGAGGATGCGCGGAAGGTGGCCGCGCACCTGGGCATCCCGTTCTACTCCTGGGACTTCGAGGAGCAGTACCGGAAGTCCGTCGTCGAGCCGCTCGTCGCCGGGTACGCGCACGGCCTCACTCCGAACCCCGACGTCGCCTGCAACCGCGTCATCAAGTTCGGCGCCTTCCTCGAGGCGGCGCGCGCGGCAGGCGCGGATGCTGTCGCGACCGGCCACTATGCGCGTGTCGTGGAACGGGATGGCCGCCACTTCCTCGCGGCCGGTCTCGACGCGGAGAAGGACCAGTCGTATTTCCTCGCGCTTCTCACGGAAGAGCAGCTCGCGCACGCGGTCTTCCCGCTCGGGGAGCTCACGAAGCCCGAGGTGCGGAAGATCGCAGCGGAAGCAGGCCTGCATACCGCGACGAAGAAGGACTCGCAGGGCATCTGCTTCCTCGGCAAGGTCTCGCTCTCGGACTACCTCCGTACGCGGCTGCCGGTCAAAGCGGGGATAGTCGTCGGTCCGGACGGAGAGCGGATCGGGGAGCACGACGGCGCCTGGTTCTACACCGTCGGGCAGCGGTCCGGCTTCCGCGTCACGCGCCGGCACGGCTCCGCGCCGACCCCGCCGTACTACGTCGCCTCCCGCGACATTGCAGCCAACACGCTCACCGTCGCTGAGGTAACCGACGGGTCGCTGACGATCTCCGGCGCGCGCCTGACCGACCTGGTGACGCACGGACTCGGACACGAGCCGGTCGAGGTGCTCGCCCGCACGCGGTACCGCCAGGCGCTCGCGCCGGCGACCTTCCATCCGGCTACGGGCGAGCTCCGGTTCGTTGCGCCGCATCCGACTGCAGCGCCCGGGCAGCTCGCCGCCTGCTACGGCGCCGAGGGAGCCGTCCTCGCGGCGGGAACCATCGCCGAAACCCTTTGACACTGGGCGTGATTTACGCGTAGACTGCCACTCGTGTCTGAAACGAAGAACGCGACCGCCGTCGACCCCAAGCTCGAGGCTTCCCTGAAGGAGGCGATCGAGGCGGGCGTCTTCTACGGGCGGAGCAAGCGGAACAGCAACCCGCGCATGAAGTCCGCGGTGCTCTATACCCGCAACGGCATGGAGGTAGTCAACCTCAACGTGACCCTCGATGTGCTCGAGAAGGCCCTCGCGTTCCTCGCGAGCATGAAGCAGCAGGGCAAGAACGTGCTGTTCGTCGGCACCCAGCCGGCCTTCGCTGACCTTTTCCAGGATTTCCTCCAGGAGACCGGCATGCCCAGCGTCACCAACCGCTGGATCGGCGGCCTGATGACGAACTTCCCGATGATCTCCGCGCGCATCGCGCACCTCAAGAAGCTCCGCGCCGACCTGACCTCCGGCGCCATGGACAAGTACGTGAAGAAGGAGCGCACCGCCGCGCAGCAGCTCCTCCAGAAGCTCGAGAGCAACCTCGGCTCGTTCGAGAACCTCCTCCGCGCCCCTGACGCGCTCCTGGTCATCGACCCGAGCGAGCATCGCACTGCGGTCCTCGAGGCTAAGAAGCTCGGCATCCCGGTCGTCGCCTTCGGCAACGTCGACGCGGCTCCGGATGGCGTGACGTACCTGGTCCCGGGCAACGTGCAGGGTCGCAAGAGTATCTCCTGGTTCCTCGAGAAGGTGCAGGAGGCGATCGAGCGCGCACCGGCCCCGGCTCCCGCGGAGTAGTCAGCAACCCGTCTTATTTTTTTACCCATGGCAGAGATCACGATGGAACTTATCCAGCAGCTCCGCGAGCAGACCGGCGCCGGCGTCATGGACGCCAAGACCGCGCTCAAGGAGGCAGACGGCGACTACGACAAGGCGCTCGCGGTCCTCGCTGAGAAGGCGGGCGTGAAGGCAGGGAAGCGCTCCGAGCGCGAGACCGGCGCGGCTCTCATCGAGACGTACGTGCACAACGGCCGCGTCGGCGTGATGCTCGACATGCGCGCCGAGACGGACTTCGTCGTCCGCTCCGAGCCGTTCCAGGACCTCGCCAAGGACGTGGTGATGCACATCGCCGCCATGAACCCGGCCGACGTGGACGAGCTCCTCGCGCAGCCGTTCGTGAAGAACGACAGCAAGACCGTCGGCGACCTCCTCAACGAGCTCATCGCCAAGACCGGCGAGAACTGCCGCATCGCGAAGTTCGCGCGGTACGAGGCCTGAGGCTTCAAGGCGAAGGAAAAGGCGGCACTGAGCCGCCTTTTCTCTATTTCGCCGCTTCCGCGACCTTCTGTATGGGCACGCGCGCGTTCTTCCACTCAGCCTTGTTCCGGAGCGCCTCGACAGCCGCCTCCTTCAGGGTCGTCCCGTAACCGAGATGATCCTCGGTTTCGCGGACGGGCTTGCCGTCGAGCATGCCCGGCGCGCCGACGAGGCGGACCAGGTACGGCTTCGGGCAGTTGGGATTGTGCTCGATAGCGTAGGTATGCTCGCGGAGCATGAAGAGCGCCACGCCGTCGGCGAGATTTTCCTTCTGTCGCGCCGCACGCTCCAGGGCTGCGTACGTGAACCTGCCGTAGTCGGGCTTGATCAGGTACACCTGGCAATGCGTCTCCTCCTGCGGATAGGCGCGCTTAGCCCTGAGGTCGCCGGCGAGCTCCGCGACGAGCGCGGACGCGTCCGCGATCTCCTCGTCGGTCATCACTGCCATGACGTCGGGTATCAGCTTGTTCTCACCGCGCGAGAGGCTGGTCCGCTTCCGGTTCGTCGGGCGACGCATCGGCACCCACACCGTCACGTAGATCGAGGGCGGATACGAGTCCGTCCAAAGATCGGCGTCGAGTGCAGGGTGCTGCTTGAGAAGCTCGGGGAGCCTCTGCTCGAGCAGGAGCGCCTGCTCGAGCATGAACGCGGAGCATGCCTCCCAGTTGATGTTGGATTGCTTCGGTTGAGCCATTTCGCTCGCCTCCTTGTATCTAGAATGAAGTATCTGCGGTCACGGTGCGTCAACTTCGGCGAAGCGTCAAGCGAAAGGCGGCCCGCAGGCCGCCTTTTCTCTATTCAGTCACCACTGGTACCGCGTGCGCATGTACGCGAGCGTCGCGACGCGCGGCGCCTCCGCGTGCTCGCCGATGAGCGCCAGGTCGGGCGCGTGCGCGCGCATACTGTTGCGGAATGCAGCGGCCGCATGCTCGACGACGTGCTCCCTGAGCTGGCTCACGGAGTGCAGCGTGGTCCGCGGCAGGTGCGTGACCAGCCACAGTGACTCGAACAGTGTCACCAGCTCAGGATGCTCGCCGTGGGCGTACTCCGGCTTGGGAAGCATGAGATGCAGGAGCATCCGCCGCGTGTCCTCGGTGAAGACGGCGGCGGACGCGAGCGCGTTCCACGTCGCCTTCCAGAGCTCGCGGGCGACGTCGTTCGGGTGAGCGAGGCTGCACGGCTTGGGCAGCGCGCCGCCGCACGAGCTGATGATGGCGCCCGAGACGACGAACTTCGCCCATTCGCGCGGGGTAGGGCAGTCCCGATCGCCGAAGCAGGCAGCGCACAGTCCTTGGAAGAACTGCAGCGGGCTGATCGGCATGTGGTTCCTTAGGAACTCAGGAAGCGGGCCGCTGGGATCCGGCGCTTCCGCCGGCAATGCAAGGACATTCATATTCGTTCTCTCCTCTAGAAGATCTGATGGGAATATGACCACGAAATGCTATCTAGTCAATCATGACACGGTAAATCTTTGACGAAATCAATAAAATAAGGTATAAATAATAGTGGCTATTTAGCTAATCCATCTGGAGGTAGAACGTATGAGCCAAGCGGCTCAATCACATAGAACGGAAGAAGACGAAGACGAGCGCCTGCGTCTCACCACGCTGGCCGCCCAAGCGGCGGCTACCGCGGAGAGATACAGGGAGCTCGGTATTAAGAAGACGGATGCGGACCGGTATCTGGTGGGACTGCTGAACAGCCTCAACCAGACCGTGAACCATCCCGAGGACAACCCGACGGAGCTGATTCCGCTCAACAGCATCGTCACCATGCTGCCCGATGCGCTCGCGAACGCGACCAAGGGACAGACCGACGCGCGGGCGCAGAAGGTGCTCGCGGAGATCGAGGTCATCGTGACCGCGCTTTCCGAGATGATCTAGGAATCCCGAGGGTATGAATGGATATAGGCGCTTCCTGAGGGAGCGCCTATACTTTTTGCATGCCAGGCGACGGGAATTTCGCGGCGAAGGCCCTCATAAGCACCGAGAGTCCGGAGGCCAAGCTCAACGAGGTCTACGAGAGCAGCAAGTCCTACCTCGCCGCCGAGGAGCTCAACGACTTCGATATCAAGCTTCACTACAACGGCGACGAGGGCGTGAAGGAGTATCGGTCGGCACCCCGGTACGAGAACGCCGACGACGCCGGCAAGAAGTACTCGGTCTTCCAGGAGGCGCTGACACACTACGGCATCGACCAGGCCCGGTGGTTCGGGCAGGACTTCCACGCGCTCAAGTGGAGCAACTACGACGACAAGAGGAACGGCTACGACGTGGTCGCCGCCGTGCGCGGAGCGGACGTCGACGGCGCGCCGATGATGAAGGCGAAGCTCGGGCTCGACCTGACGACCGGACTCGACCAGTACGAAGAGAAGTTCAAGGACATCGCCTACAGGGTGGATCATCATCCAGACGCGCAGATGAAGTACCAGTTCTGCGTAGACCGGGCATCGAGCACGTACGGCGCGCAGAAGGTGCCGCAGGTCGTGGTGCGGTACGGTCAGGAGGAGCTTGATAGTCTCATGGACGCATGGAAGAATCGCGCCTCCGACAAGGAGGCTATCCAGAAGTCGCCGCTCGGGATGCGCTCCATGGTGCAGGCGCTCATCCAATGCTCGTACTTCGGCAAGCAGATTCCGTCAGGGATAGAGAGCCAGATCCGCCGTCACTACATCCTCAGCGCGCAGTACCTCAAGGACGCGCTGGAAAGCGAGATCGTCCGCCAGGGCAGGATGCCGCGGAGCACCGCGGACCAGCTCATCGAGATGATCGCGGACATCAGGCGGTGCGATCCGGAGAGCATCAGGCAGATGGTGGTCGCAGACGAGCATCGCAAGAGGCGTCCGCTCCTCACGAGGCTGATCCGTGAAAGGAAGGCATAGCAAGACGCGCCCCAGAGGGCGCGTCTTGCTATCGGTGGTGCTGGGAACAGGATTCGAACCTGTGTAGCCGCAAGGGCGCTTGATTTACAGTCAAGTACAATTGACCACTCTGTCATCCCAGCAGGTTTTCAAGGGCGGATGCGAGTATACACAGGCCTCATGCGGCCTTCAATGCGGCCTGGGGCCCGGTGTCCTATACTCGCGCCATGGCGACCCCCGTGGAGCTCATCAAGGAGAAGCTGGACGTCGCGACCGTCATCCGGGGCTATATCGAGCTCGCGCCGGCAGGCCGCAACTTCAAGGCCCGGTGCCCGTTCCACGGCGAGAAGACGCCGAGCTTCGTGGTCACGCCGGACCGCGGCTCCTGGAAGTGCTTCGGCTGCGGCAAGGGCGGGGACATCTTCGCCTTCGTGCAGGAGTACGAGCACGTGGAGTTCCGCGACGCGCTCCGGCTACTCGCCGAGAAGGCGGGCGTCGAGCTCCGCAGGGTCAGTCCCGCCGAGGAGCGCTTCACCGGCGTGCTGTACCGCGCGAACGCAGCTGCCGCGGAGTTCTTCCGCAAGCACGTCACCGACGAGATCCCGATGAAGTATCTCATCGAGCGCGGCATCCTTCCCGAGGCCGCGGACTTCTTCGACGTCGGCTGGGCGCCGCCGGATCCTGACCTGCTCACCAAGCACCTTATGCTCGAGGGCTTCGACGGCGAGGACCTCGTCCGCGCGGGCCTGTCCGTGAAGACCGAGTACGGCCTGCGGGACCGCTTCCGCGCCCGCCTCATGTTCCCGATCTGGTCCGCGCTCGGGAAGCCGGTGGCTTTCACCGGGCGCATCCACCCGCAGTTCGACACGGGCAACCTCGGCAAGTACGTCAACAGCCCCGAGACGCCGATCTTCACCAAGGGCAAGGTCCTGTACGCCTACGGGAAGACGAAAGACGCGATCCGCTCCGCCGGCCGCGCCGTCCTCGTCGAGGGGCAGGTGGATGCGGTCGCATGCTGGCAGTCCGGCGTGAAGAACGTCGTGGCGCTCAGCGGCACCGCGTTCACGCAGGACCACGTGTCGCTGCTCGCGCGGAGCGCTCCCGCCCTCGACCTGGCCTTCGATGCCGACGACGCCGGCTGGATCGCGGCAGAGAAGGCGGCGCAGCTCGCGCTGCGCGCCGGGCTCGACGTGCGCGTCGTCCGCTGGCCGCGCGGCAAGGATGCCGCCGATCTGGCGCTCGAGGAGCCTGAGGCGGTGCCGGCAGCGGTCGAGGAGGCGGTGCCGGTCGTCGAGGCATGGGTGGACCGCCTCATCGACGCAGGCATGGATTTCCGTTCCGCGGAGGCGATCGGCGTCCTGCGCCGCATCCTGGCCCTGGTCGCGGAGATCCCGAGCCCGGTTCAGCGCGCGAAGTGGCTCCAGTTCCTCAGCCGCAAGACGGGGATCGCCGAAGGCATCCTCCAGGAGGAGAGGATCGCCCGCCGCGACGAGCCTCAGACGCGTCCCGAGGCGCCGCGCCCGGCTGCCGCTGCGCGCGAGACCACGAAGTGGGACGTGCTCGCCGAGCAGGTGCTCGCCGCCGCCTACCACGAGCGTTCGCTCGGGCAGGTGCAGAGCCATCACCTGCCGTCCTCCGCACAGAAGGTGCTCGAGCTGCTCCGCGCGGACCAGGCGCAGAGCGAGGACGAGGAGCTCGACGCGGCGCTGCAGCGGATCGTGACCGGCGTCTCGTCGGTGCTCGGCGGCGCGACGCTGCGCCGCCTGCTCCAGGACCTCGAGGCGGTATATCTCGCCGAGGAGCGGGCGCGGCTGTCCGCCGTCATCGCGGACGCGGAGCGCGCGGGGGACCAGGAAGCGCTCGACGAGGCCCTTGCTGCCCTCGTAGCCTTGCCAAAGCGGTAGGATATTGCCGTTGTAGGGCCTGCGGTGTAGGATTTCCGCATGCCTGCCGCCAAGAAGGCCGTTAAGAAGACGGTTAAATCTTCTTCTCGCAAGGCTGCCCCGAAGAAGGCAGCGGCGAAGAAATCGATCAAGAAAGTAATCAAGAAGGCCGCCAAGAAAGCGGCGCCGAAGAAGGCCGTCAAAAAGAGCGTGAAGAAAGCTTCGAAGAAGACGGCAAAGAAGGCTCCCGCCAAGAAGAAGGCTGCGCCGAAGAAGACCGTCAAGAAGGCCGCCAAGAAGGCCGCGCCAAAGAAGACCGTCAAGAAGGCGCCGGCGAAGAAGCTGCCGCCGGTACGCGTCGGCGGCCGTCCGCTCAACGCGCCGAAGCTGCCCGAGGGTGCGGAGAAGGGGAAGGGCGCGCGCCAGGAGGGCGCCGAGGTCAGCCTCGAGCACCTCAGCGAGGAGCAGGCCGGAGCGCTCCGTGAGCTCATCGAGCGCGGCAAGCCGCGCGGCTTCGTCACGGACTCGGAGATACTCTCGTACTTCCCGTCCATCGAGGAGGACATCGACATCCTGGATACGGTCTATGACGCGCTCGCGAACGCGGGCCTGAAGGTCGTGGAGTCGGGCAACCTCATCGACGACAAGGAGCTCGTCTCCGAGGCGGAGCTCGCCAACGCGCTCGATCTCGGCACCGAGGTTCCGGACGCGGTGCAGGCGTACCTCAAGGAGATCGGCCGCACGGCGCTGCTTACCAAGCAGCAGGAGCAGGACTACGCCAAGCGCGCCGAGGCCGGCGACGAGGAGGCGCGCCAGCTCCTGATCAAGGCGAACCTCCGCCTCGTGGTCTCGATCGCCAAGCGCTACGTGAACCGCACGCCGCACCTGTCCATCCTCGACCTCATCCAGGAAGGGAACATCGGCCTGAGCCGCGCCGTCGACAAGTTCGACTACCGGAAGGGCTTCAAGTTCTCCACGTACGCGACCTGGTGGATCCGTCAGGCGATCAACCGCGCGCTAGCGGACCAGTCCCGCACCGTCCGCATCCCGGTGCACATGGTCGAGGTCATCTCGAAGTACACGCAGGTCCGCCGCTCGCTCATGCAGGATCTCGGACGCGAGCCGCTCGCGGAGGAGATCGCCGCGGAGATGGGCGTCGACGTGGACAAGGTGCGCCACATCCAGAAGATCAGCCAGGACGTGCTCTCCATCGAGACGCCGGTCGGCGACGAGGAGGACTCGGTCCTCGCGGACTTCATCCCGGACGAGCGCAACCCGGCCCCGAACCAGCTCGCCGCGCGGGCGTACCTCCGCGACCTCATCCGCGACATCCTCGGCACCCTGACCGAGCGCGAGCAGAAGATCATCAACATGCGCTTCGGCCTCGAGGACGGCGTCTATCACACGCTCGAGGAGGTGGGGAAGGTGTTCGGCGTCACGCGCGAGCGTATCCGTCAGATCGAGGCGAAGGCGCTCGAGAAGATCCGCGAGCACGACAAGGCCGCCGGCCTCGAGGGCTTCGAGAACGTCATCTGATGAAGGGCGGCATCGTCAGGCAGGCGGCGCTCAACGCGTCAGGGACGGCGCTCTACATCGCCGGCGTCGGCACGTTCCTGCAGAACGCTGGCAAGGTATTCGGCGAGAATACGCCGGACACGTGGCTGACGCCGATCGCGATGATCTCGCTGTTCGTGTTCTCCGCGGCGCTGACCGCCTACCTGATGCTCGGCAAGCCGGTGCTCTGGTACCTGGACGGGCGCAAGAAGGACGCGGTCTCGCTGTTCCAGTGGACGCTCCTCATCTTCTTCGGCATCACGCTGGCTGCGTTCGTCGGGCTGCTACTGACCCGATAGGGCTTCGCGCCAGAGGGCGCATCCGCTAGAGTAGGCGTACCGATTCCCATGAACGCGAACGACATCCGCTCCGCCTACCTGAAGTTCTTCGAGGAGCGCGGGCACACGGTCATCCCGAGCTCTTCGCTCACTCCGGAGAACGACCCGACGACGCTCTTCACCGGCTCCGGCATGCAACCGCTCGTGCCGTACCTGCTCGGCCAGGAGCATCCGGACGGCGCGCGCCTCGCGGATTCGCAGAAATGCCTGCGCGTCCAGGACATCGAGGAGGTCGGGGACAACCGGCACACCACGTTCTTCGAGATGCTCGGGAACTGGTCCCTGGGAGACTACTTCAAGAAGGAGCAGCTCCCGTGGTTCTTCGAGTTCCTCACCGAGGTCGTCAAGCTCGACCCGGAGCGCCTCTACGTGACGGTGTACGCCGGCGATCCGGACAACGACCTCCCGCGCGACGAGGAGGCAGCCGGCATCTGGCAGGGGCTTTTCGCGAAGAAGGGCGTCAGCAACGGCATCGGCGAGATGGTCACCGAGGAGGAGGCCGCAACGCGCGGCATGAAGGAAGGAGAGCGCATCTTCTACTACCGGGACAAGAACTGGTGGTGCCGGCAGGGCAGTCCCGCGAAGATGCCGGTCGGCGAACCTGGCGGCCCTGATTCCGAGGTCTTCTTCGAGTTCTCCGGGATCCCTCATGACCCTGCCTTCGGCGCGCACTGCCACCCGAACTGCGACTGCGGCCGCTTCCTCGAGATCGGGAATTCCGTCTTCATGGAATATAAGAAGACGGAGAACGGCTTCGACAAGCTCGCCAAGCAGAACGTGGACTTCGGTGGCGGGCTCGAGCGCATCGCCGCTGCTGCGGTCGGTGACCCGGACGTCTTCCAGACCGCGCTCTTCAAGCCGCTCCTCGATCGCATCGCGGAGCGCTCCGGGTCGGCGTACGAAGGCAACGAGTACAGCTACCGCGTCCTCGCCGATCACCTGAAGGCCTCGGCGTTCCTCATAGCGGACGGCGTCGTGCCGAGCAACTCTGCGCGGGGCTACGTCCTGCGGCGGCTGCTGCGCCGCGCCATCGTGCGCGCGGACAAGCTCGGCCTCCAGGGGGATTCGCTCCTGAGCATCTTCCAGGTCCTGCCGGAGATCTACGCGGATACCTATCCCGTGCTGACCGAGAAGGCGAGCGAGATCAGCGAGGTCTTCGTCGCCGAGGAGCGCAAGTTCCGGAAGACCCTCAGCGAGGGCGCGCAGAAGCTCGGAGAAGGCGTGGATCTCTTCACTATGTACACGACGTACGGCTACCCGGTGGAGCTCTCGCTGGAGATCCTCAACGTGGCCGGCGAGGAGCGCGAGGCGCGTATCGCGGAGTTCCAGAAGCAGATGGACGAGCATCGCGAGAAATCCCGCGCGGGCGCCGAGAAGAAGTTCGGCGGCCACGGCATGTACGACGAGAACGGGGACATCCGCACGAGCTCGCCCGAGGAGTACGAGAAGGTGAGCCGGCTGCACACGGCGACGCACATGATCCAGTCCGCGCTCCGCGAAGTCCTCGGCCCCGAGGTTCGCCAGGCGGGAAGCGACATCACCGCGGAGCGGACGCGCTTCGACTTCACCTTCGACCGCAAGCTCACCGACGAGGAGCTCAAGCGCGTCGAGGACCTGGTCAACGAGAAGATCAGGGAGGACCTGCCGATGGAGATGTTCGAGATGCCGCGCGAGGAGGCGGACAAGACCGGCGCCCTGACGGTGATGAACGCCAAGTACGGCGACGTCGTGCGCGTCTGGCGCATCGGCTACGACTGGGACGGCGCCTTCAGCAAGGAGTTCTGCGGCGGCCCGCACGTGAAGCGCACCGGCGAGATCGGCGGCATCCGCATCAGCAAGCAGGAGGCGGTGGCGGCCGGCATCCGGCGCATCCGCGGCGTCCTCGCGTAGGATGGTGCGCCTCCTGAAGAAGCACGCGCCGCGGCTGATCCGCTTCGGCGTCGTGGGCGTCCTCAACACGCTCGTCGACCTCGCCGTCCTCAACCTGCTTCTGTACCTGTTCGCGCAAGGGGACTCGCACGCGCGCATCTTCCCCGTGCTCGCGACGGTCTCGTTCGCCGCAGCGACGCTCAACAGCTTCCTCTGGAACCGGAACTGGACCTTCCGCGAGAAGCGCCGCGACCCGCGCCGCGAGCTCCCGCAGTTCTACCTCGTCACGGTCGTGAGCTTCCTGGTGAACGTCGGGATCAGCAGCATCCTCGTCTGGTGGTCGCCGTTCGCCCTCAACGCCACGCTCTGGGCCAACCTGGCGAAGCTCGTCGCCACCGGCGTGTCGCTCATGCTGAATTTCCTGGGCTATCACAAGCTCGTCTTCAGGCGCGTCCCGGGACATGGACACCCCGGCGATTCCTGATATAAGGAGGTCACGATCCTAGAAAATCGAATACGTCAGAAAGGAGATACAACGTTATGACAGAAGCGCAGCTCGCGTTCGCGCGCGAGCACGTCCGCCGTACGGTCCCGTACGGCTTTACCGAGAACGAGAAGACGGCCCTGCGCCCCTTCTTCAGCAACCTGGACCGGCACGTCTTCCTCGTGGAGAACCTGCCGAGCAACGTCGCGGCATCGATGCTCGCGATGTACTCCCGCATCAAGAACGCACGAGGATTGCGCGGCGTCTTCGCGGACGTCATCGCCCTGAGCTTCCTCGCGAGCGAGCACCCTGCCGTCGGGCAGGAGTTCGCCGGCGACACGGAGGCGTTCATCAAGGCGAAGGGATTCGCGTCGCTCGATGACTTCATCGGTTTCGACCCGGATTCCTGGGGCATCTGGCTGAACTTCCGCCAGAACCTGTGCAGCGATCCCGAGTACCTGAAGCGGTTCGCCAACGGCGCGAGGACCCGCCGCCTGCTCGAGACCTATCTCGACAAGTACGGGCACAACTCGATTGCCCGGATGGGGACGGTCATCGCCTGCTTCGAGCAGGTCTCGACCCTCGCCGCCAAGGCGCTCGAGCACGCGCGCGTCGGTGCCGGCTACATCGAGCTTTCCACGCGCTACGTGGACATGCGTACGGCAGCCTGGTACCCGGTCGGCGACGAGCTGACCGCGGCCGGCTTCGCCGTCGAGGGCGACCTCGAGGCGCTGCTGCGCGGATGCGCCGATGTCTATACCGGACAGGCGGAATCCTTCACGGACTACCTCCAGGGGCTCTACCCGGACGTTCCACGCGGACCCATCTTCGGGGAAGTGTGCGACGTCCTGGCGAACGCCCTGCCGGCCGCGACCTATACGTCGGTCGGCTGCGCGGTATCCGGCGAGGCGCTCAGGTCGCTGATCAAGTGCCTGCTGCTGGAAGGGCTTTCCGAGACGACGGCGCTCGCCGAGCTGCTGCTCGACGAGCTCGCTCAGTCCGGTCTCGGGCAGTTCGCGCAGCACCTCGAGCCGACTCCGTGGGAACAGGCTCAAGCGCGCTACCTCGACTGGGGCGCGTTCAAGGGGCTGGTGGGTAAGCCGGGAAGCCTGCTCACGCCGTGGACGCACGAGGACGCCGAGCGCGCCATCGCGGACGGGCTGGGATTCCTCGGCTTCGGCGGAGGCGACGTCGAGCTGATGCTCGAGAAGGCGGGACTCTTCGAGCCGCGCGGGGACCACGATCGGCTCCCGCCGCTGTTCGAGAACGCCGTCGTGCGGTTCGCGCGCCTGATGTCCTTCAGGACCTGGCGTGAGATCCAGCGGCACGTCTGCTCGAGCAACGAGCGCACCCTGCTCACGCCGTACCTGGGGTTCTACCAGTACGACAAGCCGATGCCGGAGAGCCTGGCGCAGGACTTCGGGCTGATTGCGCATGACACGCTCCGCGTGTACGACCGCTACCTCGGTCAAAAAGTGGAACCAGAGACGCTGCAGTACGTGGTGCCGCTCGGCTTCAACGTGGGCACGACGCACCTGTCGAACCTGCGGCAGATGGAGTTCCTCTGCTGGCAGCGTTCGGGGTTCAACGTCAACCACGAGGCGCGCCAGGTCGTCCTGTCGTTCGACGACGACATCCTCCGCCGGCTCCCGTGGTGGAAGAAAATCTCACGGACGGACCGTACCCCAGCGTACCGGTTCGCCCGCGAGGCGGTCGGCGTGGCCCTCGCGCAGGCTGCGTAAACGAAACGATGCCCCGGCTCTTCACGAGTCCGGGGCATTGCTCTATGGTGGCCTCGGCAAAGCAAAATCGAATAGGAGGTGGCTCAATGGCCATACATAAGCTAGGTCGCCTGATCATCGTCGAGGGAATGGACGGGGTCGGAAAGACGACCCAGGTCGAGCGCCTCTTCGAGAGGCTCGGCGGTGAAGAATCAGGCTACGTCAAGGTCGCCGAACCCGGAGGCACGCCGATGGGCATGCATCTTCGGCAGATCCTGCTCGCTGACGACGTGCGGCTCAACAGCGAGGAGATGCTGCTGATGTTCACGCTCCAGCGCGAGTACCTGATGAGGACCGTCGTCGAGCCGGCCGTGAACGCAGGGAGAAGCGTCATAGCCGATCGCTCGATCGTCTCGACGCTGGTCTATCAGACGCAGTACGGGCTGACCGCCGAGCGGATCCTCGAGGTGAGCCGGGTCGTGATTGAGATGCTGCGATGGATCCCGCGCGAGCTGTTCGTCATAGACGTGCCGCCCGAGGTCGCGCTCCGGCGTGTCCATGGCGTATCGGACGACATCGCGCGGACGACGAATCACTTCGATCGCGCGGGACTCGACGAGTACGTCCAGCGGCGCAGCCGGTATCTCCAGGCGCCATCGATCCTGGGCTGGCAGTATCACGTCATAGACGGCACCCAGGAGCGTGACGCGATCACGGAACAGATGCTCGGCATCCTCGAGAAAAGACAGGAGGCGAGACAGGAATGAAAGGGGCACCTAGCGGTGTCCCTTTTGCGATGCCGTACACTGGATCCATGCACGAACCGGTGACCCGCGCGCTCGTGCTCGCGCGCTACCCGCAGGGGGAGGCCGACCTGCGCGTCTCGCTCTTCGCCGAGGAGCTCGGGAGGCTCCACGCCACCGTCGTGTCGGGACGGAAGATCACCTCGCGCCTCGGCCCGCATCTCCTTGAAGGAAGCGTGGTATCCGTGCGCCTGATCGAGCAGCGCGACATCCGCGTCGGCGACGCGCTCACCATCAAGGAGTCCGTCCGCGATCTCGGGGAGTGCCTGCTCCTGGACCGGCTGCTTCCCGAGCATGTCTCCGAGCCCGAGGTCTGGAGGATCGCTACCGCGAGCCGCATGGACTGGAGCGCGGCGCTCGTCGCGCTCGGCTGGGACCCGCGGCACGCCTCCTGCACGGCATGCGGGCGTGCCGCAGCCGCCTTCATCGTCAGGAACCAGGAATTCCTCTGCGCGGAGCACGCGCCGCATGCGCCGCCGCCGGGCGAGGTGGTACCATTGCGCCATGGACGCTCCTGAATCCCCCTGGGGAACGACCCCGTACCAGCAAGCGGTGGTGGTCGGCGAGCGGCGCTCGTACCTGCATTGGATCATAGGCGGCTTCGTCGCCGTGCTCGTGCTCGGGGGAGGCGCCGCGGCGTACTGGTGGACGACCCGCGCCGTGTCCCTTCCGGTATCGGTCGTCCTCGACGCGCAGCCCCTGGTGCCCGGCTCGATGCGCGACCTGAAGGTCACGGTCCGCAACGCCTCGCCGAAAGATACGGCCCTCGCGGTCGAGCTCGCGGTGCGCCTGCCCGAGAAGACGACCGCTGCGGGTCTCGACGCCGAGACTGCCTCGTCGAGCATCGAGGTGCCGGTGGTCGCGATCGGCGACCTCGCCCCGGGCGAGGAGAAGGAGGTCACGCTCGTGCTGAGCACGGAGCTGGATCCGTCGAGCGCCGTGCCGGTCTCGGCCGAGGCGACCTACGCGACCGCGCGCGACGTCTCCCGGCGCTTCTCCGCCGGCGCCCAGGGCGAGCTCATCGTGCAGCAGCCCGCGCTCTCGCTGGCGATAGAGGCTCCCGCTGCGGTGGTGCGGATCGCGCCGTTCTCCGCGTCGCTGCGCTACCGCAACAACACCGACCAGCCGCTGACAGGCATCCGCCTCGAGCTCTCCCTGCCGCGCGGCCTGACCGTCGCGAGCAGCACGCCCGCGCTGACGTCGAACGTCCTGCTTTTGCCGTCGATTCCCGCTCGGCAGCAGGGCACCGTGGCTCTCTCGCTCGTGCCCGGGCCTGGCGCGCCCCACGAGATGCCTATCCGCGCGACGGTCACCCAGGGGCAGCGGCAGCTCGCGGAGCGGTCCGCGACGGTCGAGGTCTCCTCGGATGCGCTCGCCGTGACGGTGCTCCTCAAGGGCCAGAAGGAGGCGCCGGTCGACCTCAACGAGTCGATCACGTACCAGATCGAGGTCAGGAACCTCGCCACGATCCCGCTCGCCGACATCCAGGTGCGTGCGACGCTCGGCGGATCGCTCTTCGTCCTTTCTTCGGTGCAGGCGCAGGGCGGCGCGCTCTCCGCGCGCGAGCCGGTGGTGACCTGGACCGGCGTCGGCGTGCCGGGACTGCGTTCGCTCGAGCCGGGCAAGGCGGTCCAGCTGCAGGTCGGCGTGCGCCTCGCGCGGACGTCCGCCGGCGCAGCCGTCACCGCGCCGCTGACGGTCACGGCCGCTTCGCCGACCGTCCCGCCGGGCACGTCCGCGACCGGCGTGACCGCGACCGACTCAGCAACCGGCCGCCTCGCCGCCGCTACCTCGTTCGCCGCCGCCGTGCATTGGCGCGATCCGCTCGGCCAGGTCGCGAACGCGGGCCCGCAGCCGCCGCAGGTCGGCGTCGCGACGCAGTACGTCGTTCGTTGGACGATCAGTCCCGCCAACGCTCCGCTCCAGGACGCGGTGGTCACGGCGTCGCTCGCGCCCGGCATCCGTTTCACGGGCAAGCTCGGCGGCGTGACCTCGTCCGCGCTCACCTATGACGCGGGGACCGGCATGGTGACCTGGCGTCCGGGCAGCGTCGCCGCGAACGGCACCGTGAGCGCCGCCTTCCAGGTCGAGCTCACGCCGGCGGCGAACCAGAAGGGGAGGATCGTGAACCTGGTCACCGGGACGACGCTGAACGCGGTCGATACCTTCTCGAGCCGCGCGGTGAAGCAGACGGCGCCGACCCAGACCACCGCCCTCCAGGCCGGCACGGCCGGCTCGGGAAGCGGCGTAGTCCAGTAGCCGCGCCTGCGCTAGACTCGGACCATGGCCGCTTCGCGCCTTCCCGACATGGAGACCCTCGTCGCGCTCTGCAAGCGGCGGGGCTTCGTCTTCCCCGGATCCGAGATCTACGGCGGACTCGCCAACTCCTGGGACTACGGGCCGCTCGGCGTCGAGCTGCGGAAGAACATCAGGGACCTCTGGTGGGACCGCTTCGTGCGCCGCCGTCCCGACGTGGTCGGCCTCGAGTCCGCGCTCATCATGAACCCGAAGGTCTGGGAGGCGAGCGGGCATCGTGCGACATTCAGCGATCCGCTCGTCGAGTGCCGCAGCTGCAACGCGCGTTTCCGCGCGGACCAGATCGGCGAGCCGGAAGGAGAGGGCTGGAAGCTGCCCCATTGCCCGCAGTGCGGGAAGCAGGACTGGACCGAGGCGCGCAGCTTCAACCTCATGCTCAAGACGTACCTCGGCGTGACCGAGGATGCGGCGAGCGAGACGTACCTTCGCCCCGAGACCGCGCAGGGAATGTTCGTCGACTTCAAGAACGTCCTCGACTCCACGCGCGTGAAGCTTCCGTTCGGCATCGCGCAGGTCGGGAAGGCGTTCCGCAACGAGATCACGCCGGGCAACTTCATCTTCCGCACGCGCGAGTTCGAGCAGATGGAGATCGAGTACTTCATCGCGCCGCCGAAGAGCGACAGCGACTGGGAGCTCGCCTTCGAGCACTGGCGAGCGGCGATGCACGAGTGGGTGGAGCTCCTGGGCATCGACGCGGCGAACGTCCACGAGCTCGAGGTGCCGAAGGAGGACCTCGCGCACTACAGCAAGCGCACCATCGACCTCGAGTACGAGTACCCGTTCGGCCGGAAGGAGCTGTACGGCCTCGCGTACCGCACCGACTTCGACCTCCGGAACCACTACCCGGACAAGGGCCCGTACCTGGACCTCGAGAGCGGGGAGCACGCCTGGCCGCACGTGATCGAGCCGACCTGGGGCGTGGATCGCACCATGCTCGCGGTGCTCTGCGACGCGTACCGGGAGGAGGAGGGCCGCGTCTGGCTCCAGCTGCCGGCCCGCATCGCGCCGTACAAGGCGGCCGTCTTCCCGCTGCTCGCGAACAAGCCTGAGCTCGTCACGTACGCGCGTTCCCTCCACGAGAGCCTGCTCAAGGAGTTCCCGGTCGCCTGGGACGACCGCGGCAACGTCGGGAAGCGCTATTTCGCGCAGGACGAGATCGGGACGCCCGCCTGCGTCACGGTGGACTTCCAGACCCTCGAGGACGGCACCGTCACGGTGCGCGACCGCGACACCGCGCAGCAGGAGCGCGTGCCTGCCGACAGCCTCGCCGCGCGCATCCGCGACCTCTGCGCGTAAGCGCCGGTTCACCTCAGCGTCATATGTGTTAGAGTCGTCATAGACGCGGCTTCGCCGCACCGCAAACACACCCGTATCCCAAGCATGCGCAAACTAGCCCTTCTCGCACTCATCGCCGTCGCCGCTCCGCTCGTGCCGCTGAACGCGGCATCGGCGGCGGGACTGCCGCGCTACAGCAGCATCCCGGACGCGAGCGCCTCGTCATTCACGGTCTCGTTCCGCAACCTGGAGAAGACCGAGTACGTCACGTGCACGCTCCCGGCGCCGGTATCCTGCGGGAACCCGTCCGCCACTGCGGGCGATAACGGCGGCGCCATCGGCGGCATCCGTAACGAGGCGGGCAACCTCCAGGTCGTCGCGACGCCTGACGCGCGCGGCGGCGCGACGCTCGTCTCGCACGCGTTCCTGAGGGGAAGCTGGCAGAAGGTCCGCGAGTGGGCCGTCCCGGCGCTCGTCAGCAGGGTCATGGTCGCGAACAATGGCACGCGCTTCCTCACGTTCTCGGCGGACGGCAGCGTGATCCTCTACGACACCGCGAGCAGCACGCCGGTAGGGCGCAGCACGATCGGTCCGACCGGGTCGGCGCTGACGCTCTCGAGCACGGGAAGGTACCTGGCCTGGTACAAGCCGGCGACCCTCAACGGCACCGGCCAGCGCTGCTACTTCGTCGCGGATACCACAACCGGCACGACCGCGCAGACCTGCGACACGGTTGCTTACTGGGACCTCGTCAGCGAGGACAACCGCGTCTTCTCGTTCGCGCCGGACGACAGCGCGCTCCTGTTCCGCTCCGACCGGGACGGCTACCAGTCCCTGTACCGGATCGCTCTCGGGAAGGGCCTTCCGGCGACCCTGACGCCCGAGCGTCTCATCCTGCGCCCGTACCAGGTCGCCGACATGGCGTACATCGACGCGAACCGCGTCGCGGTCGTCGCCAACCGCGCGAACGCGACCAGCTGGGGTCTCTGGAGCTTCGACCCTGCCAAGCAGACGATGTCGCTCATCGCCGACAGCGCGAGCTACGGCGTCCCGCTGAAGCGCTTCGCCAATTACGTCAGCTTCGCCCGTACCGGCCCGAACGGCGTCACGGCGACGCTCTATAACGTGAATTCCGGGTCGGTAACCGGCGCGGACCAGCTGGCGCAGACCACCGTGCCGGCGGGAACCGCGGTCACGGCGCCTGCAACGCAGGCGACGCTAGCCGACGGCAGCCGGTACGCGCTCTGGACGCCTTCCTCGGTGAAGAAGACGACGCCAATCGTCATCTGGCTCCACGGCGGCCCGTACCGGCAGATCAGCACGGCTGGCTACCATCCGTTCAGCAGCTACGGCTCCTTCGACTGGATGCTCGAGCAGGTCCGCCTCTCCGGCGCGATCGTCGCGAAGCTCGATTACCCGGGCAGCTACGGCTACGGCCGCGCCTACGCCGAGTCGCTCACCGGCAACGTGGGCGCGAAGGATGTCGCCGCGGTGCGCGGCCTGATCTCGGCGCTGCGCAGCAAGTACGGCTCGTCCGCGCCGATCTACCTGGTCGGCAACAGTTACGGCGGCTACCTCGCGAACAAGGCGCTCGTCGAGATGCCGTCCTCGGTCGCGGGCATCTACGCGATCTCGGGCGTCTCCGGCTGGGAGGAGCTCGTCGCGGCGAACCCGAACACGATCTTCAGCGCGCAGTTCAAGAACGCCGTCGCTGGCCTTCAGGATCCGCTCTTCGCCAAGGCCGAGGTGCTCCTCAAGGCGGACAAGATCGGGAGCCAGAAGATCCTCCTCGCGCACGGCGACCGCGACACCTCCGTGAGCATGTCGCAGACCACGACCTGGGAGCAGGTGCTCAAGGTCGCGAAGAAGAACGTGCAGGCCACGATCTACGCAGGAGAGGATCACGTCTTCACGAAGCCGGCGAACATCGCGGACCTCTGCAAGAAGGCGATCGGGCTCGTCGGCGGCAACGCGAACGGACGTTGCCAGCTCTGACGCGAAACAACGAAGCAACCGCCCTGTCAAATGACAGGGCGGTTGCTCGTAGGGAGGCATACCCCTAGAATCCGCACGACACATGGGCGTATTCACTCGCAAGATCGGCATCGACCTCGGAACGGCCAACACGGTCGTTTTCGTTCCGGGACGGGGCTTCATCATCAACGAACCCACGATCGTGGCTCTCTCGCGTCCGGACAACACCGTCCTCGCGGTCGGTCAGGAGGCCAAGGAGATGGTCGGCCGCACCCCGGACGACATCGTCGCGTACCGCCCGCTCAAGGACGGCGTCGTCGCCGACTACTACATCACCAAGGCGATGCTCACGTACTTCATCGCCAAGGCGACGAACTGGTGGGACATCGTCGGCCCTGAGGTCGTCATCTCCGTCCCGGCGGGCATCACGCAGACCGAGCGCCGCGCGGTCATCAACGCCGCGAAGGAGGCGGGCGCGCGCCAGGCCTTCATCGTCCGCGAGCCGATCCTCGCCGCGCTCGGCGCCGGCATCCCGATCAACGCGCGGTCGGGCCACATGATCATCAACATGGGCGGCGGCACCTCCGAGGTGGCGGTCATCGCACTCGGCAACATCGTGTCGTGGGCGTCTCTGCGCGTCGCGGGCAACAAGTTCGACGCGGCAATCGCCGATTACATCAAGAAGAAGTACGGGCTCGCCATCGGCGATCAGACCGCGGAGATGATCAAGATGAAGATCGGCTCGGCGCTCATCACCAAGGAGAAGCGCGAGTATCAGGTGCGCGGACGCGACATGGCCAGCGGCCTCCCGAAGGACATCATCGTGACCAGCAACGAGGTAGCGGACGCGCTCAACCCGCTGCTCATGGAGGTCTACCAGGCCGTGCAGGAGGTCTTCAACGCGACCCCGCCCGAGCTCGTGGCCGACATCATGGAGAAGGGTATCATCATCTCCGGCGGCACGAGCCAGCTGAACTACCTGCCGCAGTTCTTCGAGCGCTATCTCGGCGTCCCGGTCTACCTGGCCGAGGATCCGCTCTACTGCGTGGCGAAGGGCACGGGTCTCATACTCAGCCACATCGACGTCTACAAGCGCACGCTGCTGAACAAGCGCGGCTGAGACCCATGAGCCACGCCGTCCGCGCCGCCATCGTCTCGCGCATCACGGACCAGCGGGACGCGGGCGCGCTCGCGCACGCGTACCTCCTGACCTCGTCCGACCATCTCTCGCTCGGGGCTACCGCGCGTGCGCTCCTCGCGGCGCTGGAAGGCACCGAGCGGCTCGCTGATGCCCTGATCGTCGAGCCGGAGGGGGCGAGCATCGGCATCGCGCAGGCGCGCGCCGTCCGCGAGCATCTCGCCACGCATCCCGCCGCTGCCCCGTACCGCACCGCGCTGGTGCTGCGCGCCGAGCTTCTGACCCCTGAGGCGCAGAACGCGCTCCTGAAGGTCGCCGAGGAGCCGCCCACGCAGGCGGTCCTGATCCTCGCGGCAGGGGACGAGAGCCGCCTGCTTCCGACACTCAGATCCCGTCTCCAGCGTCACGCGCTCCCGCCGCTCTCCGAGGACGAGGTTGCCGCCTGGCTCGCCGAGCAGGGCGCAGACGGGTCCGCAGCGGGCCGCAGCCGCGGTTCGCTCGGTATCGCCGCGCAGCTTGCGGAGTCGACCCCGGAACGCGAGGTTGCCCGCGCGCTCCTGGAGGCTCCCCCCGCGCGCGTCGCCGCGATCGCTAAGGACGCTTCCGCTGCCGAGCTGGGGCTCGTCCCCGTCCTGCGTGCGCTCTCGCTGGAGCTCGCGTATACTGAGCGCACGCCGCGTACCCACGAGCTCTGGCACCGGGTGCAGCGACTCACCGCCGCGGCGCAGGCATCGCCGCTGAGCCTCCGCCTGCAGATAGCGGCACTGTTCGCAGACCTACCCGCATGATGACCACCCATTTCGACGACGAGCTCCAGAAGATGCTGGACGGCACCGTCGCGCACCTCGAGGAGGAGCTCGCGAGCCTCCGCAGCAACCGCCCGTCCGTCGAGCTCGTCGAGCGGATGCCGGTCATGCTCTACGACCAGCCGATGACGATCCGCCAGCTCGGCTCGCTCTCCATCGAGCCGCCGCGCACGGTCCTCGTGTCGCTCTGGGACCAGAACGCGGTCGGGCCGGTCGTGAAGGCCATCCAGGAAGCCCAGGTGGGGCTGTCAGTGACTAACGACGGCAACACGGTCCGCGCGACCATGGCCGAGCTCACGAGCGAGCGCCGCGAGGAGCTTGCCAAGACAGTCAAGAAGACCGCCGAGGCGGCGCGCATCTCCATCCGGAACCACCGGGACGAGGTCATGAAGAAGGTGAAGGGCGCGAAGGAGGCGAAGGAGATCACCGAGGACGACGAGTTCTCGATCAGGGACGCGCTCCAGAAGAAGGTGGACGCGGCGAACAAGCGCGTCGACGAGCTCACTGAGCGAAAGCTGACGAGCATCGCCGAGTGATGTCGGGCCTCCTAATCGCCGTCGGGCTGGTCGTCCTCATCATTGCTCACGAGCTGGGCCATTTCCTCGCGGCGAAGGCGTTCAAGCTCTTCGTGCCCGAGTTCGGTATCGGGTTCCCGCCGAAGCTCTGGGGCGTGAAGCGCGGCGAGACCGAGTACTCGGTCAACTGGCTCCCGATCGGGGGCTTCGTGCGCATCGCCGGCGAGGACGACGACGGCGACGGCGCGGTGCCGCGGCACCGGCTCCTGTCCGCGCAGGCGCCCTGGAAGCGCGCGGTCGTCGTTGCGGCGGGCGTCGCGGTCAATGCCGTGCTCGCCTGGATCCTGCTCTCAGCGGTGCTCGCGGTCGGCACGCCGCGCGTCCTGATCGTAACGGCCGTCGACAAGGAGTCTCCTGCCGCAGCAGCTGGCCTGCGGGGCGAGGAGGTCATCATCGGCTATCCGAGCGCCAGCGCGTTCGCCGAGGCCGCGCGCGGGAGCGTTGGTCAGCCCTTCTCCTTCGAGGTCCAGCGCGACGACGAGCGCCTGACCGTCCAGGCGACTCCGCGCGAGCCGTCGCCTGAGCATCCAGGCTCCCTGGGCGTGAGCCTGGTGGAGGGCGGCATCGACCGCGTGCCGCTCTGGAGGGCGCCGCTCGAGGGAGCGAAGGCGACCTGGGAGTTGACGCGGGCCACGGTCATGAGCTTCGCCGACCTCATCAAGCGACTGGTCGGGGGATCGGTTCCGAGCGACGTGGTGGGTCCGGTCGGCATCGTGACGACCGCCGGCCAGGTCGGCCAGATCGGCCCCATCTACCTCGTGCAGATGCTCGCGATCATCTCGATAAACCTCGCGGTCCTGAACCTGCTGCCGATTCCGGCTCTCGACGGCGGCCGACTGTACCTGTCGCTCGTTGAGATGGCCACCGGCAGGAAGCTGCCGAAGTGGATCGAGGTCCGCCTGAACGCGATCACGTTCATTCTCCTGATCGGCCTGATGCTGCTCTTGACTGCGCGCGACGTGTTCCGCCTGTTCTGATCCTGTAAGCGAGAGTCGCGGTAGACGTTACATAGGCGCATGAATAGATCTTTAACGGGTGCCGCTCTCGCCGCCGCCGTCCTTTCCTTGACCCTCATCCCTGCCGCATCCGCGGCGACGCTCCGCTTCCCTGAAGCGCGGCAGGCCTGGTACGGCTCCCGGCTTCCCTCCGCGGCGCGACGCGAGGTCAGCAAGCTGCAGCGCGAGGAGGCGCTCGCGGTCATCCCTATCCCGGTCTTCGGCGTGAATCCGGGTGGATTCGGCGACAGCTGGGGAGACGCGCGCTCCAACGGCCGCTCGCACGAGGGCGTCGACATCCTCGCGACAAAGGGCACGTACGTCATCGCGCCGACGCGCTCCGTCGTCGCGCAGATCGGCTACGGCGAGAACGGCGGCAACTACGTCTACACGATCAATCCGGGCGGCGAGCGCTTCTACTTCGCGCATCTGGACCGGTACGCGGACGGCCTCGAGGCCGGCGACATCCTCGACGAGGGCGACCTCATCGGCTACGTCGGCAACACAGGCAACGCGAGCGGCGGACCGGCGCACCTCCACTTCGGCATATACGCCGGCGGCGCGCAGAACCCGTATCCGCGTCTGACTGCGACGCTCCCGCTCGAGGTGCGCGTCGACGCGATCGCGCGCATCATCGAGGATGCTGACGATCCGGCAGCCGAGGCGCGCGTGGCCGCCGGCATGTACCCCGCCTTCTTCAGGCAGGCGGTGGCCGCTGGCGAGACGCTGCCGAAGGAGATCGCGATAGCGCTCGCGCCGCGCGGATCAGGCGCGAACGCCGAGCCGCGCGACCTCACCTTGGGCTCGCAGGGGACGGATGTCGCCGCCCTCCAGCAATTCCTCATCTCCTGGAACGCGGGCCCGGCTTCCGCTGCGCTCAAGGCCGCCGGAGCGACCGGATACTTCGGACAGCTGACGCGGGCGGCGCTCGCGGAATGGCAGGCAGCGGTCGGCATCAGCCCGGCAGCCGGCTACTACGGCCCGCTGACGCGGACGAGGATCGCGGCTTCCTGAGGCCTCCAGCAAGGCGCGCCGGGGTGGTAGACTGACGGGATGTTCGAGCTCATCACCGAGAAGGCGCCTGCGGGGGATCAGCCCAAGGCTATCGACGAGCTCGTCGACGGCCTCGAGGCAGGCGAGCGCTACCAGACGCTCCTCGGCGTCACCGGCTCAGGCAAGACCTTCACGATCGCTAACGTCATCGCGCGCACGCAGCGGCCGACGCTCGTGATGGCCCACAACAAGACGCTCGCGGCCCAGCTCGCTTCGGAGCTTCGCGAGCTCTTCCCGCGGAACGCGGTCGAGTACTTCGTCTCCTATTACGACTACTACCAGCCGGAGGCGTACGTGCCGACTTCGGACACGTACATCGGGAAGGAGGCTATGATCAACGAGGAGATCGACAAGCTGCGCCATGCGGCGACCGCGGCCCTCCTCACCCGGAAGGACGTCATCGTGGTGGCGTCCGTCTCGTGCATATACGGCCTCGGCGCGCCGGAGGAGTACGCAAAGAACATCATCCATTTCCGGAGCGGCATGGCGGTCGATCGCGGCGACCTGATGCGGAAGCTCGTGGCGCTGCAGTTCAACCGGACCAATGCCGACCTCAAGCGCGGCACGTTCCGCCTGCGCGGCGACAACTGGGAGATCATGCCGACCGACCGCGAGATGATATACAACTTCAGCCTCGAGGGCGGGGTCGTCGGCGACATATACGAGTACGACCCGGTCGAGGGGTTCCGGCCGGGCATCACGCAGCCGATTCCGGAGGTGTTCATAGCGCCGGCGCGCCACTTCATCACCGAGCCGGACAAGCTCGCGCGCGGCATCAAGGCCATCGAGCACGAGCTCGCCGAGCAGCTCAAGAAGTTCGAGGCGGAAGGGAAGCTCCTCGAGGCGGAGCGTCTGGAGCGCCGCACCCGCTTCGACCTCGCCATGATGCGCGAGGTCGGCTACGCGCACGGCATCGAGAACTACTCGCAGCCGCTCTCCGGACGCATGCCGGGCGAGCCGCCGAGCACGCTCCTGGACTACTTCCCGAAGGATTTCCTGACGGTGATCGACGAGAGCCACGTCACGGTGCCGCAGGTCCAGGGCATGCAGGCCGGGGACCGCTCGCGCAAGGAGACCCTCGTCGAGTACGGGTTCCGCCTGCCGAGCGCGATCGACAACCGGCCCCTGACGTTCGACGAGTTCAGCGCGCGCATCGGGCAGGCGATCTTCACGTCTGCCACCCCGGGCCCCTACGAGCGGCAGGTCAGCACGAAGGTCGTCGAGCAGGTGATTCGCCCGACGGGTCTCGTAGATCCGGTGATCACGATCCGCCCGATAGCAGGCCAGATCGACGACCTCATCGCGAGCGCCGAGGCGATCGTGAAGAAGGGGGAGCGCGTGCTAGTCACGACGCTCACCAAGCGGATGGCCGAGGATCTCGCTCAGTACCTCTCGGAGCGCGGCGTGAAGGTGGCGTACCTCCACTCGGATGTGAAGACGCTCGAGCGCATCAGGATCCTCAGCGACCTGCGCAAGGGCGCCTTCGACGTCCTCGTCGGCGTAAACCTGCTGCGCGAGGGCCTCGACCTTCCCGAGGTCTCGCTCGTCGCGATCCTCGATGCCGACAAGGAGGGTTTCCTGCGCAGCGAGACGGCGCTCGTGCAGACGATTGGTCGCGCGGCGCGCAACGTCGCCGGCGAGGTAGTCCTGTACGCCGACGTCATGACGAACTCCCTGACGCGCGCCGTTGATGAGACGAACCGACGCCGGGAGATCCAGCTGGCGTACAACGAGAAGCACGGCATCACGCCGCGCACGGTCGTGCGCGCGGTCTCGGACATCCTCCCGCAGGAGGCGGAGAAGGCGCTCGCGATCGAGCTGACCGCGGTCGGCAAGAGCAAGCGCGACCTCGAGCGGCTCATCAAGCAGAAGGAGCGCGAGATGAAGGATGCGAGCAAGAACCTCGAGTTCGAGCTCGCGGCGATCCTGCGTGACGAGATCCGCGCGCTACGGGAGAAGGAGCGCGACGCTGCGGACGACGACGGGGATAAGTCAACAGAGGAGGGTACGGTCGTGCACCTCAAGGAGAAGCCGCAGATTAAGCGCGGAAGACGGCGCCCGCTCTGATGGCAGGATCCGGACGCACGCGCACGAGCAGTCTTGCCTGGTGGCAGACCGCCCTCATGGTCGTCGGAGCCGTCGCGCTCGCGAGCGTGCTCGGCGCGCTCTTCCTGGGAGTCGGGGACGGACCGCCGCACGTGATGGCGGATGATACGCCCGAGGCCGGAACGGAAGCCTTCCTGCATGCGATCGCCGGCGCTACCGGTGCTGCCCTCGTCGAAGGCGGTACGGTCCAGGAACTCGAAAACGGAGACGGATTCTTTCCCGATCTCCTCGCTTCGCTCGAGGGCGCGCAGGAGAGCATCAGCCTGTCCGTGTTCATATGGATGGACGGGACCGCCAGCGACCAGGTCCTCGACGTTCTGCTGCGCAAGCAACGCGAAGGGGTGCAGGTCCGAATCTTGCTGGATGCGCTAGGGAGCAAGAGCGCTCCCGAGGACCGCTTCGCCGAGCTCGAGCGCGCGGGCGCGGAGGTCGCGACCTTCCGTAGCGCGCGGTTCGGCAAGCTCACGCGTATCCATCGGCGCAACCACCGCCGCGCAATCGTCATCGACGGCCGCGTCGGCTACATCGGAGGCATCGCCGTGGCTGACTCCTGGCTTGGCGACGCTCAGGATGCCGGGCATTGGCGAGACTCGATGTTCAGGCTGACGGGTCCGCTTGCGCGCCAGCTTCAGGGACATTTCGCCGACCACTGGGTGGCAGTGACCGGGAAGGTCCTCGATGGTGACGAGCTCTACCCGCAAGATAGCAGTGAGCGGGAGTCGGGGCTGCGCTCCGCGATGCTCGCGGCAAGTCCCGCGCCGGACGCGCACCCCGTCGACGTCTTCATGGCGTACTCGGTGCTCGCGGCGCGCGAGCGCGTCTGGCTGACCACGCCCTACTTCGCCCCGAGCGACGCGCTCCTCGACGCGCTGAAGGGACGAGCGCAGGCGGGAGCAGACGTCAGGGTCCTCGTGCCCGGCAAGGAGATAGATAACAAGACCTCCCGCTGGGTCGCCCAGAACTACTACGAGGACCTCATGGAGGCCGGGGTCAAGGTGTACGAGTACGAGCCCACCTTCATGCACGCGAAGACGCTCGTCGTGGACGGGGAGTGGTCGGTCATAGGCTCGGCGAACCAGAATTCCCGTTCGCGGAAGCTCGACGAGGAGAACCTCGTCGGGATTCAGGATGAGGCGCTCGCGATGCAGCTCCAGGAGACGTTCCTGAAGGACCTGGAAAGGTCGGAGGAGATCCGCCTCGACGAATGGCGCCGGCGCAGCCCGTTCGCGCGCTTCCTTTCGATGGTCGCGCGTGCCATCGAGCAGCAGTCATGATCAAGCGCTATCTTGCCCTGCTCTCGGTGCCGCTCTTCCTGTTGGCCGTGTCGCTCTCGCTGCGGGTCTTTTGGAACGTGTTCGACCTCCCGCCGGCCCAGGTGCTGGCAGACACGATCGCGGGCTGGCTCTCCCGGTACGGGCTGCCAGTCCTCTTTCTCGCCGCCATGGCAGAAGGGACGCTGCTGGTGGGCGGCTACTTCCCGGGCGTCTTCATCATTACGGTTGCCGTCATCGTCGCGCGCAGCTGGCAGGAGGCGGTGGTCGCGGTCATCGTGGGCAGTCTCGGCCTCATCGCCGCGCATATCGTGAACTACCAGCTCGGCAGGCACGGCTGGTACCGCCTCCTCTCGAGGTTCGGTCTCAAGGGCCCGATCGCGCAGGCGCGACACCGCCTCGAGAAGCGCGGCCTCTGGGCCCTGTTTGCGACCTACTGGATGCCGAGCATCGCCGCTCTCACGGACACGGCAGCAGGCATCATGGCGATCCCGTTCCGCCGCTTCCTCGTGTACGCCGTCGCGGCGACCTTCCTCTGGGACACGATCGCGGGGACGGTGATGTACCTGCTCGGCAGCAAGGCGATCGAGATAGCTACGCCGAACGGGACCGACATGTGGATCGTCCTGCCCATACTCGGAGCCTGGATGCTGGGACTGATTATCTGGGACTGGCGCAAGCGCCGCTCCTCAGGTCAGGATGCCTGACCGCCCACGGATCCTTCGTTGCGCAGGATCCTGACGCCCAGAGCGCAGAGGACTGCCCCGAGGAAGAACAGGAGAGGTGTCATTGTCGAAGAGGGGAGCGGGGGACGGGGATGACCGTCATTACCGCTGCCGGTTGCCGCATACGCCACGCCCTCGTCAGGCTCTCTACTCGCAAGCTCGATTTCAGCATGCTCACGGCCTGCTCGTGACAGTGAGGAGGGCAGGACCTCGATGATGCCGACCACCATGGCGGCAACGCCGCTCTCAGCCTGTACTTGGGCTACGACGCTGTACGAGCCGGAGGGCGCGAGCATGGAGAACGCGACGTCATAGGTAAGCGTCGCGCCTTCTCCCGGAGCCATCGTGCCGATCTCCCACGGCTCATCGTGCACGATCTCGCCGTTCGGCTTGGAGATCACATCGTGAAGGACCACGCCCTTCGCGATGCCGTCGCCGAGATTGAGCACGGTCACCTCCTGGTGGGCGATGCGATGATAGTAATCAGCCGTCGAGGTAGGTACGGCACGCCTGATCACCAGGCGCGGCGAACCTGGCTGCGTGACTTCTGCATGTGCGAGCTCAGGACCGACGATGAGGACCAGTCCAAGTACCGAGGTAAGGAGTTTACGTAGGGTCATGTTTGGCAGTGTGGTCGCGCGCTGCAGCTACGATGCAACTCGCGGATGTTTCTCCGATCCCATTGCCAGGCCGCAGGTGCGCGGCTAGCAGTCCTCGTCCAGCATACGAGGACTGCATGAAGCCACTGTTAAGGGAATCAACGTCGGGCGTGCTTGCGTATCTTCTTCAAGAGATCGTCGAGCGATATGTTCGACTTGACCTCGTACTCCGCCGCGCCGAGCTCCTTGCAACGAAGCGCGTCAGCCGGCTGGCTCAGGTTCGAGACGACGATGATCGATATCCGCTCCGTCATGCCGAGCCTATTCAGCGCCTCGAGAACCTCGAACCCGTTCTTGTGGGGCATGAGGAGGTCGAGGAGCATTACGTCATAATTCCCGGTGCGCGCCTCCCTGATGGCCATTCGGCCGTCCGCGACTACCTTCACCGGGAAGCCGTTCGACTCGAGGAAGAGCCGGTAGGCCTCGGCAATGTCCTGCTCGTCCTCTGCGACGAGCACGGTGCGGTCACTGAGCGGGTAGGCTGACATTGAAGACGGTGCCGCCGCCCTCGCCGGGCTTGAACCAGATACGGCCGCCGAGGAGCTCCATGATCTTGTGCGAGAGATAGAGGCCCAGGCCGGTGCCGTCCGGCTTGTGCTTCACGGCGCCAGGTGATCGGAAGAAACGGGCGAAGACGCGGTCGCGCATGTCCTCCGGGATGCCGATGCCCCAGTCGCGGACGGAAAGGACGTAGGACGACCCCTTCTTGCGGACCTCGATCTCGAGATGCTTGCGGCGCGGGGAATATTGGATAGCGTTGCTGACGACGTTCGCGACCACCTGGCGGAGCAGGCCGGGATCGGTTGTGACCGGGGCCTCTCCCTTCAGCGGGGTATAGCGCAGCACGAGCTGGCGCATCCGGATGAGCGGACGGAGCTCGGAGATCACCTCGTCCACGACATCGCTGAAGTCGGCAGTGACGAGGTTCGCGGTGAGGGTGGAGTTCTCGATCCGCGAGACGTTGAGCAAAGCGTTGACCAGCGCGATCATC
The DNA here is from genome assembly GCA_964484655.1 of uncultured Candidatus Saccharibacteria bacterium. Taxonomy (GTDB): domain Bacteria; phylum Patescibacteriota; class Minisyncoccia; order UBA6257; family 2-01-FULL-56-20; genus JALHNY01. The sequence goes on along the minus strand of CAZAFA010000001.1, from coordinate 183,483 downwards.
TTTTCCGTGGATTCGTTCATGCGGCCGACGATCTGGAGCTGCTGCTCGGAAAGGGAACCCACGGTCTCCTTCGCGAGCAGGTCGCCGAGGAGCTTCATCGCCGTGAGCGGCGTGCGGAGCTGATGCGAGACCAGCGACACGAACTCGCTCTTGGCGCGATCGGCATCGTGCTCCTTGGTCACGTTCCGGAGCACGGCGATCACGCCTGTCAGCTCGCCGTCGAGGACCAGAGGGTTGGCCGACACCACGACCGGGAAGCGGTTCCCGTAGCGGGGAACGAAGTAGCGACCAGGCGGGCTCTCGTGCTTCTTCCCGGTAGCGAGCGTCTTGCCTAAGGCGGTTTCCTCCTCAGGGATGCGCGTGCCGTCCTCGGCCTCGATCTTCATGACGCGTCCGTAGTGTCTTCCCAGGGCTTCCTTCTCTGAGACATGCGTCATGCGCTCCGCTTGCGGATTGAAGAGTACGATCTTGCCTTCGCCGTCGGTGGCGATGACGCCTTCGCCGATGCTGCTCAGGAGCGCATCGGCCTTCGCCTTCTCGCGCTCGAGCTGCGCCGTCCGCTCCTCGAGGGCGAGCCTGGTCGTGTAGGGTACGGTACGGTCCTGGGCTACCAGGGTGAATCCGACGAGCACGCCGTCGCTGTCCCTGATCGCGCTGAGCGAATAATGGGACCAGAAGCGCCCGCGTCGCCTGCTCTGCCAGCCCTGCGCCACGTGGCGTCCGTTCTCGGCCGCGTCGGCGAGCGCGAGGAGCGGCTGGCCCTCCCGACGATGCTCGGGCAGGTAGAGCATGGAAAGGTGCTTGCCCTCCGCCTCCTCGCTTGTATAGCCGAACAGCTGCTGCGCGCCGGGGTTCCAGCGGATTATGGTGCCCTCGGGACTCAGCATGCAGATCGCGTGGGCCTCGATGTTGTCGACGAGGAGCCTGAGCTGCTCCTCCTTCCTCTTCCAGGGCGTGATATCAGAGAAATAGATGAAGAGGCGCTGGTCAGGGCTAGGATAGACGGTGATGGTGTACCACCGCTCCAGATGTGGATAGTAGAACTCGAAGCGCTGCACCCTGTTCTCAGCGCGCGCCGCCGCGTAATGCTGGAAGAATATCGTGTTCTCGAAGTCCGGATGTACCTCGATAGCGCTGCGGTCGAGAAGCTCGGAGGCGACATGGCCGGAAAGCTGAGCGGCAGGCTCGTTTACGTAGATGTAGCGCCAACTTCCATCGAGAACGACGAGACCGTCGGTGGCCTCGCTGATGAAGGTGAGGCTATCGATCGGCAGGTCATTCTGCTGGATTCGATAGAGCCGCTTCATACCTCGGAAAGGCGGTAACCGACGCCCTTGATGGATTCGAGGCAGGCAGCGGCATCTCCGAGCTTCCGGCGGATGCGGCTGACATGAACGTCGACGGTGTTGCTGAAGGTGCCGCCGTTGAAGTCCCAGGCGTGGTCGATCAGCTCCTCGCGGCTGACTACCTTCCCGGCATGACGGAGCAGGTATTCGAGGACGGCGAACTCCTTCAGAGTGAGATTGAGATCTTCGCCGCAGGCTGTGACGCGGCGGGTGGCCGTGTTGAGCCTGAGCGGCCCAGCCGCGAGCTCGGTACCGTGCACGAGAGGTTGGCGGCGGGTGAGCGCGCGCAGGCGCGCGAGCAGCTCGTCGAGGGCGAAAGGCTTCACGAGGTAGTCGTCGGCGCCCGCGTCGAGCCCGTGCACGCGGTCCTCGACTCCGTCGAGGCCGGTCAGCATGAGAACAGGGGTGGTGATGCCTCGCTGACGCGCCTCGCGGCATACCACTATCCCGCTCTTGCCGGGAAGGGACACATCGAGAACGACCGCGTCGTAGGACTCGTGATAGAGCCCGAGCCGCTGCGCTCCGCGCTCGCCGTCCGGGAGGTGGTCGACGGCGTATCCCTGGCTTTCCAGCGCGTTCTTCACCGAGAACGCGATTGCAGCATCATCTTCGATGATGAGGAGGCGCATATGGACATACCATACACCCGTTTTCATGAACGCGAGATGAACCCCCAGCCGGTGAGGGCGACTGGGGGTGGTTGCTCTGCTTGGTAAGCGGTGCGCGATCACTCGTAGAGATCGCGGCGGAACTTCAGCGGCTTCGTGCGGGATCGCGATGGCCAGTTCTTGATCCTCGGGAACTGCTCGCCCATCAGATCCCACTCGACGGTGCGGGTGAGGCGATGGAGCTCCTCCCAGGTGTTGTAACGCGGCGCGTTCATGGTGTGTTGTCTGGTGCCGACCTTTCTCATGCGGCCAGAGTAACGAAAGGCGATGGCGGTGGGGTGAAGGGCTCCTTCACGAGGGTTTCATCGGAGCAGCTCATCCTCGAGCTATGCCGATCCGCATATTCCTCATCAGCGCAAGCCTCAGCCGAGGCGCCAACCGGTTCGCCACGGCGAGCAGGGCGCTCCTCGGTATCTGAGCGGCGCGGCGTCGCGGCGCAGTGCTATACTGGGCGCATCCATGCGCGATCCCGAGGAGATCAAGTCCGCCTTCGTTGATGCGCTGAACCGCGCCCACGGCGAGGTCTCCATCGTCGCGCTCGTCGACCTCATCGTCGAGTTCGCCTATGCCACACAGGCGTCGGACGTTCATATCGAGCCGGAGAAGGACAAGGTGCGCCTCCGCTTCCGCATCGACGGCATGCTCCAGGACGCGCTCGGTGAGGGGCTCCCGAAGGAGCTTCACGAGGAGGTCGTCAGCCGCATCAAAGTCATGTGCGGCCTGCGCACGGACGAGCACCTCGTGCCGCAGGACGGGCGCCTCAAGGTGGCCTTCGAGGGCATCGACCTCGCCGTCCGCGTCTCCATCGCGCCGACGTACCACGGCGAGAACGCGGTGCTGCGCATCCTTGCCGAGAGCGAGGCCTTCACGCTCGAGTCGCTCGGCTTCCAGTCTGACGCTCTCGCGCGCGTACGGCGCGCGATCATGCGGCCCTACGGCATGATCCTCGCCAACGGGCCTACCGGATCCGGCAAGACGACCACCCTCTACACGATCCTCAAGGAGCTCAACCAGCCGGACCGCTCGATCATAACCATCGAGGACCCGATCGAGTACGCGCTCGAGGGAGTGACGCAGATGCAGACGAACCAGCAGGTGGGCTTCACCTTCGCGTCGGGGCTCCGCAGTATCCTCCGTCAGGACCCGAACATCCTCATGGTGGGCGAGATCCGCGACGAGGAGACGGCAGGCATCGCCGTGAATGCGGCGCTCACTGGCCACCTCGTGCTCTCCACCCTGCACACTAACGACGCGGCGACGACCTTCCCGCGCCTGATCGACATGGGCGTGCCGCCCTTCCTGGTCGCGTCGACGGTCAACATCGCGATGGGGCAGCGGCTGGTCCGCACACTCTGCGACGCGTGCAAGGTGATCAGGCCGGTGACGGAGAAGGAGCGGGCCAGCCTCCTTGAGCTTTTCGGGGGCGACGTGCGCCACGAGGATCTCGAGCAGCTCTGGGCGCCGCGCGGCTGCGAGAAGTGCCACGGAACCGGTTACCGCGGACGCATCGGCATCCGCGAGGTGCTTCCCATGACGCCGGCGATCCAGCACCTGGTGCTCGAGCGCGCGTCAGCCGCAGACATCAAGAAGAAGGCCGTGGAGGAGGGGATGAAGACCATGATGCGCGACGGCGCCGAGAAGGCGGCCGCAGGCCTGACCTCGATCGAGGAGGTCATCCGCATCATCTTCGACTGACCATGGCCGGGATATCGCGCTTCGCGCGCCTCAAGACGCAGGAGAAGATCACCTTCGCGCGGCACCTTTCGATGGTCGTGCGGGCAGGCCTGCCGCTTCTCGAGGGGCTGCAGATGCTCCGCCGCCAGCGCTTCAGCAAGACCTTGGGCGCGGTCATCGACCAGCTCGTCGCCGACGTCAACGCGGGCCGTCCGCTCGCGGACAGCCTCGGGCGGTTCCCGCAGCTGTTCGGGGACTTCTTCACCAACATCGTCCGCGTCGGGGAGGCGAGCGGCACGCTCGGGGACAACCTGGCGTACCTCGCCGACGAGATCAGGAAGGGGCGCGAGCTGCAGGGGAAGGTCCGCTCCGCCCTGATCTATCCGGTGGTGCTCCTGGTTGCCACGATCGCGGTCGTCAGCTTCCTCACCTTCTTCGTTTTCCCGAAGATCCTGCCCGTGCTCTCGGGTTTCAACGTCCAGCTCCCGCTGACGACGCGCATCCTCATCGGCGTACTCGACGTCCTCTCCAAGTACGGCATCGTCGGCGGCCTCGCCGCGATCGCGGCGATCGTCGGCCTGCGGTTCCTCTTCACGCGGGTGCGGCCGTTCCGGAAGGCGTTCCACGGCTTCCTGCTCGGGATTCCCGTGACCGGGCAGCTCATGATGAACGTCAACGTGGCGAACTTCAGCCGCGTGCTGGGCATCCTCCTCAAGAGCGGCGTCCACATCGTCGAGGGCATCCAGGTCACGAGCGCGACCTTCAGCAACCTCGTCTACAAGGACGTGCTCATGAGAGCGGCTGACGGCATCCGTAGGGGGGAATCGCTCGGCGCCGAGCTCGAGCGCTACCCGCGCGCATTCCCGCCGCTGATGACGGGCATCGTCACCATCGGCGAGCAGACCGGCAACCTGGAGGGGAACCTCATCTATCTCTCGGAGCACTACACCGAGGAGACGGACGAGGCCCTGAAGACGATGACCGCGCTCCTCGAGCCGATTCTCCTCGTCGGGATGGGCCTCCTGGTCGGCTTCGTCGCGCTCTCGATCATCCTCCCCATCTACTCGCTGTCGCAGGGCATCAGGTAGCGATGCGGAACGGATTCAGCCTCGTCGACCTCATCCTCGCCATAGGGATCATCGCCACGCTCTTCGGCGGCATCTTCCTCGTCTATTTCGCCATCCTCGATACCGCGAGCAACTTCGAGCTCCGGAGGGCGGCGGCAGGGATCCTCGCCGAGCGGGTGGAGGTCGTGCGCACGCTCGCGTACGAGCAGGTCGGCGTGCAGGGTGGCATTCCCGCCGGCGTCCTGCTCCAGGCCGAGCAGGTCGACTGGAACGGGAGCACGTTCGTCGTCCAAGCGGCGGTCCGGAATGTCGACGATCCTTTCGACGGGACGGTCACCTCGACGCCCGCGGATACCGCGCCTGCCGACTACAAGCTCGTGGAGCTGACCGCTACGTGCCCAACCTGCGCACGCTTCTCGCCGATCGCGATCACCACCACGGTCGCGCCGCGCGGGCTCGAGAGCGCTTCCGGCAACGGGTCGCTCTTCGTCTCAGTCTTCGACGCGAACGGGCATGCCGTACCCGGCGCGTCGGTGCACATCGTCAACGCGTCGACTTCGCCTGCGATCGACTTCACCGATGTCACGGACGCGAGCGGCAGGCTGCAGCTGGTCGACGTCCCGACGAGCACGCAGGCGTATCAGGTCGCGGTGACCAAGGACGGCTATTCGTCCGAGCGCACGTATGCTCCCGGCGGGACGGGGAATCCGAACCCGGTTAAGCCGCACGCGACGGTCAGTTCTCAGGCGGTCACCGAGCTGAGCTTCGCGATCGACCTGCTCGCGAACGTCACAGTGAGCAGCGCCGACATCCGCTGCACGGCCATCGCGAGCCAGCCGTTCGACGCCACTGGCGGCAAGCTCGTCGGGACAAGCCCGGACGTGCCTAAGTACGCGTTCTCAGGAGACACCGGGACCGGCGGCGCCACGACCCTCCCGCTGGAATGGGACTCGTACGCGCTCGCGTACGAGGGATCCCTCGACCTCGTAGGCACGATCCCGCTCCTGCCCGCCGGAATCGTGCCTGGCGGCGAGCAATCCTTCCGCTTCATCCTCGCGCCCGCGGCATCCTCGGCCCTCCAGGTGACGGTCCGGGACGCCGGCACAGGGGACCCGCTCGAGGCCATGGTAGTGCTCAGCGGCGCGGGGTCGGCGGCTGCAAGCACCTCGTATGCGACCTACCGCGAGACCGACTGGGACGGCGCGAGCCTTTCCGGGGTGATCGCGGGAGCGCAGGTTGCGCTCTCGCCTGAGGGAGGCCCTTATGCGACCTCGACCGACGGGACGCTCGAGTCTGCGGCGATCGACCTCGGCGGCACGCCGGCTTCGGCGACCCACCTCTCCTGGAGCGGGCAGTCGAACGGATCGGGTCCGGACGCGATCCGGTTCCAGGTCGCCGGATCGGATACCGGCTCGGGATGGAGTTACGTCGGGCCTGACGGAAGCGGGAGCAGCTACTTCACGGGCCCGGGCCCGCTGCCGGCGGCAGTCCAAGGCAAGCGCTACGTGCGCTACCGCATCTATCTGAGCACCGACAGCCCGGCGTCGAGCCCGACCGTCAGCGCGGTTTCCTTCGAGTTCGCTGGCCCCTGCGTACCGCGAGGACAGCGGCTCTTCACAGGCCTGGCTTCCGGGAGCTACACGGTCAGCGTGACTGCGCCCGGCAGGCAGCCCGCGAGCGTGCCGGTTACCGTCGGCGCCGGATGGAAGACCGTCTCCGTTAGCCTCGAGCCGTCATGAACAAGCGCGCAGGATTCACCGTGATCGAGCTGCTGGTAGCCGCAGCGATCTTCGCCGTGCTCGTGTTCGTCGTCGCGAGCCTACGGGGTAACGTCAATACGCTCGGGAATCTCGTGCGGCAGAAGCTGCAGTCGCGCCAGGATCTGGATATCATGCTCGATCAGATGGTCACCGAGATCCGATCGGCCGCGCCGAGCAGCCAGGGCGCGTTTCCGGTAGAGTCGGCGAGCACGAGCACGCTGGTCTTCTATAGCGACATCGATGCTGACGGGCTCGTCGAGCGCATCCGCTACGCCGTCGGGACGAGCACTCTCGTCCGCGGCGTTATCAAGCCGAGCGGAAGCCCGCTCGGATACGCGACCTCGAGCGAGCAGGTCGCGACGGTCATGACCGACCTGGTGCGCACGACGAGCACGCCGGTGTTCGCGTATTACGGCGCCGGTCAGGCCGGCGTCGGCGATCCGCTGCCGGCGACCTCTTCGCAGCCAAGCGCCGTGCGCGCGGTACGCGTCACGTTCTACGTGGATGTGCGACCCCGCGAGGCCCCGAAACCGGCGTTCGCGAGCCAGCTGGTCGTCATCCGCAATCTACGCGATGAATAGGGAGGACGGTCAGGTCAGCCTCCAGGTCCTCGTACTCGCCGCCGTCGTGGTGGTCATGATCACCGGCTTCACGTTCCTCGCGGTCTCGTTCCTCGAGCTGAGCACACGGAAGCTCAACCGCACACTTGCCTTCTCGATCGCCGAGGCGGGGATCGAGTACTACCGCTGGCACCTGGCGCATGCTCCGACGGACTACCAGGACGGCACGGGCCAGCCTGGCCCGTACGTGCACGAGTACCGTTCCCGTGACGGCCGCGTCCTCGGCACGTTCTCGCTTGAAATAACGCCCGTGACCAGCACGTCCATGGTTCGCATCAGGAGCAGCGGCTCTGTCGCGGGAGACAGCGGGAACCGCAAGGTGATCGAGGTACTGCTCGGGAAGCCGTCGCTCGCGCGGTACGCGGTCGCGGCGAACGCGGCGCTGCGGTTCGGAGAGGGCACGGAGGTCTACGGCGAGATATTCAGCAACGGCGGCATACGCTTCGACGGGCTAGCGCATAACGCGGTCAAGAGCGCGGCGATGACCTACGACGATCCCGATCATGCGGGCGCCGACGAGTACGGCGTGCATACCCACCTCGGAACGGTCGATCCGCTGCCGAACGCGGCGTTGCCCGCCCGCCAGGACGTCTTCCGTGGCGGTCGCCAGTTCCCGCTCCCGGCTATCGATTTCGCCGGTATCACGCAGGACCTGTCGGACCTCAAGGCGGCGGCGCAGTCGGGCGGGCTGTACGTCGGGCCGTCCGGCAGCCAGGGATACGAGCTGGTCCTGCACGCCTCGACTTACGACCTGTACCGCGTGACCTCGCTCCGGAATCCGCCGAGCGGCTGCACGAACTCGCAGTCGCAGGCAGGATGGGGGACCTGGAGCGTGCAGAACCGGACCGCGGTGTCGACGGGAGCTCCGTTGCCGGCAAGCGGCGTCATCTTCGTGGAGGACCATCTCTGGGTGAGCGGGCAGGTCTCCGGGCGCCATCTCACGGTCGCTGCGGGGAGGTTCCCCGCGAGCAGCGCCACGTACGCGAGCATAACCGTCAACGGCGATATCACCTACGCCGCATACGACGGATCCGCGGCGCTCGCGCTCATCGCCCAGAACAATCTCAACGTCGGCCTCTACAGCGAGGACGACCTCAGGATCGACGCCGCGCTCGTTGCGCAGAACGGACGCGCCGGCCGATACTACTACCGTTCCGGGAGCAGCTACTGCGGCACCAACGCCGTACGCGCGCAGCTCACGAGCTACGGGTCGATCATCACCAACGGACGGTACGGGTTCGCCTATACCGACAACACCGGGTATCTGGCACGCAGCCTCGTCTACGACGCCTCGCTCCTGTACGCGCCTCCGCCAGGGTTCCCGCTCGCCTCGGAGCAATACGCGCTGCTCAGCTGGCGAGAAGTGGAGTAGACTCAGCGCATGCGACGCGGCCTCACCCTCATCGAGATAGTCATCAGCCTCGCGATCCTGGCCATGATAGGCGGCATCGTCGTGGTCGCGATGGATCCATTTAGGCAGGTCGCGAGCGCGCGCAACGCGCAGCGAGAACTCCATCTCCAGGCACTCATGAATGCGATTCGCCAGAACATCGCCGAGAGCGGTACGGGCAGCTTCATCTGCGCTGCTGGGCCGATCCCGGCAAGCCCGACCCGCATGGCGGCGAGCGGCGGCTACGACATCGGCCCCTGCCTGGTGCCGGCCTACGTAAGCGCGCTGCCCTATGACCCCAAGGACCCTGCGGGACGCTACGCGAGCCCGAGCGACTACGACACCGGCTACCTGGTCTCGCGGAGCACGAGTACCGGCCAGGTGACCCTTTCCGCTCCCTCGGCCGAGATCGGGGAGACGGTTCGGGTCATCCGCTAGCCCGCGGACGGCCTGCAGGCTATAGTTCGGGAACTATCCCGATGCAGAAGAACCGCATCGCCGTTTCTGGCGCCCGAGAGCACAACCTGAAGAACGTCTCCTTCGAGATCCCGCGCGACAAGCTCGTGGTCTTCACGGGCCTCTCCGGATCGGGCAAGTCCAGCCTCGCGTTCGACACCATCTTCGCGGAGGGACAGCGACGGTACATCGAGTCCCTCTCGGCGTACGCGCGGCAGTTCCTCGGACGGCTCGACAAGCCCGACGTGGACGAGATCGACGGGCTTTCGCCCGCTATCTCCATCGACCAGAAGAGCCATTCGGGGAACCCGCGCTCGACGGTGGCGACGATCACCGAGATCTACGACTACCTGCGCGTCCTCTTCGCGCGCCTCGGCACGCCGTACTGCCCGAACGACGGCACGGAGATCAAGCGCCTGACGCGCGACCAGATCGTCGACATCGCCGTCGAGATCGCCAAGCGCAACGGCAAGGACGGCAACATCCTCGTCCTGGCGCCGGTGGTGCGCGGGAGGAAGGGTGAGCACTACCAGATGCTCTACGACTTCCTCAACGCGGGATTCTCCGAGGCGCGCATCGACGGCAAGCTCGTGAGCCTGCGCAACCGCGTCTCGCTCTCGCGCTACGGGACGCATGACATCGACCTCGTCGTGGACCGTATCCCGGCCATGCTCGATTTCGACGACAAGGACAACCGCCTCCGCCTCGCCGAGTCGATCGAGAACGGTCTCAAGTACGGCAACGACGTGGTTACGGTCATCACGCCGAAGGAGGAGACCTCGCTCTCGGCCCAGTTCACCTGCCCGGTGGACGGGTTCTCGTTTCCCGAGATCGAGCCGCGGCTCTTCTCCTTCAACAGCCCGTTCGGCGCCTGCGAGCACTGCCACGGCCTCGGCACGGAATCCGCGTATTCCGAGGCGCCGTGCCCGGTCTGCGCCGGGAAGCGCCTCAAGCGCGAGGCGCTCTCCGTGCTTATCGACGACAGGAACATCGTGGGCGTCACCGAGTCGTCCGTCGAGGAGGCCCGCGTCTTCTTCGGGAAGCTGCGCGATAAGCTTCAGAAGGAGTCCGATAAGCGGAAGGACGGGACGGGCTCGTACCAGATCGCCGAGGTCCCGCTCCGCGAGATCAGCGCGCGCCTGACCTTCATGGACGACGTCGGCCTCGGCTACCTGACCCTGGACCGGAAGTCGGGGACGCTTTCAGGAGGCGAGGCCCAGCGCATCCGGCTCGCGAGCCAGATCGGCTCGCGCCTGGTCGGCACGCTCTACATCCTGGACGAGCCGACCATCGGCCTCCACCAGCGGGACAACGAGAAGCTCATCGCGACACTCCTCGAGCTGCGCGACCTCGGCAACACCGTCCTGGTAGTCGAGCATGACGAGGACACGATTCATGCCGCCGATTTCATCGTCGACATCGGCCCGGGCGCCGGCGTCCACGGCGGGCAGATCACGGCTATCGGCGCCATGCCCGAGATACTCAAGGACAGGAAGCAGGATTCCCTCACGCTGCAGTACCTCCGCGGCGAGAAGAAGGTCGAGTTGCCGTTCCAAAGGCGTCCCGTGAAGCCGAGCAGCAAGTTCATCACGATCAAGAACGCGACGGAGAACAACCTCCAGAACGTCACCGTGGAGATTCCGGCCTCGCGCTTCACCTGCGTCACCGGCGTGTCCGGGTCGGGAAAGTCCACGCTCGTCTACGACGTGCTCTACAAGCACCTGGCGAACAAGTTCAACGGCGCCAGCTACCGCGAGGGCGCCGCGGGCGCCATCTTCGGCACCGAGAACGTGAACCGCATCGTCTCGGTGGACCAGGCCGCGATCGGCCGCACGCCGCGGTCCAACCCGGCTACCTACGTCGGCGCCTGGACCTACATCCGCGAGCTCTTCGCCAGCACCGACGACGCGCGCGTCCGCGGGTACAAGCCGGGCCGCTTCTCCTTCAACGTGAAGGGGGGCCGCTGCGAGAACTGCGAGGGACATGGCGTGCTCGCGATCGAGATGCACTTCCTCCCGACCGTCTACGTGACCTGCGACGTCTGCAAGGGCCGGCGCTTCGACCGCGAGACGCTCGAGGTGAAGTACCGCGGCAAGAGCATCTACGACGTGCTCCGTACGACCGTCGAGGAGGCCGTGACCTTCTTCCACGACATCCCGTGGCTCCACGACCGCCTCTCCATCCTCAACGACGTCGGGCTCGGCTACCTCGAGCTCGGGCAGTCCGCCACGACGCTCTCCGGCGGCGAGGCGCAGCGCATCAAGCTCGCGGCCGAGCTCGGCAAGCGCGACACGCGCCGCACGCTCTACCTCTTTGACGAGCCCACTACGGGCCTCCACTTCGACGACGTCCGGCAGCTCATCGACGTGCTCCAACGCCTCGTGGACCGCGGCAACACCGTGGTGGTCATCGAGCACAACCTCGACGTCATCAAGTCGGCGGACTGGATCATCGACCTCGGTCCGGACGGAGGCGTCCGCGGCGGCAAGGTCATGGCGACCGGCACGCCGGAGCAGGTCAGCAAGACGGGCGGCTCGGCGACGGCGCCGTACCTCCGCGCGGCGCTCGAGGGCAGGCGCATCTAGGCGACCTGCCGCCCGGACGGCTACACTGGCCTCGTGAACGACGACAAGAGGCATCTCTTCGAGGACCTTCCCGCGACGCCGGGCGTCTACAAGATGTACGACGCGAAGGGGAGGGTCATCTACGTCGGCAAGGCCGTGAACCTGAAGCGCCGCGTCAGCAGCTACTTCACGCGCCCGCAGGATCGGCGCATCAGCCAGCTCGTCCAGGAGGTGGACCGCATCGAGATCGAGCGGACGGGGAGCGCCCTCGAGGCTCTCATCGTTGAGGCCGCGCGCATCAAGGAGTTCCAGCCCTTCTACAACATCATGGAGAAGGACGACTCGTCCTTCTGCTACGTCGAGGTGACGGACGAGGACTTCCCGCGCATCCAGTTCGTGCGCGGGAGGAGCCCGATCCGCGGCCGCCGGTACGGCCCGTTCCTTGCCGAGCGCTCGATCAAGGAGGGGATGCGCATCATCCGCCGCATCATCCCGTACGCGACGCATCCGGCAGGGAAGCCGGGCGACCGGCCCTGCTTCGACGTCCATATCGGCCTCTGCCCGGGCACCTGCGCGGGATTGATCGACAAGCGCACGTACCGCGCGAGCATCCGCAAGCTCGAGCTCTTCCTCGCCGGAAAGCAGAAGCAGCTCATCGCGCAGTTGCGGCGCGAGATGCGCCAGGCAGCGCTGAAGCTCGACTTCGAGAAGGCCGAGAGCATCAAGCGGATGCTCTTCCAGCTCGAGCACGTCAACGACGCCGCGATCCTCACGCGCGAGGAGGTGCGCCGGGACCGGGAGCGGAGCGTCCGGATCGAGGGGTACGACATCTCGAACACGATGGGCAACCAGTCCGTCGGGTCCATGGTGGTCTTCACGGACGGGAAGCCGGACAAGAGCCAGTACCGGAAGTTCCGGATCAGGCGCGTCGAGGGGGCGGACGACTACGCGTCGCTCGTCGAGGTCCTGGACCGGCGCCTGAACCATCCGGAGTGGCCGCTCCCGGACCTGTTCCTCATCGACGGGGGAGCGGGGCAGGTGCACGCGGTGCGGAGGCTGCTCGCCGAGCGACAGGTGAAGGTGCCCGTCGTCGGCATCGCCAAGGGCGCGGAGCGGAAGCGTAACGACCTCATAGGCGCCATCCCGCACGCCATAGAGGCGGAGACCCTGATCAGGGTGCGGGACGAGGCGCACCGCTTCGCCGTGGCCTACCATCGGAAGGTCCGCGGAAGGGAGATGTTCTTCTGAAGCATCTTGCCAGAACAATATATCTATGGTATTATATATCCGCTAAGCAATTAGCGGACAGAACGAAAGGGAGGTAAGGAATTTTGAGAACGAGGAACTATATTTTATTCGGAATAATCATTGTGGTCGCATTGGCCGGGGCAGCCGCTGCCCAGGTCAGGAAGGATGCCAGGGTCCACCTGGTGCGCGCGAAGCTGACGGCGTACTGCACCTGCAGCAAGTGCTGCGAGAAGTACGCTGCCGCGAAGAGGACGGCGATGGGCACCGATGCCCGGAAGCCGGTCGGGGTCGCCTCGGCGAACTGGCTCGTCCCTCTCGGATCGTACGTGTACGTGCCGGTCGCGGGCGTCGCCAATCAGTACCGGATCGTGGATGACACGGGCGGAGGGATGCGCAAGATGGCCCGGAAGGGTCTCCTGCAATTCGACATCCGCTTCCCGTCGCATAGGTCCGCGCTCCAGTTCGGAACGCGCTGGGCGGAGGTCTACGTCTACGTCGAGGACGAGACGCCGCTGCAGGAGGAATTCTTCGCGAGCTACGCGATCAATTCCTGGGAACCGTCGGAATCCTGCGAGACGCCCGTCCAGGCGCTCAAGCAGGTGCAGGAAGAGCGGCTGGCAAGCCTGGTCGCCGCAAACAAATGAAACACCAACAATCCTAGAGCCCGCATCATGCGGGCTCGCTTTTCATGCGGCTCGGGTATAATGGCCGCCATGGATCACCTCTACGCGAGCTACGCGGCGGCCTGGATATTCCTCAACGGGCGCGCGGCGGTCTCGCTCGGCGTCGCCGTGGCCGTCATCGCGGCGTATCTCCTCCTCAGGCCGAGCGAGCGCCTGCGTCGCGTTCTGATCGTCATCGGCATCGCGGCGATCGCCGCGAGCGTCCTGGTCGCCGGCTTCCTGACGCTGGCGCAATACCAGGCCTGGGCAGCCTCGTCGTTCGGCAAGCTCCTCCTGCCGCCGCATCGGAGCTTCGGCTATTTCGTCTCGTACGTGCTCGACCGCTACTGGCTCGCCCCCTTCCTCGGCACGGTCCTCGCCGGGCTGTGGTACGCGTTCGCGGGCGCGCTCCGGAGGAAGTCCGAGCGCTACCTCGACGAGGGCGAGCAGGAGCTCACGGCGCTGCTCGTGTTCGCGGCCGGCTGGCCGGACGCGCTCGTCATGGCGCCGCTCGCGGCCGTGGCGCTCGTCGTGCTCTCGCTGTTCCGGATGCTCGTCCTGAAGAAGAGCCTCACGACGCTCGGCGCCCCGTTCATGATCGCGACGCTTATAGCCATCGCGTACGCAGCTGATATCCGTACCCTGCTCGGCTATTAGCCTATTGGAAGAAATTCACCGAGAACGCGATCCCGGTGAGGAAGACGATGCTGGCGACCGCGGCGCCGGCGACGAAGCCGGCGAGCGCGCTCGCGATCATCGAGCTTCGCACGCCCCGGTGGCCGTGGTGCTCGCGAGAGACGAATTCCTTCATGACGAAGTTCATGCCGGAAGTATAGCAGGTCACGAAGCCGCGGCGTCGGCAAGCACCTCGCCGGCGTGCTCGGCGGGCTTCACGGAGCCGTACGCGCGCTCGATCAGTCCGTCGGGTCCGATCAGGTACGAGATCCTGGCGATGCCCATGTACGTACGGCCCATCATGCGCTTCTCCTGCCAAGCGCCATACCGCTCGATCGTCGCGTGCTTCGGATCGGACAGGAGCGGGAAGGGGAGCGCGTACTTGTCGGCGAACTTCCGGTGTCGTGCGGCGCTGTCCGCGCTGATGCCGAGCACGGCGATGCCGCCGTCCTCGAAGGAGGCGAACGCGTCCCGGATCGCGCATGCCTCGGTCGTGCATCCCGGCGTGTCGTCCTTGGGATAGAAGTAGAGCAGGACGCGGCGGCCGCGGTAGTCGGCGAGCGCGTGCGTCTTCCCGTCCTGGTCGGGGAGCGAGAAGTCGGGGGCGGAGTCTCCGGGAGCGAGCATGGGCGCATGGTATCACGCCGCTGCAGCTGGTAGGCTCTCGGATATGAAGGATTCACCTAGCAGCTTCCACGGGCTGGGCATCGCGCCCGCCATCCTCGCGGAGCTCGACGCGCTCAAGTTCGTCTCGCCCACGCCCATCCAGCTCCAGTCGCTCCCGGCGACCCTCGCGGGCGAGGACCTGATCGGCATCGCCCAGACCGGCACGGGCAAGACCCTCGCCTTCGGCATCCCGCTCCTGCAGCGCGCGCTCCAAGGCAAGGAAGGCCTCGTCGTCCTCCCGACGCGCGAGCTCGCCTTGCAGGTCAACCAGGAGCTGGAGCGCATCGGCAGGCCGCTCAAGATCCGCTTCGCTACGCTCATCGGTGGCGAGAGCATGAACCGCCAGGTGGCGGCGCTCCGTCGCGGCCCGAAGATCGTCATCGGCACGCCCGGCCGCATCAACGACCATCTCGAGCAGCGGACGCTCTCGCTCCGCACGGTCAGCGGCCTCGTGCTCGACGAAGCGGACCGCATGCTCGACATGGGCTTCCTGCCGCAGATCAACCGCATCCTCGCGCAGGTCCCAGACAGGCGGCAGACGATGCTCTTCTCCGCTACGCTGCCGGACGCGATCGTGAAGATCGCCGCCGGCTACATGCAGACGCCCACGCGCGTCGAGATCGCGCAGCAGGGGACGACCTCTGAGCGGGTGACCCAGGAGCTGTTCTTCGTGCAGCGCGCCCAGCGCCTGCCGCTCCTCAAGAAGCTCGCGGACGAGTACCGCGGCGCCATCCTGGTATTCACGCGGACCAAGCATGGCGCGAAGCGGCTCGCGATGCAGCTGCGCCGCCTCGGGCTCACCTCCGCCGAGCTGCACGGCAACCGGAGCCTCGCGCAGCGCAAGGACGCGCTCGAGGGGTTCCGGAGCGGCACGTACCGCGTCCTGGTCGCGACCGACATCGCCGCGCGCGGCATCGACGTGCGGGGCATCGAGCTCGTGGTGAACTTCGACCTCCCGAGCGTCGCCGAGGACTACGTGCACCGCATCGGCCGCACCGGGCGCGCGGACGGCGTGGGACACGCGGTCTCGTTCGCGGCCCCCGACCAGAAGGCTGACGTCCGCGAGATCGAGCGGGTCATCCGGATGTCCATCCCGACCTCGAAGCTCCCGAAGGACCTGCCGGGAGTCGAGGCCGCCGACATTCCGGTCCCGGGAGCATTCGGCATCCAGCGCGACGTGAACCGCATGCACAAGGCGCGCCGCAGCCGGCAGTACCAGCGCCCCAGGAGCGCGCCGCGGAAGCGGAGCGGGGGATACCGGGGAAGGGCCTAGGTTGCCAGGCGGCGCGTGGCGCTCATAATCCCGGCAGCCGGAACGGCAAGGAGAAAACGGAACATATGAGACGCAGCTTGATCGGATTCATCGGCCTGCTTTCGCTGCTGGCAGGCATCGTCACCGCGTGGACGCAGGCGCTCGCGGCATGGCGCTCCATCGGGCTCATCCTGCTCGCTGGCGCGTGCATCATCTATTGCGTGCTCGCGAAGCCGCGCCCGCGTCCGCCGCTGGGCGGGATCGTCTGAACGAGAAGAGCCGCTCCGGCGGCTCTTCCTATATCTTCCCGAGGTCGATCTCGTGATCGATCCGGATCTGCTTCACGAACTCGGGCACGTGGCTGACCAGGATCATCGCGCCCTCGAACTTGCTGAGCGCCTTTGCGATCACGGGCAGGTGGCGGAAATTGATGTGGTTCGTCGGCTCGTCGAGGACGAGGATGCCCGGCTTGATGAGCGCGAGGCGTGCGAACGAGACGAGGCCCTTCTGTCCCTCGGAGAGTGCGCCGAGCTTCGTGGCGAGGATGCGCGCATCCAGGAGGAATCCCGCGGCATGGCTGCGGAGCTCCTGGTCCGTGCCTCCGCGGATGGCGTCGCGGAGGATCTCGTAGACGGTCTTGTCCGGGTCGAGATTGCTGAAGTCCTGCGCGTAGTACCCGATCGAGACGCCTTCCTGGAGGATGACGCCCGGCGCCTCTCGCGCGACGATCTTCCTCAGGAGCGTCGTCTTCCCGGTCCCGTTCGGGCCGATCAGGTGCAGGTGCTCGTTCTTGCGCATCTCGAGCTTCACCGGGCGCTCAGCGACCTTGTCCTTGCGCATGACTTCGAGCGACCTGAACTCGACGAGCACGCGCCCGAGCTCGTCCTGGCAGGGGATGGAGAAGTCGCGGATGGTCTTGTCCTCGCGCCGCACGTCGACCTTCTCCTCCTCGAGCTCCTCGATGCGCTCGCGCATCTTCTTGGCGACGTCGCGGAGGTGGCCGCCCTTCTGGCCGAAGAAGTTGGCTTGCTCCTTCCTCCGGGCGATGTCCTTCTCGATGCGTACGTTGGCCTGACGCTCGCGCTCGAGCCGCGCCTGGATCTCCTTGATGACGGAGAAGTAGTTCCCGGTGTACTGCTCCACCTTCCGCGTGAAGACGTCCAGGTAGAGGACGCCGGTCGAGAAGGCGTTGAGGAAGTCGGCGTCGTGGCTGATGACCAGGACCGTGGCGTCCGCCTCCTTCAGGAAGGCGACCAGGTGGTCGATCCCGGCCTTGTCGAGGTTGTTGGTCGGCTCGTCGAGGAGCAGGATGTCCGGCTCCTGGATCAGCGCCTGCGCGAGCAGCAGGCGCGCCTGCTGGCCGCCCGAGAAGGACGAGACTGGCTTCGCGATGTCCGCCTCGAGGTTGACCGCGTCGAGGACCTTCGCGATGCGGCGGTCGAGGTCGCGCGGGACCTCCTTGAAGACGGAGCCGAAGAAGTCGCGGACGGAGAGCGCGAGCTCGCCGCGGGGGATCACCTGGCGCGCGATGGCGACCGAGGCGTCCTTGTCGACGATGACCGATCCCTCGCCCGGCTTGAGGTCGCCGGTGATCAGCTGGAAGATGGTGCTCTTGCCCGCGCCGTTCTGGCCCATGAGCGTGACCTTGCTGCTCTTCCGGACGCTGAAGGACGCCTCGTCGAGGATCGGCTTCTGGTTGCCGTACTCGAACCAGACCTCGTCGAAGCGGAGGACGGTCTCGCCGAGCTGGGACGCGCTCTTTTCCTTCGGCATAGCCGGTCTACCGTACGGAAAAACGCGCCTCAGGGCAACGTTACTTCTTCAGGTTATCCAGCTTGACCGCCTTGCCGCGCGTGAGGCGGTTGATCGCCTTGATCGAGAGGAAGATGGCGAGCGCGACGAGGACGAAGTCCACGAGGCTCTGGATGAACGCGCCGTACATGATGTGCGCGCTGCCGACCTCCCACGACAGCTTGGTCAGGTCCAGGCCGCCGAGGAGGACCCCGATCGAGGGGGTGATGACGTCATTGACGAGGCTCGTGACGATCTTCTGGAACGAGGCGCCGATGATGACGCCGATCGCGAGCTCGAGGACATTGCCGCGGAGCGCGAACTCCTCGAACTCCTTGGCGAAGCTTCGGAACATGGGCCTATGCTACACTGGGGCCATGCATGAGAACAACGTGTACAACCTGATGATGCAGTCCGTGCAGGAGCACAAGAGCCTCTGGCGCATCGTCAACGACTACCGGCAGGACGCCGAGGACGCGGGGGACGAGGAGCTTGTCTCGTTCTGGGACGACCTCGCCCGCCAGAAGGCGGACCAGGTCGCGGAGCTCCAGCGCCTGATCGCCGGCCGCGGGGAGCAGGAGGGCGAGGGCGCCGGAGAGGCAGCGGCGGAAGAGAGCGCCTCATGAGCATCTTCGGACAGCTGAAGGGAGCGGGGGACATGCTCAAGGGCATGAGCCCCGAGCAGATCCGCCAGCTCATGGAGCAGGCGAAGGAGAGCAAGTCGATGATGGAGCAGGTCATTCGCGAGGAGGTGGAGAAGGCCATCCGGGAGAAGGGCCTCGTCTCGCGCGAGGAGGTCGAGCGCATGATCGCCGCGAGCAAGTAGCATGGAGCTCACGCAGATGCTCTCGACGCTGCTCACGATCATCCTGATCCTCATCGGGATCGGGCTGGTCGTGCTCATCGCGCTCGCGATCTCGGTGATCTTCCAGGGCTTCATCCTCGCGCGCGTGGTACGCCGCGAGATCGAGCTCGCCGGCGGCGTCGTGCGCCGCGCGCTCGACGGCATCGCGAGCGGCGCGGGCCTCGTGAGCTCGCTGACCTCGCGCAGGAAGGCCTCGGCGAAGAAGAAGGCGTGAAGCGGAAGCTGCCCGCGATCCAGGAGCAGGAGATGAGGAAGCGGGCGCGGAAGGCGGTCCGCGTCCTTGACCGCCTCTATCCGGACGCGCGCGTTTTCCTCGACTACCGGACGCCCTGGGAGCTCGTGACCGCCGTGGCGCTCTCGGCGCAGTCCACCGACAGGCAGGTCAACGAGGTCACGAAGAGGCTCTTCAAGCGCTATCGCACGGTGCGCCAGTACGCCGAAGCCGACCTCGCCGAGCTCGAGCAGCTCGTCTACAGCACCGGCTTCTACCGCGCGAAGGCGCGCAACCTCAAGAAGGCCGCGCAGATAGTCCTCGAGCGGTTCGGCGGCGAAGTACCGAGGACCATGGAGGAGCTGACCCAGCTGCCGGGCGTCGCGCGAAAGACCGCGAACATCGTGCTGCAGTCCGCGTTCGGCATCGTGGTCGGCATCCCCACGGACACGCACGTGCTCCGGTTCAGCCGCGTGCACGGCTTCAGCGACGAGGCCGACCCGGCGAAAGTGGAGCAGGACCTCATGCGCTGGTTCCCGAAACCGGCATGGGGCAGGCTCTCGTACCAGCTGGTATCCTACGGCCGCGAATACTGCCCGGCCCGGAAGCACGACCATGCCTCCTGCCCGCTCGCCGGCATCTGACATGCGCAGCCTCTATAGAAGATCCATCAACCGCGCCCGCGCGTTCCTCCAGCTGTTCGTCCTCCTGCTGGCACTCTTCGCCATGCTCGAGTTCGTGCTCGGGTCCGGCTTCGGGCTCATGCAGGCGGCACGCTGCTTCCCCGCGATCGGCTGCAACGCCGGTCCCGGCGGCTTCGACGCGATCGTGCACGTCGTCAGCGGCCTCGCCGAGGGCGTTCTCTTCGCGATCCTCGTCCGCGTCTCGACGCGGCACCGGAGCGCGCGGCGCATCCTGGGGCTCCTGGTCCTGTACGCCGTCGCGCTGGCGGTCGCCTGGGAGCTCTTCGAGTACGGCGTGGACCGCCTCGGCCTCGCGGGCGCCTTCGGGGGCACGAACGTGCTGCTCCAGCACGGCGCCGACGACACGGTGGCCGACATGATCCTCAGCGGCGGAGCCGCGGTGCTCGCCGGCCTCCTGGGCATCCGCCACCGCCGGGAAGCACGCGAGTCCTGAGACCGGCTATACTGCCTGCATGAAGCTGGTATTCGTGGACACGGAAGCGACAGGCCTGGAAGTCGGCAGCGACCGGCTCTGCGAGGTCTGCTATCTCGCCGACGGCGAGATCCATTCGGCGCACTTCAAGCCCGCGAAGCCGATGTCCGTGAAGGCCATGAGCATCACGCACGTGACCAACAAGATGCTCGAGGACAAGCCGCCGTTCGAGGGGAGCGACCTCCAGAAGGAGCTGCGGAAGCACCTCGAAGAAGGCGTGCTCGTCGCGCACAACGCTGCCTTCGACAGCGCCATGCTCGAGGCAGAGGGCGTGCCCGTGCCGCGCTACATCTGCACGCTCAAGGTGGCCAAGCACCTCGATCCCGACGCGGCCATCCCTGAGTACAACCTCCAGTACCTCCGCTACCATCACGAGCTCGAGATAGACGGCGGCGCGCATGACGCGGTCACGGACGTCCTCGTGCTCGAGAAGCTCTTCGGCGTCCTGCTCGCGCAGTTCAAGGAGAAGGAGCGACTCGCCGACGACGATGCCGCCATCGCGCGCATGATCGAGGTCTCGCAGCTGCCTTCGCTGATCAAGCGCTTCACCTTCGGCAAGTACAACGGGCTCCGCATCGCCGACGTCGCCGTGCAGGACCCCGGCTACCTGGACTGGCTGTACATGCAGAAGCAGTCCAGCCCGAAGGACGAGTCGGACTGGCTCTACACCCTCGAGCGGTACCTCCGGCGCTAGATGAGCCTGCGCGCGCTCCTGTACCAGGCAGGGTACCCGCTCGCGAAGCTCGCCGTGCGGCTGTTCAAGCCGTACCTGCGCGGCGTGCGCGTCATCGTGCGCAGCGAGGACGACGTCCTCCTGCTGCGGCAGACGTACGGCAGGCGCGACCTCTGGGGACTTCCCGGAGGGCACATCGACCGCGGCGAGGATCCCGTGACCGCGGGTGCCCGCGAACTGCGCGAGGAGGTCGGTCTCGACCTTCGCGTGCGCCTGATTCAAGGAAACCCGTTCCCGACGCTCTGGGGAAATGGGGAGCACTGGATCTGCGAGGCGGAGACGCAGGAGCGTG
The DNA here is from genome assembly GCA_964484655.1 of uncultured Candidatus Saccharibacteria bacterium. Lineage (GTDB taxonomy): Bacteria > Patescibacteriota > Minisyncoccia > UBA6257 > 2-01-FULL-56-20 > JALHNY01. The sequence goes on along the minus strand of CAZAFA010000001.1, from coordinate 162,367 downwards.
ACTTGGCCATCGACCCGGGCGAGATCGCCGAGGCGCGCTGGTGGCCGGCGGACGCGCTGCCGGGGAACCTGCTCTCGGACGCGCGCCAGTCGCTGGTTGCCGCGGGCATCCTCGCGAACGCTCCGGAAGACGGCAGAGCTTGATATAGTGTGCGCATGAGTCTCCCGCTCCTTGGCATGCACGTCTCGGCCGCAGGAGGCGCGTGGCGCGCCGTCGCGCGCGGCGAGGAGATGGGAGCGAAGGCGATCCAGTTCTTCGGCGCCTCCCCGCGCTCGTACAGCGCGAAGCTGCCGACCGACGAGGAGGCGCGCCTCTTCCGCGAGACGTACGCGGCGAGCCCGATCGGATCGGCCTATATGCATGCCGCGTACCTGGCGAACCTCGCCTCGGACAAGCCGAACCTGCGCGCGATGTCCCGTAAGAACCTGATCGCGCACCTGCAGATCGCCGAAGCATACGGCATCGACGGCCTGATCTTCCATCCTGGCTCGTACGGGACGCAGCTGCCGGAGGAGGGGATCGCGCACGTCGCCGCCGGGATGAAGGCCGTGATCGAGGCGGTGCCCGGCACGTCGCGCCTGCTGATCGAGAACACCGCAGGCGGCGGCACGAAGCTCGGGGGAAATCCCGAGGAAATCGCCGCCATGCTCGCCGCCGTGGACATGCCGGAGCGTACGGGCGTGTGCCTCGACACGGCGCACGCCTTCGAGGCGGGCATCGTTGACGACTACGCCGACCCGGAGATCCTCGACGCCTTCTTCGCGCGCTGGGACGCGACAGCCGGCTTCGCGCGCACTTATGCCGTGCATGCCAACGACTCGAAGACCGTCGCAGGGAGCCATCACGACCAGCACGAGAACATCGGGGACGGGCACATCGGCCTTGCCGGCTTCCAGGCGCTCGCGCAGTGCGGCAGGCTCGCGCACGCGGCGTGGATGCTCGAGGTGCCCGGGCTCGAGAACATGGGCCCCGACCAGGCGAACCTGGAGCGCCTCACCGCCTGCTTCGCATGGTAGATCTCGCCTTCCTCAGGGCCGCGGTGCGCGGCAAGGTGCTCGAGGACAAGGGAACGCTCGAGTCGCACAGCACGGACGCCTCGCTCTTCAAGGTGACGCCTCGCGCCGTCTTCGTGCCGGAGGACGCCGCGGACCTCGCCGCGGCCGTGAAGGCGGTGGCGAACGTGCGGCGGAAGGGCGTGCCCGTCTCGCTGACCGCGCGCGCAGGTGGCACCTGCATGAGCGGGGGATCCCTCACGGCGTCGATCCAGGTGGACTGCGCCAAGCTCAACCACATCGCGTACAAGGGCGGGAAGGACGTGCATGTCCAGCCCGGCGCCTTCTACCGCGACCTCGAGAAGCGGCTCGCCGGCAGCGGCTGGTTCTATCCCAGCTATCCGGCGTCGAAGAACATATGCGCGCTCGGCGGCATGATCGCGAACAACGCCGGGGGCGAGAAGAACCTCGCCTACGGGAAGACGAACCGGTACGTAGAGCGCCTCGACGTGGTCCTCGACGACGGCTCGGCCGTCGAGCTGCGAAAGCTCGGCAAGAAGGAGCTCGCCGAGAAGCTCGCGCAGCAGAACCGGGAAGGGGAGCTGTACCGCGACATGCACGCGCTCGTCATGGAGAACCAGCGCGCCATCCGCGAGGGAAGGCCCCGGGTCACCAAGAACTCATCCGGGTACGACCTCTGGGACGTCTACGATCCCGAGACGGAGACCTTCGACCTCACCCAGGTCGTGGTCGGCTCGCAGGGCACGCTCTGCCTCGTCACCGACGCGAAGCTCCGCCTCGAGCGGCCGAAGCCGTACACCGCGCTGACCGTCGTCTTCCTCGACGACGAGCGCCATATCGCGCATTTCGTGCACGACCTGTTGGCGTTCGAGCCGGAGAGCCTCGAGTCCTTCGACAACCATACGCTCGGGCTCGCGATCCGCTTCATCCCGGTACTCGCGCGTCACCTCGGTACGGGCCTCTTCGGCCTCGCCGCGCGCTTCGTGCCGGAGGCCTTCTCGGTGCTTCTGCACGGCCTGCCGCGCCTGACGGTGCTCGTGGAGCTCGCCGACTACTCTGAGAGCGACCTGAGGAAGCGTTCCGACGCGCTGCAGGCCATGCTGCGCGCGCAGGGATTCCGCTATCGCGCCGCGGGCAGCGGCGGCGAGGCGAACAAGTACTGGGCGATCAGGCGCGAGAGCTTCTCGCTCCTGCGCGAGCACGTCCGCGACCGCCAGACGGCGCCCTTCATCGACGACCTCGTCGTACGCGTCGAGGACCTCTCCGAGTTCATGCCGCAGCTCGAGAAGCTGATGGAGCGGTACGCGAGCAAGATGACGTACACGATCGCGGGACACGTCGGCGACGGGAACTTCCACATCATCCCGCTCATGAACCTGCACGACCCCGAAGCGCGCGAGGCGATGTACAAGCTGCAGGAAGAGGCGGTCGAGCTCACGCTCGCCTTCGGCGGATCGACGTCCGGCGAGCACAACGACGGCCTGATCCGGACCCGGTTCGTGGAGCGCCAGTTCGGTCCCGAGATGATGGCGCTCTTCGAGCGAACCAAGGACATCTGGGACCCGCAGGGGATATTCAATCCCGGCAAGAAGGTCCGCGGGGACTGGGCCTTCGCGCAGAGCCATATGAAATAGGACTGTTCCTGCGGTGCAATCCGACAACACACCGGTAAGGCACAGGCTTCATTGACCCGTAATGGCGGGGATGGTTAGGTTTTATCTGCAGGCTCACGGGAGCCCGGTACAACCATTTCCACCATAGGTATGAAGACACACAAGATCATCAGCGCGGGTCTCGCCCTTACCCTCGCGTTCGTCATGGCTCCGCGGTACGCGTCCGCGGCCGAGACGATCGCGATCGGCACGGTGAACGGGATCGCGAGCTACTCCTGCCCGACAACCCTCGAGAACGCGGTCACGATCGCCGGCGCGGGAACCGTCAACGGCAATAACAATGCAGTCACCATCAACTGGGGCGACGGGACAACCAGCGGCAACATCGGGTCGTTCAATGGCACCGGCAACAGCAAGCCCTACACCTATTCCGGCACGCATACGTACGCGTCCTCGGGCACGTACACGGTCACGATCAAGCTGCATCCGAGCAGTAACGCGAACTCGGTGAAGGCCAGCACCACACTTCAGGTCTGCATCGGCTCGTCTGAGCCGGAGCCGACCGAGGCGAACCTACTCGCGACAGTTTCCGTCGTGAATACGACGGGCACACCCGCAGCAGCGAGCGACTTCCAGTTTGCAGTTACTAACGCGAGCTCGTCGCCATCCTCGTTCGCGGGTAACGCGAGCGGGACCGCGATCGTACTGACGGCAGGCAGCTACAGCATCGCCAAGACCTCGGGTCCTGCGGGATACACCGTCACCAGCAACGACTGCTCAGGCACGCTTGCCGTAGGCGCGAACGCCAGCTGCACGATCGTCCTGACCCAGGACGCTGAAGGCGGAGATGACGAGGAAGGTGATCCTGATCCGGACTACGCGCGACTCACCGTCTACGTCCAGTTCGTCGGTGGAACGGGAACGTCTTCTGACGCTCTCGTAACGGTCACTGGCTCAGACTTCGGCTCAAGTTTCCCGGGAAGCGTGAGTGGCACCGTAATCAATAATCTGCCGCTTGGCGCCTACCTCGTCACCGGCAGCACCGTCGAGGGCTACGACCTCGGCGCGACCTGTTCCGGAACGGCGGAGACGGACGGTCAGGAGCTCTCCTGCACGCTTACCTACACCGCCCAGCAGGGCGATGACGAGGAGGGCGGGGATGACGAGACCACGACCACGACGACCAGCACGCAACCAGAGAATCCTGCACGCAACGGCAGGTCGGGAAGCTCCGTTCCTGGCCAGGTTCTTGGCACTTCCACCGAGGGCGAAGTCCTTGGCGCGACTACCGCCTGCAGCGCGCTAATCACCAGCTACCTGCGCATGGGCGCGCAGAACCCGCGCGACCAAGTGCTCGCGCTCCAGGGCTTCCTCAACGAGCGCGAAGGAACGGGTCTGCCGGTCACTGGCGTCTTCGGGGGCCTGACACGGACCGCGGTCATGGCGTTCCAGCAGAAGTACGCGGAGGACATCCTCATGCCCTGGGTACGCCTCGGCCTGATGGCTTCCGCGACCCCGAGCGGCGTCGTCTACAAGACCACGCAGGCGAAGATCAACAACCTGGCGTGCGCCGACCTCAACCAGGTCCCGCAGCTCCCCTAGGGAGACCGGTTCCGAGCAATGCCCCGTCTCGGGGCATTGCTCTTTTCACGATTTGTCCTATTATTTAGGCATGACGCGGACGTTCAAGCGGTACTTCGTCCCGCACCCGGAGAACGATCACCGGCCGTACTTCCTGCGCACCGAGATGGCGTTCGGCCTCATCGCCATAGCGGTGATCGGCCAGGTGCTCTTCCTCGGCCAGTACTGGCAGGTTGGCGGCCGCTCCCTGATGGGCGACATCTCGACGTCGGTCCTCGTCTCGCAGTCGAACGCCCAGCGTGTAGAGCAGGGGCTCGGCGGCCTGACGGTGAACCCGATCCTCGTGCGCGCCGCGCAGGCGAAGGCCAGCGACATGGCCGCGAAGGGATACTTCGCGCACCAGAGCCCGGACGGATCGCAGCCCTGGGACTGGATCCGCTCGGCAGGCTACGTCTACCGGGTGGCGGGGGAGAACCTCGCGGTCAACTTCGTCGACTCCTCGGACGTCACCTCGGCCTGGATGGCCTCGCCCGCGCACCGCGCGAACATCCTCAGCCCGAAGTACACCGAGATCGGCATCGCCACCGCCGTCGGCACGTACAAGGGGCGGGAGGCCGTCTACGTCGTCCAGATGTTCGGGACCCCGGCGACGTTCGCGCCGGTCGCGAAGGCTGCCGAACTTGAGACCCCGACGGTCCAGCCGCCCGCGCCGAAGCACGCCACTGTACCACAGAAGGTCGCCGCAGCGGTGAAGCCGAAGGTGCTTCCGCAGGCGACCGTAGCCGCGCCCGCCGCGAGCACGACCGCGCCTGCAGCCGTCTCGTCCACCGAACCGCTCGCCATGACGCCGCTGCCGATCGCGGTTGCTCAGGCCCAGGCGCCGGAGCAGACATCAGTCCCGCTCCCCACAAAGCGTTCGCTCCAGTTCTTCTATGCGCTCCTGGCGACGCTTGTCGCGCTCGCGGTCCTGCTCAAGGTGTTCGTGAAGGCGCATATCCGCCATCCGCGTCTGATCCTCAACGGCATCGGCGTCCTGGTCGTGATCACGGGCCTCGCCTGGATCACGGAATACGTGACCCTGGCTCGCGCGCTCATCGGCTAGTGCTCCGGTAGGGTAGAATCGGGCCATGGACTCCTTCCCGGAGCGGTACCGGCAACTCAACGCCGAGCAGAAGCGCGCGGTCGACACGATCGAGGGCGCGGTCCTCGTCGTCGCCGGGCCTGGAAGCGGGAAGACCGAGATCCTCGCCCTCCGCGTCGCCCGCATCCTGCAGGAGACCGACGCCGGCCCGACGAGCATCCTCTGCCTGACCTTCACCGACGCCGCGGCGAGCAACATGCGCGCCCGGCTCGCGGGGCTCATCGGCACCGACGCGTACCGCGTGCAGATCGGCACGTTCCACGCGTTCGCGCAGCAGGTCGCGGAGCAGTACCCGGCGTACTTCAGCGGCGGCGCGAGCCTCGATCCCGCGGAGGCGGTCGAGCAGCTCGAGCTCGTCGCCGAGGCGATCCGCGCGCTCCCGCTGCGCGATCCGCTCCGCGTTGAACACCCGAGCGAGGGGCTCGTGTACCTCCGCGCCGCGGTGCAGCGCATCACCGACCTGAAGAAGGCGGGCATCGACTCCGACACGCTTTACCGCATCCTCGATCACAACGAGGCGCTGCTGCCGCGCATCGAGGAGGCGCTCGCGCCGCTCATGCAGGAGAAGGTCTCGAAGAAGGCCTTCCGCGCGTACGCGGAGGCGGCCGACGCGATCCGCAATCTCCCGCGCGACGCGTTCCCGCTCAAGGCGTACCCGGACCTCGCGACCGCGCTCGCTCGCTCGCTCGAGGGCGCGATCATCGACGCCGAGTCGGGGGACAGCACCGAGCCGGTCTCGGCATGGAAGCGCGCGACCCTCCAGCCGAAGGGAGCGGGCCTGAAGTCGCGCCTGCAGCTGCCGAAGCTGCGCTCGCTCGCGCAGGTGTACCGCACGTACCAGCAGCTCCTCGCCGAGCGGGGGCTCCGCGACTTCGACGACCTGATCGTAGACCTCGTCAGCGCGCTGCGGACCGAGCCGGACCTGCGCGCCGAGCTCCAGGAGGAGTACCAGTACATCCTCGTCGACGAGTACCAGGACACCAACGGCGCGCAGGCCGAGCTCCTCGCGCTCGTCGCGGACAGCCCCGTGGCGGAAGGGAATCCGAACCTCATGGTGGTCGGCGACGACGACCAGGCCATATACCGCTTCCACGGCGCCGAGATCAGCCACATACTCGGCTTCCTGGAGCGGTACCCGAAAGCGACGGTCGTGACCATGACGGTCAACTACCGCTCGCACCAGCGCATCCTCGACCTCGCGCGCAGCCACATCGCCGCGGCAAAGGAGCGCCTCGAAGGGCGGATGCCCGGCCTCTCGAAGACGCTCACGCAGGGAGGAACCGTGGCCGATCCCGCCATCGTCGCGATTCCGGCGACGACGCGCGAGCACGAGCGCGACGCCGTCGTGGCGGTCGTGCAGGAGCGGCTTGCAGCGGGCGTGCCCGCCGGGGAGATAGCCGTCATCGGGAGGCGCAACCGGGACCTCGACGCGCTCGCGCCGCACCTCGCCGAAGCCGGCATCCCGGTGAGCTACGAGCGCCAGCGCGACGCCCTCGCGGACCGGCACGTCGTCGAGCTCATCGAGACCGCGCGCGCCGCGGTCGCGCTCGCCGAGGATCCCGGGAAGGCCGACCCGCTCCTGCCGCGCGTCCTAGCGTTCGATTTCTGGAGTATCCCGCGTCTCGCGCTCTGGAAGCTCTCACGCGAGGCGTACGCGCAGAAGCGTCCTTGGATAGACCTCATGCGCGAGAGCGAGGAGCAGGCGATCCGCGACGCGGGCGACCTGCTCATCGAGGTCGGCCTCCGCGCGAAGGACGTTTCGGCGAGCCAGCTTCTCGACGAGCTGATGGGCACCTGTCCGACGCCCGACGGGCGCGTGAGCCCCTTCCGCGCGCACTACGTCACGCCCGAGGAGCGCGCGGAATACCCGGAGCGCCTCCTCGCCTTCGTCGGCGCCCTGCGGGGCGTCCTCGCGACGTTCGCCGGCTCCCGGCGGGGGAGCGAGTCGCTGCTCGCCGACTTCGTGCGCTTCGCCGACCTGCGCCGCGAGCACCGCGAGCCGGTCCCGACCCGCATACCCGGAGCCGCTGCCGCGGTACAGCTCCTGACCGCGCACAAGGCGAAGGGCCGCGAGTTCGAGGTCGTGGTCCTCCTCCACAGCGCCACGGACGTCTGGCACGGGCGCGGGCGCGGCGAGAAGATCGCCTTCCCCGAGAACCTGCCGATCGCGCCGCCCGGCGACTCCTTCGACGACCAGCTGCGGAACCTTTACGTGGCCGTGACCCGCGCCAAGCGCGAGCTGTACCTCGCGACCTCTCCCGGCGAGGGGAAGCAGCAGGGCGAGCCGCTGCCGCTCCTCGGCGAGCTGCCGCAGCGCCTCCCGCCGCCCGCGAAGGCACGCGAGCGACTGGCCTGGCAGGAGCAGGCGCAGCCGGTGAGCGCGGGGGAGCGCGAGGCGCTCCGCGGGCTCGTCGCTGACTTTCAGCTCGGCCCGACCCAGCTCAACGACTTCCTCGACATCGCGCACTGCGGGCCGGAGCTCTTCTTCGAGCAGCACCTCCTCCGGTTCCCGCAGCACCAGACCGCGCACATGCGATTCGGGAACGCCATGCACGCCGTCCTGGAGCGGCTCGCGGTCCGCGTCCAGCAGGATAAGCCTCTGCCCGATCGGAATGAGACGGAGACACTCGTGCGCGATCATCTCGAGGCGCAGAAGTTCTTCGGCAAGGAGCTCGACGAGCACCTCGCCCTCGGCACCGCCGCGATCGCTGCGTTCGTCGAGCAGAGGGCGGACGAGCTGCGGAACGCGACGCACGTCGAGGTCAGCTTCGCGCGCGACCGCATCGCGCTCGGGCAGGCTCGCCTCACCGGCAAGGCCGACGTGATCCGCGAGGACGAGGACGGCCTCGTCATCATCGACTACAAGACCGGCACGGCGGGGGACTGGGACGACAAGGGGAAGGAGCTCACCCGCATCGCCAACCGCCGCCAGCTCCTGTTCTATGCGATCCTCGCGCAGCAGTCGCCGCGCTTCGCCGGCAAGCCGGTGAAGGAGGCCAAGCTCACGTTCGTCGTGCCGGACGGCGAGGGCGCGATCCGCGACCTCGTGCTCGACGATCTTCGTCAGGACGAGGTGGACCGGGTCGCGCGACTCGCGCAGGAAGTGCACGGGCTCGTGACCTCGCTCACGTTCCCGGACATCTCCGCGTACCCGAAAAACGCCGACGGCATCGCGCGGTTCGAGGACGACATCTTGACTGGGAAGTTCCCGCGAGGCTAAATAGAGAACGGCACCAGCCCCGCTTACCCAGCGGATTTTAAAACCCCTTGTGGAGGATATAATTATGACAGACAACTCGGGTTCAGGCGTCAGCCTGGCAGCCGACTATGAAAGAACTCAGGAACGCGTGCTTGAGAATCTCTCTTCGCGCAACGAGAACCGACCGGCAACACCGCCGCCGCTTCCCGAACTCTTCAAACGGATAGGGATCTACCCGTCCACGGACGTCTTCGGCGAGAAGCCGCCGGTTACCATCTCAGAGATGCGGCACGCCATAGGCGAGTCGTTTCACGAGGGACTGCCGCTGCGGCAGGAACTCGCGCGATGGTTCCTGGCTGAGACCGGGATTCCCGGCGACAAGCCGATCCATCTCGTGATGCCCATCACGGAGACCGAAGCGGTCCTGCTCACGCTGACCTTCTCGAAGGTCGAGTATTGCGTGAAGCGCGTCCCGATAGAAGAGCTTCCGTCACGGTATTTCGTAGTCGGCGCGGCGAAGCCTGTCTCGCCACCCGCAAGCGTGCATTAGCACGAACGACATCAAGACGCCCCGGCATCACCGGGGCGTTGTCGCATCTAGATTTCCAGGACCCCGTCCTGCGGCAGCTTGCCCGCCTTCTGGTAGCGGGTGATGCGGACCTTCCCGTCGCGGATGTCCGCGGCCAGCAGCTTGATCCGCGCGCCGTCGCGCTCGGTCCAGGCGCCCGGCTCGGGCGTGAACGCGTTTATCCTGCGACGGATCGCGCGCGCCTGCTCCCCGTCGCCGCCACATGCGGCCCGCAGGTCCTCCAGGGGTACGAAGCCGTCCGCGCTCGAGAACTTCCGCGTGAAGGTCGCGCGCTCGTGGTCCTGCGCATGCGGCACGATCGCGCCTGCGACGTAGCGGGGAAGATACTCTGCAGCCATCGAGGCGCCGAGCTGCGCGAGACGGGCTTCGAGCTCGAGCAGGGTCTCGCCATCAGGCACGTCGGTCCGCTCGTGCGCGATCACCGGGCCGTGATCGACCGAATCGTCGTCCACGAGGAAGAGAGTCACGCCCGTCTCGGCGACGCCGTCGAGGACGGCCTGCTGGATCGGCGCGGGACCGCGGTAGAGCGGCAGGAGGGACGGATGGATGCCCACCACGCCCTTCGGCGGGATCGCCACGAGTTCCGGCTTGAGGATGCGCCCGAACGAGGCCACGACGAACACGTCGGCGCCGAGGGCGCGGAGCTCCTCGTGGATGTCGGCGAGCCGCTCCGGGTCGAGCACGGGGATGCCGAGCCGCTGGGCAGCGACCTTCGCCGGGGTGGGGGAGAGCTCCTGTTTTCTCCCCGCCGGACGGTCCGGCGTCGAGACGACGGCAGCGGGCGGGAAGCCCGCGGCGTCGAGCGCCTCGAGCGTCAGGGCGCCGAAGCGGGAGGTTGCGAAGAGGACGTACCTCATCGGTCGTCGCCGTAGCGCTGCACGGCCGTGGCACGGTCCAGGAACACCTTGCCGCTGAGGTGATCGACCTCGTGCTGGAACATGCGCGCGAGCAGGCCCCAGACCTTCAGCCGGATCGGCCGGCCGTGCTTGTCCTGTCCCTCGAGGACGATCTTCTCCGGGCGCTCCACCATGCCGTACGTCCGGGGGATCGAGAGGCAGCCCTCCTCCATGGCGTACGTCTCCGAGCTTTTCCACGTGATCTTCGGGTTGAAGACCGCGTAGAACTTCGGCTTGCCCTGCGCGCTGCTGAGCTGGCCGACGAACACGTTCCACGGGAGGCCGATCTGGTTGGCCGACAGGCCGATGCCCTGCGCCGCGTGCATCACCTTCTTCATCTCGTCGACGAGCGCGCGCGTCTCGGACGGCGCATGCGCGGAGAAGTCGTACGGCACGGCGGGAGTCCGCAGGACGGACGCGTCTGCGGCTTCAGCGAGCTGGAGTATCCGGTGCATCGGGATGGGTGAAGGGGATGAGGCCGCGCTCGTGCGCCACGGCCATGAAGTAGGCGCCGGGATGCTCGACCTCGGCCCGGGAGGCGACGTCCTTGGCGAGGCTCATGAGGAGGTCGGGGTCGCCGTCCTTGGCCATGCGCATGTACAGGGACTTGTGCGCCCGGTCATGCAGGATCTCGGCGATCAGGAGGCCGATGAGCTGGTGGCGGGTCCTGACGCGGCTCCGGCTCCGCCGCGCGGCGAGCTCACTGAGGTAGCGATCGCGGTCAAGCACTCCTCGCATCCTAGCGGAGGGAGCCCGGTTCTGCTAGGCTCCACGGCGTATGCGCCGCAAGAAACTCGCAGCACTCATCGTCGCCGGGATCGTCCTCGTGGGAGGGTTCGCGTTCGCGGGCGGCTACGCGGCAGGGGCCCGGAACCCGGACGCGAGCGCGGCGAGCGTCGCCAACGCGACCGTCCCGAGCGACATCGACGCGGGCGACTTCGGCCTGTTCTGGAAGGCGTGGCGCCTCCTGGACGCCTCGGCGTACAAGGCCGACGACGATTCCTCGCAGCAGCGCATCTACGGCGCCATCCGCGGCCTCGTGGACAGCCTCGGCGACCCGTACACGGTCTTCTTCAGCCCGGAGGAGAACCAGCGCTTCAGCCAGGAGGTCCAGGGCAGCTTCGGCGGCGTGGGCGTCGAGCTCGGCATGAAGGACGGCAACCTCGCCGTCATCGCGCCGCTCAAGGGCACGCCGGCCGAGCGCGCCGGGCTGAAGGCGGGGGATTACATCCTCGCCATCAACAGCTCGACCACGGAGGGCATCTCCATCGACCGCGCGGTCAGCCTCATCCGCGGCAACGAGGGCACCACGGTCACGCTGCTGATCATGTCGGGAAGCGCCAAGCCGCGCGAGGTAGCCATCAAGCGCGAGCGCATCGAGATCCCGAGCATCGAGGTGAAGATGGAGGGCACCGTCGCGCACGTGTCCATCTACCAGTTCACCGCCGACGCGGGCGCCAAGTTCCGCGAGGCGATGCGCGGCCTCCCGAAGAACACCTCCGCGGTGGTCCTCGACGTGCGCAACAACCCGGGCGGCTTCCTCGAGGTGTCCGTCGACATCGCCGGCTGGTTCGTGCCGCGCGACAGCGTGGTCGTGAAGGAGCTCGAGAAGGACGGCACGATGCGCCCGTTCGTCGCGAAAGGCCCCGCGACCCTCGTCGACATGCCGGTCGTGGTGCTCATCAACGAGGGATCCGCGTCGGCCTCGGAGATCCTCGCCGGCGCGCTCCGCGACCTCCGTCGCGCGCCGCTGGTCGGCGAGAACAGCTTCGGGAAGGGCACCGTCCAGGAGGTCCGCGACATCCCGGGCGGCCAGGGCGCGAGCATAAAGCTCACGATCGCCGAATGGCTGACCCCGAACGGGAACAAGATCAACAAGGTCGGCCTCAAGCCGGACTTCGAGGTCAAGGCCTCGAGCACGCAGGCGACGGACGCGAAGGGCGACCCGCAGCTCCAGAAGGCGCTCGAGATCGCCCGCCAGCGCTCGGGACGATAGCCATGAAGGTGCTGCTCCTGACGGACGTCAGGGGAGTGGGGAGGCGCGGAGAGATAAAGGAGGTAGCCGAAGGATACGGCCGCAACTTCCTCATAGCGCGGAAGCTCGCCTCGCCGGCGACCGGCGGGACCCTTTCCGCGCATCAGGCAGGGGAGGCGCAGCGCAGGACCAAGGAGCAGGAGCGCATCGCCCGCGCGCGCGCGGTCGCGGAATCAGCGGAGGGGAAGGCGATCGACTTCTTCCTGCGCACCGACAAGACCGGCACCGTGTTCGGCTCCGTTAAGGCGGACGAGATCGTCCGCGCGATCGCCGACGAGTTCGGCATGTCGCCCGACGCGATACTCGAGCCGAAGCAGCCGCTCAAGAACGCAGGAGACCACCGCGTGGTGGCCTCCTGGAAACCCGATATCCGCGCGACGCTTACTGCGCGCGTACGGCCACAACCGTAGCCGTGCGGCGGCTGCCGTCGAACCGGTTCTTCGTGACCGTGCCGTAGCGCACGACGCCGTCGGCGACCGCGTAGAGCGTGTCGTCGGAAGCGCGGCGCACGCCCTCGCCGGGGAGGTAGCGCATGCCGCGCTGGCGGACGAGGATCATGCCCGGCGCCGCCGGCTGACCGTCGTGGAGCTTGACGCCAAGGCTCTTCGGCCGTGAATCGCGGCCGTTCTTGGTACTGCTGCCTGAGGCTGTATGTGCCATTGCTTTCGGTGGTTAAGCCCGTGTTCATCCGGGACTCGATAGTGCCTGGCTATTCTAGGGTAGGGTGCGGATATGTCAACGAAACCGCGGTTCGCGCTCAGCGTCCGCTACCTGGCCGTCCTGTTCGCGGCCGCGGCCTTCTGCGCGGCCTCGCTCGGGTACGCCGCAGGGACCAAGGCCGTTCCCGAGCTGGTGCTCGAGCCGTGCGGGGAGCGCTAGTAGCCGATCGCGTCGAGGAGTTCCTGGTGCTCCCACTCCCAGAGCCGCTTGGCAGCCAGGAAGGCCGCGTAGTCCTGCTCCCATTCGGGGAACTCGCGGATCTGGGCGATGCCGGTAACCGGGCCCCACGCGTGGAGGGAGCAGGAGGGCTTCCTCGACTCGTAGTCGCGCTTCACCTTCTCGCGGCCGCCCTTCGTCCGGCGCGAGGCGTTGCACTCGAGACAGAACTGGACCTGGTCCAGACGGAGGATCCAGCGCGTCTGCAGCTCGGGGTAGTCGGGCGTGAGCGCCGCCATGTACGCCGCGGTCTGCAGGTTGTAGTCGCGGTAGATGTCCTGGCTCGTCTTGATGTCGATCACGCCGAGCTTGCCCTTCATCGTGCCGAGGATGTCGATGGTGCCCGCGAAGCGGTCCCCGGGGTGCCAGATGCGCCGCTCGATGTGCTCGGCGACCGTCTCGATCGGCTGGCGCGCGATGAAGGAGCGGAACGCCATGATGGCCGGCGCGATGTCGGGCTCGACGACCGGGTCCTGCCCGAGGAGGATCGCCTGGGCCGCCTCGTGGATGCGCGTGCCCTCGACCGCGGAGCGCTCGGTGACCGCCTGCGCCGCGTGATAGCTCGGCTGCCCCGCGTAGAAGTGGTACAGGGCAGGCTTCGACTTGATGCCGACGATCGACGTCACGCGCGGATACCACGTGCCGTCGATCTCGTAGCCGTTCTCCTCGCGGAAGCGGGCCGGGGTAGGGGAGAAGCTTTTTCCCATGCGGAAAGGTGCCTCCCAGTATATGGGGAAAACTCCCAAAAAGATAGCAAATCCGGGCCCTTTTTGAGGCCTTTCCGCCCTTGCGGGTTGACTTCTGGCCCCTCGAGCAGGTATACTCGTCGCCAGACGACTGCGCGAGCAGCTGTTTTCATCTCTAAAGGATCAATAGCACCCAGGAGGGGTTTGTCTGAGATTGCGCTACAGCGAAAGAGTCGCAGCCTCAGGCAAGTCGGAGCGAACGACAGACCGCGATACTGCCGACTTTGCCGCTGAATGGGTATTAACCTCAAAAACGTTGTCGTGAGCATGGCAGTAGGAGCGCTGGTATGTGGTCTACACATCAGCAATCTGAACGCAATAACCGCGACAGCCACATACGGCACAGCTCCGAAGAGTGCGAGTTCGACGGCTTCCGTCGCAACAAGCTCTACGAGTACCGCAGCCACCACCACGGCCACGGGGACGGTCATGACCAACCTCGATGTCTGGCTGGAGAAGCTCGCGATCGCAGAGTCCAACAATCGCGCGAACATCAAGGTTCTCGACGTGAATGGACGCTACTCATACGGATGCCTCCAGTTCCAGATGGCTACCTTCAAGGCATACTCGACCCGTTACGGTCTTCTCGACTCGGACGAGGTCGTCTCCTGGGAGAAGCACCTCTACGACTGCGGCCTCCAGAAGCAGATCGCGAAGCGCATGATCCAGGAGAAGCCTGCCAACTGGCGGCACTGGGGGTACACGGTTCTCAAGAAGGGCGTCGGCTTCCCCCCTGCGGAAGAGCGCCCGGTGGAGTTGGCTGTAGCCCTCTAAGCGGCTAATCAAAGGAACGCGACCCTCTTCACGGAGGGCCGCGTTCGCGTACGTTGCGCTATGTCCGGACAGGGGACTAGGATTCCAGGGAATCTTTGAAATAGGGAGGACGAAGAAGATATGGTTCCTGACATAGAACCGCCGACATGGCTGCCGTCCCGCGGCACGGAGACGTTCGTGTTCACGAGCGAGAAGGAGATCGCGCGATGCTACTGCCTGTTCGTGAAGTACGTCACCTCGAGCATCCCCGGAGGCGAGAGCTTCCTGGAGGCTGAGGAGCGCGCTCCGGGCATGATGGTCCCGCTCCAGGGGAGCATGGACGACCTCGACCCGCGCCTGCGGGATTTCGTGCGGAAGATGGCATGCATCGTCGGCCTGCACGGGGTCGCCGTCCATGAGAACTACATGATCATCAACCCGAACGAGCCGGAAAGCCCGCAAGCGGTCATCGACGCCGTTGACGCCCTGATCCGCGAGACGTGGAACATCATCGAGGTTGACGCCTCGTCATTCGATGAGATCGTCGAAGCAGCGGAGGAAGAGGAGTGGCCCGACCTGATCGGATAGGAAGAGCGAGCCAGCGCAACGCTGGCTCGCTTTCTTGGGTATACGTCGCAGAATATCCCTTTTATGTACTAATAAAGTGAAATGAGGCCTATCCAGCCTTCGTACCGAAAGGATGCTGCGAATCCGCCGAATCCTGGTCTGCGCGGAAGTATCTCGTGCCCTTGAGCTTGTCCGGCAGCAGCTCGTCGCTGGTATAGCGCTCATAGCCGGACCCGTAGCCCAGGTTCTTCATGAGCTTCGTCGGCGCATTGAGGATCTTCTTGGGTATCGGCAGGTTCCCGGTCTTGCGGACGTCCGCGAGCGCCTCCTGATAGGCCCAGTACGCATGCTTGCTCTTGGGAGCCTGGGACAGGTGGACGACGCCGTGCGCGAGGTTGATGCCGCATTCGGGCAGGCCGATGGTCTCGCAGGCGCGGAAGACCCCGTTGGCGACCACGAGGGCGGTCGGCTGGGCCATGCCGATATCCTCGGAAGCGAAGATGACCATGCGGCGGGCGATGAACTTCGGATCCTCCCCTGCCTCGATCATCCGCGCGAGGTAGTACAGCGCCGCGTCGGGCTGGCTCGCGCGCATCGACTTGATGAACGCGCTTATCGTGTTGTAATGCTCGTCGCCCTTCTTGTCGTAGCGGACGAAGCGGTTCTGGAGCGCGTTCTCAAGGGACTCGAGCGTGATCGAGCCGTAAAGAGCGTCCGCGGCCTCGAGGACGCCCAGCATCTGCCGCGCGTCGCCGTTGGCTACGTTCGCCAGCCACTCGCGCGCGTGATCGTCCACGGCGAAGCCAGTCCGGTCGATGATGACGTCAAGCTCCTGCGGCTCCAGCGCGTTGAGCACGAAGACGCGCGTGCGGCTCAGGAGCGCCGGGATGACCTCGAAGCTCGGGTTCTCGGTCGTGGCTCCGACGAGCGTCAGGACGCCGCTCTCGACGTACGGCAGGAGGAAGTCCTGCTGCGCCTTGTTGAACCGGTGGATCTCGTCGATGAACAGCAGCGTCGGCCGGAGCTGCTTGCCGGAGCGTTCCACGACCTTGCGGATGTCGTCCTTGCCGGCCGAGACCGCGGACATCTCCACGAACTGCGCGCCGACGGCATCCGCGTAGAGGCGGGCCAGGGTCGTCTTTCCCGTGCCCGGCGGGCCCCAGAGCAGGAACGAGAAGAGCGTCTTCTGCTCCATGGCCACGCGCAGCGGCTTCCCCTCCCCTACGAGGTGCTCCTGCCCGACGTACTCGTCGAGGCTCTTCGGGCGCAAACGTGCGGCTAGCGGCTGCATAGCAGAACTATACACCCTATCCACCTTTGCGCCAGCAGTTAGAGGTTCAGGAAGCCGCGCACGATCGCGATGAGGCTCGCGAGGAAGGCTCCCACCTGGCTCGTCCAGCCCGGAAGCTGGGACATGAGGTCGCCGAGGAACGCGAGGGCGCGGTATATCCCCTCGAGGATTACCTGTCCGTACGTCTCGAGGAAGGCTCGAGCCTGGGCTATGAGCTCGAGGACGCGCGTAGGGTCGGCCATGGGACTCTAGAGGTAGTTGAGCGGGTTGAGATCGCCGCCTTGGGGACCGGGTCCGCAAACGCGCGTCGCGCCGATGCGGAACGTGTCCTTCGAGTAGATCGTGAAGTGCAGGTGCGGGCCCGTCGCGTACCCGGTTGCGCCGACGTAGCCGATGAGATCGCCGCGCTTCACGCGCTGACCGACCGAGACCGCCTGCTTGGACTGGTGCGCGTAGAGCGAGACGAGGCCGTTGTCATGCGTGATGGTCGTGAAGCGGCCGTAGGCGCCGCGCGGACAGAAGGCATCCTGGTTGTGCACGCCCGAGACCGTGCCGTCGGCGGCCGCGTAGATCGGCGTGCC
This sequence comes from uncultured Candidatus Saccharibacteria bacterium, assembly GCA_964484655.1. Taxonomy (GTDB): domain Bacteria; phylum Patescibacteriota; class Minisyncoccia; order UBA6257; family 2-01-FULL-56-20; genus JALHNY01. The sequence continues at coordinate 145,426 of CAZAFA010000001.1, read as the reverse complement.
GATGGCGGCGCCGATGTCGATGCCGTTGTGCCACTTGCCCGCGTAGCCGGTCTTCGCGAACGCGGTAGCGCCGTATCCCTGGGTGATCGGACCCGCGACCGGCTTGCCGATGACGCCCGGGCCGCTCGTCGGAAGCGTTGATTTGTTGATCTTCGCGCGCAGCGCGGCGTCGATCGCCTCGGTCTCGGCTGCGATGCGCTTCTGCTCTGCGAGGAGGTCGTTGACCTGCTTCTGGTAGGCGCTCTCCTGGTTCTTCGTGACCGCGAGCACCTTGGCGCGGTCCGCCTGCTGATCCGCGATGATTTCCTGCTTCGCGAGCGCGGCGATCCGGCGGCGCTCGGCCTCGGTCTTCTTGGCGTCGGTCAGGTCGATCTTGCTGAGGACGTTCTCCTGGATGTCGCGCAGGCTCGCGAGGTCGGTGCGCATGCGGTCCTGGAGCGCCTTGCTCGCGCTCGCGTCCCTAATCGTCTCGCTCAGGCTGTCGGCCGCCAGCAGGGTGATGAGCGGCGAGAGCCCTTCCTGCTTCTGCGTCTCCACCAGCAAGGCGGCGATGGTCGCCTGCTTGTCCTTCATCTTGGACTTCAGGGAGTTGACGTCGCTGTTGAGCACCTGGATCTCGTAGCCGAGGCGCTGGCTCATGAGCTGGTCCTCCTGGATGCTCAGCTTGAGCTGGTTGATCTGCCCCTCGAGGCGGCTCACCTCGCTCTGTAGGCTCTTCCGCTGGCCGGTCGTGGAGTTCAGGCGCGACTTCGCCGCGTCGAGCTGGGCCTGCACGGCCTTGAGCTTCGCGTTGTTCGCCTCGATCTGCGCGCGCAGCGCCGCTTCCTCGTCGGCGATCGCCGACGGAGCCGTCCAGGAGCCCGGCAGGGCGATGGCGGCGATCAGGACCGAGGTTGTAGCGAGGACCGTAATCAGGCGCCTCGCGCTGCTCAACGACATACGAGGCAAGTATAACGCAGCATCGCGGACGGCTCCAATCCGCGATCAGGCCAGTATTTCCGCCGCTTTCTGCAGTCGCGCGCGGCTCTCGTCCTGACCAAGCACGCGCATGAGCGTGACCGGATCCGGGGAGCGTTCCATCGCCGAGAGCGCGACGCGCACCGGGTGGAAGACGGCACGCTTGCCGTGGCGCTCGGCGCGTGCCTCGAGGAACGCTTGCATCTGCTCGAGCCATTCCGTCTCGCTCGCGAGATGCTCCAGGGCGGTGGCGGTCTCGCGCAGGTGGTCGTGGCTCTCCGCGCGCGAGCTGTCCGCAGGTATGAGCGCTTCGGCGCTCGGCGGCGCGTACGGGCCGAGCCATGCGGCTGCAGCGGCGAGCTCCGCGAGCGTGTCCGCCCTCCCCCGCTCGGCATCGACGTAGCGCTCGAGGACGTCGGCCGGCACCGCGTCGCCGTCCGCGAGGAACGGGCGCAGGCGCTTGGCGAGCGTCTCGGCGGGCAGGCGCTTCATATGCTCGCGGTTGAGCCAGCGCAGCTTCGCCTCGTCGAAGACCGCGCCGGAGCGCTGCATGCGCTCGGTCGAGAAGGCCTGCGCCAGCTCAGGGAGCGTGAAGACCTCCTCGTCCCCTGCCGGATGCCAGCCCGAGAGCGCGAGGAAGTTGGTCAAGGCGGCGGGCAGGTACCCGGCGTCGCGATACGCCAGGAGCGAGGTCTCGGACGTGCGCTTGCTCAGCTTCCGCCGGTCCGCGTCGAGGTTCAGCGGGAAATGCGCGTACGCCGGCGGCACCGCGCCGAAGGCCTCGAACAGGAGGAGCTGCTTGGGCGTGTTTGAGATGTGGTCCTCGCCGCGGACGACGTGCGTGATCTCCATGGCGATGTCGTCGACGACGACCGCGAAGTTGTACAGCGCGGAGTCGAGCGAGCGCGCGATAGCGAGGTCGCCGAGGAGCGACGCGTCGGTGACGATCTGCCCGCGCACGAGGTCCGTGAACGCGACCGGCTTCGCGGGCACGCGCAGACGTATGACCTGCGGATCCCTACCTGCCGGCGGCGTGGCGAGGTCGCGGCAGGTGCCCGCGTAGCGGAGCGGCTCCCCTGCCTCCTGCTGCCGGCGGCGCTCGACCTCGAGCTCCTCCTTCGTGCAGTAGCACCAGTACGCGGAGCCCGCGTCGAGGAGCTGCTGGAGCTTCTCGCGGTAGAGAAGAGAGCGCTCGCTCTGCTTGTACGGGCCGTACGCGCCCTTCTCCGCCCAGGCGCCGTCCGGAGCCAGGTACGGGCCCTCGTCGTAGTCGATCCCGAGCCAGGAGAGGCCCGTCACGAGCTCGCGCGCGAACTCGTCGCGGGAGCGCTCCGCGTCCGTGTCCTCGAGGCGCAGTACGAACGTGCCCCCGTACCGGCGCGCGAACATCCAGTTGAAGAGCGCCGCCTTAGCCGTGCCGACGTGCAGGTGGCCCGTCGGGGACGGGGCCATGCGGACGCGGATCGGCCGGTCGGTCATGCGAGACATAGTAGCACCGGAGACGGAAAAGCCGAGGCGCGTGCCTCGGCTTCCCTTTACTTATCCTTGGTCAGCGCAGCCAGCCGACGGCGGCCACGAACAGGCAGAGAACCGGTCCCGTGGCGATAAGCACGAGGCTCACGAAGGTCCTGAATGCCATGACCTCCAAGCCGCTCGCGGTCGTCTCGTCCGCTTCCCGTCCCAGGAGGACGAAGAACAGCCACCCGAGGATTCCTCCGGCGACGCCGGCGAGCCAGAACAGGCTGGTCGTCAGCAGCAGCGCCGCCACGGTCGTGGCGACGAGCAGGAACGCCAGGGTGATGATCAGGGTGTAGTTGCTCGGCCGCGACGCGGCCGGCTCGTGCATGATGCTCTGCATATGCGATCTCCTTTTCCGATGGTAAGTCGCTGCAGGCGCAGCGCTGCACTCTTTATACGCATTCCGCGCCGATTGACAACTAGAGCCGCAGCAGCTCCGAGGCGATGATCGTCGCCCCGTCCATCTTGGAGAACTCGCGGCTGGCGATCTCCATCTGCTGACGCCGGGCGGGATCGCCGAGGATGGCGCCCGCGGTGCGCGCGAGGATGCCGGGAACGAGGTTCCCTTCCTCGATGACCGCGGCCGCGCCAGCCTGCATGAAGGCGATGGCGTTCATGCGCTGGTGGTCGTTGGCCGACTCCTCGAGCGGGACCAGGATCGCGGCGCGTCCGAACGAGGCGATCTCGAAGATGCTGCCGCTGCCGGCGCGCGAGACAACGAGGTCCGCGGCGGTCAGCGCGACGCCGATATCGAGGAGGTACGGCACGACGCGCCACGGATGGCGCGCCGCGACCGTACCCTCGATGCCGAGCATCCCGGCCTCGGCGAGCTTGGCCGCCTCCTCCTCGTTGCCCGGGCCGGCCTGATGCAGCACCGCCGTGAGCGGCGCCAGCAGCTGCAGGCTCTCGAGGGCTGCCACGTTGAGGCGCTGCGAGCCCTGCGACCCGCCGACGAAAACGACGAGCGGCTCGTCCGTCATGAAGCCGAGACGCGCCTTGGCCGCCTCGCGCGTGAGTCCTGCCTCGCGGATCGAGCGGCGCTCAGGGTGTCCCGTCCACGCGACCTTCTGCGGCGGGAACGAGGCCATCGCCTCCTGGAAGCTCACCGCGACGCGGCGCGCGAAGCGCGCGGAGATGCGGTTCGTGAGGCCGGGAACGACGTCTGACTCGTGGATGAGCACCGGCACGCGGTAGAACCAGGCGGCGAAGACCACCGGGAGCGCTCCCGGGCCGCCCTTGGAGAACACCACGTCGGGCATGATCAGGAAGACGCGCCAGAACGCCTGCAGAATCGAGATGCAGAACTTCGGCACGTCGAGCAGGTTGTCCAGCGAGGCGTACCGCCGAAGCTTCGCGCCGGCGATGCCGTACACCTTCGTGTCGAGCTGCTCGAACAGGTGCCCGTACGCGTCGTGCGGGCCGAGGTAGTACAGCTCGACGCTCTCGGAGATGTCGAGGTCGTGGAGCGCCTCGGCGACCGCGAGCAGCGGGTACACGTGTCCCCCGCTCCCGCCGCCCGTGAAGAGTATGCGCCGCGCCATGTCAGTTGTTCGCGCTCACGTTGCTGGCTATGCCGACCATGGTCATGAATATAGCAAGCGCGGTGCCGCCGTAGCTGATGAACGGCAGCGGCACGCCCGTGAGCGGCATGAGGCCTGATATCGCCGCCATGTTCACCATCGACTGGAACAGGATCACGGTCCCGAACCCGACCAGCAGCAGCTGCCCGAACTGCTCCTTGGTGCGCCAGGCGAGCATGTACATGCGTATCACCAGCAGCGCGAAGAGCGAGACGAGGAGGCTGCTGCCGATGAAGCCGAACTCCTCCGCCGCCACCGCGAAGATGGAGTCGTCGGCGGGCGTGGGCAGGTACGTGATCTTGGTCGTGGACTTCCCGTAGCCGACGCCGGTGAAGCCGCCGGAGCCGATGGCGATCAGGGACTGGTTCACGTGGAAGCCGGTGTTCTGGGTATCCGCGTCCGGGTTGATGAACGTCATGACGCGCTCGCGCCGGTACTCGCTGGACATGATGATCCCGCCCAGCAGGACCGCGGCCGCGAGGCCGGACGCGATGACGTACCGCCACGGCGCGCCGCTGAACAGGTACAGGAGGACGCCCGAGCCGATGAGGATGACGACGATGGAGGTCGCCGGCTGGGCGAGGAGCAGCGCGGCGATGACGCCCGAGACGATCAGGAACGGCACGAGGCCGGTCTTGATGTCCTCGGTGCGCTGGCGCTTGGCGCCCGAGAGCCAGGCGGCCAGGTACAGGATGTAGGTCAGCTTCAGCAGCTCGCCCGGCTGGAAGACGAACGGCCCGAAGCCGACCCAGCGCGTGGCCGAGCCGAGCGCCGAGGAGACGCCGAGAGGCGTGAAGACCGCCGCGAGCAGCGCGATGGAGAGGATAAGCAGCGGGAAGGCCGCCTTCTTGAGGACGCGGTAGTCCAGGCGGCTGGCGACCAGGTAGCCGATGATGCCGATCGACAGGCCGTAGAGGATCTGGTGCTTGATGAAGTAGTACGAGTCGCCGTACTTCACCTCCCCGAGGTTGCTCGCCGCCGACGAGAGGATGACCAGCCCGCCGACCACCAGCAGCGCAAGGAGGGCCGACAGCATCGTGTCGGCCGCGTGGGCCCGTCTGAAGATGCGGCGGATGCCCTGCACGGAAGGAGTATACCCTAGCGGAGCACCCGCAGTCCGGCGCCTTCGAACGTCACGGTCATCGTGCCCGCCTGATCGGTCCGGTAGACCGCGGCGCCGGCGGCGCGGAGGCGCGCGAGCGCCTCAGGCGCGGGATGGCCGTACCGGTTCCCTGCCCCGCTCGAGACGAGCGCGATCCGCGGCGAGACCCGAGCGAGGAAGACCTCGCCGGAGCTCGTCCTGGAGCCGTGGTGGCCGACCTTGAGGACGTCGGCGCGGAGCAGCGCCGGAGGCAGCGCCTCCTCGCCCTCGAGATTAGCGTCGCCGGTGAGGATGGCGGCGAAGCCGGGCAGCTCGGCGCGGATCGAGAGCGAGGTGTCGTTCGGGTCGCCGCTGGTGAGATAGCCGCGGTCCGGTCCGATCACCCGGAGCGTCGCGCCGCCGGCGCGGATGCGGTCCCCGGGCACGACCGCGACGAGCGGCACGCCAGCATCCGCCGCTGCCGCGTGCAGCTTCTCGTGCAGCGCCCCGCCGGTCCGGCCGTTCCAGAAAGCCGCCGTGATGCCGGAGGCGATCACCGCGGACGCGTCCCCCGCGTGGTCGTCGTGGAGGTGCGAGATCAGGAGCGCGCGGACAGCATGACCCCGGGCGCGCGCCTTTGCGAGCGCCTGCGATCCCGGATTTCCCGTGTCCACCATGACTGCGAGGCCGGCGTCGATGACGACGCTGTCCCCCTGGCCGACGTCGAGCACGGTCAGGCGCGGCGCGGCCGCTGCCGGACGCGTCGCAAGCAGCGCAGCGCCGCCGCCGAGCGCGAACGCCGCGACGAGGAACCATCTCACCATAGCTCCGGCTTCCGCTTCAGCGACCAGAGGACGCTGCCGGCGTAGAGGACGCAGGCCGCCCACGCAGGGACCGCTACCGCGACCTCGAGCGGCAGCCGCGCCGCGAGCGTGATCGCGGCGATCGCGGGCAGTCCTGCGAGTCCCGCGAGGGGTCCCAGGAGCGCGGCGAGCGGGGGCGCCGCGTGCGCGAGGAGGAGCGTCGCGCCCGAGAGCGCGGTCAGGAACGGGGTCATCGCGATCGCGACCGGGTTCACGGCGAGGCCGATCAGCGAGACCGAGCCGACGGTCGCCAGGAGCGCCGGCGCGACGCCGAGCTGCGCGACGAGCGTCGGCACCAGGACTCTGCGGATCGTCGCGCCGAGGCGCATGCCGGTTGCGAGGAAGCGTTCCACGTCCCCGAAGATAGCCATCAGGGCCCAGCTGCTGATAAACGACAGGATAAATCCGAGATGGGTCGCAAGGCGCGGGTCGTAGAGCAGGATCAGCGCCGCGGCGAGCAGCAGTAGGCGTGCAGGCGCGACGCGTCTTCCAGCCAGCTGAGCAACGAGAAGCGCGGTCCCCATGATCGCCGCGCGCAGCAGGGACGGCTGCAATCCTGCGAGTGCGACGAACGCGGCGAGGAACAGGACGCCGAGGAGCGCCTCCTCCCGCAGCGCGAACCAGAGCCGGAACAGGCGTCGCGCGAAGCCGAGGACGAGCATCACGTTGAAGCCGGAGAGCGCTACCAGGTGCGTGGTCGCGCTCGCGCGCATCGCGTCCCGGAAGGCGCGGCTGAAGTACCGGCTCTCCCCGAGCGTCAGGCCAGCAGCGAGCGCGCCCGCTTCGCCCGGGATCGCGGCGACGAGCGGGCGGAGCAGGCGGTCCCGCGTCCCGTCGAGCGGATCGAGGATCTCGGCACGCATCCCCACGCCGCGCGCTCCCGCGAGGAGCGCGCCGGCGAGCAGGCTGGCGCAGAGGACTCCCCTGCCTCTGACGCGCAGCAACGAACAGCCCGCGGCGGACGCGAGGACGGGCAGGGACGGAGCGCCCAGCGCGGCGAGCGCGGTACCGACGACCAGGCCTGCCGCGCCGAGCGCTACCGCGTCCCCTGAGAGCCGGCGGAACGTCGCCACCGCTCTATCTCCGCGTGATTGCCCGAGGCGAGCACGTCAGGGACGTCCCAGGTGACCTTGCCCCTGCCCGGCGCGTAGGACGCGGGACGGGTGTAGGTCGGGAAGCTGCCCTTGATCCCCTCCAGGGACTCGGTCTTGCCCAGAACGCCGGGCACGAGGCGCGAGACCGCGTCGATGACCGTCAGCGCGGGCAGCTCGCCCCCGGTGAGCACGAAGTCGCCGAGGCTCAGCTCCTCGTCGGCGAGATGCTCGGCCACGCGCTCGTCGACGCCCTCGTAGCGGCCGCACACGAAGACGAGATGCCGGTACTTCGACAGTCGCTCCGCCTCCTTCTGGTCGAAGACGCGCCCGCGCGTCGAGAACAGGATGACGCGTGCGCCGGCGCTCTTGCGCGGGATCGCGGCCTTCACCGCGCGGGCGATCGGCTCCACCTTGAGGACCATGCCCGGTCCCCCGCCGAACGGGCGGTCGTCGATGTGGTAGTGCGGCGGGTCGGCGAAGTCGCGCAGCGGCACCGTTTCCACGGCTATGATGCCGGCTTTCTGCGCGCGGCCGAGCACCGATCCCGCCGCGTACGGCGCGACGACCTCGGGAGTCGCCGTCAGGATCGTGAAGCGGATGCGCGGCCTAGTCCTCTTTCCTGCTCTCGAGCGCTTTGGCGATGGCATCCTTCATGGCGTTGACGTCGACCTGGGGCTTGGCAGGCGCCTCCTTGCCGGGCGCCCGGCCGAGTTCGGCGAGCGAGATCCCGCCGGTCCCGCGCGCGGGTTCTGAAGCGCGGGGCGCGGGACGCCGCTCGGGCGCCTGGCCCGGAGCGCGCGGACGCGGGGCCGGCGGGTGCGGTGCCGACGCATGCTGGCGGGGCGCGGGACGCGGGGGGCGGGGCCGGGTCGCCTGCGCGATGTCGAAGCCGAGCGCGGCGAGGTCCCCCGGATCCGCCTGCTGGGCGCGCACGCGCGGGGTGCGCCGCTCGCCCGGCGCCGCGGCGCGGTCGCGCATCTGCTGGGCGCCGCCGAGTCCGGAGCTCTGGTTGATCTCCGTCTCCACCTGGTAGCGCGGCCGCGCGTAGCGTTTCCGGGAGCTGGCGACGACCTCGTCCTCAGGGATGCTGATCTCCGTCGCCTTGAACGGCGGGAGCGTGGCGGCAGAGAACGGGCGGGAGGAGACGCCGTCGACCATGAGCTTGATGAAGATGCGGCGGTTCGGGAGGTTTATGAGATCGTGCACCGTGAATTCCGGCGAGAACTCCCGCTCCAGGAAGGCGGCATCGTCGGCGCCGACGCGGAAGCTGAGCATGGTGCCGACGTTGCCGAAGATCGCGTCGCGGACGCGCGACGAGGCGTCCGTGACGAGCTGGCCGATGTACTGGTGGGCCACGACGAGGTTGAGTCGGTACTTGCGCGCCTCGGAGAGGATGGTCGCGAAGGAGTCCGTGGCGAAGTTCTGGAACTCGTCGACGTAGAGGTAGAAGTCGACGCGCTCGTCCTCGTCCTTGATCTCCACGCGGCGCATGGCCGAGAGCTGGATCTTGGTGATGAGCATCGCGCCGAGGAGCGCGGAGTTGTCCTCGCCGATCATGCCCTTGGAGAGGTTCACGAGGAAGATCTTCCCCTCGTTCATGAGCTTGTACAGGTCGATGGTGCTCTTGCTCTGACCGACGATGTTGCGCACCAGCGGCGTGGAGAGGAAGCGGCCGACCTTGTTCTGGATTGGCGCGATCGCCTCCTTGCGGTAGCGGTCGTCCCAGGTCGCGTACTCGTTGAGCCAGAACGAGAGCACGGACGGGTCCGTGACGTTGTTGAGGATCGCCTGGCGGTACGCGGCGTCCGCGTACATGCGCGGGATGCCGAGGAGCGTCGAGCCCGGGTTGTCGAGGAGCGCGAGGATGGTGTTGAGCAGGATGTGCTCCATGCGCGAGGACCAGGCGCCCTCCCAGATCTTCGCGAAGATGCTCATGAGGCCCGAGGCCACCAGGTTCTTCTCCTTGGGGTCGTCCGGGTCGGTCAGCTCGAGGACGTTGAAGCCGATGGAGTACTCGAGATCGGCCGGGTTGAAGTACACGACGTCCGCGGCGCGGCTCTGCGGGATCTTCCGCATGATGCCCTCGACGAGCTCGCCGTGCGGGTCCACGACCGCGACGCCCTCCCCGTTGGCGACGTCCTGGACGAGCATGTTGCCGATGAGCGTCGACTTTCCCGTGCCGGACTTGCCGATGATGTACATGTGCTGGCGGCGGTCCTTCCGCTTCACGCCGAAGAGCCGCTCCGCGCCGCGGAAGTCCGTGCGTCCGATGAAGGTTACGTCCTCCTGGTCCTCTGCCATACGAGGCCAGTATATCAGGGGCCGGATGAATTATCCGTGCGCCCGGGATGCGAAAAGACCCCGCGAACGGGGCCTCCTTTGAGTGGATCAGGCGAGTGCAGCAAGCTGCGTCGCCATGCTGTTGTTGATTCGCTCCGCCTTTCTTTCGGGCACGAGCTCCTCGAGCCGTTTGATGCAGTGCTTCACGTCGCGACCGAGAAACCCGGCGACCGGGTCGAGACGAGCCTTGAGCGTCTTGGAGGCGTCGCCTCTGAGGTAAGACTCGACAAGCTCGAACACGCGACCGAGATGCGGCGCGAGGTCGGCGCGGAAGTTCGGGAAGAGCTTCCTGACCGCCCAGGTCATCTCGAGATCCTCCGTGGGGACGATCAGCGCGATGTCATGACCGATCGCGAGCGTGAGCGCGCTGTCCTCGAGAAGTGCAATCCCGACGCGGCGCTTCTCCCGCGTGTTGTGCACGCAGAAGCCGTTGACGGTCACGATCAGGTCGTTTCCGACGGACTTCGCCCGGATCCCGTAGCTGAGGTTGCCCACGCTATGGCTATACGAGTGCCATCCTTTCTTGTTGGCTTCCCGCTCGCGCAGGAAGGTCAAGAGATCCCTGTCCAGCTTCGAGAAGCCGGTTCCGTTGTGATTGGCGATGACGCCTTCGAACATAAAATTCAGTCTCCTTATGTATCAGATGTATCGGCAGGCCGAAGCCTGCTAACCGTCCAGTATTATAGCACTTTTTATATATTTTGCAACCTACAGGCCGAGCCCCTTCAGGAACGTCTCGAGCTCCTCGCCCTCGATCGGCCGCGCCTGTCCGGGCTTGAGCGTCCCGAGACGGACGTTCATGACCCGTATCCGCTTGAGCGTGACCACGTCGTTGCGGAGTGCGACGACCATGCGCCGGATCTGGTGCTTCTTCCCCTCCCGGAGCTGGATCGAGAACTCGTGGTCGCCGCGCAGCTTCACCACGCTCGGCAGCGTCACGTACCCGCCGATGTCGACGCCCTTGGTCAGGATGCGCTGGAAGCTCGGCCCGATGCGCTCCTTCGTCGTGACGATATATTCCTTGTCGTGCGCGAACTTCGGGTTCAGGAGGCGGTCGGTGACGCGGCCGTCGTTGGTGAGGAGGATTAGGCCGGAGGACGCCTTGTCGAGGCGCCCGAGCGGGAAGACGTCCTTCGGCATGCCGGAGAACGCCGTCCGCTCCTTGATGCCGGTCTCCCCTTCCTGGGGCGAGTGCGTGACCACCCCGACCGGCTTGTGGTACGCGAAGTAGGCGTACCGCTTCGGCCCGGCGCCCGCGACCTCGACGCGGTCGCCTTCATGCACCCAGTCCCCCGCCTTGGCGACGGCCCCGTTGATCGTCACCTTCCCGGCCTTGATCAGGTCGTCCGCGCCGCGCCGCGTGTCGACGCCGAGCATCGCGAGATGCTTGTTGATGCGCCGCGGGAAGTCCTCGGCGGCCTTCACTGCCGCACGAGGGGCAGCGTCTCCGCCGAGAACGGCTCGCGGAGCTCGCCCCTGATCTGGAGGCGCACGTAGCACTGGCGCGAGCCCATCACGAGGAAGTCGCGGACGTCGAACGTCTGCGAGAACTCGTTGCGCGCGCGGCTGGCATCCTCGCCCGAGAGCCGGAACGCCACCTCGGTCCCGATGGTGCCCGAGATCGTCGAGAGCACCGCCGGCGAGATGTCGGCGTAGATGCGGTGCGCGAGTACCGGCGCGATCCGGTGCGTATGCATGTCGCGCAGCAGCTGCAGGCCGCCGCGTCCCGAGAGGATCTCGAGCCCGTCCACGTAGAGCGGCAGGAGGCGCTCCTCCGCGTGCGCGCGGATGACCGCGTCCGAGACCAGGTGCGCGAGCGCGCGGGCGCGGGAGAAGCCGAGCTCTGCCGGCTGCAGGAGCGCGAAGATCGTGCCCGTCGGCGGATGCCCGCCGCCGAGGATCTCCTTGCCGGTCGGGTACGCGAGGATCTCCTCGAGCATGTCCGAGACCGCGGCCGCGTCCTCGTTGCCCTTGAGGCGCTCGGCGAGCTCGAGCATCGAGGCCGGACGCGCCGCGAGCTCGGCGGCGATGACGCGCCTGAGCTTCGGGTCGAAGCCGGTGCCGGCGAACTCCGCCGCGGCCTCGGCGAGCGTGTCCGCGAAGAGGAACTCCTGCCCCGGCTGCGGGAGCAGATCGATGCCTCCCGGATACCCTTCCCCTATCACGACCGCCGCCTTGCGCGCCTCCTCGCCCATGCCGCCCAGAAGGCTCGCGATCAGGTCCCCGCTCGCGTCGATCACGGCGATCGGCCGTCGCGCAGCCAGGTCCTGCCGCGCCATGGCCTCGAGGAGCTTCGTCCTCCCCGAGCCGGCGCGCCCGATCACGTGCACTCCCGACGCGCGGTCCTCCTCGAGGATGCCGAAGACGTAGCCCTGCTCGTCGGTCATGGGCGCGACGTACGTGCTGCGCCCCATCACGGTGAGCTTGCCGGCCGGCACCGAGCCGTACACCGGCAGGTCCGCAGGCGGCGGCGTGTACTTGACCATGTGCAGCTCGAGGCGAGCTGGCTTCTTCTCAGCCATGCGCTAAAGATACCCGACTTCGGTCAGGAACGCGCGGAACTGCGCGAGCGCGCCGTCGAGCGCGCGGTCGTCCGGCTGGAAGCCGACCTCGTGCACGAGGCGGTTGCGGAAGCGGTGCGCGGCCATGAGGTCCGCGGCGGTCGCCACCTTCTCGCGCGGGAGCGCCTTCATGCGCTCGAGCGCGCCCTCGCCCTCGTAGCCCGCATCCTTGAGGAGGCGGTCGACGAGCCGGTCGGCGTTGATGACCGCGAGGCGCTTCCCGTCCGTTCCGGCGGTCGCGGACGCCTCGATCTCGCCCCACGCCTTCCGCACGGCCTCGGCGCGGGAGCTCTGCGCGGCCTCCTGGGCCGCCGTGCTCGGCGCGCCCAGGATGTCCGGCTTCACCGCGGCCGCCTCGCGCGAGAACCAGACAAACAGGGCCACGATGACCGCATCCAGCAGGAGCAGGAAGAGCAGGACGAGGGCCAGGTAGCCGAGGATGGTTTCGAACATGGGCTAGAGGAACTTTTTGATGGCCTCCTCGTCGCCGTAGATCGGCAGGCCGGCCGGAGCGGAGACGCGGCGGCTGGCGAGGCGCTCGAGGTGCGGCGCGGTGAGGACGCTCGACGGGAGGGGGTGGAACATGGTCGCAAGCGTCTCCACCGAGAGCGGCGCCCAGCGCTCCTTGTTGTTGCGGTATCCCGGGAGCGAGGTCAGGAACTTGCCCCAGAACTCCTTCTGCGGGATAGCGCGCGTGCGGAACGCCCAGAGCATGCGCGCCTTGCTGCTGCGCACGGCCTGCGCGCCCTTGCCGCCGGTGCCGAGCACGGGCGCGAAGGCGTTGTGCTTCGGGCTGCTGAGCTGGTTGAGCGCGTTGGTGATGCCCGCCGCGGCGAAGCCGGACGAGAAGCCCTCGGCGGGAGCGATATAGACCGCGCGCACGAGAGCGTCGAATGCCGGCTTGCCGACGTTGTCCTCGATCTCCTTCACGTTCGTGGTCTCGCCCGGCGTGAGCGCGCCGGTCTCCTTGATCTTCGCGATGATCGCGGCCCCGTCCTTGCTCCAGGACCGGTCCGCGGGCGCCGCGACGATCTGCATGGCGGCGAATTCCTCCTTCTTGAGTTTGCCGAGCACCTCGACCATGGACGAGAGCGGGTCGATGCCGTCCTTCTCGCCGGACGAGAACGCCTGGTACGTCTTGAACGGGATGACGGCCGGCTTCGCGGCGGCGATCTCGGTGCCCCAGAGATCGAGCTTCTGCGCCTCGAGGTCGAAGACCGTGTGCGGCAGCGTCGCGACGTAGTCCGGCACCGCGATCACCTCGACCTCGGGGTAGTACGAGAACAGCGCCGACTCGACGAGGTTCTTGAGCGCGCTCGGGACGCGCATGAAGAAGCGGAGCTGGCCGCCCTGGCTGACGATCTCGAACGAGAACCAGCGCGTGACCACGCCGTCGACGTGGTACTGGCGCCAGGTCTTCGGGGCGTTGCGGAGCCCGTGCAGCGCGACGAGCACCTGCTCCATGGCGCGCGGGCTGCGGTGCAGGTCCGGCGGGATGCGGAGCTCGAGCACCGTCGACTCCATGCTCTTGCTGATGTAGAGCTGCTGGCGCCAGAACGTGAGCGCCGAGAGCATCGGGCGGATCAGGAGCAGCGGGAGCGCCGCGACGAGGAGCCAGAGCAGGGCGGCGAGCCCGCTACCGAAGAAGATGTCAGCGAGCGTCATGGGATCACTCCCTATTCTACGCTACGCCTCGCGTACCTGGTACGTCCCGTCCGGGTTGCGGCTGAAGTGCTGCCGGTTCTGCAGGTTGACCAGGATGGTGTTGGGCTTGAAGAGGCGCTCCTTCTGGACGGCCTCGATGACCTCGTTCGCGTCGAGCGGGCCCTGCTCCTTGAGGATGCGGTGCACGACCTCGCGCGCGGTGCCCGGCGTGTAGCCGGCCTCGGCGAGCGCGTACTTGCCGCGTCCGACGAGCACGAAGCGCTCGTCCTTGATGAGCTCGTTGTGCACGGTCGCGGAGAGCGCGGGGCGCGCGGCGATGCCGCTCTTGTTGATAGCCGTCGCGATCTCCTCGAAATGGAGCGGCGCCTGGTGCTTGCGCAGGATCAGGTAGATCTGGTCGCGGACGGTGCGCGGGTTCACCTCGGTCCAGTGGACGAGGCCGGTCTGCCCGAAGGCGTTGGTCACGAGCTTCTTCGAGAGGCCCGCGTACTGCTCGAGCGCGCGGACGGTGATCTGGCGATCCTTGGCGTACGCCGTCTGCAGCGCCTTGTACGCGTTGCTCGCGAGCACGTGCTCCTTCTTCTGCTCGAGCGTCTTGATCCAGCCCGCGACGTGCTCGGCCATGGACTTAAAGGCCGCGGCGTCCTGCGCGTACGCGGCCACGAAGCGGTCGTCGCCGTCGTGGTAGTGCAGGTTGTTCATCGCACGGATGACGAGCTGGAGCGCGTTGGCCGAGAGGTCCTTCACCTCGCTCTTGAGCCCGGCGAGCACCTGCTCGACGGAAGCCACGCCGGCATGCTCCTTCACGATCTTCTTCACCTTGTCCTGGAGCGCCTTCGCGTCCGCGGAATCGGAGAGCGCCTCGCGGAGCCCGGCGAGCGCGGCGGCCTCGATCTGGCGGACCCGCTCGCGGGTGATGCCGTACCGCTCGCCAAGCGCGGCGAGGGTCTGCTGCTCGTCGTACTCCCCGACGCCGAAGCGGCCGGCGAGGATGTCGCGCTGGCGAGGCTGCAGGTGTGCCCAGGCGTTCTCGATTAGCTTCGTGATGGACATCTGTTTACTTATGTTGGATAATATCGGCGATTTTGGTGGGAAAGTCAAGCCTAGGTGCGCTTCCTGGCCCGCCGTCCCCCGCTCAGGAGCAGCAGGATAGGAGAGGCCACGAATATCGACGAGTAGGCTCCGGCGATGACGCCGATGAGGAGGATCAGGACGAAGTAGTAGAGGCTCGGCGGGCCGCCGAACAGGAGCGCCACGAGGACCAGCGCCAGCGTGAAAGAGGTCGCGAGCGAACGTGCGAGGGTCTGGCGGACGGACGCGTCCACCACCTCGCCGAAGCTGGCGCGCATGCGGCCGACGTTCTCGCGGACGCGGTCGAAGACGACGATGGTGTCGTGCACCGAGAAGCCCATGACCACCAGGAGCGCCACGATGAAGTTGGTGTCCACCTCCACCTGGCTGTAGTGGCCCAGCAGCGCGATGACGGCGGCCGGAATGGCGACGTCGTGGAAGAGCGAGATAAGGGTCGACACGCCGTACGCCCAGCTCTTCACCGGGCCCGCGGCGCCGCGGAAGCTGAAGACGATGTAGAGCGAGATGAAGGCGATCACGAGGCCGATCGCGAGGAACGCGCCGGTCCGGAGCTTGGTCGACACCGAGGGGCCGATGGACGAGAAGCTCGATTCCGCGAAATCGGGATCGGCCTCCTGGACCGCCGCGCGCACGCGCTGGTACGTCTCCTGGTCCGACTCGCCGAGACGGACGAGGTAATGGCCGGTGGTCGCGTCGCGCGAGACGTGCACCGCGCCTCCCGCCGCCTCGGAGAGCGTGGCGCTCACCTGCTCCGAGCTCAGGTTCGGCGCCTGGATCTCCCAGAGCGCGCCGCCGGTGAAGTCGATGCCGAGGCGGAAGCCGTAGGTCGCGATCGCGGCGATGGACGCAGCCGCGAGCACGACGGCTATCGCGAGGTACCAGTTCTTGAAGCGAGTGATGCTCATGCGCGTGCAGTCTTGTTACGGGTGAAGGCCAGAAGGAAGAGGCGCGTCGTGGTGATCGCCGAGAACATGCTCACGAGGACGCCGAGGAGGAGCGTGAGGGCGAAGCCGCGCACGAAGCCGCTCGTAAAGTAGTAGAGGATGATGGCCGTGATGATCGTGCTCATGTTGGAGTCGCGGATGGACGGCCACGCGCGATGGAAGCCCTCGCGGATCGCGTCCAGGCGTGAGCGACCCGCGCGCTCCTCCTCCTTGATGCGCTCGAAGATGAGGATGTTCGCGTCCACGGCCATGCCGATGGTCAGGATGAAGCCGGCAAGGCCCGCGAGCGTGAGCGTCACCGGGACGAGCTTGAAGAGCGCGAGGGTGAGGACGACGTAGATCAGGAGCGCCAGGGCGGCGTAGAAGCCGCGCACGCGGTAGAACAGGATCATGAAGATCATGACCAGGAGCGTGCCGATCGCGCCGGCTTCCGCCGCCTTGGTCAGCGAGCGCGCGCCTAGCGTCGCGTCGACGGTCTTCTGCTCGATGAGCGTGATCGGCGCCGGGAGCGCGCCCGCGTTGAAGCGCTGCGCGAGGAGACGGCCCTCGTCGACGGAGAGGCCGGTTATCACGGCGTTGCCGGCGTCGATGCGCTCGTTCACGCGCGGCATGGAGATCGGCGCGCCGTCGAGGTAGATCGCGACCGGCTTGCCGACGTTGCGGCCGGTGATCTCGCCGAAGAGCTTCGCGCCCTCGCTGTTGAACGCGATCGAGACCATCGGCGCGCGCGTCTGCGGGTCGAAGACCTGCTGCGCGCCGGTGATGAAGCGGCCCGTGAGCTCCGTCGGGACGAACTCGTCGGTGCTCGTGCCGATGGCGACGCTCGGCGTCGAGGACGAGAGCTCGCGGAAGTCGAGGGTCGGCGTCTCGCCGATGAGCCTGATGGCCTCGCTGACGTCGCGGATGCCCGCGAGCTCGACGACGAGGTTGCTCTTGTCGCCGGTGCTCGCGACGTACACCTGCGGCTCGGCGACGCCGAAGAGGTTCACGCGCTTCTCGATGACGTCGCGCAGGCCGTCGAGGACGAGCTGGCGGTCCCCTCCCTGCACGGTCGACAGGTCGACCTCGTAGGTCAGGTGCGAGCCGCCCACAAGGTCGAGGCCGAGGCGCCACGGCCGGTACTTCGCCAGCGGCGAGCCCGGGTAGGCGAAGAAGCCGGCCGCGACCGAGACCAGGACGATCAGGGTGAGGAAGAATTTGGGATGCTTCGCCATGAAAAATGAGTGCCCCCACTAGGGCTCGAACCTAGGACCGTCTCCTTAAAAGGGAGCTGCTCTACCAACTGAGCTATAGGGGCTCAGGTCGCGGCAAAGCATACCGACCAGTGGACGCGGTGGCAAGGTTGCGGCGTGATGCGCGCCCGCGTCCGTCTCAGAAATGGGCCGCCTGCCACTCCCGGATCGCGGGGATCGGATGGACGAGCATGACGACGTTGATCGTGAGGTTGTCCCCCACCCAGAGCAGCAGTCCGACCTCCATCGCGATAGCGAGCGCGACGGTCAGCCGCGCGGGCGAGGCGTGCGCCACGAGGAAGCCGAGCGCCATCATGAGCACGTCGGAGACGGAGTTGAGGACGCTGTCGCCCACGTAGCCCTGCGAGACCGTTCCCGCCCGGTACCGCTCGATGACGAACGGCGAGTTCTCGAGGAGCTCCCATCCCGCCTCGATGAGCACCGCGGCGAGGAAGCGGTACCGGGCCGGGACCCGGCGCGCGAAGAGCCAGAGTCCCGCGTAGATGAGGATGCCGTGCAGGACGTGCGTGAACGAGTACGCGTCGGCGACGCGCTGCGAGTTCTCGCTGCCGTGGATGTTCCCGTCCCACCAGCCGAACCGCCCGTCCGGGCCCCACGGCAGGCGGCCGCCGTGCAGCTCGAGGACCGCGAGCGCGACCAGGGCAGCGGCGGTGCCGGTTATGACCCAGGCGTTGCGGCGGAGGAAGGAGGCAGCCCGCATGCTAGCCGTAGATCGCATCCCCTCCCCGCTCCGCGAGATAGCGCGCGATCGCGGCGATGTCGTCGCGGTCCTTCGGACGGTCGTAGTCGCGCTTGCACGCGATCACCTCCTCGACGCGCACGAACGGCACGCCCTCGATCAGGACCGCCTCCTTGATGAGCCGCGCGCGGTCCGGGTTGTAGCCGATGCGCGGATCGGGCTCCTGGTACGTCGTCGCGTCCGCGTCGTCGCGCGTGAGGATCGGGTGCCCCATCTGCGTCACCCACTCCCGCCACCCGTCAGCGCGCAGCCGCGCGAAGAGATCGGGCTTGACGATCAGGTCGAGATCCTTCGCGGGGCGGATCCCCCAGGCGCCGAGCAGCGCGCTGCCGAAGACCGCGTACTCGCCCGCCGGGAGGCCGAACTTCTTGGCGCGCTCGAAGATGGTCATAGGCACCGGATATTGACAATTAGGAGGATAATAGATAAAACTGCGCTCGGCAACGATTCCAAAATACTATCAAGAGGAGGTGCTGTATGAGCATCTTATGTAACACCTGCATGGAGAGAGCGCTCGCGAGCGAGACGGAGACTCCTTGGACGTCGCACGTCGTCCTGCCGTTCTGGCTGATCGCGTTCGTCGTCCACGCCATAGCCGGCGGGTTCTGGATGTCCGCGAAGCGGCTGCTCGGCATCGGGAACGAGGTCGCGCAATGAGACGCAAGAAGAAGAGGCGCCAGGAGCGGGACCTCATGCGCATCACCGCGCATCATCCCCTGCCCCAGTCGCGCCTCCTCGAGGCCGGCTACTTCCATAATCCAGACATGGAGGGAGGCAACCTGCTGTACAAGCCGCAACGCGAGCATCGCGCCTGGCACAAGCTCAGCGGCGAGCACACGCCGCACGAGGTCGCCGCCTTCCTGGAGGAGAACTCGGTCGAGGCATGGATAACCCGCAGCAGGAATCCCTGGGTCACGCGCGACCGCCAGCGGGCGTTCGCCCTGCTCTTCGGCACCGAGACCGACCGCGACGCGGTCGTCGCACGGATACGCAAGGAGTGGTGGCCTCCCGACGCTCCCGCAGAGGTCGTGGAGTCGATCTACTGGGAGCCGCTCGAGTCTGACTAGCTAGCACAACGCACCCGTACGGGTGCGTTGCCATTGTGACCAGATACCTCTGCCGACTGCTTCTCTACGCGAGGTACGCGAACCAGGTCAGATACAAGCCGACCAGTAGCGTGAGAGCTCCTGCGAACGGGATTAGCTTGAGCTTCGCCCATCGGTCCCCGGCGCGGTCCACGAACCCGGGTGCGATGATGAAGAGCATGCCCTTGAGGAGGAGTCCCCAGCCGAGGAGGGATACGACAATCTCCGGCGTAGAAGCCCAGGAGTTATGGAACAGGACGTGCGCGATGCCGGCCGCGGTGGCGGTCATGCCGAAGAGAAGGACGGCGAGCGAGTCCTTCTCGAGCTCGCGGTAGATGCGGCGGTAGTACGAGGCGCTGAAGAAGATCCCGAGCGCGACAGCGAGTAAGATCGGCCCCCAGAGCTGGGCGAGGAAGATGGTGGTCATGTCTCTAGAATAGCATCAAGAAAAAAGCCTGAACGCTCGCCGCGCTGGCCAAGCTAGACGAACTTCGAACGATCCTCCTCGTGAAGAGCGGTGAATAATGCCCGATAGGAATCCCTGAGCAGGATCCCCATCCTCTCCCAATCTGCCTCCTTGCCTGTCTCTTCAGCTTCATCCTGGAGCACCATGGCCTGAGCACGATACTTGGCATAATCCGCTAAGGCCTCCGGGTTTACTCCGTAGATAGCACTCATTGCACGTGCTAGCCCTCTCTCACGTTCCCCTTCTAGGAAGTTCTCGGGGTAACGATCGACAAACCACCACTCAACTTCGGTTGTAGCAGCTTGTTCTGCATTGAACTCTTCTGGCGCGTTAGCAGAAACAATTTGCGTGAAGCGTAGAACTTTCTCATACACACGCTGCTTGTCTTCCTTCCCTTTGTTACGACGGAAATCGGTTGCTGCCGCGGCGGCGAAAGATGCGGCACGGATGGCAGTAAACAGGCCCAGCCCGAATTGCTTACGCAGGAGTCTAACAAGTAAGAAAAACAGGCGGACGAACCTATGGCTGTAGTATGCCTTCCACATCTCTAGATCGAGATGTGCCACCTCGTTCGGATCAAAGTCCTTGAGGCTCTTCATGACCGAATTGTATCGCTAAAAAATGGCTGCTGGCGCAGTGGGACGTTATCGGAACCCTTATGCGTACTATTGAATAATTCGTCAATATACTTAGTATGTTCAGCGGAGGTATTCACAATGAAACTATTAGGGCTAGTGTTAATCGCTATTGCAACAGTTATGGGTTGGTATGAGATGTCCACGCACCCGCAGACCATTCACGGCGGCGTTTGGGTCAGTGTCATCTTTTTTGGAATCATCGGCATCTCGAGCTTAACTATTGGATTTTGTGGAATCAGCTTGAGGGAATTTATCCGAGGCGATTCTTTAACCGTAGAGAAGCTGCGCGGTTATCTCGACGAAAATTAGATTGACCAGACTCTTGATGAGGTGAAGGCACTTGTTACTTAACAGGTGCCTTTTCAAATATCCACTGGGGGTCGTGGACGATGTTCGAACGATTTTGTGTCTGAAAATTTAACCGATACCAAATAGCCGCGCCTTTATAGGGCGCCATTTGCGTGCTTCCACGCTACTGCGAGGATAAGAAATAGGAGGCCATTTGTCGCTGACGGATCAAGTAATAAGGCTATCAAACCCGCAGGTAGGGCGATAGCGAGAATGATCCTTCAATATGCTCAAGCCAGTGTCTCTTCATATCTAAATCATACTAATTGGGGGCCGTGGACGATGTTCGAACGATAATATTGTTATGGCCGAATTTAAGTCATTATTTCCGGGATCCAAGCATCCTTCGCCGCTAGTGCGTAATACATGACATTTGCAGTATCTACTTTCGGTAAATCCATATCACTGACAGTTTGATATGTGCCGCTTGGCACTACGTAAATAGCCATTTTGGGAAGCATTTTTGAAAGAAACCCTACTATTTTTGATTTGTAATGCTTTGTAGACCAGTAAAAAATTACTTCTTCATTCGAGGCTATCCCCCTGTCATTAAAAACCTTCCATAGATTTATAAAGTCCTCTTTGTGAGTGATAAAACCCGTTGCCTGGTTAGGAAGGTTATGACTTACAAATTCTACCGAGGCATAAGGAATAGAAGAATCTACCGTGATAGCCATCCCATTTTCTACCTTACTTCCTAGAAAGGGCTTAAATTCTCTAATCAGACTAAGGCGACCATCATTTACCCGCCAATCCCGATCTTTGAGAAAAATGATTTCCATTAATTTAACAACCCTTATTCGGTTTGATCTTCCACGGAATCTGCCTCTGCGGGAGCGTTCAGTTGCTTGCTGTCCTCTTCCTTCTTTTCGATAAGGGGCCGCATTTTCGAGTAGTCAATCCTCAGCTGACCACCATTTTCCTCTGCATAAGCTGGAGGATTAAGTGATAGGTGGAATTCCGCTCCATCATCAAGCTCCTTAATAAGAGCTGTGGTTGCCTGTATCAACTTCACGCGAAGCTCACCTTCAGTATTTGATCCTGTACCAAGTTGCTGTATTGCTTCTTGGACTTCGTTCTCCACGAAAAGTTTAAGCTTGCGTTCCACGAAGGCTTTTACTTCCTTTGGTTCGACTTCAGGTTTATCAACTGCAGCCCGGTATTCTAGTTCAGCAGTTTTTGATTCGAAACTGGCCTTTCTCATTTCTAGGTATTTCTGCGCCGTTGCCAGGCCCGCAAGTAAGAACCTGTAAGAAAGATAACTGGTAGCAACGATGACATACCAATCGGATCCTTTATCGAACTGTTTAAAATCAAACTGACCGTCAACATTGAAACGCTTCAGTACATTCTCGATGTTGTTATTGAATTTCGTTAGCTTAGCAATCGAATCAATACCCGCTGGTAGCTTAATGTTAATGGTCTGCTCTTCCTGAGAGTCAACCATATTTTTAAGTATGGAATAGAAAACGGGCAGCTTTTGATTTACTGCACTCACCAGCGCATTTAGCTGACTAAACTCTTCCTGGGTGAGAATGGCGGATTCTGTAGAAGGATGTTTTTCCAGCAGGCTATTCAGGGTTGCCTTATCGAGCTCGCTCCAGTCCTGCTCAGATAGCACCTCGAGAGCGGCGATTACATCCCCGTAGTTGCCAACACGCTGAGCTTGATCTCCATAAAGGGGTTCATGCGCTACGGCAATAACCGAGCCATCAGTGACTCTGTCTAGTATCTTTTTGATTTCTCCTAGGCGCATGGGTGTTCTATGGGATTTTGCCAAAAGCCTAATGGAAGGGCTTCTGGATAGCCACTGCTATAGCTTGCAGTTTAGTGCAGTAATAGGCACCTTGAAAGCCACCAGATTTATGGCCCAATCAGAGACTCCCCCTACGGCAGATCAGGTTATTGCCGACCTCGAACGCCGCTACCAACTCATGATGACTATGGAGCCGGATTTGCAACTCTTCAGGGAGATTCACGGCTATGTAAAAACCGTGGCTAACACCCACGGACTCGAAGGCCATTTTCTGTACGAAGAGTTTGCGAAGTGGCAAGAGATTAAGAAAAAGGTTCTGACTGCCCCGGATCTAGACCGCGAAGCTATGCTCACTACCCTTCACGAGCTTCACTTCTGGCCTGTCTATGACGAGCTATGGCAGGTATACGGTGCAGTCGAAACTTTGCTCAGGAAAATTGAGGATGGCAGTAGGCCTGAAACTGGGACGCGCTTTGCGATGCTCCTCACTGAATTTGCAATTGACGATAAGCCGATGCCTGATAACCACTTCTTGCTCCGCAAGGATCGCTACAAGAATTGGCTGCGTTTCACGCACCCCCCTCGTAATCGAGGCGTGCAGGGTCTGGCTTACTAAACCCGAAGATAAGGACGAGCGCGTGCTCAGCCTAGATTCAGATACAGGCACCCTACATATAGGCTCATTCCCGATCAGTCTTAACTTGCGGCAAGCAAAAACCGAGGGCTTTTATCTCATAGAGCGGATGCTACGCAATCCTGACGAACGCTTTTATTATTCAGAGCTTTCTGACGATGCAGCTGACGATCATTCTGAGGCTAGTGCACGCACATACGTTCGTGCCGCTGAAGATGTTCAAAGCAAGGTTATGAAACAAACCAAGGGAGCTATCACAGATTTTTTGATGATTGGTACCGGGAAGACGGGCTTCGTCCAGATTAACCCTGCCTATCTCCCCTCCAAGCCTTTATCGGAAACTTCCGGGTAAAGACCGGGGTACGTAATCCCGATGATGACCGTGCCGTAATGCACGGTCTTTATGTATCACTACAGCCCACAACTTCGTGCTGATTTCCTTGCCTACTTCCGCGAGGAACTTGGCAGACTAGGACTCGAACAGCTTCTCTACCTCCCGCTTCCCAGGCCTCTTGGTCGTGATGACGTGGAACCGCACGAGCAGGTCCCCGCGTCCCCTGCCGCGGAAACGCGGCATCCCCTTCCCCTTCACGCGGAACAGCTGGGACAGGTCCGTGCCCGCCGGGATCGAGACCGGCTCCGTGCCGCCGTCGATGACGGGCACCTGGATCGGCTCGTGCGCGAGGAGCTCGAGCGGCGAGACCGGCACGTCGGCGAGGAGCTCGTCGCCCTCGCGGACGAAGGTCTTGTGCCGCGCGATACGCACCAGGACGCCCAGCGATCCGGCCGGCAGGCCGCGCTGGCCCGCGTCGCCCATGTCGGGAACAGCAATGACCTGCCCGTCCTGCACGCCCGGGTCGATGTGGACCTTCACGTCACGCGTCCCCTTCACGCGTCCTGCTCCGTGGCATGCCGGGCACGGCTTCTCCGGCTTCTGCCCGCTTCCCTCGCAGTCCGGACACGGGATCGCCTGCTGAAACTGCCCGAAGAGCACGCGGCGCGTCTGCACCACCTGCCCCTTGCCGTGGCAGGTCGCGCAGGTGACCAGCTTGCTGCCCTCCGCGGCGCCCGAGCCCGCGCACGTATCGCACTTCACCTGCGCCGGGACGCGGAAGCCGTGGTCGCCGCCGGAGAAGGCTTCCTCGAGCGAGATGCGGAGCTCCACGTGAAGATCGTCGCCGCGATCGCGGCGGCGCGGCGATCCCCCGCCGAAGCCGCCGGAGAAGACGCTCGAGAACAGGTCCCCGAGGTCCTCGAAGTTCACCTCGAAGCCCTCCGCGCCGAAGCCGCCGAATCCAGCTCCGCCGCCCGGGAAGCCATCCGCGGAGCCGGTACGGTCGTAGCGGGCGCGCTTCTCGGCGTTCCCGAGCACCTGGTACGCCTCGTTGACCTCCTTGAAGCGCGCCTCGTCGCCGCCCTGCTTGTCAGGGTGGTGCTGGTGCGCGGCCTTGCGGTACGCCTTCTTGATCTCCTCCGGGGAAGCGTCGCGCGAAACGCCCAGGATCTGGTAGTAGTCCTTCGCCATGACGGGGTCAGAGTATGAGGCGCTCGCGGTACGCCGGGATCGTATCGACGCGGAGGATGCCCAGCGAGAGCGCCGCGAGGACGGTGAGCCAGACGACGCCGGCGATAGCGAGCGTGATCACGAACGCGGCCGAAC
Organism: uncultured Candidatus Saccharibacteria bacterium; assembly: GCA_964484655.1. GTDB lineage: Bacteria > Patescibacteriota > Minisyncoccia > UBA6257 > 2-01-FULL-56-20 > JALHNY01. Next base: position 121,152 of record CAZAFA010000001.1, on the reverse strand, counting down.
GCGCGACGAAGAAGGCGCCGAGGAGCCAGGCGGCGATGAAGTACCAGCCGAACTGGTCGCGGAAGCGGTTGAGCATGCTCGCGAGCGCCGTCTGCGTGACCGACCCGACCGACGCGTCCGGCGAGGAGCTCGCCGCGCCGAGCTGCTTGGTGAAGGACTTCGCGGCCTGCTCCACGGCGTTCTCGAGCACCTCCTGCTGCTCGGCAGGGTCGAGCGCCTTGAAGCGCGGGTCGTCCTTGAGCTGCGCCGTGACGGAAGCGCGCGCGAGGTCGTTGACCGACAAAGTCGACGAGCCGTTCTGCGGGACCGTAGGGAGGAACGTCGGCACGAGGCGCGCCGCGTGGTCGGCGACGCCGGCGAACGCATTCTCGGGAAGGATCGGGTTTCCGCGACTGAGCGCGGCGCCGTAGAGGACGATGAGCGCGAGCACGATGCCGCTCGCGAGCGCCGACGCATAGCGGCGGGACACGGTGAAGGTATGGAGCGTCGCGAAGGAGCTCGCCCCCGAGGCGTACGTCATGTACGCCAGGACGGACCCGGCCGCGACGATGCCCGCCATCGCGAACGCCTCGGCGCCGTCGCGCCACGGGAGGCCGAGCGCGAAGCAGGCGCCCCAGATGACCGCGAGCGGGATGTGCCAGCGCAACCCGTCGACCGTGATCGCGACGAGCGCGGCCAGGTAGACGAACCCGCCGATCGCCGCCGCGGCGTACCAGAGCGGCCAGGCGAGCGCGAAGTACTGCGTCACCGCGTAGCCCGACAGGAACGCCGCCGCGGTCGTGATGATCGCGAGGGATACGCGGAGCACCGAGGCGTACCGCGCGGGCCGCGTCGCCTCAGGACGCAGCGGGGCCTGCGTCTTCTCCAGGTTCTCGGGGTTGAGTATCAGCACTGCTGTCGTGCGGCGTCTCGGGCTGCTTGTAGAGCTGCTCGCCGATCTTCTGCATCTCAGAGCTTAGCGCGTCGGACGCCGACTTGATAGCGTCCGCGTCCTCGCCGGCGAGCGCGTCGCGCACCGCCTTCACCTTCTCCTCCACCCCGGCCTTGAGGTCCGCGGGGACCTTGTCGCCGGCGTCGGCGAGAGCCTTCTCCGCGGTGTACGCGAGGCTCTCGGCGTTGTTCCGCGTCTCGACGAGCTCCTTGCGCTTGCGGTCCTCCTCGGCGTGCGCGGCCGCGTCGTTCCGGAGCTTTTCGATCTCCTCCTTGGAGAGCGCCGTGCTCGCCTCGATGCGGACGGACTGGCTCTTGCCGGAGGCCTTGTCCTTGGCGGAGACGTTCAGGATGCCGTTGGCGTCGATGTCGAAGCTGACCTCGATCTGCGGCACGCCGCGCGGGGCCGGCGGGATGCCGTCCAGGATGAAGCGCGCGAGCGTCTTGTTGTCGGAAGCCATCGGCCGCTCGCCCTGGAGGATGTGCACCTCGACGCTCGGCTGGTTGTCCGCGGCCGTCGAGAAGGTTTGGGTCTTGTTGGTCGGGACCGTGGTGTTCTTCTCGATCATCGGGGTCGCGACGCCGCCGAGCGTCTCGATGGAGAGCGTCAGCGGGGTGACGTCGAGCAGGAGGATGTCCTTCACGTCGCCCTGGAGGATGCCCGCCTGGACCGCGGCGCCCGAGGCGACCACCTCGTCCGGGTTGATGCCGCGATGCGGCTCCTTGCCGAAGAGGCCCTTCACCGCCTCCTGGATGGCCGGCATGCGCGTCTGGCCGCCGACGAGGATGACCTCCGCGATGTCCGCGATCTGGAAGCCGGCGCCCTTCGGCGCGGGCGCGGTGACCACCTCCTTGGTGATCGCCACGGACCGCTCCACGAGCTCGCGCGTGAGCTCCTCGAGCGTGGCGCGGGTCAGCTTGAGGAGGAAGTGCTTCGGCCCGTTCGCGTCGCTGGTGATGTACGGGATGTTGATCTCCGTCTCGGTCGCGGTCGAGAGCTCGTGCTTGGCGCGCTCTGCCGCCTCCTTGATGCGCTGGAGCGCGAGCGGGTCCTTGGCGAGGTCGATGCCCTCCTGCTTCTTGTACTCGGCGAGGAGATGGTTCTGAAGCGCGTTGTCGAAGTCGTCGCCGCCCAGGTGCGTGTCGCCGCCGGTCGCGACCACCTCGACCGTGTCGTCGCCGATCTCGAGCACCGACACGTCGAACGTGCCGCCGCCGAAGTCGTACACCACCACCTTCTCGTGCTTGTTCTTGTTTAGCCCGTACGCGAGCGCGGCCGCGGTCGGCTCGTTGATGATGCGGCGCACCTTCAGGCCCGCGATCTCGCCCGCGTTCTTGGTCGCCTGGCGCTGCGCGTCGTCGAAGTAGGCCGGCACCGTGATGACCGCCTCGGTGACCGTGTCGCCGAGCTTGGCTTCCGCGTCCGCCTTGAGTTTTGCGAGGACGAACGAGGAGATCGCCTCGGGGGTGTGCCACGCGTCGCCGAGCTTCACCTCGACGCCGCCGCTGCTGGCCTTCCGCACCTCGTACGGGAGCAGCGTGATGTCCCGCTGCACCTCGGGGTCGTCGAAGGAGCGGCCGATGAGGCGCTTCACCGAGTAGATGGTGTTCGCCGGGTTCGTGATCGCCTGGCGCTTGGCGAGGAGGCCGACGAGGCGCTCTCCCGCCTTGTTGACGGCGACGATGGACGGCGTGGTGCGGTTGCCCTCGTGATTCTCGAGGATGCGCGGCTCGCCGCCCTCCGTGACGGCGACGGCGGAGTTGGTGGTACCGAGGTCGATTCCGATGATCTTAGGCATGGTGATGGGTGGTGGTTACGACTGGGCGGGTGCGGCGACGAGGACGCGGGCGGCGCGGAGGACCTTGTCCCCCATGCGGTAGCCCTCCTGGACGACCGTCACGACGGTCCCCTCGGGCTGGTCGCTCGGCTGCGTGCCGATGGCCTCGGCGACGGCGGGGTCGAACTCCTTGCCGACGAGCTCGGCGGCCGGGACCTGCGCGACGCCGTACCGCTTGAGCACGTCGAGGAGCTGAGAGCGGATCATGCGGAGGCCCTGCGCCGCCGTCTCGTCCTGGATGGCGGCGATGGCCACGTCGAAGCTGTCGAGGACGAGGAGGACGTCGCTGACGACGGACTGCAGCCCGGTGGCGATCGCAGCGCTCACGCGCTCCGCTTCCTGCTTCTTGTGGTTGATGAGGTCCGCCTTCGCGCGCATCCAGCCGTCCTTGTACTCGTCGCGCTCGCGCTCGAGGTCGGTGCGGATGTCCTCGAGCTCCTGCGCGCCGGGCGCGACCGGGAGCTCGCTGTCGGGGTTGATCGTGTTCTCGTCCATGGTGTGTGAATAGTGGTTAGTCAGCTTCGGAAAGGTCCTGGAGCGCGGCGAAGAGGGTCGCGGCCCGGTCGTAGTCCATTCGTTTGGGCCCGACCGCGATGATGGCGACCGGCCGCCCGTGCAGCGAGTAGCGCGCCGCGATCGCGGCGAGCGCCCCGTGGCCGCCGAACGGGCTCCGGGAGCCGATGTACGGCCGCGGGTCGGTGCCGATCTTGGCGCCGAACCGCGCGATGCGCTCGTCGATGCCCTCGATGTCGCGGAGGATGCCCGCGAGCTCCTCGCGGCTCTCCCAGTCGAGGCGCTCGACGAGCGCCGGGAGGCCGCGGGTCACCGCGTAGCCCCGGTCGAGGTCGGCGACGACCCCGACCGCGCCCACCTGCTCCGCGAGGAGGTCGGCGAGGTCGTCGTAGGCGCTCGCGCGGACGGCGTCGGCCATCCCGCGGAAGCCCCGGGACGGCGCCGGGTCCTCGAGCGCGCGGAGCGCGTAGTACTCGTACCCGCGGTCGCTGGGCACGTGTCCCGCCGCGTGGTGCGGCTGCTCGAGGAATCCCTCGTCGGTAAGGTCCGTTAGCTCGATGCGGATGCTCGCCGGCTTGATCCCGAAATCGTAGCGCTCGTAGAGATGCGACGAGCTCACCGGCAGGCCCGTGAGGATGAACTCGCGGACGGTTGCTTCCAGGATTTCAGCGGCGCGGTTCCGCATGGCGGAGGTAATTGTGCGCGGTTAGCAGTCCCCGGTCAAGATTGCTAATCTATGATTGACTGGTAGCCGATAATGTATTATAAGTTGTATCAGCTACGGCAAATAATACGTAATAGGGAGAAATAATTCTGTGGAACTAGTCTGGTTTATATGGAAAGCGTCGTGGGCGATCTTTCTCGCGCGCGACATCTGGTTTCTGATGGATGCGAACTCGAGGCATGAAAGCCTCTTCTACATGCTCTATCAGAGAGATTTCGGATTATTCGTTTTCGCGACGATCTTCGTGCTGGGAACCGGCCCTGTGATGCCGATTGTCTATCTCTGGTCTGACATCAAGGAGAAGACCGGCATCCGGCTGCTGAAGCCCAAAGCGGCAGCCCAGGCTGCGGAGATTAACGCGGTGCCTGCCGGGCACTGGTTGGAATGAGAAAGAGGAGCCTTAGGGCTCCTTCTTCGTTACGCGTATACTTCTGGCATGCTCGGGGACGTCATCCTCTGGTCGGTCCTGCTCGTCCCGCTCGCGATCGGCCTCGCCTGGCGCGTCAGCGTCTCGCACGTCTTCTTCAGCCTCATGGCCGGCGAGCTCCTCGCCCGCTATTTCGGGAACGACCTCGACGCGCTGCTCCACGTGCACGGTCCCGGGCACCTCGCGATCATCTTCGTGCCGATGCTCGTCACCGGGTACCTCCTGCGGCGCACCGTCTCCCGCCGCCGCCTGCTCGTGCAGGTCGTCCCCTTCCTCATCACGGGCCTCATCTGCGCCGCCTTCGTCCTACCACTCCTGCCGGAGGCGGCCATGGAGCTCGTCCGCGGCACGTACTTCGGGAACGTCCTCCTGAACCTGCACCGGACCATCATCGGTTCCATGGTCGTCCTCCAGCTGATCTCCCTCTGGCTCGTGCACCGGCAGTGGCACGGGCACCATCGGCACGGCGGGCACCTCTGATACAATGGCGCCCATGCGTCGCAGAGCTGCATCGGGGGCATGGAACTGAAGCTGCGGGTCCGGGACAGCCTCGGCCGGAAGGAGGTCGTAGTCGAGCCGCGCGAGGACGGCCCGCTCCGCCTCTACGCCTGCGGCCCCACGGTCTACAACTTCCAGCACATCGGGAACTTCCGGAAGTTTCTCTTCGACGACCTCCTCGTCCGCACGCTCCGCGGCCTCGGGTACGGCGTCGAGCACGTGATGAACATCACCGACGTCGGCCACCTCACCGACGACGGCGACGAGGGCCAGGACAAGATGGAGGTCGCCGTGGAGCGCGAGAAGGTCGACGTCGAGGAGATCATCGCGAAGTACACGGACGCCTTCCTCGCCGACTGGGACGCGCTCCGCATCGCGCGCCCGGACCAGATGCCGCGCGCGAGCAGGTTCGTGGACGACCAGATCGCGCTCGTGCGGCTGCTCATCGACAAGGGGCACGCGTACGACACGCCCGAGGGCGTGTATTTCGACGTGACGACCTTCCCGGGATACGGCGCGCTCACTGGCCAGGATCAGGCGAGTCGGATGGTCGGCGCGCGCGAGGAGGTGGTCACGGAGACGAGCAAGCGCAATCCGGCGGACTTCGCCGTCTGGCTCAAGGCCGTCGGGCGGTACGCGAAGGCGATCCAGGTCTGGGACTCGCCCTGGGGCGTTGGCTTCCCCGGCTGGCACCTCGAGTGCTCCGCGCTCGCGCACCGGTTCCTCGGGCATCCGATCGACATCCACACCGGCGGCATCGACCACCTCTTCCCCCACCACACCAACGAGATCGCGCAGAGCGAGGGCGCGTATGGCGCTCCCTTCTCTAAGGCGTGGCTGCACTGCGAACACCTCCTCACCGAGGGCGAGAAAATCAGCAAGAGCCTCGGCAACGTCTTCCTCCTCAAGGACCTCGTCGAGCGCGGCTTCTCCCCCGCCGACTTCCGCTACCTCGTGCTCGGCAGCCATTACCGCACGCGCTTCAACTTCACCTGGGACGCGCTCGCCGCGGCGAAGGCGGGACGGCGCTCGCTCCTGGAGGCGTACTGGTCCGACGCGGATGCGGGCACGCGCGACGAGGAGCTCATGGACCGGTTCTGGGCCGCCCTCGCCGACGACCTCGGCTCGCCGCGCGCGCTCGCGCTCATGCACGAGGCGGCGAAGCTGCCGGTGGGCGCGCGCCGCGCGACCCTCGCCGCCATGGACGACGCGCTCCGCATCCTTGACGAGATGCCGGATATTCCAGACGAGGTGCGCGAATTGGCCAGCAAACGCGAGATGGCGCGGACTAGTAAACAGTTTATGCAGGCCGACGCTTTCCGCGCGCGGATCGAAGGGCTAGGATACGCCGTAGAGGACTCGCCGACGGGTCCGCGCATCCTGCCCCGCTGATGGCGACCCGCCCTACCAAGCACACCGACTCCATCGTTGACGCCCGCATCGTCCCGCACAGCCTGGACGCCGAACGCGCGACTCTCGGGGCCCTGCTGATCGACCCGCAGGCGATCTACAAGGTCAGCGACGTCATCGCCGCGGACGACTTCTACATCCCGGCACACGCGACTATCTACGCGGCCATCGTGCAGCTGCTCGAGAAGAGCCAGCCGATCGACGTCGTCTCCGTCACGTCCGCCCTCAAGGACCGCGCCGAACTCGAGGCCGTGGGCGGCGCCACGTACCTGGCCGAGCTCACCAACTACGTCGCCACCGCCAGCCACGTCGCGCACTACGCCGAGGTTGTCCGCCAGAAGAAGGTGCTCCGCGAGCTCCTCAACGCGTCCGCGCAGATCGCGGAAGCGGCGCTCGGCGACGGCGCCGAGGACGTCGAGGAGCTCCTCGGCGAGGTCGAGAAGCGCATCATGGGCATCGCGCAGCACTCGGTCACCCAGAACTTCGTGCCGATCTCGGGCGAGCTCGCCGACGCCTTCGAGCGCATCGAGTACCTCCGCGAGCACAAGGGCGAGCTCCGCGGCGTCACCACCGGCTTCAAGGAGCTCAACCGCGCGCTCTCCGGGCTCCAGCGGAGCAACCTCGTGATCCTCGGCGCCCGCCCGTCCATGGGTAAGACCTCGCTCGCGCTCGACATCGCCCGCCACGCCGCGCTGGCCGGCACGCCCGTCGGCGTCTTCTCGCTCGAGATGAGCCGCGAGGAGGTCGTGGACCGCCTCGTCGCCGCCGCCGGCGACGCGAGCCTCTGGCAGCTGCGCACCGGCAACATCCGCGACGAGTACGAGCTCGGCATGGTCAAGGAAGGCCTCGCCAAGCTCGCCAACGCGCCGATCTACATCGACGACACCCCGGCCCCGACCATCCTCCAGATGCGCGCCATGGCCCGCCGCCTCCAGATGCAGCACGGCCTCGGCCTCCTCGTCGTCGACTACCTCCAGCTCATCGCGCCGCGCAACTCGCGCGACAACATGGTCCAGCAGGTCACCGAGATCAGCCGCGGCCTCAAGCTCATCGCGCGCGAGCTCCAGATCCCCGTGCTCGCCCTCTCCCAGCTGAGCCGCGGCGTGGACCAGCGCGACAACCGCACCCCGCAGCTGCACGACCTCCGCGAGTCGGGCTCCATCGAGCAGGACGCCGACGTGGTCATGTTCATCTATCGCAAGGACCGCGACCTCAAGATCCAGGGCAAGCAGGACCACGAGATCCCCGACGACGTGAAGAACAAGGCGAACATCGTCATAGCCAAGCACCGCAACGGCCCGACGAGGACGATCGAGCTCGGCTGGGCTCCCGAGCCGGCGAGCTTCCGCGACATCGACCGCGAGCACTCGTACGACGACTTCTGATGCGCCTGCCGCCCACGCTCCGTCACCTGGCGGAGGCCCTCGCGAAGCTGCCGTCCATCGGCCCGCGCCAGGCGATCCGCCTCGCGGTGCACGTCTCCGGCATGCCGGCCGCCGAGCAGGAGCGCCTCGTCCAGGCCCTCGGCGCGCTCCCGCGCGTCACCCGTTGCGCGGACTGCGGCTTCCCGCACGAGGGCGAGAGCGAGCGCTGCGAGATCTGCAGCGACCCGCAGCGCTCGCCGAGGATCCTCATGGCGGTCGAAAAGGAGACGGACCTCCTCTCTATGGAGAAAACCGGCCGGTACGCTGGGCGCTACTTCATCGTGGGGACGCTCCCGCGCGGCGGCGCGCTCTCCCCTGCCCAGCAGGAGCGCCTCGGCGCGCTCGCGGCGCGCGTAGCCGCGTCAGGCGGCCTCGACGAGCTGATCCTCGGCCTTCCCGCGTCCCCCGCGGGCACGGTGCTCGCGGAAGCGGTATCGCGATCGCTCGCGCCTTCGGCGCGCAAGGTGACTCAGCTCGGGAGAGGCCTGCCGCGCGGCGGCGAGATCGAGTTCGCCGACGAGGACACGCTCGGCTACTCGCTCGACAACCGGCACTAGTTGAAAAGCGGCTCGGATGACGCTATGATGAGGATGCTCGTGAAAACGAGGCGTCCGCGATAGCGGACCTGCTCTCCAGACCGCCCCGCATCAGCGGGGCGGTCTAGTTATGGATTCTGCGAAGTCAGCAGCATCAAGGACGAGATCTGCGGCATCACGCAAGGCATACGCGATGTATCCCTTCCTGATCAGAATCGTCTTCTTTCCTGCCTCGCGCAGCCTCTTGAGCAGGTAGGCGAAATCGGCATCGCCGGATAAGAGTACGAAAGCATCATAATGCTCCATGAGCCTCATCGCATCGACAGCTATCTCGACATCGAAGTTCGCCTTGAGAATCGGCTGGCCGGAGGCAGTGGCTATCTTCTGGATCGGCTTCGTGATGACGCGAGAACGTCCGAAATGCAAGCGCGTCTGGCTAAGGAATGCCAGCGATCCCGGCTTCTGCGCATCATGCCCGTAATAGAAATTCGTGCGAGCAGCGAGCGATGAAGCGCAGGCGGCGAGACCGGCTAAGTCAATCTCAAGTCCGTCGCGGACGAACCAGCGATTGACGTTGCCGAAGTCGATCGAGCAGAACGTCCGTTCTCGCGGTGCTAGTAGCTGTGGTAGGGACTTCAACGCGCGGATATCTTGTATCCCCTGCCGAGGACCGTCTTGATGAGCTTCTTGCCGAACGGCGCGTCCACCTTGCGGCGCAGGCTCGCGATGTGCGCTTCCACCGTGTTCGAGAACGGGTCCATGTCGATATTCCAGACGTGCTCGAGCAGCAGGCCGCGCGAGAGCACGACCGAGGCGTTGCGCATCAGGTAGCGCAGCAGCGAGAACTCCTTGCGCGTCAGGCTTATCTCCTTCCCGCCGCGGCGGACCTCGTGCGTCGCCTCGTTGAGCATGAGGTCGGCGACCTTGAGCACGGGCTTGGTCACGTGCGGCGGCCGCCTGAGCAGCGCGCCGATGCGCGCCAGCAGCTCGTCGAAGGAGAAGGGCTTGGCGAGGTAATCGTCGGCGCCTGCGTTGAGGAGCTCGACCTTCGTCTCGACGTCGCCCCGGACCGACAGCATGAGGATCGGCATCGTCTTGCCGCGGCTGCGCAGGTCGCGCACCACGTCTATGCCGAGCTTCTTGGGGAGCAGGTTGTCGAGGATGACGAGATCGTACTCGTTCGTGCGCCCGAGGAAGGAGCCCTCTGCGCCGTCCTCAGCGCGGTCGACGACGAAGCTCTGTTCCTCGAGGCGCTTGGCAAGGTACGCCGCGATGCTCGGCTCGTCCTCTACCAGAAGGATGCGCATGCGCACATCGTACTCCTCGGAGATAAAGGCTCCATAAACTAGCCGAGGCGCCGCTCGCCGACGACGCGGTAGCGGAGGTCGCCCTGACTCTCGTACAGGCACAGCCGGTCGAGCGCGACGGTCAGCGGCTCGAGCGGCGTCAGCTCCGGCAGCGCCGCGTCGTGCGGGAAGCGCGCCACCGTCGCGTGCGGCAGCGGCGGGCGCGGCGGGTCCTGGCTCATGAGCGCACGCCAGGCCTGCAGCCAGAGGCTGCGCGTCTCGGGCGTCGCGGTCGCGCCCAGCCAGAGGAGGCCGCCGAGGCCCGGCTTGCCGGGGTCGGTACGGACGGACGCCTGGTCGAATCGGAGCGTCAGCGGACCGCTGTCGATCGCGGCGAAGTCGCGCAGCACCGCATCGGGATCGCGCTCGTCCCACGGCGGTATGACCGTCGCGTGCAGGCCCTCTGCGTCGAGGAGACGCACGCCGGGGACATCCTTGAGGAGCTCCTGGTAGCGCAAGACTGCCGCGACGAGCTCGGGCGGGAGGGCGAGGGCGACGAAGACGCGCATGGGTCAGGTACGGGCGCGGATGGGCCGCCCGAGCTTGCGCTCGGCGGACGCGAACGCGGTCCGGCCGTCCTCGCTGTAGAGCCAGGTGAAGAGGAGGCAGTCCTCCGTATGCGGGATAGCCTCCAACGCCTCCTGGAAGAGCGTCGTGGCGAGTCCCTTGCGCCGGTGACCGGGAACGGTGATCGCCGCGCACAGGTAGAGCGCGTCATAGCGCTCCCGCGGCTCCGCGCGGTCGAGGAGCGCGCGCTCGGGGATCTCGCCCCGCAGGAAGGCTTCCGCGAGGTCGCGGTCCGTCGGCACCACCACGACCCAGGCGATCGGCTCCCCGCTCTCGTCGAGGCGGTGGCGGAACCAGTGCGGCGTGAGCGTATCGAGCTTGGCCCGGGACTCGTCGGTGATCGGGATCTGGTCCGGATCGGCCTCGGTGCCGAAGATCCCCTCGGCGATCTCGGCCATGCGCTCGTGGATGTCCGGCATCCTAACCCCGGTCGATGCGCGCGAGGAGCTCGTCGCGCTGGTCCTCGTACGAGAGGGTTCCGTCGACGTGGATCGCGCCCTCGTCGTGGAATGACTCGATCTCCGCGCTCATCTGCTCCACCGTTTCGCGCGTAAGCTGGTGCGTGGCACGGTTCGCCGCGCGCTCGATCGCTACCTCGAGCGGCGTGTCGACGTACAGGAGCACGAACTGCGCCCCGTACCGCTCCGCGAGGCGCCGGGCGGCGTCGCGATGGCGCTTGAAGTTGAAGTTGGCGTCGTAGACCACGGACACGCCGGTCGAGAGGAGCTTCTCGGCGATGTTGTCCATGAGCCCGAACACGGCTGCATGCTCCTCTGACGAGAACGTCGGCTCCTCGAAGAGCCAGAAGCGGAAGTCGTCGCTGCGCAGGTGCGCGGCGCGCAGGTCGGCTGCGAGCAGGGCGGAGAGGTAGCTCTTGCCTGAGCCCGGGCAGCCGATGGTCGCGATCAGGAGCGGCCTAGAGTCCTGCGCCATGGCACTTCTTGAACTTCTTGCCGCTGCCGCACGGACAGGGATCGTTGCGGCCGACGTTCTGGAACTTCGGGTCGTCGAGCTCGGCGGCCTTCGGCGCGTTCTGCTGCGGGAGCTCGAACGCAGCGGCGGGATCGCCGGGCTGCGCGAGGCGGATGGCGTTCATGAAGACCCACTCCTCGTAGTTGCTCCACATGCGCTCGTAGTACTCGGAAGCCTCGCGCCGGAACTCGACGAGCGGGTCGCGCTGGGCGTAGCCGCGCAGGCGCACGTTCTGATCCAGGTCCTCGAGATCCTCGAGGTGGGTCATCCAGAGCTGGTCGAGGATGCCGAGCAGGCGGCCGAGGGTCTGCGGATCGGTCGCGGCGTGGGCGCTGCGGTGGTCGATGAGGTCCTGCAGGTGCGCCACGTCGACGTGCCCTTCCGGCCATGGATGCTCCGCGTCGGTGATGCCCGCCTCGGCGAAGAGCTTCTGGAGCTCGGCAAGCGGCTCGCTGCCGTCCGGCACCACGCCGTCCTTGCCGAGGACCCGGTCGAGGAAGGCGCGGGCCGCCTCGCCGACCTCGCGCGCGACGTCCTCGCCGGTGCGCGAGTCGACCAGCTGCTGGCGCTTCGCGTAGACGGCCGCGCGCTGCTTGTTGAGCACGTCGTCGTACTCCATGACGCGCTTGCGGCTGTCGAAGTGGTACCCCTCGACCTTCGACTGGGCCTCCGCGATGGCGCGCGTGACCATGGCCATCTGGATCGGCTCGTCCTCGGGGAGGTTGAACCGCTCCATGAGGCCCTTGATGCGGTCCCCGCCGAAGATGCGCATGAGGTCGTCGTCGAGGGAGAGGAAGAACTGCGAGGATCCCGGGTCGCCCTGGCGTCCGGCGCGGCCGCGGAGCTGGTTGTCCACGCGGCGCGAGTCGTGCCGCTCCGTGCCGATCACATGCAGGCCGCCGAGCGCGCGGACCTCGTCCCCCTCCTCCTTCGTGGACGGGTTGCCGCCCAGGATGATGTCGACGCCGCGGCCGGCCATGTTCGTGGCGACGGTGACGGCGCCCTTGCGGCCGGCCTGCGCGATCGTCGCACCCTCCTTCTCGTTGTTCTTGGCGTTGAGGAGGCTGTGCGGGATGCCGGCGCGATCGAGATACGCGGAGAGCTCCTCGTTCTTCTCGATCGAGGTCGTGCCGATGAGGACCGGCTGGCCCTTCTCGTGCCGCTCCTTCACGTCCGCCGCGATGGCGCGGTACTTGATCTCGCGGCTCTTGTAGACGAGGTCCGGCAGGTCCTGGCGCACCACCGGGCGGTGCGGCGGCACGGAGACGACGGGCAGGCCGTACACCTTGTGGAATTCCTCGGCGGAGGTCTCGGCGGTGCCGGTCATGCCGGAGATCCGCTCGTAGAGGCGGAAGTAGTTCTGGACGGAGATCTTCGCGTACGTGCGGCTCTCCTCCTTCACCTTCACGCCCTCCTTGGCCTCGATGGCCTGGTGCAGTCCCCCGCTGTAGCGGCGCCCGGCGAGGATGCGGCCCGTGAACTCGTCCACGATGAGGATCTCGCCCTCGCGGACGACGTACTCGCGATCCTTGATGAAGAGGGACTCCGCCTTGAGCGCCTCGTCGAGGTAGCGGACGAGGCGGACGTTCTCCGGCGCGTAGAGGTTCGCGATGCCGAGGATGCGCTCCACCTCCTCGATGCCCTCCGGCATCATGGTGACCGCCTTGTACTTCTCGTCGACCTCGTAGTGCGTGTCGCGCTGCAGGCGGCGCGCGATGCTCGCGAAGGTGCGATACATCTCGCTGCTCTCCCGGTCCGGCGCGGAGATGATCATCGGGGTGCGCGCCTCGTCGATGAGGATGCTGTCAGCCTCGTCGATGATCGCGAAGTAGTGCGGGCGCTGGACCTGCATCTCGGCGCGGTACTGGAGGTTGTCCCGGAGATGGTCGAAGCCGAACTCGTGGTTCGTGCCGTAGGTCACGTCGGCGAGGTAGGCCTCGCGGCGCGAGACCGGGCGCAGGAACTCCTGGTGCACCTTGAAGCCGCCCGTCTCGTCGCGGTCCTCTTCGGCGTTCTCCTCGCCCTTGAAGTCCGCGTCGTAGACGAAGGCCGCCTCGGGGACGAGGCACGCGACCGAGAGGCCCAGCAGGCGGTAGATCTGGCCCATCCAGACGGCGTCGCGGCGGGCCAGGTACTCGTTGACCGTGACCATGTGGACGCCGCGCCCGGTCAGGGCATGCAGGTAGGCCGGGGCCACGCCCGCGAGGGTCTTTCCCTCTCCGGTTCCCATCTCGGCGATCCCTCCTTCATAGAGCACGATGCCGCCGATGAGCTGGACGTCGTACGGGCGCTGCCCGAGCGTGCGCCGGGCCGCCTCGCGGGCGAGCGCGAACGCTTCCGGCATGGCCTCGTCGACGGACAGGGCCCCGGACCGGAGCTTGTCGCGGAGCGCGAGGCTGCGCTCGGTGATCGCCGCGTCGGCGAGCTCCTGGAGCTCGGGCTCGAGGTCTGCGATCGGCACCAGGCGCTTCCGGTAGCCGGCGAGCGCCTTGCGGTCGAAAATATTGCGGATGATCCGTATCACGTGAGGAGATGTGCCGCGTGAGCTTAGCCCTCGGCGTGGCGGCGCGCAACGTCCTGCTCCTTGAAGCGCTGGACGGCGCCGTGGAGCGTGTCGCGCACCTCGTCGGCGAGCTTGTACGGGTCGTCGCCGGTCGCATGGGCGGTCAGGACCGTACCGTTCACCTCGACGGTCGCGCGGACGGCGTACACGTCGCCGTGGTGGTGGCCGGTGGCGCGCTCAACCGTCACGTTGCAGGCTACGGCGTCGTCCGCGTCGTAGGCCGCGAGGATGGTCGCCACGGATGCCATCTTCCCCTGTATGAGGTCCTCCAGGGCCGGCGAGCGATCGACGTTCTCGTAGTGGATTGAGGTCTTCATACCCCTATCCTAGCAGGTCGGTCGGCCGGCCGCAGACGCGCAAAGCCCCCGGAATCGGGGGCTTTGCGTAAGTGGGTAATGTCGTACTTAGCGACGGCGGGCCGTCTTCTTCGAAGCCTTCTTCGTGGACTTCTTAGCGGTCTTGCGGGAAGCCTTCTTCGTGGTCTTCTTCGCCGCCTTCTTCACGGTCTTCTTCGCCGCCTTCTTCACAGTCTTCTTCGAAGCCCGCTTCACGGTCTTCTTCGTGGACTTGCGTGCTGCTTTCTTGGCCATGGAAGCAAGTGTGGTGTGTGACGTCGGTTGTCGACTATGGATTGCATCCGACGAGAACGTTGCACGTTCTTGTATCTAATTGTAGTAAACGGCATGCGCGCGAACGTGTGGATAACTGCATCGCGACATGCGCGAAAACTTTTTTTCATGATCATGCGATGCGCATGATCGCGTCATACACGCGCGCGCATCGCGCATCGGAACGGAGAACGCGCCGTCATCATGACGGCGCGTTCTCCTTCAGCAGCGTTCCGAGCGAGTGTGACGGGTGGACCTCCGTCTGCTTGTGGTAGATGAGTGCTCGCATCACACCCGCTCGCAACGCTCCTGCGAAAGACCTTCCACGAGTATATCAGAACCGGTTTCAAGGGAGGGTAAAGGAACACCACGGCCCCCTTGCGGGGGCCGTGGTGCCAAGCAGAGGAGCTAGTGACACATTAATAACATGCACTTTCACTCATCCGGATGGGACTATAGCGCAGTTTGACGGGAAAGTCAACTACCCGTGCCGGACGACGAGGACGTCCCCGTCCTGGACCGCGTACTCCTTGCCCTCGAGGCGGACGAGGCCCTTGCCCTTCGCCTTGCTCCAGCTCCCCTGCTCGAGGAGGTCCTTCGCGGAGACGACCTCGGCGCGGATGAACTTCGCCTGGAAGTCGGAATGGATCGCGCCGGCCGCCTCGGGCGCGAGCGCTCCCGCGCGGATCGTCCACGCGCGCGTCTCGTCCTCGCCGGTGGTGAAGAAGCTCGCGAGGCCGAGCATGCGGTACGCGTTCCGGATCAGGGGCGCGAGGTCGGGCTCGCCCGCGAGGTCGAGGACGACCATCTCGCCGCCGCGCGCGGCGACCGCGTCGCGCAGCGCGTCGGGGATCTCGTCCTCGGTGCCGTTGATCACGAACAGGCGCGGCTTCGCGGAGAGCAGCTGCAGTCCGCGCACCGCCTCCTCGCCGGAGAACTCCGTCAGCCACTGCCCCGCCTCGAGCGCCTCCTTGGCCTTCTCGAGGGCGGCGAGCTGCTCGCGCGCGCCGGGCAGGCCTGCCTTCGCCTCCTTCTCGAGCGAGGCGTGACGCTTCGTGACCGTCTCGAGATCCTTGAGCATGAGCTCGGTCTCGATGACCTCGAGATCGCGTACCGGGTCCACGGTGCCCTCCACGTGGTGGATGCCGTCGTCCTGGAAGACGCGCAGCACGAAAGCGACCGCGTCCGTCTCGCGGATGTGGGTCAGGAACTGGTTCCCGAGACCCTCGCCTGCGGACGCGCCCTTCACGAGGCCCGCGATGTCGTAGAACTCGACGATGGCGGGAACCTTCTTCCTGGACTGGCTCATCGCCGCGAGCGCGTCCAGGCGCTCGTCGGGAACGCTCACGATGCCGACGTTCGGGTCGATGGTGGCGAAGGGGTAGTTCGCGACGACGATGTCCTGTTTGGTGAGCGCCTTGAAGAGCGTGGACTTGCCCACGTTCGGGAGGCCGACGATGCCGATAGATAGCTTCATTGCCGGGCCATCCTAACAGCACCGCGCGTAACAAAAAAGGCACTGAGGTGCCTGATTTGTATTGGGAGCGGGGATCCGCTCATCGCCAGCTATCGCTGCCGGTATAACGCTTCTCTGGTGGCTCCTCGTCCGCGAGAGAGTCCAGGTCGCGCTTGGGCGGGGCTCCGCCGAGGCGGAACCGCCGGTTGCCTGCCGACGAGTCATGCAGGGCGTCGAACGTCGATCCGAACGGATCGATGTCCAGGTCGTTCGTAATGGGCGATAGCTCCTCGCCAATCTTCGTTGCTTCGGTCATATGTGCGTGCTCCTACGAGTTGAAATAAAAGAACTGCGTCCTCCAGCCGGTTTCCCGGACTGGGGAGTGCGAGGCACGATCCCAATCCGCGAACGAAAACCCCCTGCCGTTCGGGCAGGGGGTTTCAGTAGCGCGCTTCCTACCGTGTCCCCTGCCCGCGACGAAGGGTCGCGAAGATGGCCGTCGAGCAGATGGCCTGGAAGCGGGAGGCGGGCATGCGTCGCATGATGCGCTCATTATCGCGCGCTTTCCCTCGTAGTCAAACCGCTCGTGTGCACAACGAAGAAGCAGCCGTAGCTGCTTCCTTCTCATCCGACGAGCATCGCGCCGACGTAGCCGCTGTCCGACCCGTCGAAGCTCGATCCGCCGGAGCTCCTGGCACCGGTGCCGTCTATGCTGTCCACGCGCTCGGTCGCGCCCTCGTAGGTCTCGCCGCGGTCGGCGTGCTCGTCCGAATGCTGCCGCGTCGTGGCACGGCGGCGCTGCTTCTCTCCTGGCAGTTCCTTCTTCTTCATGGCGTTCTCCTTCTCCTCATTATTCCTTTGTATAAGCTGCGTCCCTTGAATCGACCGGGGTCCATTCGCAGGGGTCAGCTTTCCAGGGGAGCCAGCGGGAGCTCCCCTGGAAATGCATCGCGCCGCATTAGCGGAGGTACGTGACGAGCATCTGCAGCCCTGCCGCGACCGAGCCCTTGCCGAGGCATTCGTCGTCGATGGCGGTCATGCGTGGAGCGATGTCGATATGCGCCCAGCGGTACGCCTTGGCGAACTGCCAGAGGAAGGCCGCTCCCGCGATCGCGCCGCCGTACGTCTTGTGCTTGCCCATGTTCGCGACGTCGCCGAAGGTTCCCTTCACTTCGCCCTCGTGCTCCTCCCAGAGCGGAAGCCGCCAGACGGGATCACCCGCGAGGTCGCCGGCCGCCCTGAGGCGGTCCGCGAAGGCGTCGTCAGGGGTGAAGAGCCCGGACATGCGCAGGCCCAGCGAGACGACCGCGGCACCGGTCAGCGTCGCGACGTCGACGACCTCCCTCGGCTTGTACCGCTCCGCGTACGTGAGCGCGTCGGCGAGGATGACCCGTCCCTCGGCGTCCGTGTTGAGCACCTCGATCGTCTTGCCCGAGAGGGACCTGAGGAGGTCGCCGGGGCGGTAGCTCTCGCCGGATGGCATGTTCTCGACCGCGGGCACGAGCGCCACGACGTTGCGCTTCGCCTTCATGCGCGCGAGCGCGGCAAGCGCGTGCAGCACCGTGGCGCCGCCGGACATGTCGAGGTGCATCTCGTAGCTCGCGCCGGCCACCTTGATGTTGATGCCGCCCGTATCGAAGGTGACGCCCTTGCCGACGAGGACCGTCGGCGCCGCATCGCCGCCGCCGCGGTATTCCGCGACGATGAAACGCGGAGGCACGGCCGATCCGCGCCCGACGCCGAGCACCCCGCCCATGCCGAGCTTCTCCATGGCAACGGCGTCCAGCACCTTCACGCGCACGCCCGGGATGCGGGCGAGCCGCTTCGCGTGCTCCGCGAGCAGCGCCGGCGTCATGTCCCCTCCCGGCGTGTTGGAGAGCGCCCGCGCCGCGTTGCTCTCCTCGCCGACGATCACGCCGGCTTCGGCCGCTCGCGCGATCCTGCGCGGGAACCGGGTCACCAGAGCGACGCGCTCGAACGCGAACCAGCCCTCCGCGGGAGGCGCCTTGTACGCGACGTAGTCGAAGGATGCCAGCAGGACCTGCGTCGCGACGACCTCGGCGAGCTGCGGCGGCGCGTAGGCGCTCCCTGCGGCGAGGGCGTCGAACGGCAGCGCGATCGACGGGATCCGCTCCTCGAGCGCGATGCGCACGACGCGTCGCACGGCGCGGATGAGCGCACGGTGCGTCAGCTTGCTCCGTGAGCGCAGCACGATGGCGCGCGCGCCGCTCGGCAGCGTCGTCAGGCGCGCGAAGTCGGGCCGGTGCTCGCTGGCGAGCGCGGTCGCGAGATAGGCGGCGTCGGCCTTGGAGAGCCGGCCCGCGCCGAACGCGCCCGCCGGCGCCGGGCCGGCGAGGATCACGGCAGGCACGGCGTCAGCGTCGGGTTCTGTGGTGGGGGTGATGGTCATGGGATGAAAAACACCTCCTCCCCGCGATGCGGGGAGGAGGTGTACAGGTACGTTGGATGCTGTAGACGAAACCTTCCCGCTATCTGGATACGTAAAGACGCGCAAACACTGCGTGCATGCACGTAACGGACCAGATGCGGGAATTGGTGGCTTGCGCCATGTCAGGAATGGTACGCCGGGCCTGACGCGTGTCAAACGCCGTTTTCCCCAAGCGCCTCCTCGATAGCCCGCTGGAGGCCGTGCTTCACGGCTGCGGGCAGCTCGTTCCGCGGCTCGGTCACGCCCGGGTAGCGCCAGGCGGAGATCACCTTCCGCCCCTTCTGCTCGTCGACGATCATCACCCAGAGCTCGTACGGGTTCTTGCCGTCGCTCCGCTGCATCATCGCGACGGTGCCTTCCGCTATCCCCTCCTCGACGCGGTGCGGGCTGTTGAGGATGCGCCGGATGCGCCCCTCACCGAGACGGTACTGGCGCATCTTGTCACGGCTGTGCGCCGTCCAGATCAGGTTCCGGGCGTGCGGCAGGAACGCCACGCCTCCTAGGCGATGGAAAGCTCGCGAGCCAGGAGCTCGCGCTCGAAGCCGATCACGTACTGCGGGTTGCTCCCGTCCTCCTCGGCGAGCTCGATGACCGGCACGCCGAACTGGCCGGTCTTCTCGATCATCTCGCGCTGCGCGGCGACGTCCGTCTCCACGTCCTTCTCCTGGTAGGGCACGTTGTGCTGCTTGAAGTACTCCTTGGCCAGGTGACAGAAATGGCAGTTGTGTGTGGTATAGATCGTTACGCGCTTCATGGGTTCAGTGTAGCAGGCGCGTCAAGGCGTCCCCTGAAGCTCTTGTAGATGTCGAGGAGCGCCACGAGGACCGAGAGCAGGAGCGGACCGGAGATGAAGCCGATCGGCCCGAAGAACTCGAGGCCGCCGAGCACGGAGAGCAGGATGAAGAACGGGTGGATGTCCATGCCCCGCTTCATGACCTGTCCGCGGAAGAAGTTGTCCACGAGGCCCACGATGAGGACGCCCCAGAGCGCGAGGAATGCGGCGAGCACGGGCTGGCCGGTCAGCACGAGGTAGGCCACGGCAGGCACGAGCGTGATCGAGGTGCCCACGATCGGGATGAGCGCGGCCACGGTCGTCGCCGCTCCCCAGAGCGCCGCGTTCGGGACGCCGAAGACGAAGAATCCGAGGCCCGCCGCCGCGCCCTGGATGACGGCGATGACGAGCGCGCCGCGGACGACCGAGATCACGCTCGCGTGCAGCTTGTCGAAGAGCACGCGGTCGTAGGAAGCCTCGAGCGGCACGAGGCCGACCAGGTAGTCCACGAAGCGCCGCCCGTCCTTGATGACGTAGTACGTGCCGATGATCAGCAGGAAGAGCTCGAGGGCGAGGCTCGTGAGGATCCCGAACAGGGATCCGGCGCGCTCGACGATCCAGGCGCCTGCCGATCGCAGTATGGGACCGAGGTCGAGCGTCTCGGGAACGAGCCCGCGGATTCCCTCAGGAAGGGCGCCCGTGAGGCGCTGCAGCGGCAGGGAGGCCGTGCTCAGCTCCCCGAACGTGTGGTCGCGCGTCAGCCGCTCGTAGAGGCCGAAGGCCTCCTGTCCCGCCTGGTAGCCGAAGAACGCGAGCGGCGTGATGACCAGGATGAGCGCGATCAGCAGCGTCAGGCCAGCCGCGAGCGCTTCGCTCCGCACGGCTTTCCGGAGGCGTCCGGCGAGCGGCGAGAACACGATGCCGAGCACCACGGCGAGCGTGAGCGTGTTCACGTACGGCAGGACGATCATCGCCACGAGGGCGGCGACCGCCAGCAGCGAGAACAGGAGGAAGCGGGCTTCGCGGCGCGCTGTCATGGGTATCAGGATACCACGTCGGATCCGGGATCGCGCTCCGCCGCGAGCCGGTGGAGGGCCTCTATGAGCTCGTCGAGCATGAAGCGGAGCTCGCGCTCCTCGCGGCGCTGCGGCGCCGTCTCACGCTCGACCAGGCCGCCGAGGCGGTCGACGAGGCGCGCATGTACCGCGGCGAGATGCTCGCGGAGGCGGCGCGCAGAGACCGGCTCGTCACGGACGAGCAGCGAGTGGGCGATCCACCCGTCGGCGGTCACGAGCAGCGCCGGCGAGAGGCGGTAGTCACGGTTGTGGTTCATCGTAGGATGCGGGGATGCTGGTGAATGAGTGCTTGGTGACGATCACGTGATCGAGCACGGCGATGCCGAGGATGCGGCCGGCCGCGACGATCTGGGCGGTGACGGCAAGATCGGCATCGCTCGGCTCCGCCACGCCCGAGGGATGGTTGTGCACGAGGATGAGCGCGGAAGCGCCGTACGCGAGCGCCGGCTGAAAGACCTCGCGGGGATGCACGAGGCTCCCGGTGAGCGTGCCGACGGAGAGGACCTCCTCGTGGATGACGCCGAAGTGCGCGTTGAGGTAGAGGCCGCGCAGCTGCTCCTTGGCGAGGCCGCGCATCGAACCGACGTGCGCGACCACCTGCTCGATCCCGCGCAGTATGACCTGCTGCCCGCCCGGCGCGGGATCGCGGAAGAGCCTCCGCCCCAGCTCGAAGCAGGCGATCAGCTGCGCCGCCTTCCCGAGCGGGATATCCGCGGCCGCGGCGAGCACGCGCGCGTCGCGCTGCTCGGTGACGGCGCGCTCGCCGTACTCGCGCAGGATGCGGTGGCTGAGCGCGAGGACCTCCTCTCCCCTGCTGCCGACGCCGAAGACGACGGCGAGCAGCTCGGCCATGCTCAGCTCCTGGGGGCCGCGCTCGACGAGCCTCTCCCGCGGGCGCTCCTCGCGCGGGAGGTCGCGGACGGCGATGCGGTACGGCTGCGGCGCATGGCTGAGCATGAGATCGGTGGAAGGGAGGGCGTACGTGCGTGGCATGGGCTCAGTGTACCAGCTCGGGCAGGCGCGCCGTCGCGAGCAGGCCGCCGCCGGGACGCTCGTCGAGAGCGAGCGTGCCGCCGTGCGCGACGGCGACCTGGCGCGCGATCGCGAGGCCGAGGCCCATGCCGGGGCTGCCTCGCGTCCCCGGCGCCCGGTAGAACGGCTCGCAGGCGCGTGCGCGCTCCGCTGCCGGCATCCCGGGACCGGTATCCCCTACCTTAAGCACCGCATGCTCATGCTCGCTCCCGCAGGAGATGAAGACCTCGTGAGGCGCGGTACCGCGCGACGCGTGCTCGAGCGCGTTGCTCAGCAGGTTCGTCACGAGCGCCTCCAGGTCCGCGCGCCTTCCGCGTACGCGGACCTGATTGGTCTCCAGCGCGAGACGCACGCCGCGCTCAGCTGCGACCACGCCGACATACTCGGCGACCTCGGCGACGATCCGGTCCAGCCGGACCGGTTCCGCCGCCTGCCTGACCGGCATGCCGGCGCGGGCGAATTCCGCGAGGCGGCGGATGCGCGCGCTCAAGTCGTCGACGGCGCGCAGCGCGCGTGCGCGCGGCAAGGGCTCGAGCCCCGCTCCCTCGGTCTCCGTACGCAGGACCGCGAGCGGCGTCTGTAGGTCGTGCACGATCTCCGCGATCATCCGCCGCTCCGCTTCCTGTCCATGCGTCGGACGGTCGCCGAGCACGCGCTGCAGGAACAGCGCGCTCCTCGGCCTGATCGTCTCGGCGAAGGCGATGCCGGCGGCGGCGCCCAGAGCTGCGACGGTCAGGAGCACCGGCTCGCTCGGCGGGATCCGCAGGATCGCGACGAAGGCGAAGCCTGCGCCGATGCCGAGCGCCGCGCAGACCGGGGCGAGCGCGGCGGCCGTGGCGCCTGTGAGCAGGAGCCGCGCCGAGAAGAGCCCGCGATGCGTCAGCGCGTAGGTGACTATGGCGAGGAACGCGAGGAGACTGAGCGCAGTCATCATGTTCGCGTCGGCCATGCCGCGGAGCGGAGCGGCGACGTTGAACGCGAGGATGCTCGCGAGGAGCACCAGCAGCGCGAGGAATACGTAGCGCGCCTGCTGGTGCCAGCGCCCGCGTGAGCGATAGCGCGCCCGGTAGAGCATCACGAGGCTCGCGAGCGCGTACCCGAGCGTCACGAGAAGGAGCGCCGGAGCGTACGGCCCGTGCACGGGCGCGATGCCGTCCGGCCCGTGCCGGATGCCGATGACGAAAGCGCCCGACAGGTCGGCGGCGGCGAGACCGAGGAGCGGCAGCGCGAGCGCGTACTCCCAGGGGCGCGGCTGGCGGCGGAACGAGATCGAGAAGAGGAAGATCGCGGCCAAGGTCGCGGCACCCGAGAGGATCGCGGCATGACTGAAGACGAAGCGCTCGGTGAAGAACAGCAGCGTCAGCGAGAGCACGTACGCCCCCGAGGAGAACGCCACGCCGGCGAAGCGGAACGCATCCCCGCCCCGCTGCGCGAGCAGGAAGACGCCGAGGCCGAAGGCATAGGCGCTCACTGCCAATCCGACGACGAGATCCATGCGGATCATCGTATCAACCGGAGATAAAGGGACGATAAAGGCAGCGCCGCCTTCCGGCGGCGCTCCTGCCTACTCGCTGGGCTCGAACGAGCGGCGCCGGCCGCTCCCCTCGGGCTCCTCCACCTTGAGGTTCACGCGCGCGTTGTTGCGGATGCCGACGATACGCAGCAGCGTCCGGATCGCCTTCGCGGTCGTGCCGCCGCGGCCGACGATGTATCCCATGTCCTGCGGATTCACGTGCAGGGTCAGGAGGACGCCGCGTTCGTCAACCTTGCGCTCGACCTTCACCTCGTCGGGATGATCGACGAGCGACTGGACGACGTATTCCAGGAATGCGGTATCGGCGTGGTTGCTCATATCAGTCGGTGTTGCGAATGCGCGTGCAGTATAGCAGAGGCCGGAGCTTACGCTTCGGCCTCCTCGGCGGCATCGCCTGCCGCTTCCTCGCTCGCCTCCGTGGCGGCAGGCTCCTCCGCCGCGGGCGTCTCCGCTACTGCGGCGGGGGTCTCTTCCGGCTGCTCCTCAACCGGAGGCTTCGGCGGCATGGCGAGCTTGATCGGCTTCGCGTCCAGGATGCCCCCCTTGGCGAGCAGGTTGTGGACCGTCACCGTCGGCTGAGCGCCGACGCCGACCCAGTACTGGACGCGATCAGCCTTGACGTTGAGTGCCTTCGTGAACGGGTTGTAGGAGCCCAGGTCCTCGATCGGAGGCGCGATGAGCTTGGAGCGGCTCTCGGCTACCACGACCCGGTAAGCGGGCTGGTGGCGGCGTCCGATGCGCTGGAGCTTGAGTGAAAGCATTGCCGGGGCACAGTACTGGAAAACCCCCGACTACGCAATACCTACGCCGGGCAGTCCGGAAGGGCGATCCGCACCGCGACCACGGACTCCTCCTCACCCGGCCCCGGCGCCAGGCCGTCCTCGCTGAGGAACAGCGCGATCGCCCTTTCCATGTTCTCGATCAGCTCCTCGAGGGAGCGGCCGTGGGTCATGACCGGGAACTCGATGCATTCGCCGAGATACTGCTCCCCGTTGGTCACGACCCGCATCCTGATGGTGGTGTGCTGCTTCATGTCCGCCACCGTACCGCGGGAGCGGCAGGCGGCGGTGCGCTGCCGATGAAGTCCTGCTACTCCTGAGGCGTCTCGCCGACGAGCTCGTAGAACCGGCGGGCGACCTCCCGGATGTACCGCGCCTGCGCATCGTAGTCGGAGCCTTCCGTCATCACGCAGAGGATGTAGGGGCCGCCGATCGGGTGGTACACGATCCCGCAGTCATGGAGCTGCACCGCGCCAGCCTGGTCGTCATGGACCCCGAACTTATGCGCGATCCTGACGCCCTCGGGAAGGTCATGCGCGAGGCCGTCCTTGAAGGTGGACTGCGCCAGGTACTCGAGCGCCTTCTGCGAGTACTCGGGCG
The DNA here is from genome assembly GCA_964484655.1 of uncultured Candidatus Saccharibacteria bacterium. GTDB lineage: Bacteria > Patescibacteriota > Minisyncoccia > UBA6257 > 2-01-FULL-56-20 > JALHNY01. Next base: position 97,098 of record CAZAFA010000001.1, on the reverse strand, counting down.
AGAGGTAGGCGGCGCCGTAGAGGATGCGCAGGATCGAGCCGTAGGTCTTGGCGGTGATCTGCGCGTCCGGAAGCGCGTCTCCCTGCCGCATCAGCCCGAGCGCGATCAGGGTATCCACCACGGCGGTCCTGCCCGCGCGCTCGTCCATCCATGCAGAGAGGAGCCCGAGAGCGCGGTTGTCCGAGTGCGCGATCATGTAGCGCAGCAGCTCGTCGACGGAATACTCCGTGTCGGGAAGGAGCGTCCGCTCGGGGTCCATGACCTGGACGTTCGTGGCAAAGGCCGGCGGCGTGCGCAGCTTCTCGTCCAGCGCCCCCTCGTGATCCTGGGCATAGCGAAGCACCGCCATCATCAGCGGCATCTTCATGAGGCTCATCGGCGCGAATCCTTCTGAAGCGTTGAGGTCGATCGTCGGCCCGTTGTGAAGGTCGCGGAAAAAGATGCCGGCGCGGGCGATCGACCCGGAGGCCTGCGCTTCCTCGAGCTGATCCTGGAAGTCGCGCCGGAAGGCCTCGTACGAGGCTTTGACCTTGGCGTTCGGGTTCCCCGAGCAGATCGAGGGGTCGATCAGGCTCTCTTCGCAGTAGGACAGGATGTCATGCGAGGATGAGCCGGACCAGAAGCCTACCGCGCCGCCGAGCGCGAGCGCCGCGACGAGCAGCGCGGCCGCAAGCAGGGGCCGGGTGCGGGGAGGCAGTGAGGATCGCATCGGTGGGCGTTACTGGATTCGAACCAGTGACCTCTGCAATGTGAATGCAGCGCTCTAACCAGCTGAGCTAAACGCCCGACGCGGGAAAGTCTACTAGCCCGCTAAGGGAGAGGCCAGGGCATCGCCCTGGCCTCTCCACGCGAAACCGCTCCGCTCCCCGTTACTGGAGCTCCACGGCTGCGCCGGCTGCCTCGAGAGCTGCCTTGAGAGCGTCGGCGTCCTCCTTCTTGATGTTCTCCTTGACGGGCTGCGGAGCCCCGTCGACGAGGTCCTTTGCCTCCTTGAGGCCGAGGCCGGTGGCCTCGCGGACCGCCTTGATGACCTCGATCTTCTTCTCGCCCGCGCTCTTGAGGAGCACGGTGAACTCGGTCTTCTCCTCGGCTGCGGCAGCGCCGCCCGCGGCTGCGACCGCCGGCACGCCGGCCGTGATGCCGAACTTCTCCTCGAGAGCCTTCACGAGCTCGGCCATCTCGACGAGCGAGAGCGACTCGATCTTCTCGATAAGATCCTTGTGCTTTTCCATGGTAGTGGTGGGTGGTTACGACTGCTGCGACTTCTGCTGCAGGATGTACAGGAACGAGCGCACCGGCGCCTGGAGCATGCCCATGAGCTGGGCGAGCACCACCTCGCGCGGCGGCAGCGTCCCGATGAAGAGGACCTGGTCCTTGGCGACGGGCGCCTTGGCGGCGAAATCGTAGCCGCCGAGAACCTTCTCCTTCTCGAGCTTCATGTCCTTGAAGAACTTCACGACCGGGCCGCTGGCCGTCTCGACCCCGTCCGGGGTGAAGACCGCGCCCAGGGTGCCGTCGTAGTCCTTCGTGTCGAACGCGAGCCCGGCGTCCTTCATCGCGACTCCGAGGAGCCGCTTCTTGCAGACGACCATCGAGCCGCCGGCCTCGCGGACCTGCCGGCGGAGCTGCATGAGCTGCGCCACGGTCACGCCCTGGACGTCGGCGAAGACCGCGCCGCCGTTGCCGGCGATCAGGTCCTTGGCCTGGTCGATCATCTCCTGCTTCTGTGCCTTTGTCTTCATGTGATCGCGTACCTGGTATGTATGTCTCGACCTTGGGTGTGAAAAACCCGCGAAACCGCGGGAGGAGCTGGCGGCGCGAAAGCGCCGGTTCAGTCCTCGGCAGGGCTTATGGAATGCCTGCGGTCATGGGATTTCATGGCCATCCTAGCAACCTCGCCGGAGGACGCAATCCCCTCTAGTGCCGTGCCGGCTTCGGCTCGCCGGAGACCGGCGCCTGCAAGCGCTCCACGATGCGCGCGACGAGGCTCCGCGGCGCGAGGCCCGTGAGGAACGCGAACAGCCGGTACCGCGGCCCGGTCACGGCGGCGCGCTTCCCGCGGATCATCGCGCGGTAGCCGAACTCGGCGACGCGCTTCGGGTCGGCGAGCTTCTTGCCGGAGACCAGGCGCGACCGGCTCATGCCGGAGACCTGCATGAAGTCGGTGTCGGTCGGGCCGGGGCAGAGCGCCGTGACCGTGACGCCGGTCCCCTGAAGCTCGGTCGCGAGCGCCTCCGAGAACGAGAGGAGGTACGCCTTGGATGCGTAGTAGGCGGCCATCCACGGGCCGGGCACGAAGCTCGCGAACGAGGCGACGTTGAGGATCCTGCCGCTGCCGCGCTCAATCATGCGCGCGCCGATCAGGCGCGCGAGGAGCGTCGGCACCATGACGTTGATGCGGAGCATCGCGCGGATCCTCGCGACGTCCGCCTCCATGAACTTCCCGTAGTCGCCGACGCCCGCGTTGTTCACGAGCACGTCGATGACCATGCCCTGCGCGTCGAGCGCGTCGACGAGCGCCTCGGGCGCCCCGATCACGGACAGGTCCTGCGCCAGGTAGTGCGCCTGGATGCCGTACGCGACTTTCAGCGCGTCGCAGACCTTCGCGAGCCGCTCGCCGTCCCGCGCTACTAGGAAGAGGTCGTATCCCTCGCGCGCGAGCACGCCGGCGAACTCCATGCCGATCCCGGATGACGCGCCGGTGACGAGCGCGGTGGCCATGCTAGTGCTTGCGTACCTGCGCGTGACCGAGCAGGGCGCCGATGAGCGCGAATCCGGTGAGCGACATCACCGGGATCGTCACGTAGCCGAACTCGTAGACGAAGCGCTGGTCGCAGCTCGGGCCGCTGGCGTCGCACGGGATGAGGGAGACGCCCATCGTCTGGAGCCAGACGTGGTTGAGCGCGACCAGGCCGCCGAAGGCGGTCAGCGCGAGCGCGTACGGGATGATGCTCCGGTCATTGCGCCACGCCGCGATGCCGAGGACGACCGCGAGCGGGATCATGAAGGCGCGCTGGTACCAGCAGAGAGTGCACGGCGCGTACCCGATCACGTCCGAGTACACGAAGCTCGCGGCCACGGCGCCGAGCGCGATGACGAAGGCGAGCGTGAGCCCGTAGCGGTGCACCCATGCCGTGAGGCCGTCGCGGCGGCGCTGGCGCACGTCCCGCATGAGCAGGAGCGCGAGCCCGACCGCAGCGATCTGGCCGATGACCACCATCACGCTGACGATCCCGGTGAACAGGGCTGCGTCCATGGCGCTACTTGGCTTCCTCGGGAACCTCGCAGCCGGTCTTCTCGGCGAGCTTGCCCAGCGAGAGCACGCCCTCCTCGGTGCTGCCGTCTGCGAAGGTCCAGGTCGGGTACGACTTGATGCCCTTGTCCGTGCAGTCCTGCGTCTGCCCCTTGCCGTCCGGCGTCGAGCACTCCTCGTACGCGAGCAGGCGCGACGACTTCTTGAACATGGCCTTCTGCTCCTGGCAGTGCGGGCACCAGAAGGCGCCGTAGAAGGTGGCGCCCTTCTCCTTCAGGCAGGACGCGAAGCCGTCGAGCTTCGTGCTCTGCTGGTCGAGCGCCAGGATCCCCCATCCCACGAGCGCGACCGCGACGATGGCTATCGCGATGTAGAGATAGGTGTAGGAGGGACGGGAGGCGTGCGTTGACATGCCCCCAGTGTAGCAGACCGGTCAGGCGCCGAGGATATCCTCCACCTCGTCCATGACGTCGTGCCAGCGGCGCTCCGCGCGCTTGCGCGCGGCGATGCCGGGCAGGTGCTCCTCGTGGAAACGGATGCTCGAGCGCCCGTTCGCCGCGGGCGCGACGCTCATCTGGATGATCCGCTGCGGCACTCCGGGCTCGGTCACCGCGAGGCGCAGGCGGACGCCGGGCGTGAGGCCGCGGACCTCGACGCGCTTGCCGCGCAGCTGCTGGCTGGCCCCTTTCCGCAGCTCGACGTCCGTGCCGTCGCCCGCCCACGCCTCGAGGCCGACGCCCGCGGTCAGGAGCTCCCAGGCGCGCTCCGGCGCGACCGCGAGCGTGCGCGAGATCCCGAACTCGAAGCCGGCCTTCGTCTCGCCGAGGAGGCGCAGGCCCCGGGCGCGCTCGTAGTTGACCGCGATCATCTGCTGCCACCAGGGCGCGACGCCGTGACGGCGCAGGAAGCTGACGCGCTCCCTATGGCTCCAGAGCTCGGCATGGTCCGCGTCGAGAAGCGCGTACCATTCCGCGGAGGTCTTGCCGGTCGCGCGGACCGTCGCCTCGTCGCTGATGCGGGTCGCCGCCTTGGAAGGACGCTTGGCCATGGCTACTCCCCTTCCTGCGCGCGCCGGACATCCTCGGCGTCGGGAAGGCGCACCTCCTCCACGACCTTGTCGAGGCGCATCACGCGCGAGCCGGCGACGAGCACCACGTCGCCCTTCTTCAGCAAAGCCTGCAGCGCCGGCGCGGCGTCCTCGGCGCGCTCGAACGCCTGCACGTTCTTCTTGGCCATGCGCGCGCGCAGCGCCGACTCGGCGGCGATGCGGGCGCGGCTGCCCACGACGATGAACGCGTCAGCGACTTCCTTCACGATCCGGCCGAGGTACTCGTGCACCTCCATGCTCTTGCTGCCGAGGTCCACGAGGTCGCCGAGCACCACGATCTTCCGCTTGCCCGGGTACGCGTCGAGGAGCTCCAGCCCGGCGACGGCCGTCAGCAGGTGCGCGTCGTACTCGTCGGCGATGAGCGTCGCCTCCTTCACGGCCGGGATCACGCGCACGGATCCCTGCGGCGGGCGGTACGCGGAAAGCGCGCTCGCGAGGTCGGGCAGCGTGGCGCCGAAGACGATGCCGACGCACATCGCGGCGGCTGCGGCGTTGGTGTGGTACGGCCCGACCGCCCCGCGGAGGACGATGGGCACCACCGATCCGCCGTAGCTGATGTCGGCCGAGACGGCAGGATGCCCGTCCGCGTCGATCTCCTGGAGCACCTGCTGCACCTGCACGTGCGCGGCGCTGCCCGCGCCGTACGTGAGCACGTGCGCGCGCGTGCGCTGGCGCACCGCGAGCGCCGCGTCCTCGCACGGGATGACTGCGAACGCGGCGGCAGGCAGCTGCTCGACGGTGCGCGCGTAGTCGCGGATCGGGTCCTCCTCGCCGCGGCCGCCGGGCGCGACCTCGCCGATCGGCGTCAGGACCGCGACCGTCGGGCGCACGAGGCGCAGGAGCTGGCGCACGTTCTCGGCGCGGCCGTACTCGGCGACGCAGACGTCTGGCGCTTCCTTGCGCCGGGTCCGGACCAGCCGCAACGAGGCGAACGCGAGGACGCGGATCCAGAACCAGCTCCGCTTCAGGTCGTGGTTGTAGCCGTCGTCCTGGTACTGGCTCGGCGCCTCCGCGAGGTGCTCGTCCGTGGCGAGCACGGTGAGCGCGAGCGCCGCGTAGGGCGGCACGCCGTCGGGCGCGATGCGCACGCGGCGCATCGGCGAGAGCACCGCCGCGATCGCCGCTTTCGTCGTCGTCTTCCCTACCGTCCCCGTCACTGAGACCACGCTCGGCTTGAAGCGCCAGAGCGAAGCCCGCACGAGGCGCACTGCTGCCCAGTGCGCGAAGCCTGGCACGGACCTCATTGCGCGGAGCGGGACGGCGGTACCTCGTAGTACGTGAGCAGGAACTGCGCGAGCTCGCGGAACACCGGCACGATGGTCTGTCCCGCGAGCGGCGCGCCGGCAGGCTGGTCGAGCTTCACGAGGATCACGAACTTGGGATCGAACGCCGGCGCGAAGCCGACGTACGTGTTGATGACGTTGTCCCCGTACTTGCCGCCGACCGCCAGCTGCGCCGTGCCCGTCTTGCCGGCGACGTCGTAGCCCTGGATGGCCGCGATCTTGTTGGTGACGACGGCGGTGCTCATCATCTGCGCCACCTGGCGCGCGGTCTCCGGCTTGATGACCGTGCGCCGCACCTCCGGCTCGAGCTCGGCGTTCACGTACGGGCGCATGAGCTTCCCGCCGTTGGCGATCGCCGAGACCGCGTTGATCACCTGGATCGGCGTCGCGACGACGCCCTGCCCGAAGGACGCGGTCGCCCAGGCGATGTCGCTCGCGCCCGACCGCGTGATCTCGCCGAGGTCGCCGCGGATCTCGCCGGGCAGGTCGATGCCCGTGCGCTCGCCGTAGCCGAATGCCTTCATGTACTTCAGGAAGGTGTCGCGCCCGACCATGCGCTGGGCGAGCGAGGTGCCGACGTTGAGCGAGTGCTCGATGATGTTGGTCATCGTCACGGTGCCGTACGCCTTCAGGTCCCAGTTATGGATGTGGAAGCCGCTGACCTCGAAGTCGCCGTTGTCGTAGACCGTGGTCTGCGGCGTGAACTTGCCCGCGTCGAGTCCGGCCGCCATGGTCAGCACCTTCACGACCGAGCCCGGCTCGTACTGCTGCTGCGTCGCGCCGTTGACGAACGCCTCGAGCGGCGCCTTGCTGTAGCTGTTCGGGTCGAACGTCGGCGCGCCGACGAGCGCGAGCAGCTTCCCGCTCTTGGGTTCCTGCACGATGATCGTGCCGCCCTTGCTGCGGTACTTGGCGACGAGGTTCGTCAGGAGCGTCTGCGCCTCGGCCTGCACGTTCGGGTCGATGGTGAGCACGAGGTCCTCGCCCGGCGTCGGGAAGGTCAGGCGCCCGTTCTCGAGGATGCCGGGCGCGCCGGTCAGGTGCGTGTCGTACGCTTCCTCGACGCCGTAGCGGCCCGCGTCGCCGAGGCCGTTCTGGTTCGGGCCGACGAAGCCGAGCAGGTGACCGGCCGAAGGGCCGAGGGTGTAATAACGGAAGGGCTGGTTGTTGACGTAGAGGCCCGTAAGGCCGAGCTCCTTGATGCGGTCCGCGGTCTCCTGGGGGAGACGCTTCCCGAAGAGCGTGTAGAGGCTCTCCTTGTTCTGCAGGCGCGTGAGCATCTTCCCCTGATCCATGTCCGGGAAGTACGGCAGCAGCGCCTCGATGAGCGCTGCGGGGTCCTCGACCTCCTTCGGCACGGCGTAGACGACCGGCAGGTCGCGGTTGACCGCGACCGGCGTGCGGTTGCCGTTCTTGTCCGTGAAGTAGATGACGCCGCGCGGCGCGTCGAGGCGCTGGCCCGCCTCGAGCTGCTGGCTCGCCTTCGCCGCGTACGTGTCCCCCTTGTCGATCTGGAGGTCGTAGAGCCTGAGGAGCAGGGCTCCGTAGGCGACGAACGCTGCGGCGATCAGAAGTGAGAAACGGAAGCGAGAGCCCATGACGCCGGAGTGCCCTCAAGGTATCGGGGATCGCGCTCCTTCACAAGGCCGCGCGACGCCGCGAACGCGTCGACGGCGTTCACGTCGAACGCGAGGAGCAGCCGCTGCTCGAGATCGACGTTGCCCGTCTGGAGCGTGATGATCGCCTTGCCTGCCTCCTGCGCCGCATGCCGCTCGCTCACCACCGCGTTGTAGAGGCCGATGAGGCCGAGTATGGATACGGTCGCCGCGACGGCGAAGCCGATGATGAGAAGGCGGTAGATTGAGGTCGTAGCTTGCGCGTGCGGCTGGAGGTAGGTCATGTCAGGAGGTGTAGCGGAGGAGTGCGAGGTGGATGAGCGGGAGCGCGACGAGCGCGCCGGCGAGGATCTGGTACGGGAAGCGGGTGCGCATGGGTCAGGGATTGAAGGTGAAGCTCCGGAGTCGCGCGGAGCGGGCGCGGGGGTTGCGGACGACCTCGGCGAGGCCCGCGGCGACGAACTTCTTGTCCGTCGTGCCGCGCTTGTCCTTGCGGAGGTCCTGGAACGCCTGTCGGACGCGGGCGTCCTCGAGGGCGTGGAAGCTGATGATCGCGACGCGTCCGCCGGGAGCCATGACCTCGGGCAGCGCCGCGAGGATGCGGTCGAGCCGCTCGAGCTCGCCGTTGGCCCAGATGCGGAGCGCCTGGAAGGTACGGGTCGCCGGATCGGTGGCGCCGTGTCCTGCGGCGCGCGGGATCACGGAGACGACGGCGTCGCGGAGGTCCAGCGTGGTCCGGAGCTCGCCGGAGCGCGCGCGCTGGTACAGCGAGCGGCTGATCCGCCGCCAGTACCGCTCTTCGCCGTACTCGCGGATGACGCGGCCGATCTCGCCCTCGCTCGCCGAGGCGAGGAGGTCCGAAAGAGGTGTCGCGTCCGGGTCGTAGGTCATCGTGAGAGGACCCTTCTCGCGGAAGCTGAATCCCCTCTCGGGAACGAGCTGGTCCGACGCGAAGCCGAGATCCAGGAGGAGCCCGTCAGCCCTGCGGCCGATGTCGGCGAGGATGGCGGGTAGCGTGTCGTAGCTCGCGTGCCGTACGGACACCGTGACGCCGAGCCTGCTTGCATCGTCGTCGAGTGCCGCCTGCACACGTCCGAGCCGCGTCGGGTCGAGGTCCAGCCCGAGGAGCGTGCCGCCCGGCGCGAGGCGCGGGAGGATCTCCTTGCTGTGACCGCCGAGGCCGAGCGTGCCGTCGACGACGAGGTCGCCGGGGCGCGGATCCAGGTGTGCGATCGTTTCGTGTAAAAGTACGGGTTCGTGCATGCGTCAGATCCCGAGAGCGCCGAGGTGCTCCGCGATCTCCTCGGATGCGTGCTCCGTCTTCGCCTTGTACTCGTCCCAGCGTCGCGTGTCCCACAGTTCGACGCGGTTGTAGAGGCCCGTGATGACCGCATCCTTCTCGATCCCCGCGTAGGAACGCAGGTATTCGGGAACGAGCGCCCGTCCCTGGCCGTCCAGTTCCACGTCAGTAGCGCCGGAGAGCATGAGGCGTACGAATGCGCGCGAATTCGCCTGGGCCAGCGGCAGCGCCATAAGCTTCGCGGCGAGGGCTTCCCACTCGTGCCGTCCGAAGATGAACAGGCAGTTGTCGAGGCCCCGCGTCACGATCGCTCCGGTGCCGAGCTCGTCGCGAAACTTGGCCGGGATGGCTACCCTGCCTTTCGCGTCGACGCTGTGGCGATATTCTCCGAGCAACATGTACGAATCGTTATTGGCAAGCGTGGAACGGAATGCTTCTGGAGGAACGAGGTTTCGGAGTTATACCCAGAAAAGCCTCGTTTTCCCCAGAATCATCCACATTTCCCCACTTGGCATTCATCATACGCCACCTGGATGGAAGCACAAAATGTACGAGTGGACGGAAAGTTACAGTTTGAAATCCTTGATTTTATTGAGGCATTTGCGCAACAGCTCCTCGGATACGCACTCGTTATCCACACGGGCGGCATCCTGCGCCTGAATCCTGATTCCCCACCTGATAAAAAGGACCTTTCCTAAGAAAGGTCCTTCGATGCCCGTATCGGGCGGATGCGGACGTGCCACACAGTCCAGGCTGCCAGGAGGCAGGAGAGTCCGCCGCAGATCCACGCCGCGCCGATCGATACGCCCTGTGCCAGGACGCCGGTCGCGAACAGGCCGAGCGCGCCGCCGAGCTTCGAGGTCATCTCCTCGCAGGAGAGCACCGTAGCGCGGTCGTCCGTCTCGATCGCCATGTTCAGGCTCGCCTTCTTGAGCGGGTTGAACATGCCATTAGCGATCTCGTAGAGCGCCAGGGGCGCCAGCGAGAACGGCAGAGGCAGCAGCGGCACAGCGGCGATGCCGATGCCGGCGAGCACGAGCGTGGCACCGAGTCCGGCCCAGTCCTCCCCTGCCCACCGCCGCATGCGCGGCGCGAGCCAGGATCCGGCCAGGACCAGCAGCGCGAGGACGGAGAACAGGATGCCCGTTCCCGACGACCCGCCGACCATGCCCTGGAAGTACGGCGCCCATTGCATGTTCGGCGCCATGCTCGCGAACGTGAAGCACGCTGAGACGAGCAGGAAGGCGCGCACCGGTCCAGGAGAAGCGGCGTAGCGTACGCTGCGCTGCGCCGTGCGTACGAGTTCTCCGAAGGAGTGGCCCTCGTGACGCATGACGACGCGGCTCTCGCGCATGATCAGCGCGGCGAGCGCCAGCAGCAGGAACATGCCTGCCGCGGCTGCGAACCAGGGCGCTGCCATGCCGTACGCCGTCGCGAGCAGCCCGCCGATCGGCGCGCCCACGATCGTGGCGACGCGGTCGTAGATCGCCTCGCGCACGAAGAGCGTCCGGATCTCGTCCGGCCGATCGCATGCCTTCAGCTCGTCCACGACCCATGCCTCGAACGCTCCGCTCAGGCACGTCGCGCCGGTAGCGAGCACGAGCTCGGCGGCGATGCAGCCGAGGAAGGTGGTCGCCTGCCAGTAGGCCAGCAGGCCAGCGCCGTAGAGCGCGAACGCGATTAGCGACGAGACGCGCCTCCCGTACGTGTCAGCAACGGCGCCGGTCGGTATCTCGAGGAAGAACCTGCCGAGATAGAAGGCGAAGTTGGTCAGGTTGACCTGCACGGGCGTCAGCCCGAGGTGGTACAGGAACAGGACGTACGTCCCGAACGTGAGCCCCACGCAGAACGCGTTGAGCGTCGAGATGATCAGGAATGCCCGCGCGGGATCCCTGCGAATGTTTTCCATGATTGAATCCTCCTTATTCGTTTTTTAAGAGTGCGGTTCTAGGACAAGGACGAGGAACGCCCCGGGCCTAGCCGGGGCGTTCCTCGTCGTAGCTGGAGGCAGTTACCTCGTACGAGCAGCAACCCGGTCAGGCCCGCGCATGAAGGCGGGATTGATGACGACGCCGGACTGCGTAAGGCAGGCGCGGCGGCTGTCGGCCGGGTTGTGCCAATACTTTGACATGGGGAAATCATGAAATTTCCCCATGACGCTGTCAAATCCTAGGACTTGACACTTTGATATATTCATTTAATATAGCCGCATCAGGAATGAGGTGAAGCGCTGGTCCGCAGGCGCGATCCATATCCTGGTCTGAGCGAATGGCGGTGAGGACGCGGCGATTACGACGAGGCGCCAAAGTCCAATATTGATCTCCGTAACAAGAGATGCCCGAGGCGGGTTGCGGCCAAAGGCGTTCACATACAGCAACCACGAGAGGGCCGGCGAACAAGCCGGCCCATTTTCATGCTCCCGGCTTTCACTGAGCGACCTTCAGGCTCACTACCTTGCTCGTGCCGTCCGCCTCGAGCGTGACGCCGTAGAGCACGTCGGCCGCCTCCATCGTGGCGCGATTGTGCGTGACGATCACGAACTGGCTCTCGTGCGCGAAGCTGCGGAGTAGCTCGCCGAAGCGCTTCGCGTTGCGCTCGTCCAGCGGCGCGTCCACCTCGTCGAGGACCAGGAACGGTGGCGGCGAGACGGAGACCAGCGCGAAGAGCGCGGCGAGGCCCACGAGGCTGCGCTCGCCTCCGGAGAGCACCTCGAGGCTGCTCGCGCGCTTCTTCGGCAGCTGCACCTCGATCTCGAGGCCGGTAGCGCCGGACTCCTCGTCCTCGCTCCCCTCCTCCTCTGAAGCTGCGCGCGCGGATACCGGCACGAGACGCGCCGTGCCGCCGCCGAACATCGCGGCGAACAGCTTCCCGAACTCGGCGGAGATGGAGGCGATCGCGTCGCTGAACTCGCGCGTGATGCGCCGGTCCAGGTCGGCGACGAGGCCGACGAGGTCCTCGCGCGCCGCCTCGAGGTCAGCTGCCTCGGCGGTCAGCTGCGCGTGCCGCTCCTCGGTCGCGCGCGCGTCGGCGAGCATCTGCTCGTCCACGTCGCCGATGGCAGCGAGCTCGCCGCGCAGGCGGTACACCTGCCGCTCGAGCCGCGCGACGTCCTCGTGCCCGAGCGTGTGCGCGACCTCCGGGAGCGAATCGGCGCCGCGGCCGGCATGCGCGAGCTGCTGGAGGACGGACTCCTCCTGAAGCTGGTATCGCTCGAGCAGGGACCGGAGCTGCTGCTCCTTCGCCCGCCACGCCTCGAGCGCGCGGTGCGCGTCGTCGAGCGCCACGGACGCCGCCTTGAAGGCGTCGTAGAACCCGGCCTGGCCCGCCTCGAGCTCCTCGCTGCGCGCGGCGAGGCGCTCCACGAGCCGGGTCTGCTCGTGCAGGCGCGCGCGCTGCTCCTGGAGCTGGTCCTGCAGCGCGTCCGACTCGGGCGCCGGTGCCGCAGGCTGCTTGGCGAAGATCGCGCGGATGCGCGACGAGAGGCTCGCGAGGCGTTGCCGGAGCGTCGGGAGCTCGTCCATGCCGGAGAGCTCGGCGACCTCGCGCTCGATCTCGCGCACGAGCCCGAGAAGCGTCGCCTGGTCGGGCGCCTCCGGCTCGGACTGCCGGCGCGCGAGCATCTCGATCTGCGCCTCGAGGCGTCCGGTCGCCTTCTGGATCTCGTTCTGGGCGGAGAGCGCGGCGAGCAGCTGGCGCTTGGTCTCGGCGAGCTCCTCGCGCTCGGCGGGAGCCTGGTCCTCCACGCGCTGGCGCGCGGCGGCGGCCTCGTTGCGGGCGGCCTCGAGCGCGGGCAGCGTCGTCCGGTGCGCCGCGAGCTCGCCCTCGAGCCGGCCGCGCTCCTTGCGCGCTGCCGTCAGCTGCGAGCCGTACAGCTCGTCCTCGGAGGCGGTGAGCTCCGCGGCGAGGGCGTCGCGCTTCTCGAAGCGGCCGATCTGCCGGCGCAGCATGCGCAGCTGCGGCTCGAGCTCGGCAGCCACGGCGTGCGCCTGCGCGAGGTTCGCGTCCGCAGCCTTGAGGCGGCGCTCCGCGTCGCGCTTCTTGAGCTGGAACTCCTTGAGACCGAGGACCTCCTCGATCATCTCGCGCCGGCGCGCGGGGCTCGCCTGCACGAACACGTCGCTGTTGCCCTGCGTCACGACCGTGAGGCCGCGCGAGCCGAGGCGCGCCCGGGCGAGCAGGTCCACGAGGTCGCGGAGCAGGACCTCCTGCTTGTTGATGAAGTACTTGCTCGTCCCGTCGCGGCTCACCTGCCGGCTGAGCACGACCTCGGGCGCGTCCACCGGGAACGACCCCGACGCGTTGTCGAAGGTGAAGGAGGCCGTCGCCTGTCCGACGCGGGCGCGCTGCGGGGTGCCGGCGAAGATGAGGTCGTCGACGGTGCCGCCGCGGAGGTGCTTGGCGTCGCGCTCGCCGAGGAGCCAGCGGACCGCGTCGACGACGTTGCTCTTTCCCGAGCCGTTCGGCCCGACGACGGCCGTGATGCCGGCAGGGACGTCGAGTACCGTGCGGCTGGCGAACGACTTGAATCCCTGGAGCTCGATGCGACGGAGCAGGTGTGCCATGTCAGCCCGCGTACTGGCTCATCGCCTGCTTGGCCGCGTCGACCTCAGCCTCCTGCTTGCTCGGGCCGGTCCCCTGCCCGACGATCGCGCCGTCGACGTAGACGCCCACCGTGAAGGTGCGCTGGTGCGGCGGCCCGTCCTCGGCGAGGACGCGGTACGAGGGCGTGACGCGGTAGCGCTCCTGCACGAACTCCTGCAGGGCGCTCTTAGGGTCCTTGTACGACTTCGTGGCGAGGATGTCGCTGGCGAGCGGCATGAGGTGGGCGTCCACGAGCGTCTGCACCGGCGCCATCCCGGCGTCCAGGTAGATCGCGCCGACCACCGCCTCCATCGCGTTGGCGAGGATCACCTCGCGCGCGCGGCCCTGGTCGCGCGCCTCCCCCTTGCTCATGCGGATGTACGGGCCGAGGCCGATGGCGCCCGCGAGGCGCGCCAGGGACTGGAAGTTCACCAGCGCGGCGCGCACCGCGGTGAGCTCGCCCTCGCTCGCCTCGGGCAGCGTGCGGTAGAGGGAGTCCGACACCGCGAGCTCGAGGACCGCATCGCCAAGATACTCGAGACGCTCGTTATGGCGCGGGGACCAGTGCGGGTGCTCGTTGAGGTACGAGCGGTGCGTGAGCGCCTCCTTAAGGAGCGCGCGGTCGCGGAAGAGGACGCCGAGCGACGTCTCTAATGATTCGAGGCGCGAGGTCTCCGGCACGGCTCAGCGATCCTGGTGATCTGCCGCCGCGTGCACGGGCTCGTGCGGCGCGATGCGCTCGCGGTAGACCGTGCCGAGCACGCCGTTGACGAAGCGGGGCGAGGACTGCCCGCCGAAGCCCTTGGCCATCTCGATGGCCTCGTTGATGGCGACCTTGGGCGGCACCTCGTTGTGGTCGGCGTAGAGCAGCTCGGAGAGGCCGATGCGCAGGATGTTGCGGTCGATGATCGCGATCTTGTCGAGCGGCCACTCGGGAGCGAGCTGCACGATCATGGCGTCGAGCTCCGCGAGATGCTCGACGATCCGCTGGAGAATCTTCCACGCGAACTCGGGCTCGTCGATGCCCGGCGCGAACTCCTCGAGGTTGCGCTCGAGGATCTTCGCGATGTCCCCTTTCTGGTTGTAGAAGTCCCACTCGTAGAGGGACTGGAGGATCACGCTCCGGATGAGGTGTCGGGTCGCCATGGTCGTTGTGGAAGGTGCGGGTCGCTCGCGAGAGCGGTTAATGAGCTCAGGATGCTTTCTGCTGCGCAGAAGCGGCGCGGGCCTTGCGGACCGAGCGCGTGTGCACGGCGCCGCAGTTGGCGCAGACGCGATGCGGCAGCAGGGGCGCCTTGCACTCGCTGCAGGGCATCAGCGCCGTCGCCTTGAGGGCGTGATGCGAGCGGCGGCGGCCTACCTTGCCGCGGGTGTGGTGCTTGACGGGAACGCTCATGGAAGTGGGCCCATAGTACCGAGAGCGCCCAGGAAGGTCAACCGATGGATGGGGCACGGGCCGGCCTCGCGGAGCGCCGCGTAGTGGGCCCGGGTTCCGTATCCGGCGTTGCGGTCGAAGGCGTACCGCGGCCACCGCCGGTGGTAGCGTGCCATGGCCGCGTCGCGGTGGGCCTTGGCGAGGATGGAAGCGAGCGCGACCTCGCGGTACCGCTCGTCCGCCTTCGGCTCCGTGACCGCCGGCAACGAGGTCTGGCGCTCCTTCGAGCCGAGATAGAGCCCGCCGTCGAGCGCGGCGGGGTGCACCCCGACCTGGAGCGTGATTCGCGCCCAGCAGCGTGCCGCGCAGGCGTTCGCGCAGGCGCTGATGTTGCGCCGATCCACGGACGCCGGCGCGCTGCGGGCGAGCGCATGCGGCAGCGCGGCCCTTATCCAGTCGGCCCAGGCCTCCCGTGCGTTGCGCGTGAGCTTCTTGGAATCGCGCAGCTCCCCGAGCCAGAGCGGCAAGCGCTTACCCTTCGGCAGGGCGACTGCCGCGACCACGACCGGTCCCGCGAGAGGGCCGCGCCCGACCTCGTCGATGCCGATGCGGTACATGCCGCGAGTGTAGCAGGCGGTCCGGCCTGGTACACTGGGGACATGCTCAACGCGTTGCGCGACCGCTTCGAACAGGCGCTCCCCCTCGATACCGCCGTCCACGTCGCGAGCGTCGCCGTCCCCTTCCTGCTCGCGCTCCTGATCGGCAACGTGGCCATCTCGGTCGCCGGACGGGCGCTCGCCCGGAGTGGCGTGAAGAGCGACGCACGCGTCGCGCCCGCGCTCTACCTCCTCCGCTGGCTGCTGTTCGTCGTGGTGGTGATCCTCGCGGTCTTCACGTACGCGGGGTCCTGGAAGGGCTTCGGCGTGAGCCTCGGCGTCATCGTCGCCGCGGCGGGCTTCGCCCTGCAGCGCCCCGCGGCCTCGGTCGCGGCGTGGATGACCATCCTCCTCAAGCGGCCGTTCCGCATCGGAGACCGCATCGAGGTCGGCACGCTCGCGCGCGGCAACGTGCTCGCGATCACCTTCACGCACCTCTACCTCGAGGAGGTCGGCCGGTACGGCGCCGAGGACGTCTCCGGCAGGCGCGTCATGCTGCCCAACAGCATCATCTTCGACCAGCCGGTCGTCCGGTACGGCGGCGCGCGTGACCGCATCCTCGGCGAGGTCGAGGTCACGCTCTCCTACGACAGCGACGTCGCCGCGGCGATCCCCCTGCTCGAGGGCATCGCCGCAGAGGTCGCCGGCGCGCCCGCGAAGCCGCACACGCGCGCGAAGCTCGACCCTTCCGGCGTGCGGATCGAGCTCAGGTACCAGGTCTCCGTCGCCGATGCCAACCGCGTCGCCAGCGACATCAACCTCCGGATACTCGAGGCTATCCGAAGCAGGAAGGACATGGCCATCACCTACCCGGTGACCGAGGTACGGATCGCGAAATAGGAAAGGACCCCGTGATGGGGTCCTTCTCTTTACCGGGCTGACGCGCCGGCGGACGTTTAGCTTTCGCGGGTCTCGTCGCTGACGTCGGTGACGTCCGGCGTGAGGTTGAGCGGCAGGTCGCCGACCGACGCTTTGCCGTCCGGCTTGATGCTGACCTCGCCGCCTTCGGTGAGGTCGAGCTTCGCGCCGCCGGCAAGGTTGATCTTGCCGCCGCGGATCACCCAGCCGTCGCGTCCGAAGTGGATCTCCTGCTGGCTGAGCGCCTGCGAGGAGTCCTGCGCGGGCTGCGTCTGAGCGGCTTCGCCGGTCGGGGCAGCTTCGGTCGTCGCGGACTGCGTTTCCTGCGCGGGCGCTTCCGAGGAAGCGAGGCCGCGGAGGAACGCGTGGACGGCATCGAGGCTGAACGCGGGAAGATTGGGGTCTTCCACGATCACCTTCGCGTCCGTGAGCGTCGCCTGCGCGAAGCGGGCGAGCTCGGCGGGGGTCATCGATCCCAGCAGGAGCCCGTTGGAGCACCGGCTGAACGCGCCGACCAGGTTCACGATCGCGCCTTCTCCATCGTGGTAGATGTCGAAGTAGGCGAGGTTGTTGATCGGTCGCGCGTCGAAGGTTCCGTTGCGGAACTCGACGGGGACGGTCGCACCTTCCGGGAGTGTGATGCGCGCCGAGATGGTGCGCTTACGACGCGTGAACGGACGCTGGTGGATGCCGCCGCCGCTTTCGCGGACGCGACTGAGCGTGCGCTGCATCTCTCGACGCGTGGGCGCGACGTTCAGCGTGTGGTCGAAGTCGCTCCGCATCGGGCGCCCGAAGAACTCGGGATCCCGCGGGTTCTCGCGCAGGCGCGCGGAACGCGTGAGTCTCCTGATGAGCCAATACGCGAACGCCAGACCGGCGAGAAACGTTAGGACGATGAGCGCGATCGGACCGAAGATCCCCGGGAACGCCCACCAGGACTCTTCCTGGATGGTCACGGTCACGGGCGCTTTCGCGTCCGGGACGACCGTTCCGTTCTGGATGTTGGTCAGGTCGGTCTTGCGGATGCGGACCGTCGCACCTTCCTTCCAGATGAGAATGGGATTCCCCTTCGCATCCTTCCGGACAATGGTCTTGTCGGGATTGTCTTCCACGAACCGGTTCCACAGGGAATGGTTGTTGAAGAGGGTTCCGGCGAAGTCCCAAGCCGTCTCCGACTTGGAAAGCGTGCGCGTGCAGAATCCCGGCTCCGCCGACGGGTCATTGCAATTCCAGCCGTCGAAGGCCGGGTTGCTGCCAACCGTCTGCGCGCAGACGGATCCGATGAAAAGCGTAAGCATCACGGCGATGCTCAGCGACAGATTTTTGATCATATTTTCCTTTTCCTGTTTTCAAGATATTCCCTTTCGGGCTGCATATATTATACAATAATCTCTATAAATAGCAAGTATGGGGAGACGAGGAAAAGGCGGCCTTTCGGGCCGCCTTTTCCGGGATGTGCGCAGGAGAGGACTTGAACCTCCACCCCTTTCGGGACCACCCCCTCAAGATGGCGTGTCTACCAGTTTCACCACCTGCGCAGAAGGGCCCGCACAGTGTACGGGCCCTTCTGACGCGGTGCAATACGGCGGGTATCCTAGGAGAGCGAGACGCCGAGGCGCTTGCGGATCGTGCTGCCGGACATGTCGCGGACGTAGTAGAGCTTGCTCTTGTGCACGTTCTTCGGGCTGCTCGCGATCTCCACCTTGGTGATGTTCGGGCTGTTGAACGGCAGGACCTTCTCGACGCCGACGCCGGCGACCATGGAGCGGACCGTGAAGGTCGCGCCGGCCTCGGCGCCGTGCTTGGCTGCGATGACCATGCCCGTGAACGGGCTCTTCGCCTTGCCCTCGAAGACGCGCACCTTGGCGCCAGGGAGGATCTGGGAGCGGATGTCGTCGGCGATCATGGGTTCGGTGGGGTGGGTATGGGTACCGTGGCCTGCGGGAGGTACGCCTTGATGCGCGTCACGAGCGTCTCTACCGGGTTCTGCACCTTCACGAAGTATTCCTTCGCGCCCAGGCGCTTCACCTTCGCGATGTCCTCGTCCTGGGCCAGGTTGCTGAGAACCAGGACCGGGAGCGACTTCAGCATCGGGTTGAGGGCGATTGCCTCCAGGACCTCGAATCCCGAGGTCTTCGGCATCACAAGGTCGAGGATCACGACGCCCGGCTTCGTCTGGGTGAGGAACTGGATGGCTTCCTCACCGTCGAAGGCCTGAGCGACCTGCACGCCCTCCCGCTCGAGGCGGGCCTTGAGGATCGCAGAGAGGAATTTCTGGTCCTCGACGATGAGGGCGAGATTAGGAGCTTCGACCATGGGGTAGAGATAGTACCACAAGTATAGTATGCGGTACCGGCGGCAGTAATGACAGAAAAGCTTAGTAGTTGCCCCAATAGGTGCTACGACTGTAGCGATCCACGATAGCCATTCCGAAGGGCCTATTGGTCCCCCGCGGACGGTGCCCGGAGGCTCTACCGTGACCGACCTACTCTCTAGCCTGTCCCCGTTACAGGGCTCAGGAGGTGTAAGAGAGTGAGTTGAATTGATTCACGCACAGCTTCCGCTACGCGTGCCTTGTTACGACTTCGTCCATGTTACCGAACTCAGGCTGATCCGCTACGCGAACTTCACCCGCTCCCGGCTTCCTTGACGTGACGGGCAGTGAGTACAAGACTCGAGAACGTATTCACCGCGGCATGCTGATCCGCGATTACTAGCGATTCCGGCTTCAAGCAGGCGAGTTGCAGCCTGCTATCCGAACTGGGGCATGGTTTTGGGATTTGCTCCCCCTCGCGGGTTGGCGGCCCTTTGTCCATGCCATTGTATCATGTGTGTAGCCCCAGGCGTCGAAGGGCCACGCTGATTTGACATCATCCCCTCCTTCCTCCCCGCCCGCAGCGCACGACCCGTGCGTATTTTTTATACGCCGGTCCTGAGCTATGGGCGGGGCAGTCTCGTGTGACACTTGTAACACACGACAGGGGTTGCGCTCGTTAACCCACTTAAGGGAACACCTCAAGGCACGAGCTGACGACAACCGTGCAGCACCTGTCCTAGTAGTCCTTGCGGAGGGCCAACCTTTCGGAAGGCTTGCTACTAGAATTTCAAACCTGGGTGAGGTTTTTCGGTTAGAGTCGAATTAAACCACATGATCCACCGCTTGTGCGAGTCCCCGTCTATTCCTTTGAGTTTTAAGCTTGCGCTCGTACTTCCCAGGCGGCCTGCTTAACGCGTTAGCTACGCCACTCCGAGGGTCGATACTCGAAACAGCTAGCAGGCATCGTTTAGGGCGTGGACTACAAGGGTATCTAATCCTTTTTGCTCCCCACGCTTTCGCATCTCAGAGTCAGGAAGGTCCCAGTGCACTGCCTTCGCCTTTGGTATTCCGCATGATATCAACGGATTTCACCCCTACACCATGCGTTCTATGCACCTCTAACCTCCTCCAGCTCCGCAGTTTCCTCGGCACTCCCACCGTTAGGCGGTGGTCTTTAACCAAAGACTTGCGAAGCCTCCTACATGCTCTTTACGCCCAATAAATCCGGATAACGCTCGAGGCCTACGTATTACCGCTGGTGCTGGCACGTAGTTACCCGCCTCTTTCCGCTAGGTACCGTCACGTAAGTTCTTCCCTAGCTACCGCAGTTTACAACCCGAAGGCCGTCATCCTGCACGCGGCGTCGCTCCATCAGGCTTTCGCCCATTGTGGAATATTCTCGACTGCTGCCTCCCGTAGGAGTACGGGCCGTGTCTCAGTCCCGTCGTTGGGGGTCAGGCTCTCACCTCCCCTACCGGTCGTCGCCTTGGTGAGCCGTTACCTCACCAACAAGCTGATCGGGCCTAGGCCGATCCCAGAGCGATAAATCTTTACTCTCGCGAGACCATCGGGTATTACCCCGCCTTTCGGCGGACTATGCCCGACTCTGGGGTACGTACCAGGGTGTTACTAACTCGTTCGCCACTAACCGAAACCCTCGCACATCACTCGCTTCGCAATCGGCATTGCTGCTTCATGCTCGGCTCGTAAAAAGTTTGGAAATCGGTCCGTTCGACTTGCATGCCTTATCCACGCCGCCAGCGTTCATCCTGGACCAGGATCAAATCCTCATAATAGAAGAATGAGATATCGCGCAGTACTCGCCTCCGCCGTAGCGGTCGGGTTTCGGGCACGTAGAGCTCACTTTTCTTTGGGTCACTCAAATTGAATGAACAGAGTTCACTCTTGTTGAGTAGTTGTTCTTGTTTAACGCCGTGCGCCCCATTACAGGGAGCCAGACGCTATTGGAGCAACTACTAAACTTTTCTGGTTTGTTCGGACGCGATCGGTGCGTCCGTCATTACTGTCCTTGTGATCGCGCTTTCAAGGTGCGCCCCGTTCAAGCGAAGCGGCCCGCAAGGGGCCGGTGAGGCTCAAGCAGAGTGCGGGTTGGAGTATACGGACCGGGCACGCCTTGTCAAACCTAATAAGGAGGGATAGGATGCCGGCACCATGAAGGCAGACCTGCACCCCGTCTATCACGCGTCCGCGACCGCTACCTGCGGCTGCGGCACCAAGTTCACCGTCGGCGGAACCCGCGAATCCTACGACATCGAGATCTGCTCGAAGTGCCATCCGTTCTTCACCGGCGAGCAGAAGCTCATCGACACCGCCGGGCGCGTCGAGCGCTTCCGCTCCCGCCAGGCGGCGGCGCCGGTTGAGAAGAAGGCCAAGAAGGTACGCGCCAAGAAGGAGGAGGCGTAATCCCCTTCCGGCAAGAAAGAACCCGGCAATGCCGGGTCCTTTCGCTACGCGGCCGGTCCTGTCTCGACGATCGTCGGCGGCGTGCTCAGGAGGAATTCCTTCCACGCATGCACGAGATCGAGGTCGATGTCGTCCACGAGCGTCTCCGTCTCGTGGATGCTCTCGGTCCTGCCGAGCTCCACGAGCTCGCCGCCCAGGCGCGCGCACATCTTGGTCGGGAACGAGAAGGAGGAGAGGCGGTCCACCTGCCAGCGGTCCAGCGCCTGCGCGATGCGCGCGTCGCTGAGGTTCGCGAGCAGCCCCGTGACGGCGGCATAGACGTCGGCGAACTGGTCCCGGCGGATCGGCAGCTCCAGCTCGATCTCCTCGCCGAGGCCGAGGACGCGCGCCTCGCCCATGAGGCCGCTCTCGTAGACGAGGCCGCGCCGGTCCCGCAGCTCGAGCGCGAGCGGCGAGTCCATGCCCGCCGAGAAGGCGTTGGTCAGGAGCGAGAGCGCGAGGTGCGATTCGCGGGAGACCGGCTCGCGCTTCTGCCAGAACAGGTGGAAGCGGGAACGAGCGAAACGCGGATGCAGCATCTGATGCGGGCCCTCGGGGAAGGCGGGCAGCGGCGGCAGCGCGAGCTGCGTCGGCGCGGCCGCAGGCATGGCGCCGAAGGCCATCTCGAGCTTGGCCAGCAGGCCGGGGACGTCGCTGAACGCTCCCCCGACCGCGACGTGCAGGTTGCCGGCGTGGTAGTGCGCGTCGCGGAAGGCGCGGACGTCCTCGAGCGTGATCGCGTTGATGGTCTCCGGCGATCCCGCCCAGCGCGCGATCGGATGGTCCCCGTAGAGCAGCTTCGCCAGGTCGCGGGTGCGCTGGACGTCCACGTTCTCGAACTTCCGCTCGTGCTCGCTGAGGATGATGCCGCGCTCCACCTCGAAGTCCTCGGGTCGCAGGAGCGGCTCGAGCAGGAGCTCGCGCAGCACGTCGAGCGCGAGGTCGAAGGACTCGCGGGGCAGGAAGACGCGGTAGTTGGTCCAGTACCGGGACGTCGTGGCGTTGTCGCTGCCGCCGGCGTCGTTGATGGCGCCGGTGAGCGCCTCGGTGTTCGGGTACGAGCGCGTGCCCTTGAACGGCAGGTGCTCGAGGAAGTGCGCCGTGTGCTCCTTCCCTTCCGGGTCGAGGATGCTGCCGGCGTTTACGAAGTACGCGACCAGCACGCCCTCGTCGGAGAGGTCCACCGGCGTCCGCTGCACCCAGACCGTGACGCCGTTGGTCAGCTCGTGCCGGTCGAAGACCGAGGTGTCGAGCTTCGTGCGCACGCCGCGATGCGGTGTCTGGATGGGCGTCATGGAGCCCAGTGTACTCCTCCCCTGCCGTTTCCGGCTACGCCGCCGGCGGCACCGGGACCGGCAGGTCCTGGTCGATCGGCAGCGTGAACCAGAAGCGCGAGCCGAGGCCCTCGCCGGCGCTGTCCGCGTAGATGCCGCCGCCGTGCGCCTCCATGATGCGCTTCGCGATGTAGAGGCCGAGACCCGTGCCGCGGATGGTGTGCTGCACGCGCTGGTCGCGCGTGAACTCGTCGAAGAGGCGCGGTAGCAGGAGCGGGGCCATGCCGAGGCCCGTGTCTGCGACCGTGCACGTGACGAACCGGTCCTGGACGATGAGCGAGACGTTCACCGAGCCGCTGGGGGTGTACTTGATCGCGTTGTCCACGAGGTTCTGGGCGACCTGGCGGAGCTTGGTCTTGTCCGCGCGGACGAAGACCGGGCTCTGCGCGCCGGCGAGGGTGAGGTCGAGATGCTTCTCGCGGGCGAGCATGCCGAGCTCCTCGACCACGTCGCGGACCATGGCGGCGAGGTCGACCTGGTCGAACGAGTAGTCCATCTTCCCCTCCTCGATCTTGCGGAGATCGAGGAGCGAGGTGACCAGCTCGACGAGGCCGTCCGCGGAACGCTGCATCGCGGTGATCGGCTTCATGAGATTCTCCGGAACCTCGCCGTAGCCGCCCTCGAGGATGAGCGAGATGTACCCCTTCATGGCCGCGAGCGGCGCCTTGATCTGGTGCGAGGCGAGGCTCAGGAGCTGGCTCTTGAAGTGGCTGACATCCCCGAGCTGCGTGTTCGCGTCCTGGAGCGCCTCGTAAAGGTGCGTCTTCTCGAACGCGATGCCGACGACGTTGGCCGCGTTGTCGAAGAGGACGCGCTCGAGGCTGGACAGCTGCGCGCGCGAGCGGTTGAGCACGAGCGCGAGGACGCCGATGACCTGCCCGCCGCCGGCGAGCGGGTAGAGCATCACGTAGCGCGCATGCGCCTTCTCGGCAAGCTCCTGCTCCGACGCGCGGATCAGGTCTCCCCAAACCGACGACAGCGAATCGCGCTCTACGAACCGATGCTCGGTGACGCATTCCACGAGCGCCTGCGTCGAGGCGAGCGGCACGACGGCCGCCGACAGGTCGACGCCGAGCGAGCGCGCCGCCTCGGCGTACCGCTCCGAGCCCGCGACCGCGAGCGTCTCGAGCCGCTTGTCTTCGCCGTCGAGATAGCGCTGGAGCGACACGAACTCGCAGGACAGGTCGTTACAGAGGACAGGCGCCAGCTTGCTCGCGAGATCCTTCGTGGACTGCTGCTGGATGCTGATGCCGTAGAGCTGCTCGAGGAGCGAGAGGATCTTGTTCTTGATCCCCATCTCGACCGTGCGGGCGTACAGGCCCTGCGCCAGCGCCTGGGCGCTGTCCTTCGCGGGCATGCCCGGAACGGAGGCGGCCTCTTCCGCGGCCTTCGACTGAGGATCCATGAGCTCATTCTACAGCACCGGCGCCGGCCAGGAATGACGAAGTGGCACCGACAATTGCCTGAATGAGATTTTTATGCTATAATATGGGCAGTTGAGAAGCGGCTGGAGGTCCGCGTTGAAAATGAATATGAGAACAATCGGCAAAGTGCTCGGCTATGCAGGCGCGCTGATAAGCGCGATCGCGTACCTGATCTACGGTGGGTATCTGCTGCTCGCGCAGACGGATACGAACGTGATCGGCTGGGCGCTCTGGTCGATTGAGACCGTGCTCAGCTATCACATATACAAGCGGCAGGTCCGCGGCGACCTCGCGAAATACGCGGAGGAGGTCGCAGCAGCCGCCGGATGCGTGGCGATCACGCTCATCCTGATAGGTCGTTCGCTCGTCACCGGCATTCCCCTGCTCGCAGTAGTGGAAGGGAAGGACGTGATCAGCGCGATCCTCGCGCTGATCGTCCTCGCGATATACCGGCGAGCGCTGAAGAAAGATGAGGTGTGGCCGGCCACGGTCGCGTTCCAGGTCCTGCTGGTCTTCAGCGCGCTTCCCATCGCGCGATCCGCGTACGAGAACCCGGGAATCGAGCCGCTCCTGCCTTGGGCGATGTGGGCGGCCGGATTCTTCATGCAGATGCTCTGCGTGATGATGCGCAGGAGCGACAAGCTCTGGTGGCGAGAACTGATAACTCCTACGAACTATTGGTTCTGGCACCTACTCATCGCAGTGATCGTGCTCGTGCAGATCCTGCAGACCTGACAACGAAGACGCCGCGCAATCGCGGCGTCTTTTCGTTTCCCCTAGCGGAGACTCTCGGGGACCTCTCCGGGCGGCAGGTCGGCGACGAGCGCATGCGCCGCCTCGCGGCAGGCCTCGCGCGCGGCGCGTCCGAAGAGGTCGACGTAGCGGTTCACGAGCTCGTCGATCACCCGGCTGCCCTCGGGACCCTCGGGGATGTCGACCGAGCCGTTCGCGCGGTCGAGGATCTGGAGATGAGGAACGTTCGCCGCCTCGTCCCAGGCGAGAGGCCCGAGGATGAGCTCCTGCTCCTTGATGATCCTCCCAGCGATCTGGTCGAGCGTGCTCATGATCATGACGTTGCGGCGGGAAGCGGCTGCGACTGTGGCTGCGGCGACTGCACGGGCGGGCGCATCAGGCTCAGGCTGAGCGAGAACAGGAACATGCCCGTCACGAAGAGCATGTCGGCGATCGCGCCGTTGTAGTAGGTCTCGTTGGTCGTGGTGTACGAGAACACGATGTCTGCCGCGAAGTTCACGAGGAGCGCGAGGACCAGGATGGTGATCGGCTTGCGGTACCGCCCGCCGAGGAATGAGCTGGAGAGGCTGAAGAACGTGAGCGTGAACGCGAGGATGATCGCGCTGCCGATCGGGTAGAAGAGGTCGAAGAACGACTTCCAGGGATCGAGCGCCTCGAGCTCGATGACGCCGCCGCGCGCGACGACGACCAGGAGGTAGTACGCGATGGCGAGCGCGACGAGGGGCACGACCACCAGGAGCGCCTTGCCCTTGCCCTCGCGGATGGCGTAGCGGACGCCCGTGGCCTTGGAGAGCCAGTAGATGCCGATCGTCCAGAGGGGCCAGCTCAGGATGAAGGAGGCGTCGGCGAGCGACGGGTACGGGATCTCCACCTGAGCGACGAAGATGTAGTAGCACCAGATGAGCATGCCGACGGACCAGGCGAGCACGCCGCCGGCGATGAACCCGACGGCCTTGCCGACGGAGCTCTTCAGGCCGCCCCACTGGCGCGCGTTATACAGGCCCACGAGCGCCCCGATGAACGGGACCGCGAACAGCAGGAGCTGCATGTTGAGCCCTGCCGAGACATTTGCCGGATCGCGCGCGACGGCGAGCCAGAAGACCAGGGTGGCCGCGTAGACTATGGAGAGGATGAGGGGCATGGGGACAGATAGGACCCGATAGGGATAGTGTAGCGCACCGGGAATCAGCCCCTGGGGAAAACCCGCGGGGACACTTGAGCCCACATCCCCAGAGGTCTAGAATGCGGTCAAGAGCCGAACTCTCAAATCATCATCTCATTTCAATGGCAGAACAGGAGCAATACGGATACCGGGGCAATTACGGCCTCGAGCTGATCCTCGACATGCGCGGATGCGACTTCAGCGGCCTCACGCAGGAAACGCTGGGCGAATTCCTCGTCAAGCTCGTCGACCACGTTAAGATGGTGCGCCACGGCGAGCCGATGATGTGGGAGGACCACTCCGGCATCCCCCACCTCGACGGCATCTCGGCGATCCAGTTCATCGAGACCAGCAACGTCGTGTGCCATGCCCTCACGATCACCAAGACCATGTACCTCAACCTCTTCTCGTGCCGCGAGTTCGACCCCGAGGACGCGGTGAAGTTCTGCATGGAGTACTGGAAGGCGGGCGACGAGAACCACAGCGTGGTCACCCGCGTCTAGGAAGGGACCGTTCGGCGAAAAGGAGCATCGGAGAGATGCTCCTTTTTACATAGGCTACGATTGACAAAAATCTGATTTTGTATGTAAAATAGGAGCAGTTCGATTTTTCGAAAAATCAGGAGACGACGAACCATATGGACAGCAATACGCCCGTCATCGACGGCGCAATATATTTCATGGACTACTGGGGCATAGCCATCGGGCTGAGCCCGTCCGTGAGCGGACAGGCGGGCGTGATCGCAACGCGATCGTTCCGCAAGGGTGAGATGATCTTCCCGGTGAAAGGTATGCTTGTGAACGCGCCGACGAAGTATTCGTTCGCGTTCGACCGGGACCGGCACATCGAGCCGGAACGCCTGAACGGCACCTTCAATCCGGGACACTTCCTCAACCATTCGTGCGATCCTACCGTGATCGTCCGTCCGAGCTGGGAAGGCACGGTCGCGGTCATCGCGGTCGTCGCCCGTCGCGACATCGCGGTCGGGGAAGAACTGGCGTTCGACTACGCCACCCTCGAGTACGACGTCACCGCGGCAGGGGTCCCCTGCCTGTGCGGCAGCGGCATCTGCCGCGGCGCCATCGGCGGGTTCAAGGACCTGCCTGACGACGCGAAGGCGAGATACTTGGAGGAAGGCGGCGTCATCGCCGAATACCTGCTCGAGATGTGAGAATGCAGAGCCCGCGGAAAACCGCGGGCTCGATTTTTTACGCTACCGGCGCTGGCGGCGTGCTCGTCCCGACCTCCTGCGCGAACTGCGCGGCAACGGCCTCGCTGAGGCTCTTGAGGTCCTCGGTCTTCTTCAGCACGCCGATCGCGCCGAGCTCCTTGGCGTACTGCACGTTGATCTGCTGCGCCTCCACCTCGGTCGCGCCGAGGTTCGTGAGGAACATGATCGGCACGTCCTTGGTCGCCGGATCGTTCTTCAGCTCGAAGAACGCCTCGATGCCCGTCTTGCCGGGCGGCATCTGCACGTCCATGAGCACCAGGTCGGGAGCGTCGGTACGGACCTTGGCCAGGCCGTCGTCGGCGTTCATCGCCGTGTCCACGTCATACCCCTTCATGCGGAGGTGCGTGGAGAATATCTCGCGGAAATCCGGATCGTCGTCTACGACGAGGATTCGCTTGTTCATGATTCCGAAGTATACATGAACGGCCCGTCAAGCAAAGGTTGCCGGCTCCCCCGCCTCGCCGGTACCATGTGCCCACTATGGGCAAGAAGCTCATCATGGAGATCCGGGCTGGCGCCGGCGGCGACGAGGCGGCTCTTTTCGCCGCGAACCTGGCCAACATGTACCAGCGCTACGCTTCGAGCCAGGGCTGGAAATTCACGGTCCTCGACGCCTCCGAGAACGACCTCGGGGGCTACAAGACCCTCGTGGCCGAGGTCTCTGGCGAGGGCGCCTGGGACGCCTTCCGGCACGAGTCCGGCGTCCACCGGGTCCAGCGCGTCCCGAAGACCGAGCGCAGCGGCCGCATCCACACCTCTACGGCAACCGTGGCCGCGTTCCCCGTGGTCCCGCCGACTGAGGTGGTCATCAACGACCGCGACCTCGAGGTGACCTTCTCGCGCGCCGGCGGGCCCGGCGGCCAGAACGTGAACAAGATCGAGTCCGCCGTCCGCATCCTCCACAAGCCGACGGGAATCGTCGTCTCGTCTCGCGTCGAGCGCACGCAGGCCGCGAACCGCGAGCTCGCGATGGGCATCCTCCGCTCGAAGCTCTATGACATCCAGCGCGAGAAAGACGCGGCGCAGACCGCCGCGGGACGCCAGGCCATCGGCACCGGCGACCGCTCCGAGAAGATCCGCACGTACAACTTCCCCGACGACCGCATCACCGATCACCGCATCGGCAAGAAGTGGAGCAACATCGAGAAGATCCTCGAGGGAGACTTCGGAAAGATCGCGGAAGCGATGAAGGCGGCATAAGACATAAGAAAAGACCCGGCTCCCCCGGGTCTTTTCTTATCACGAGTAGTACTGATGGATAGTATGCTGAGCGTATCCAGGCTTATGGCTGACAAGCTCTTCCGGCTTGAACCAGACTCCGATCTCGATCTCTGCTTCATCGGGCGTTCCTGAAGCATGGATCAGGTTGAATATACCTTTGCCGCTTGCGTCCGCCTGCGCGTACGAGACGTGAGCGAAATCGCCGCGGATGGTTCCCGGTGCTGCCGACTTCGGCTCGGTCGCGCCTACCATCTTCCGCACTACCTCGACGATGTCGATGCCCTCGAGCGCTAGCGCGACGACCGGACCGGATGTCAGCATCTCGATCATTTGGTTACGCACCGCTTCGCCGCGACGCTGCGCAAGATCGTCCGTGTAATGCTTCATCGCAGTGTCCTTGTCGGATACGAGAAGCTTCATGCCGATCATGGATGCGCCGACGCGCTCGAAGCGCGTCAGGACCTCGCCAACGATGCCGCGCTGGACGGCATCGGGCTTGAGAAGGATGAGGGTGCGTTGTGGCTTGTGCATAGTTTTCGTTATTGAGCCTAGCGAGTATAGCGGACGACCCAAGATTGTCAGCTCCGTCTACCCAATGCCTCCTTCAGCTTCTCGAATGCGATCTTCCGCATGCTCATAGCGTTCTTCTCCTCGATAGGCATCTCGGCGAAGGTGCGGGTCTCCCCTTCGGGCTGGAAGATGACGTCCCAGCCGAAGCCCTCGCCGCGCGACGGCACGATCGTGCCGCGAATCGAACCCGAGAAGTACGAGATGTTGCCTGACTCATCGGCGTAACCGAGCGTGACGCGCGCCTCTGCAGCGGCGTCGCCGGAGGCTGCGGCCATGCGCGCGAGACCGTCGTACCCGACGGTCTTCTCGAACCACTTGATCAAGGGCCCGGGCAAGCCCTTCAGCGAGTCGACAAACAGCGACGTGTCCTCGACGACGATTCCGGCCTGGTGCTGCGCGAGCGCAGCCTGGAGCTTCGCCTCGATCACCGCCTGCGGGTCGACCTCCTGGATCTCGGGCAGGTCCAGGTCGAGCTGCTCGAGGTCCGGGATGACGCTGCGCGCCTCCTCGAGCTTGTTGCGGTTGCCGGTGACGAACCGGAGCATCTACTTCTTGTCCACGAGCTTGAGGCCGAGGTCGTCGAGGCGCTCCTTCGGCACCGGGACCGGAGCGCCGGCCATGAGGTCGCGGCCGTCCCCCGTCTTCGGGAACGCCATGACCTCGCGGATGTTCGGCTCGCCGAGCAGGAGCATGACGAGGCGGTCCAGGCCCCACGCGATGCCGCCGTGCGGCGGCGCGCCGTACCCGAGCGCCTCGAGCATGTGGCCGAAGTCGGCGTCGATGCGCTCGTCCTCGTAGCCCATGATGCGCAGGACGGCACGGAGGAGCTCCGGCTTGTGGTTACGGACGCTGCCGCCGCCGATCTCGTAGCCGTTGAGCACCACGTCGTACTGCGCGGCGAGGATCTGCCCGACGTCGGCGCCGTTGGCGAGGTTCTGCTGGTACGCGGGCTGCGCGGCAGAGAACGGGTTATGCGTGAAGGTCCAGCCGCCCGCGTCGTCCTTCTCGAACATCGGGAAGTCCACGATCCAGCAGAACGCGAGCAGGTCCGGGTCGCTCTTGTCCGTGCGCAGGTCCGGACGGTCCGAGCCGTACTGGTCCATCGCTTCGGCGTAGGTCAGGCGCGGAAACGGGGTCTCCTGGATGCGCTTCTCGGGGAAGAGCGTCTCGACGAGATGGATCAGGAGCGCCTCGTTGAGGTTCATGACGTCCTCCTGGTCGACGAAGCTCATCTCGAGGTCGAGCTGCGTGAACTCGGCCTGGCGGTCGCCGCGCGTGTCCTCGTCGCGGAAGCAGCGCGCGATCTGGAAGTAGCGCTCGAGCCCGGCGACCATGAGGAGCTGCTTGAACTGTTGCGGGGACTGCGGCAGCGCGTAGAAGGAGCCGGGCTGCAGGCGGCTCGGCACGAGGTAGTCGCGCGCGCCCTCCGGCGTGGGGTTCGTGAGATTCGGCGTCTCCACCTCGATGAAGTCGCGCTCGCTGAGGAAGTCGCGGATGCCCTTGATGACCGCGTGGCGCATGCGCAGGTTCCGCTGCAGGCGCGGACGGCGCAGGTCGAGGTAGCGGAACTTCATCCTGCTCTCCTCGCCGATCTCGTAGCCGTCCGTGGTGACGGCGATCGGCATGACCTCGGCTGGACCGAGGACGCGCACCGCACGCGCCTCGATCTCGATCGTGCCGAGGCGGTCCGGCATCTTGTCGTTGACGAGCTTCTCCGGACGGGCCTTCACGTGCCCCTGGATCTCCACGGCGCTCTCCGTCCGGAGCTCGTCCGCGCCCGCGATGTCGGGCGTGAGCACGACCTGCACGATGCCCGTGCGGTCCCGGAGGTCGATGAAGGAGACCTTGCCGTGGTCCCGCCGGGTATCCACCCAGCCCTGGAGGAGCACGTCCTCGCCCACCTTGCCGGGAGCAGCCTTTATGAGCGTGCGCATGCCTTTGGTACAATGCAGTCTATGGAACTGCTCACGGTCTCGCAAATGCTGGTGCGCCTCATGGTGGCGCTCGCGCTCGGCGTCGTCATGGGCTTCGAGCGCGAGGTCATCCGCAAGGACGCGGGCATCAAGACGTCCATGCTCGTGGCCGGCGGCGCGTGTCTGTTCACGCTCGTCGCGATCTCCATCCCCTACCTCATGACCGACTCCGCCGCGGCCGCTGCGAACTTCGCGGCTGAGTCGACGGCCTTCAACCTCATCGCCAACATCGTCGTCGGCATCGGCTTCATCGGCGGCGGCATCATCATGAAGGAGAACCACCATGTGCAGGGCCTCACCACCGCGGCGCTCATCTGGAGCACCGCCGGCATCGGCATCCTCGCGGGCCTCGGCCTCTGGCAGTTCGCGACGCTCGCGGCGCTCCTCATGTCGCTGACGATCTACCTGCTGCGCGTGACCGGCCTGAGCAATCACGCGCTCCGCAACGACCTGGAGGAGAAGGCCTGAGCCTTGCATCGCGAGCCAAAGCTGACAGACTGCCAGCGCGGCGTCCGAGGCAGCAGCTGGAGTTCCGCTCCAGAGGAAAGTCGGGACACCCACTCTTCATCGAGTCAAAAAGGTACGGGCTAACGGCCCGCCGCGGCAACGCGAGAGGTGCGAACAGAGACGCCGGAGCAGAAATGCCTCCGGGTCCCCTCGGGGACAGTCCGGCGGGAGACCGCCGGGGTGAAACGGCTAAATCCTTACCGGGTGCAAGGCCGTGCCGGCGCAAGCCGGAGTGCCGCTTGAGGTCATCGGCGACGATGATCCCAGACAGATTGCTGCCCGCGCTCGCGCGACAGAATCCCGCTTACCAGGACGCCGCCTAACGAAAGGACCCCGCACCAAGCGGGGTCCTTTCGTATGTCGGGCCTGGATGCTATCGCACGCAGACCGCAGGCACGCCAGAGACGTCCGTACCTACCGGAATCTCCTCCGCGGCATCAGCGAGGATGACGCCGGAGTTGATGGCGATATCGGGCGCAAGTGCGAGCGCGGCCATCTCGTTGTCCGCGTTCACCATGCGCACGTTGCCCGTGCAATCGACATACTTGTACGTCGCCGCTGCAGCGAGCACCGGAAGTGCCACGATGCCGAGCGCAGCGAGTAGAGATACGAGAAAATGCTTCATGGACTCGATTAGCGCTGGATGCTGTGGAGAGCCTCGGGGGACTGATCCCGAGGACGGGTCCACGTGATATATGACGGGCCGCGCCGCCTCGCATTACGCGAACGACGCCCGGTCAGGGGCGTCGTTTCTTGGCTTTCGTCGCTTTGGTGGCCTGCGCGGGCTTGTTCCTGGACTTCGTGGCCTTCCGGCGCACGGGAGTCTGGAGTACGCCCCAGGTGCCGCCAGCGAGCTTCGCCGGAAGGGCGAGGCTCCCCTCGCGCTTCCAGAGAAGCTGCTGGCCGTCCAGGGCGACGTACGTCTGCCCGTTGCCGAACCAGAGCTGGTAACGGGTCTCGCCGGCGGGCAGCCAGGAAAGCACCAGGAACGAGTACCGGGATATGCCGGCAACGGTCCGGGCGCGCGCGTTCGACGTCTCGGTCGGGGCGCCGGAGAGGAGCGCGAAGGGCGAGCGCGACCCTTGCGTCACCACCTCGAGCGTGACCAGGCAGACCGGCTTGTCCGTGCGCACGACGATCGCGAACGCATTGGACCGTTCGGTGGCGGCGAGCGACACCGTCGGCGGGTTCTCGTCGGTTCCGTAGGAATCCGGCGTCGGGCAGAAAGCCCATGAGTGCTGCGCTCCAATGCAGAGCGCGATGCACGCGAGCAGTGGACGGATCATAGCCGTCACCTCCTTCATCTGATATCAACGGACGAATCCGCTGCATAAAGAGTGCGCCAGCGAGCGGCACGCCGTCAAACGCAACGCGCCGCCCGAGGCGGCGCGTTGCGTGGCGGAGGAGCCGACTACTGGCCCTCCGTGCGGCGGCGGAGCTTGTCGAGCAGGTGCTCGGCGTAGCTGCGGCCGCCCAGGCCGAAGGCGAGGCCGCCGGCGAGCGCGAGCATCGCGATCACGCCGGTGACGAGGGTCTGGATGATCGCGGCGGCAACGTTCAGCTGCAGCAGCGCGGCGAAGATGCCGAACAGCACGATGGACCACCAGGTGATCGTGCTCAGGACGCCGGCGCCGGAGAGGCGGGCTGCGGTCGTCGAGGCGGCGACGAGGCGCGCGAGGATGTTCGCGATCGCGAGCGAGGCCACGAGGATGAGCGCGGCGACGATGACGTTCGGGATGTACGCGAGCACGTCGCGGAGGAACGCTGTCAGGGCGTACATGCCGAGCGTGTCAGCCGCGGCGAGCACGAAGACGACGATGAAGAACCAGCGCACGATCTGTCCGCAGAGGTACGCGGCGCGGAGGCGGAGGCCGCCGCGGGTCACGTGCGTGTCAACGCCTGCGCGGCCGAGCGCGCGGTCGATCTTGAGTGCGTCGAGGACGCGCTCCACGATCGAGCCGAGAGCTGCGGCCACGATGAGGCCGACGATGAGGATGAGGATCGCCCCGAAGAGGCTCGGGAGGAATGACGCGATTCCCAGCCAGAGGCTCGCGAGGGAGTTCGCCAGCCCGTCGGCGAGTGAAGTGAAGAACATAAGGATAGAAGGGATTTCTGAGTGTTGACCGGGAGGTCGCGCTGGACCGCCCCTCGGAATAAGTATATCAGGCCTGCCCTCCTCGCCTGTGTACAGCCGCTCCTCGATGCAGCGAGCAACGTCGGGTGGACCTGGGGAGAATCGAACTCCCGCCTCAGCAATGCGAATGCCGCGTTATACCACTTAACTACAGGCCCGGTACGCGCCAGATGGTACCGAAGCGCTCCCCTCCCGGCAACTAGCGACGGCGGATCAGGCCCCAGATGCGCGCCCGCTCCTGCGGATCTGCGAGCAGGCGCCAGAACACCGGCGCGGCGGAGATGACGATGATGCCGAGGACCAGCGGCAGGATGTAGCGGTCGATGCCCGGGACGGTGTTGCCGAGCACATAGCCGAGGAACGAGAGGCCGACGCCCCAGAGCATGGCCCCGATGACGTTGAAGAACGCGAAGCGCGGATAGCTCATCTTCCCGATTCCCGCCACGATCGGCGCGAACGTGCGCACGAACGGCAGGAAGCGCGCGAGGATGATGGCCTTGCCGCCGTGCCGCTCGTAGAACTCCTCGGCGCGGCGGAGATGCTCGGGATCGAAGAAGAGCGAGCCCTTCCTGCGGAAGAGCCTCCGGCCGACGCGCCTACCGAAGGTGTAGCCCACCGCGTCGCCCGCGACCGCGGCCACGAAGACGAGCGCCGCGAGCAGCGGATACGAGAAATACCCCTGCGACGCGAGGAGGCCTGCGGTCACCAGCAGGCTGTCTCCCGGGAACATGAACCCTATCAGCAACCCGGACTCGGCGAAGACGATGAACGTGACGCCGGCGTACCCGAGCCACTGGATCAGCTGCGGCAGGTCCGCGTGAAGCAGGCTCATGAGAATGCCAGCAGGAGGAGCGGCGCCAGGAAGGCGAGGATGAGGAAGATGACCAGGACCGTGGCCAGCGGGCGCGGCTGCATGAGCTCAGGATACCCGCGATGCCGTTCCTAGTGAAGGAGGCCGCGAAGCACGGAGCCGACGCCGCCTCCGGCGCCGCCGCCAGCGTTGGAGCTCCCGCCCCCGTTGCCGGAGCCGCCGGTCGTCGAGGACGCGGTGGTGGTCGCCGTCGAGGTAGCTGCCGTCGACGTGGTGCTCGAGGAGACCTGGGAGAAGAGCTGCGCCTCGAGCGCCGCCTGCGCCGCGGCTCCGGAGAGCTTGAGCGCGGACTGGTACGAGCCCTTCTCGAGCTGGTCCTCCGCGGCCTCGGAGAGCCGGCCTGCGGTCTTCAGGCGAAGCGAGACCGCGGCCGAAACCTTGCCCTTCTTCGCGGCGTCCCCCTTCTGCTTCGCGATCGCGATCTGCTCCTCGGCCGTCGCCTTGGCCACGTAGTCGGGAACCGGGACCTCGTCCTCGCTCTCGATCCTGACCGCCACCGCGAAGCGGGACTTGGTCTTGTTACTCAGGCTCAGCGAAGGGCCGTACGCGGCCGCGAGCGCCTCGAAGCGGGCCCGGGCTACCGGCTGGTCGTCGCGGTCCACGGCGGCGACGTCGCGCGCCGCGAGCTCCGCGAGGCTCTCGTCGTGCTCGTCGAGCGTCCCCTGCGCGGAGAGCGCCGCGGCCTCCTGGAAGCGGCGCTCGAGATGAGCGACTGCGACCTCGGCCTTGGCGTCTGCGGAGAACGCGAGCGCGGACTCGGCCGGCTCGACCACGGCGATCTTCATGGCGTAGAGCGCGTCGCCGGGCAGCGCGCGCGTGCTCGCGTACGTCGCGGTCGCGCCGGTGCTCGCGACGACGAACGCCGCGAGCGACCAGGCCAGCGCGCGCGGCAGGCGGAAGCTCGCCGGCGCAGCGGCGACTGCGGGCGTCTCGGTGAGCGCCTCGAGGGTGCGGCGGAAGCCGTCCTTCACGTGAGGGTCGAGATGCACGGCCCGTGAGGCCTCGTGGATGGTTGAGCGGAGCTTGTCCATTGGTTCAGGTGAGATGCTGCTTGAGCTTGGCGACGGCGCGGTTGAGTTTCACGGAGACGTGGTTTGGCGTGATATCGAGGATCTGCGCGATCTCGCGCGGGTCCATGTCGTCGACGTACCGCATGGTCACGAGGTCGCGGTCGTCCTGCGAGAGGATGCTGAACGCGTCCTTGACCGCCCGGAGGAGCGCCTGGCGCTCCACGTCGCGCTCGTCGGTCCCTGCCGGCTCGGCCAGCGGGTTCGCCTCGAGCACGGCGTCGAGCGAGGCCTCCTTCTTCTTCCGTACGTAGTCGATGATCAGGTTGGTCGCGACCCGGTACAGGAAGGGGCGGAGGTTGTCGATCGGGTTTCCCGCTTCAAGGTACTGCCACGTCTTGAGGAAGGTCTCCTGAACGAGCTCCTCGGCCTGGCCCTTGTCGAGCAGGCGGAAGTAGATGTGCCGGTAGAGGGCGTCCGCGTGCTCGTCGTAAGCGGCGAGGAAGGCTTGTCTGGTCTTTTCCTTCATTAGTGTGACGTGAGAGGTTGCCTAAGGTTACATGCGCATGACGGACCGGGCCAGGAGGCAGGAAACGCTAGCTTTCCGACCCCTGGTACCGGCGCGCCTGGAGGGTGAACAGGCGCGCGTAGTCGCTCGGCGCGGCCATGAGCTCCTCATGGGTCCCCTGCTCCGCGACCGTCCCGTCCTTGAGCACGAGGATACGGTCTGCGTTCCGGACCGTCGAGAACCGGTGGCTGATGATGATGGCCGACTTCCCCGCCAGCGTCTGCTCGATGCGGTCGAAGATATGCGCCTCCGCCTCCGCGTCGATGGCCGCCGTCGGCTCGTCGAGCACCCAGATCGCCGGGTCGCGGTAGAAGACCCGCGCGAGCGCGAGCTTCTGCTGCTGGCCGCCGGAGAGCTCCGTGCCTCCCTTGAACATGCGTCCCAGGATCTGGCCGTACTGGTTGGGAAGTCGCTCGATGAATGCGTCCGCCTCTGCGGCACGCGCGGCTCCCGCGACCGCATCTGGATCGGTCCGGTTCACGTCCCCTATCCCGATCGCCTCGCGGACGGAGAAGGAGCGGTACGTGATGAAATCCTGGAAGAGGATTCCGAGCATCCGGTACCACGACTCGAGGTCGATCTCGCGCAGGTCGGTCCCGCCTACCGTGATGCGTCCCGACGTCGGGTCGTAGAAGCGGCACAGCAGCTTGATGACCGTGGTCTTGCCCGCCCCATTCACGCCGACGAGCGCGACCTTCTCACCCGGCCTGATGACGAAGCTCACGTCCTCGAGTACGGGCTTCGCGCTGCCCGGATAAGTGAAGCCCACCTGCTCGAAGCGGACCTCGGGCACCTCGTCTCCCGAGAGCGAGACCGGATGCTCGGGACGCGGGACGCGCGGGGCGGCATCGAGCAGGGCGAAGACGTCATGCAGGAAAAGCGTATGCTCGTAGTTCGCCGAGAGCGCGCGGAAGAGCTGCGCGAGCGTGCCGCGGAACGCCACCATGGTGCTGAGGAGGAATACGAGTCGGCCGACCGTGATGGCTCCGCTGATCACGTCGAGCGCGAACACGGCAAGGGCGATGATGACGCCGAGATAGCCGATCAGGCCGGCGACCGTGAGCGAGCGGGACTGCCGGCCGGTGTACTCCAGCTCGTTGCGGAGCAGCAGCGCGAGCATGTCGCGCATGCGGTCGAGCATGTACCTCGCCAGGCCGTTGAGCTTGAGCTCCACGAGGCCCGCGACGCCGCCGAAGAAGCCCTTGGTGAAACCGAGCTTGCGCTGGACCTCGGCCTGACGCGTGCGGAGGTCCCAGATCTCGCGCGCGAAACGGCCGCGGACTGCCAGCTCCGGAATCGTGGCGACCACCAGGACCGGGAGCAGCCACCACTTCTGGTACCCGATGGCGAGCGCGGAGGCGATCACAGTCACGCCGAAGATGAGGACGTTCATCTGGTTGTCCAGGAACTGCCGGACGCGGCCGATGCCCTGTCCCGACGCCTTGTCCACCGTGTCCATGAAGGCCGGATCCTCGAGGTGCGCCACATCGAGCCGGGCCATGGCGCCGCGCAGCACGAGATCCGTCTTGGCCGTGACGCGCTCGAAGACCACGGTGCGGAAATAGTTGATGACGTAGCCGTCGACGCCCGCGTAAATGGTCAGCAACGCGAACACGCCGAAAACAAGCTCGAGGTGCGGCGTCACGGCACCCGAGCCCGCCGCCTCCGTCAGCGCGTCGATCAACCATTCCTGCGACTTGCCGCGGACGAGCGGCCAGAGTGCGTCGAGCCCGGACATCACGAACACGACCGCGAGCGAGAGCGGGATCTCGCTGCGCACCATGCCGAACAGGCGGAAGGTGTATCGGAGCGTATCCAGGAAGATTGAGGTCCGCTTCTTTGTCCGTTCCTTGCTCATGAGGGAAGAGGGGTTGGTGAAGGCCTTGGGAAAACGGAAACGGCCTTTCTACTCAAAGGTTACGCCTTCGCGGACTCCTCCGCTAATCGAAGGAGAAGTATAGCACGCGATGCCTCGGCATGACAAAAAGAGCCCGCCATGCGGCGGACTCTCTCGTTGCGCTAGAAGCTGAGACCGAACTGGACGCGCAGGCCAGTCAGTCCGGAGTTGGTGCGGTAGCCGCCCGCCTCCAAGGTCGCACGCGAGCCGAGCTTCACGTTGACGAGCGCGTAGCTCGTCAGCTTCGGCTTGCTGCCTGCGGTGAATCGCGCGAACTGCTCCCCGACGATCGAAACGCGGTCGGTCAGTTTCCATCCCGGCCGGGTGATGATCGCGGAGGTGATACGCGCGTCCCGCGTCAGCGGCGTCTCGATCGCCGCATGTGGCGTGTTCCAGAAGAACCTGCCCGAGGCGATGCTCGCTCGCGCGCCCGTCACCGCATACACGTTCGTGCTGCTGGAACGGGCCTTGAACGTCATCAGGCCGGTCACGCTGGAAACGCTCGCCTTGATGCGGGGCGTGGACCACTTCTTGATGCGCTGCACGTACAGGGCGTACGTGCGCGTGAAGCCGTCGCCCTTCACCGCGATGCCTTCGAGGCTCGAGCCGGTCGGATCGTAGGTCACGCCCGCCATGGTGGTGGAGACGATCCCTGACTCGTCCGCTTCTACGCGCTCGGTCACCGAGCCGGAAAGCTTCTTGCTCGGCGCGTTCGGCGTCTGCGCCTTGACCGCGACCGCTCCCCCGCCGACGAAGACGGAAAGGAAGCTGCTCAGGGCGTACGCCAGGTAGCGCACGTCCACGCGAAGCTGGTCGCGATCGCAGAACAGGATCCGCAGGACCACCGGCGACGCCGGACCCGTGAGGGACGCGGCTGCCAGGCGCCAGTCGCTGAAGAACGCCAGCATGATCGAGCCGTAGGACTCGCCATGCATGCGACGCAGCTGCAGCGCGACCGTGCCGACCCCGAAGGGGATGCAGCACAGCAGGGCGGTCAGCCAGAGCGAGAAGACGGTGCCGAGCTGGTACTCGGGCGGCATCTCGATCCTCGCGCGTATGGCGCGCTCGGTGGCGTCGGCATTCTGCTGCGCCTCCTTGAAGCCAGGCGAAGCGGTCATGACGTTGAACAGGGGGTTAAGCCTGAATTCCTCCATGAACGTGTTCGCCAGATTCATCTGGATGCCGTTCAGCGACAGGAGTCTGCCGCGGACCTCGATGCTCCCCGCTTGATCGAGCTTGGCGCCGACGCGTTCGAGCGTCCGCGCTTCGCTCAGGAAGGCGAAGTATGCCTCGTAGTCCGGAGCGCGTATCGTAGCGCTCCGCTCCCGCAGACGCTCGACCTCGGCCACGAACTGGGCTGCGGTCATCGTCGGCAGGATCTCGTTGCTGGCAGCGTCCTCGCGCGCGGAGTATTCGTACTTCGCGCCGATAGAACGCACCAGCGGCGTCGCGAGTAACGCGACCATCGAGAGGAGCAGGATCGCCAACGTGACGGCGCTCCCCCTTCCTCTGTGTGCCTGATGTTTGTTCATAAAATTCTCCATATTCTGTTTTCTTGGAACACGCCTTTCGGCGCCTCATATTATAAGGAATTTTAGATAAATGGTCAACGAGCATCCCTAGGGATGCTCGTTGACTCCTGGTCGGGCCGCCGAGAATCGAACTCGGTCTTTACGCACCCGAAGCGCACGTACTACCGGTATACTACGGCCCGTTTTCGGAACCCGCCTATCCTATACGGTCCCCTCCCGCCGTTCAACGGCCTGCTCGCGGCGGTCCAGAGCCCGCTTCCTCCGGTGAAGCTCCTTGGAATGATGCGTGAAGGCGTAAAGAGTGAGGACCGCCACGTAGACGGCGACGAGATCCGAGTGGATGGTGTGCTCGGGTCCGAGCGCGATCGAGCAGCCGAAGAGGAAGATCATGACCAGCGTCCAGGCGATCACGAACCACTCGCCGGGATGCCTCCCGTGATGGAGGTCGTACCAGCGCTCGAACTCCTTGGTGCCGACGTAGAGCGTCAGCAGGCCGACGTAGAGCACGGCTACGGGCACCGCGAGGTACTCGAGCACCTCGTGCGTGAAGAAGTTGAAGATGACGAACGGCAGGATGAGGGCGGTCCAGGTATTGAGGACTAGGCGTAAGAGCCGGTCGCCGCGGAACATGCCCCAAGTATACGAGGCGCGCTCATGAGTGGGAATGCGTGGACAGCGTCGGCTAGCGCACCCGGTGCGCGCGACGGATCGCCGCGTCCTGCTCCTCCTCTTCCTCCTGCGCGCGCCGTCGCGCGGCCTCGGTGAGCGCGGCGCGCTCCTCCGCCGATAGCGCCATGACCTCCTTGGCGCGCGCCAGCAGTGCCTCCTTCGCGTTCTTCCCCGGATCCTCGATCACCTCCTCGAGGAGGATGGCGAGTATCTGGCCGAGGATAGGCCCCGGCTGCAGCCCGAGCTGCTCCATGAGGTCGGTGCCCGTGACCTTGAGCATCTTCGCGTCGATCGGGTCGGCCTTCACGCTGTCGATCATGTAGCGCAGATGACGCAGCTTGTACGGGACCGCCTTGGGCACGCCCGATCCGATGCGGTCCGCCTCGCGGAGGCGGAACAAGTCGTCGATGTGCTCCGGACCGACGCGCCGCACGAAGCGGCGCACGCCCGCGGGAGAGACCTCGTCGACGTTGTAGTAGAACATGTGATGACGCACGAGATGCGAGACGGTCTGGACCGTCTCCTTCGGAAAGCGCAGGCGGTTCAGTATGTCCCGCGTCTGCCGCGCACCGACGACCTCGTGGTTGTAGAAGGTCGAGTCCGGCCCCTCGCCGCGCTTCACGCGCGGCTTGCCGACGTCGTGGAGCAGCGAGGCGAGGCGGACGTTGAGGTCGTAGCCCTGCGAGACGGCGAACGCCATCGCCTTCAGGTTGTGCTCGTATACCGTGAAGACGTGGTGCTTGTTCTGCGTCACGCCGACGCCTTCCATGAGCTCGGGGACGACGTGCTGCAAGAGCCCGAGCTCGCGCATGAGCTCCATCCCCTGCTCGGCGCCGGGGCTCATGACGAGCTTGACGAGCTCGTCCCGCACGCGCTCCTCGCTGACGTTGGCGATCGTGCTCGCGAGGTCGGCCACCGCCTGCCGCGTGCGCGGCTCGAGCTCGAAGCCGAGCTGCGCGCAGAAGCGCACCGCGCGCATCAGGCGGAGCGCGTCCTCGCCGAAGCGCTCGTGCGGATCCCCGACCGCACGGACGAGCTTCGCCTTGAGGTCGTCCTCGCCGTTGAACGGGTCCACGAGCGCGCCGTCGCCGTACGCCATGGCGTTGACGGTGAAGTCGCGGCGCGAGAGGTCCTCCTCGATCGTCCGCGCGCGCGAAACCGTCTCCGGATGGCGCCCGTCGAGGTACGGGCCGTCCACGCGGTACGTGGTGACCTCGACGATGGCGAGCGTCGGGTCCTCGCTCCCCGTCTTCACCCCGACCGTGCCGAAGCGGTTCTCGTACACGGAGTCCGGGAACAGCGCCTGCACCTGCTCGGGCTCTGCGTTGGTCGCGACATCCCAGTCGTGCGCGGGGACGCCGCGGAGCGCGTCGCGAACGCAGCCTCCGACGAGGAAGGCTTCGTGGCCGTTATAGGTCAGGAGCGCGACGACGTCCTGGACCTCGCGCGGGACGGAAAGACGCATGGCTGTGGTGCCTGACGATCTCAGGCGGGATGCATTGAGTGTACCAGGGGAGGGACTCGAACCCTCGACCTCGCGATTATGAGTCGCGCGCTCTCAACCAGCTGAGCTACCCTGGCGTGCGCTCTTTATATAGGAGTCCGTTTAGAAACGAAAGGACCCGCAATGCGGGCCCTTCGATCTTTGAGAAAAACAGGTGTCTGACTTCCAGCAGCGGGTTGGGCAGCTTACGCTGCACCATTCGATGCGGGAGTGATACGACCTCCCTGCGTGATCCGGTGGATGCCATCGTAGGTTGCGGCGAGCGCGTCCTCGCGGACGACGCTTGCTTCGATTACTCCCACGGCGGGTTCACCTTCGGCGTCAGAGCCGACACGTTCGCTGGTTGTTAGCAGCGCGACATGCCTCATACTTTCGGGTTGGAATGGAACGTCGGACTCGAGGACCGGACGCGATGCTGATGCCGGTTCCGATACGAGGGGAACCGAGGCGAGCGCGCCAGGTACTGCGGCCGCCGTCGGCAGCGTTGCCTTCTTGGTCAAGGCGACGACCGTGCCGGTCGGCGGTGAGCTCGACGAAGCGAACGATACGAACGCGAGCAGCATGATAGCTGCGATCGCGAAGGTAAATTTCATTTTCGCTGTCCTCTCTTTTTTGATGTGCTCACCCTTTCGGGACTGCAGAGCTAAGGCGGATAGTAGCGCGCCTTGACAGGGTCGGCAAGCTTGCCTTTCCCCACCGCACGGGCTACCTTCTGTTCCGCGGGGAAGTGTAACGGTTGCATGTGAGCCCCATAAGCTCAAGGTAGCAGGTTCGACTCCTGTCCCCGCAACAAGCGGATCCCCAGCCAAGCGGCGCCCACGAGGCGCCGCTTGGCGTACGTGGTACACTCGCGCCATGGCGCTGAAGAAGCTGAAGGGCGTGGTCGTCGAGCCGCTCCTGCTGGACACCTACCTCGCGATGATCGGCGCGAGCGTCGGCACTCCCCTGTTCCGGAGCTTCTGGGCGAAGGTCAACGGGAAGAGGACGAACATCGTCCGCGACGGACGCGTGAGCTGCTCCTTCTATACCGCGAGCATCCTCAAGCTCTTCAACCTCGTGCAGGAGGTGCAGGTCACGATCAACCGCCTCAAGCGCGACATGAAGGAATCCGGGTGGCACGAGATCCCCCGGCCCCGCGTCGGGTGCGTCGTCTTCTGGCTCCCCAAGCCCGCTGACGCGTCGCGCATGAGGAAGGACACAGGCGTGTACCAGCCGCTCGTCAGCCACTGCGGCTTCTACGTCGGCGGCGGCGAGGCCGTGCACAACGACGGCGACAAGACCATGGCCCCCGTGCGCGCCCCCCTGAAGTACCGGCCGGTGGAGAGCTACTGGTGGCACGACGCGCTCGACAAGGGATTCGCCGGCAGGAAGAAGCAGGCGCCGAAGCATCCCGCTGGCGTCTTCTGGCAGCCGAACAAATGACCGACCGCACCCTCCCCGCCTACTCGCAGCTCCTGGACGTCAGCGATCCTGCGTACCGTCGCCGCTCCTGCGGCGCCGCTGCGCTCGCCATGGTCCTCGGCGCCTCGGGCATCGA
Organism: uncultured Candidatus Saccharibacteria bacterium; assembly: GCA_964484655.1. Classification (GTDB taxonomy): domain Bacteria; phylum Patescibacteriota; class Minisyncoccia; order UBA6257; family 2-01-FULL-56-20; genus JALHNY01. Next base: position 54,394 of record CAZAFA010000001.1, on the reverse strand, counting down.
GAACCCCCCGTCCGTCGAGGAGGTGCTCGCGCGCGGCCTCGAGACCGGCGCGTATCATGAGGGGAACGGCTGGCTCCATCGCGAGCTTGCCGCGGTCGCGCGAAGCTTCGGCGTGCGCGCTCACCCCGAGGACTGGAGCGGCGATCTCCCTGAGGATGCGTGGGAGCACCTCGAGGACGCGGTCGCGCGCGGCCCGGTGGTCGCGTCCGTGGCGCCAGCGTTCTCGCCGAGCGAGAGCAGCCACCTCATCGTCGTCTGCGGCCTCGAGGGCGGCTCCGCCACCGTCTACGACCCGTTCCGCGACACGCGCGAGGGGGTCCGCTACGAGGTGCCGCTCGCGACGCTGCGCGAGCACTGGACGCAGCGCATCATCTGCGTGCACCCGAAGCGGTAGCAGCGCCCGCGGATTCGGCCTACACTCTCCGCATGCCCGACGTATCTCCCGAGGAGGTATCCCGCCTTGCCGGCCTCGCGCGCATCCGCCTCGAAGCCGTCGAGACGGAGCGCCTCGCCGCGGACCTCGGAAACATCCTCGGGCACGTGAGCCGGCTCGAGGCGGCCAAGCAGGCGCCGGCGACGCATGCCGCTCCGGAGCGCGGCGTCTTCCGCGAGGACGGCGAGAGCGCCCGTATCGGCGAGGACGCGAAGCGCGCCTTCCCCGAGTCCGAGGACGGCTTCCTCAAGGTGCCCCGCGTATTCTGACCATGGACCTCGCCAAGCTCACCATCGCCGACGCCGCCCGGGAACTCGCCGCGGGGACGTACACCGCGACCGATCTCGCGCGCGCGACCCTCGCGCGCATCCAGGAGCGGGAGGAGGTCGGCGCGTACCTGCACGTGATGACCGACGAGATGCTCGCGACCGCGGCCGCTTCGGACGAGCGCCGCGCGAAGGGCGCGACCAAGGGCGACCTGGACGGCATCCCGGTCGCGATCAAGGACAACCTGCTCGTGCAGGGAGCGCCGGCTACCGCCGCCTCCCGGATCCTCGAGAGCTACGAGGCGAGCTACGACGCGACCGCCGTGGCGCGCCTCAAGGACGCCGGCGCCGTGCTCGTCGGGAAGACGAACCTGGACGAGTTCGCGATGGGCTCCTCCACCGAGAACTCGGCGCTCGGCGTCACGCGCAACCCGTGGGACCTCGAGCGCGTGCCGGGCGGCAGCTCCGGCGGCTCGGCGGCTGCCGTCGCCGACAGCGAGGCGCTCGCGGCGCTCGGGACGGACACCGGAGGCAGCATCCGCCAGCCCGCCGCCTTCTGCGGCGCGGTCGGCTTCAAGCCGACCTATGGAGCCGTCTCGCGCTCCGGCGCGATCGCGCTCGCGAGCAGCCTGGATCAGATCGGCCCGTTCGCGAAGACCGTCCGCGACGCCGCGACCGTCTTCGCCGCGATCGCCGGTCCGGATCCGCTCGACGCGACCACCGCGCACCGCGACCTCGCCGAAGGCCTCGCGCACGTCGACGCGTCGTCCGCGCAGGGCATGCGCATTGGCATCCCGAAGGAGTACCTCTCCGGCGACCTCGCGCCTGAGATCGCTGCCGGGTTCGAGCAGGCGCGCAAGCGCTTCGAGTCGCTCGGGCATGAGGTCGTGGAGATCTCGCTGCCGCATACCGACCTCGCGCTCGCCTGCTACTACGTCATACAGCCGGCCGAGGCGAGCTCGAACCTCGCGCGCTACGACGGCCTCCGCTATGCGCCCGTCCACGGCAGCGACGGCACGCTCCTCGAGCGCTATCTCAACGCGCGCGGCACCGGCTTCGGCGCCGAGGTGAAGCGGCGCCTCATCCTCGGCACGTTCGTCCTCTCCTCGGGCTACTACGACGCCTACTACGGGAAGGCGCAGGCCGCGCGCACGCTCGTCTCCCGCGACTTCGACGAGGCGTTCGGGAAGGTGGACGCGATCCTCTCCCCCACGACCCCGACGACCGCCTTCAAGGCAGGCGAGAAGGCCGACGATCCGGTCGCGATGTACCTCTCGGACGTCTTCACGATCCCGGCGAACCTCGCCGGGCTGCCCGCGATCTCGGTGCCGGTGACGCCGTGGAACGATGCCGCGTACGGCCCGGAGAGCCTCCCGGTCTCCTTCCAGCTCCAGGGAACGCGCTTCGACGACGCGCGCGTGCTCGCGCTGGGAATCAGATACGAGGAGGCCTAGTTGCCTCACGGTCGCTACTTGCTACACTCACCTCCGCCTGGCGCGTTCGTCTAGCCCGGTCCAGGACGTCGCCCTCTCACGGCGAAAACACGGGTTCGAATCCCGTACGCGCTACCAACTCGCGAAGCCCCGCATATGACGCGGGGCTTCGCTATACTTCCGCGCATGGAACCCCGCCTTGCCGGCCACGACCCGCGCGCGCTCCTCGCGCGCTTCGGCTCGCCGCTCTACGCGTACGACGAGTCGACGATCGCCGAGCGGTACCGCGCGCTCGCTTCGGGCATCTCCTGGCACGACACGCGGATCCACTTCGCGTGCAAGGCGAACACCAATCCCGCGATCCTCAAGCTCCTGCGCGAGCTCGGCGCCGGCGTCGAGACGGTATCCGAGGGCGAGGTGCGCGCCGCGCTCGCGGCGGGCTTCGCGCCTGCGGACATTCTCTACACCTGCAGCAACGTCTCCGAGGCGGAGCTCCGCGCGGTCGCTGAGCGCGGCGTGCGCGTCAACGCGGACTCGTTCGGGCAGATCGAGAAGCTCGCCCGCATCATCCCCGGCGGCGGCATCGGCATCCGCGTCAACCAAGGCATCGGCGCCGGGCACCACGACCACGTCATCACGGGCGGGCCGCGCAGCAAGTTCGGCATCCATCACGAGCAGGTGGACCAGGCCGCGGCATGGGCGCAGGAGCTCGGCCTGCGCATCGTCGGGGTGCACCAGCATATCGGCTCCAACGTCCTCGACCAGGAGGTCTTCATGGCCGCCGTCGAGGCGCTCCTCGCGACCGCGGCGACGCTCCCCGACCTCACCTACGTCGACTTCGGCGGCGGGTTCGGCGTGCCGTACCGGCCTGAGGAGGAGGCGCTGGACATCGCGTCCCTCGGCGCGCGGATCGGCGAGCGCTTCCAGCGCTTCTGCGGAGAGTACGGCAGGCAGCTGACGATGCGCTTCGAGGCAGGCCGCTACCTCGTGGCCGAGAGCGGGACGCTCCTCGTCACCGTGACCGACGTGAAGCGCACCCCGGACCGGGTGTTCGTCGGCGTGGACAGCGGCTTCAACCAGCTCGCGCGCCCCGCCATGTACGGCAGCTACCACCACGTCCTGAACCTCACGAGCCCGGACGCGTCGCGCGAGACCGTCACGGTCGCGGGGAACGTCTGCGAGTCCGGCGACGTCTTCGCCGAGGGCCGCGAGCTTCCCCTGCCGCAGGAGGGCGACGTCCTCGGCATCCTCACCGCGGGAGCGTACGGATACTCCATGGCGTCGACGTACAACGCGCGGCCGCGTCCTGCGGAAGCGCTGCTGCGCCCGGGCATCGCCGAGCTGATCCGCGAGCGCGAGACGCTCTCCTTCTGAGCGGGATACGGGAATCGAACCCGTCTCTCTTGCTTGGGAAGCAAGCGTACTACCGATGTACTAATCCCGCGCGCGTGAGAGTGTAGCACCCGGCTACCGGGCCTGCACCTTGCGGTCCTGCCAGCCGTACGCGCCGGTCAGCAGGCGCACGCGCGCACCCCTCCTGGCGTCCTCCGTCCACGCCTCGAGTGTGGTGCCATCGAGATAGAGGCGCCCGGAGAGCACCTCGCGCATGGCCTGCGGGCGCAGCACGACGCGGCGGAACGCCTGCGGGTCGAGCTGGAAGAGCGCGCGGCTCGCGCCCACCAGCTGAGGCTCCTTGGCGAGGTCTGCCATCTTGTTCTCGACGAGCTGGTCGGCATGGTCGCCGACGAGCTGTGCCATGCCCTGCTGGAGGAGCTTCTGCTCGACGAGCTCGTCGAGCGCGACCGCGCCGAGGGCGCGCTCGCCCTGCGCGGACAGGAGCGGTGACGAGGTCGCGTACGTGTCGCGAGCAGCCTGCTGATACGCGATCGCCGACGCGACGTACGCGCGGTACGACGAGGCCCAGATCGGCTTCCCGTTCACGAGCGCCAGCGGGTACCAGCCCGCGGCGATAGCGAGCAGGAGCGCCGAGGCGCCGACGGCGGCGCCGATCAGGTAGCGGTTGCGCTTGGCGCGGCGCCGGCGGCTGCTCATGGGGCGGTGGAGGTGGTCGATGTCGCGGGCGGCACGACGATGATCACCTGCTCGCCCGGCTTCTTGTAATTGTAGCGGGCGCGGAGCTCCTGCTCGAGGTGGTCGGGATCGGCGACGAAGGTGGACTGCGTCTCGAGGTCGCGGTGACGCCGCTCGAGCTCGGCGCGCTTCTCCTCGAGCTCGGCGCGCTTGCCGCGCGTGTCCTGCAGCTCGTCGGCGAGGCCGGCGAGGCGCACTCCGCTGAGTATCACGACGATCGCGAGCACCGCGAGGATGCCGGCCTGGCGCGCGGAAGGGAGCGGCATCGACCGGATGCGGTCGGACAGCGAAGGCGTGCGCATGCGGGCCATGCGGCTATCCTACTACTTCTTGAGGATCTCGCGGAATACCTCGATCGGGACCGACACCGTGCCGCTCGCCTTGAGGCGCTTCTTGCCTTCCTGCTGCTTCTTCCAGAGCTTCATCTTGCGGCTGCGGTCGCCGCCGTACAGGTACCCGGTCACGTCCTTCTTCATGGCGGCGATCGTCTCGCGCGCGATGATCTTGCTGTCCACGCGCGCCTGGATCGCCTGCGCGAACTGCAGCTTCGGCAGGAGCTCCTTGAGCTTCTCGCACATGCCGCGGCCTTCGCGCTCCGCGTCCTTGCGCGGCACGATGCGCGTGAGCGCCGGCTCCACCTCGCCCGCGAGCAGGATCTCCAGCTTCACGAGCTTCGCGACCTCCTCGCCGTCCGGCTCGTACGTGAAGGACGCGTAGCCGGCCGTGGCGGACTTCAGCTGGTCGTCGAAGTCGCGGATGAGCTCGGAGAGCGGCATGCGCGCCTCGATGAGGACGGACTCGCCGATGTTCTCGAAGGCGAGCGTCTCCATGTCGTACCGGGCGCCGACCTGCGAGACCGCGTTGACGTAGTCGGGCGGGGCGATGATCTCGAGCTTGATCATGGGCTGCCAGGCCTGGTCCACCTCGCTCGGCCACTCGTCGCCCTGGGTGACGATCTTCTCGACGCCGCCGGTCCGCACGCGGTACGCGATGGACGGGAAGCTCGTGACCACCGAGAGGCCGAACTCGCGCTGGAGGCGGCCGGCCGTGATCTCGAAATGGAGCTGGCCGAGGAATCCCACCTTCAGGCCGCGTCCGAGCGCCTCGTTGGCGTCCGGGGAAACCACGAGCGCCGCGTCGTTGAGGCGGAGCTTGGCGAGCGCGCGCTCGAGGTCGTCGAAGGACGTGCTCTCGTCCGGATAGAACGCGATGAAGACGACCGGCTCCGGCTGGCGGTAGCCCGGAAGCGCCGCGTCAGCCCCGCCCTGCTGCACGACCGTGTCGCCGATGCGCACGATGCCCGTGTCCTTGAGGCCGGTGGCGACGTAGCCGATCTGCCCGGTCTCGAGCGCCTTGCCCGGCGTCAGCTGCGGCGCGAACGAGCCGACCTCCTTCACCTTGACCCGGGCGCCCGTCGCGGCGAGCACGACCTCGTCCCCGGGCCTGATCTGCCCGGCCTCGACGCGCACGAAGGCGAGGATGCCGCGATGGTCGTCGTAGCGCGAGTCGAAGATCAGGGCGGCAAGCTTGCCGCTCCCCGCCTCCGCGGGAGGGACCTTCGCGACGACCATGTCGAGGAGCTCCGGCACGCCGGTGCCGGCCTTGCCCGAGATGCGGTGGATGTCGTCCGGGCTCTGGTCCAGCAGCTGGGCGAGCGCGAGGATCGTGTCGTCGAGGTGGGGCGGGTTCATGTCCACCTTGTTCACGGCGCCGATGATCGTGAGACCCGCCGCGCGGGCGGCGCGCAGGTTGGAGAGCGTCTGCGCCTGGATGCCCTTGGTCGCGTCGACCAGGAGCACGGCGCCCTCGACCGCCTGCAGGGCGCGGCTGACCTCGTAGCTGAAGTCGCTGTGCCCCGGCGTGTCGATGAGGTTGAGCGTCACGCCCTTCCACTGCATGCGCACCGGCGCCATCTTGATGGTGATGCCGCGCTCGCGCTCGAGCTCGAGCTGGTCGAGGTACTGCGCGCGCATCTTGCGCATCTCGACGGTGCCCGTGACCTCGAGCATGCGGTCCGCGAGCGTGGACTTGCCGTGGTCGATGTGCGCGATGATGACGAAGTTGCGGATGTCCATCACGGGGCGGCCTGCAGGGTGAGCGCCGTCACGGTGCGGCCCGCGGGATCTTCGCTGGACCACTGGTACCGCGCGGTCCCGCTCTCGGCGAAGCGGAATCCGGGCGGCGCGTACACGTCGACCCGGTACGAGGAGGTGCTCGCCGGCTGGCGCTCGAGGACGAAGGCATACGCGTCGCCGTCCCGGAGCTCGCGCGGCAGCTGGGTCGCGTAGGAGAGGCGCGCCACGGTCGAGGCGCCGCGCGCCGTGCGCTGCCAGAAGCCGAACACCGTCTTGTCCGCCTCGCGGTACGACTCGACGCCGGGCACGTCCGGGAAGTACGCCCGCGTGGACAGGACCGTCGCGAGCGGCTCGTAGGCGGAGAACGTGCCGTCGTACGTCGCGAGCGCGCGGTCGCGCAGCCAGATGCCGGTCGCGGCGAGCGGCGTGGAATCCTGCGGCGCGTAGACCTTCACGTAGCTGCGGTGCTCCTCGCGGTACCACCACGGGTCGTCGTCGGCGCCGCGATGGGCGCGCTCCACCTCGACGGTGGTCTCGACGAGACCCTTCGGGAAGAGCTGCTGCCTGACGCGGACCTCCTGGCCCGTGACGGCGTCCGTCTTGTCCCCGCCGATCGTGCTCGGGGCGACGGCGACGTAGCCGCCGACGAAGCGGTCCCCGGTCGGGTAGAGGCTGCCGCTCATGCCGAGCAGGTCCAGCGCGCGCTCCACGGCGGCGTCGTCTGCGTACGCGACGATGTCGCGCCGCGCGACGCCGTTCCGGAGCGTCTCGACGACGGCGAGCGGCTGGCTCCGCGCCTGCGAGAGGAGGGCGTCGGTGAAGGCCGGCACGAGCGCGGTGAGCACGGCCTTGGGCGATTCCGCGCCGGACGCCTGCCCCTCCTGGACCTCGTTCTGGATGACGCGGAGGAAGTTGTCCTTGTCGACGGTCACGCCGCCCGCCTCGATCGGGCCGGTGAGCGCGAGGAAGTCGGAGACCACGCGCGGCGCGACGAAGAAAGCCGCGTCGACCGGCTTGTCCTTATAGAGCGGCGAGCGGTTGAGCAGGTTCAGGAACGCGGCGCCGGACGCGGGCCCGGAGAGGAACCAGTTGGCGTCGGCGGCTCGCCAGCGCGCGGCGACGGGCTCGAGCTGCGGTGGCGGGATCGTGCGGTCGCCGCTCCCGCTGTCGGCGTCGTTGATGTCGCGCACGACGATCCCCGCGACGGCGCCGCGGCGCAGCGTGACCTCGGCGTAGCTGCCGATGAAGCCGCCGCCGGCGCGCATCTCGGCGGAGTTGCCGAAGACCACGGCGACGCGGCGCTCCTCCGCGCTGTCGAGCCATTCGCGGAACGCGCCCGCCGCCGTCGCCAGGTCGCTCCCCTTGGCGCCGAGCTCGGGCACGAGGCCCGTGCTGCCGAGCGCGGCGAGCTCGTCCTGCGCGCGGCCGAGGAGTGCAATCAATTCGTCGCCGCGCTTCCCCTTGAGGAGGTCCGGGGCGAGGGCGAGGGCCTCGTTGCCGAGCCGTACGAGCGCCACGCTGCTGCCGGCAAATCCGGCTATGCGGCGGTACGCGCTCGAGATAGTCTCGAGGACGGATGCGAGCGGGAACGAGAGCGGCGTCGCGTCGGCCATCCGGCCGAACGCCACGACGATGGACCCGACGCTCGCGACCAGGAGCGCAAGGCCGAGGAAGGACGCGAGGAGGGCGGCACGGAGCTTCCGCCGCGGCTCGCGCGGGACCGGCGGCCGCGGGGGACGGTCCGGCGTGGGATCGGCGTCGGCGTATGGGACGATGTCGCGCATCGGCTGCATCATAGCCGTACTCGACCGCCCTCCTCAATGCAGTAGACTGACGCCGTGTCCCCCGCCGTCCGATACCGCGCGCTCGGCGCGCTGCTGGTCCTCATCACGGCGCTCTGGAGCGGCTACGCCCTCTTCGCGGACGCGCCTGCGGTCGACGAGACGCCGCACCTGGCTGCCGGCATCGGGTACGTGCAGCAGCTGGCGTACCGGCTCAATCCGGAGCATCCCCCGCTGATCAAGGTCTTCGCGGGCGCATTCGCGCAGGTCGTCCAGCCGCGCCTCCCGACCGACGCGCCGTGGTGGGACGGCGGCATCAACGAGCAGTGGCGCGCAGGCGACGCGGTGCTCTGGGGCGGCGACCGCGACGCGGGCGCCCTGCTCGCGCTCGGCCGCCTCGGCGTGGCCCTCCTCAACCTCGGCCTGCTGCTGATCGGCTGGCGCGCCGTCGCGCGGCGCTGGGGCGAGGCCTGGGGCGTCGCGCTCGTCGCGCTCGTCGCGCTCTCGCCGTTCTTCCTCGGCCACGCGCACCTGGTCACCACCGACGTCGCGGCCGCGGGAGCGGGAGCGCTCGCCTGCGCCGCCTTCGCCGCGTTCCTGAACCGGCCGGGCCTCCGGAGCGGCGCGCTCGCCGTCGTCGCGCTCGGCGTCGCCGAGCTCGCGAAGTTCTCGCTCGTGCTCCTCGTGCCGGCCTTCCTCGCGGTAGCGGCGCTGCATGGGTACCGCGGCGCGCGCTCGTGGCCGCATGCGCGCCTCCTCCTCAAGCAGACGGCGGTCGTCATCGTGGCCGCGTACTCGCTCGTGGTATATCCCGCCTACCTCGCGCTGACGCTGCGCGGCGAACCGGAGATCAGCCGCCGCGACGCGGCGTTCCTGCTGAGCTCCTTCGCCGGCGGGCCGACGGACCGCCTGGTGCGCCCGCCGCAGCGCTACGCGGCCGATCTCGCCATCGCGCTCTCGGGCAGCAAGCTCACGCAGCCCGCCGGGACGTACCTCCTCGGCGTCCTCATGGTCGCGCAGCGGTCCGCGGGCGGAAACACCGCCTACTTCCTCGGCAGCGTGAGCGCGGCGGGCTCGCGCCTCTACTTCCCGGTAGTCTACGCCGCGAAGGAGACGCTCCCCGCGCTCGCCATCCTGATAGCCGGCCTCTGGCTGTACCGCCGCGAGCGGCAGCGCGGCGGGGAGGCGGCGATCGGCCGGCGCGTCAGTCCCGAGCTCGTGCTCGCCGTCTTCGCGGCCCTCTACCTCGCGATGACCTTCCGGAGCTCGCTGAACATCGGCATCCGCCATCTCTTCCCGGTCATCCTGGCAGGCTACCTCGTCGCGCTCGCCGGCTGGCGCGAGGCGGCGCGGCGCGACCGCCGCTTCGGCTACGCGCTCGCGGGCGCGCTCGCGCTGCATGGCGCGGTCGGCATCCTGTCCCTACCCTACCCGCTCGCGTACTACAACCCGCTCGCGGGCGGGACCGCGCACGGCTACCTGGTCGCCGCGGACAGCAACTACGACTGGGGGCAGGACGCGCTGCGCCTCCGCCGCTGGATGGACGAGCACCCTGAAGAAGGGCTCATAGCGGTGGACTTGTTCGGCGGCAGCGATCCGCAAGCATTGCTCGGCCCGCGCGCGATCGCCTGGTGGTCAGCGCGCGGCAATCCCGCGGAATACGGCATCCGCTGGCTCGCGGTATCCAGCAGCTACCTCCTCACGGCGACCCAGGGCCTCGCGAACCTCGAGCCGCGCCTGACCATCGACGAGTACCGGTGGCTCCAGGCGCTGCGCGGCGCGGCGCACGGCACCGTCCCGGAGCCGGACGCCCGCGCCGGCACGAGCATCTTCCTGTACCGCCTCGACTAGCTACTTCAGCGAGAAGCTGCGGATGAAGCGGTCCATGTACGCCTCGGCGAGGATCTCGTGCATGACCGCGATTTTCTTGGGTCCGGCTACGAAGAAGTACGAGGACGATCCCACGGCGGGGCGCACCGTGATGACCTCCTTGCCGCCGAGGCGCCCGTCGCGGGTGATCTTCGTCGACGTGCTGTAGGCGGGCAGGATGCCGTCGCGAATCTGCTGGTCGAACCAGGACTGGAGGTCGAGGTCGTCGGGATTGTCCATGAGCTCGACCGAGACCGTGGCGGGTTGGCCCTCGCGGGTCAGCGCCGCGTTGCGGAACGACATCTTGGACCCGTCCACGCTCGGCAGCGGGTCGAAGCCCTGCGGCTGGTCGAGCGCGTAGCGCTCCTGCGGGTCGGCGAAGCTCGTCCAGGTCACCTTGTCAGGCGACGGCGTCCCGACGACCGTCCGGCTCTTCGTCGCGCGATACGCGACGAAGGCGATGAGGACGAGCGCCAGGACGGCGATGAGTATCTTGGCGGTCTTGTGCATGGGATAAGTGTACCAGGTCCTAGTATCCCGCCTCGTCCAGGGCCCGGTTCGCAGCAGCGTCCGCGTCCTTGTTGAACTCGCGGCGCACGTGCACGAAGCGCACCTCCGCGAAGTCGAGCATGAGGTTCCAGATCTCGATGAAGTGCCTCTGGATCTGGGGATCGTTGAGCCGGTACTCGTGATTGAGCTGCTTGCAGGCGAGCTCGGAGTCCATGCGCACCTCGACGCGCGTACGCTTCGCCGTCGCCTTCCCGAGCAGGTCCTTCGCGGTCCGCAGTCCGTTGATGATGGCCTGGTACTCGGCGTCGTTGTTCGTGGTGACGCCGATGAACTTTCCGAAGCTCAGCCCGCCGACCACCCAGCCGGCGGCGGCAGGGCCGGGGTTGCCGCGCGAGCCCCCGTCCGTGTAGACGACGAGGACGCCGTCGGTGAGCTGGGGCCTAGCTGGTGCCATTGAACAGCGAGACGAGGTAGTCGACGACGCGGTCGGCTTCGGCTCGGGTGGCGAGCCGCACGGCGCCCGCGAAGGGATGGCCGCCGCCCCCGAACTGCCGGAGCACGCCGCCGATGTCGAAGGCGTTGCGCTCCCGTTTCCAGGGGCTGACGCCTGCCTGGATGACGTACGAGCCGTCCTTGCGCTCGGACAGGGCGAGCGCGTAGATCGCTGCGGGAGACAGGTAGTACGGCGCGTACCGCAGCTTGCGCGTCGGCAGGCCCGACGTGTCGATGACCGCGACGATCCCCCGCTCCTCCAGGTTGCGGCGGTAGAACGCGAGCGACTGCTTGCTCTCCTCGCGGATGCGCGCGACGGCCGCCTGCACGCGCTTGTCGCGCGAGGCGCGCTCGACGCCGTGCTTGGCCATGAGCTCGATGAGCCAGGGAAGCGCGTCCGTGCGCTCGCCGCGGCGCGCGGCGGCGGCAGCCTCGTCGCTGATGAAGGAGCTCACCTGCATGCCAGGCTCCCGAAGCGCGAAGGTCTGATACGGGTTGGTCCAGCGGGCGCTGTCGACGATGTCCGCCCAGCGCGCGAGCTCCTTGATGCGGCGCGGCGGCGCGTACCCGAATCCCTCGACGAGCATGTCCAGGACGAGATGGCAGGCCGACGCGTAGTCCGTGTCGAGCCGGCGGAACACGGACGGCTGGAAGCGCGCCTCCCACTCCGGCAGGCGGATGGCGCCCGGATGATGGTCATACCAGAAGGCGGCCTGCGGGTGGTACGGGAAATCCACGACTACGGCCGGGTTGATCCGCTTGCTGCCGGCGATGCGATTGAGCGCGTCGCGCTTGAGCCAGACGTCGGCAAGGTCGTGCTCCACCGGGATCAGGCGGCCCACCTTGCTCTTGCGCGACGACAGGAAGTCCATGAAGACCGCGGCCGAGGCGCGGCCGTCGAAGTCGTCGTGGAAGAAGATGTCATAGGTCGGCGCGAGCTTCGGCATCTTCGGCGCGATGACCTGGGCGACGCGCTCCTTCGTCGTGGCCGCCTTCTTCCGCGGGGCGGGCGCCTTGCGTCCGGCGAGCGCCTCGAGGCCGGGCAGCTTCTTCCCCGCGACGAAGTCGATCATCGCGCCGCCGCCGGTCGAGATGAAGGAGAACTTCCGGTCGAGGCCGTGCTGCTTGAGGAACGTGACCGTCTCGCCGCCGCCGGTGACCGTGAACGCCTTGCGGTTGCGCGCCGCCGCGACGGCCGCGGCGAGCGTGCCCTTCGCGAAGCGCTTCTGCTCGATGAGGCCGAGCGGGCCCGTCCAGAGCACGGTCCCCGCCTTGCCCACCTCGCGCGCGAAGGCGCGCGCCGTCTTCGGGCCGATGTCGAGGATCCGGCCGCCGCTCCTGACGTAGTCCGTCGGCAGGATGATCTTCTTATGCCCCACGTACGGCTTGAGCGCGGCGAGCAGCTTCGGGTCGCGCTCGTAGACGGAGTTCCCGACGTCGACGCCCGAGAGCGCGAGCAGCGCGTTCGCGCACGCGCCGCCGACGAGCACCTTGTCCGCGCGCCCGATCACCTCCTCGAGGACGCCGAGCTTGTCCCCCGCCTTCGCGCCGCCGATTACCACCACGTACGGCCGGCGCACGCGGTTGGAGAGCTTGCCGAGCCGCTCGAGCTCCTCGGTGAGCTGGAAGCCGGCGTAGCTCGGCAGGAGGCGCGGCAGGCCGGTCACGGAAGCCGCCGGGTGATGCAAGACCGGGAACGCGTCGGAGACGTAGTAGTCCCCGAGCGAGGCGAGCGCGGCCGCGAAGCTCTCCGCGTCCGAGGATTCGCCCTTGAAGGCGCGGATGTTCTCGAGGACCGTCACGGTGCCGTCGGGAATCGTGGCGAGCTCCTTGCGCACCGCGGGAATGCTCGTGTCGGAGACGAACCAGACGTCCTGCTCCAGATGCTCCTGCAGCTTCTGCGCGTCGCTCCAGAGGCTCAGCGGGCCGAGGCGCTGTCCCGGCGACGGACGTCCCTTGTGGCTGATCACGATCACCTTCCGCGCGCGCTCCGCGAGATGGCGAATCGTAGGCACGACCGCCTCGAGGCGCCAGTCGTCAGCCGCGTTGACGTCGATGCGCACGAGCGCGATGCCGGAGAGGGCGCGGTCGGAGGCGTCGGCGAGAGGCTTGAGCATTGCCCTCGAGTTTACTCATCGGGGACCCCCGGTACAATGTGCGCATGAGCTCCCCGCATCGCGTGGTCATCGTCGGCGGCGGATTCGCCGGGATCCGCGCCGCGCGGAACCTCGCGCGGGACGCGAAGCGGCGGCACCTCGCGGTGACGCTGATCAACCGCGACGGCATGCACGGCTACACGCCCGGCTTCTACCTCCTCGCGGGCGCCGTCACCGACGCGGCGCGGCGTCGCGTTATGGACCGCGCCTTCGCCCTCTCCATCCGGCGCCTCATCGCCGGCCTCCCGATCTCGTTCATGCAGGCCGAGGTCGCGTCGATCGACGCCGAGGCAAGGACCGTGGGGCTCGCGGACGGACGGCAGGTCGGCTACGACACGCTCGTGATCGCGCTCGGGAGCGAGCCTGCGTATTACGGCATCCCCGGCCTCAAGGAGCACGCCGTCACGCTCAAGACGCTCGCTGACGCGGACCGCATCAACCGCACGCTCGCGACGCTCATGCGCGGACGGGACAAGCCGCTGCGCGTGACGATAGGCGGCGCCGGTCCGACCGGCGTCGAGCTCGCGGCGATGCTCGCCGAGCGCATCGGCGCCTGGCAGGCAGGCGTTCACGTCACCCTCGTGGAAGCTTCGCCTTCCATTCTCGGCAATTACCCGGAGCACGTCCGGACCTACGCCGCCGAAGAGCTCGCGCGCAGAGGCGTGCAGGTGCGCACCGGCGTCGCCATAACCGGCGCGGACAAGGATGCGGTGACGCTCGCGGACGGCGCCGCGCTGCCGCACGACGTGCTCGTCTGGACCGGCGGCATCCAGCCGCCGGCGATCCTGAGCACGCTCCCCTACGTGCAGGAGAAGGGACGGCTCGCGGCGGATGCGCCTCTGACGTGCGTGCCGCAGGAGGGCGGCGTCGAGCCGCACGTGTATGCGATCGGCGACGCCGCGTCCTTCCATTACAAGGGCAAGCCGCTTCCCTGGACCGCGCATATGGCGCTCGACCAGGCGGACCGCGTCGCGGACAACATCCTGCGGCGCATCGCCGGGAAGAAGGAGCGGCCGTTCCATCCTGGCTGGCCGGTGTTCGTGGTCCCGCTGGGTACCAGGGGAGGCGTCGCCCAGTACCTGGGCGTGCGCTGCCGAGGACGACTCGCGCAGCTACTCTCCATCCTCGCCGAGGCACGGTATCTATTGAGCATGCTCTCGCCGCTGGACGCCTGGCGCATCCTACGGAAGCGGTTCGTGAGTTTATAAAAAGAAACCGAGATCTCCTCGGTTTCTTTTTTTACTTCCACTGGATCTCAGCGAAATTCAGCCAGTATAGCTTCGGCGGATGATCGTCTTGGTAGTAAGCTATCTCCGTTGCGTCAATCGCCTCAAGATTTAAGGTTGAAGCCGTTTGATGAAAGGCGAGCCCCATGCGCTTTGCCCGGCGAACCGTTGCATCCTTGAGCTCGCAGAGAGCGAACGCAACTCCTTGTTTCTCGAGATGCATAACCAGAGCCTTCAGGGTTGCTGTCGCTGCATCAGGAACGACCGAGAACCAGCGCCCGATCTCGCAGAACCTCTGGCGCTCCTTGTCGAGAAATTGTGCCGTCTCAACATCAAGACGGTAAATCTTCTCGATATGGAGTCTTCCTTTGCTCGCTACGGAAGCGCCGCAGCAAGCGACTATTTCACCGTCATCTTCACAGATAGCGAAGATTTCTAGCATCGGCGGCGGCAAGCACTGGCGTGCCTGTTGCGCGTGCTCATTTAAGAAAAGGTACACCTCGCTAAGCTCATGGCGTACATCTTCGATACGAATATTCATTTTTTCACCTCCAAGCTGAGGCAAGCCTAGGGGACAGGATATGAAATTTCTATAAAAACCTAGTTCCGCAGACGCCTTGTGATATCCGCCTCCACCTGATGCCGCGGCGTGCCGAGCTTGATGCGCGCGTACTCGCGCAGCTTCGCGGTGTAGTCCGGATCGCCCTTCTCCCAGGACTGGTGGCCCACCTCGAGATTGAACGCGGTCGTGGTCTGCCCGTTCACCATGATGCTCGCGTACGCGTTCAGGTTGTCGATGTTGATCAGGTCCGCGGCGGTGAAGGTGGGCTCGAACTGCTTCACGAGGAACTCGGCGTCGGCGGGACCCACGCGCATGGCGAGCTGGTTGCCGACGTTCCCGAAGACCGAGTCGCGGATCTTGTCGCTCAGCTGCGCGATGAACTGGTGCGCCACGGTCAGGGTCAGGCGGTACTTGCGGGCCTCGGAGAAGATCGTGGAGATCGAGTCGGTCGTGAAGTTCTGGAACTCGTCGATGTAGACGTGGAAGTCGCGACGCGACTCCTTGGCCGTACCCGCGCGCGCGAAGGCGGACATGGAGATGCGGCCCATGATGATCATGCCGAGCAGGTTGGCGTTGATGTCGCCGATCTTCCCCTTCGCGAGGTTCACGAGGAGGATCTTCCCGCTGTCCATGACGTCGCGGAAGTTCAGGCTGCTGCGCGGCTGGCCGATGATGGGGCGCACGTAGTCGTTGGCGATGAAGTTGCTGAACTTCGAGGTGATGTACGGCGTCATGTTCGCGAGGGACGCGTCCCCGCCCGCCTTCGAGGCCTCCTGTTCCCAGAAGTCGCGGACCACGGGGTTAGCGATGCGCGCGAGCTTGCGCTTGCGCCATTCCGCGTCCGTGAAGATGCGCGGCACCTCGACGAGCGTCGCCGGCTCGTTGGCGGCGTCCTCCATGAGCAGCAGGAGCGCGTTCCTCATGTACTGCTCGAACATCGGGCCCATCGTCTCCGGCGGGAAGAGCTTGTTGAAGATGCCCTGCACCTCGTTGACGATGAACGTCTTCTCCTCGGGGTTGGCGAGGTTGTACTCGAGCATGTTGAGCCCCATCGGGAGCATGAGGTCGCCCGGATCGAAGTAGATGACGTCGTCGATGCGGTTCCGCGGGATATGCGCGAGTGCCGTCTCCACGAGGTCGCCGTGCGGGTCGAGGACCGCGATGCCCGCTCCCCGCTTGATGTCGTCGAGGATGAGGTTGCCCAGCAGCGTCGACTTACCGGTGCCGGTCTGTCCGATCACGTAGATGTGGCGCCGGCGGTCCTCGTCGGAGAGGTAGACAGGCGTGCGCATGCCGCGGTACACGCTCTCGCCGAGGAGCAGGCCTTCCTTCGGCAGGTCGGTCGGAGGCGGCGCCTCG
Organism: uncultured Candidatus Saccharibacteria bacterium; assembly: GCA_964484655.1. GTDB lineage: Bacteria > Patescibacteriota > Minisyncoccia > UBA6257 > 2-01-FULL-56-20 > JALHNY01. The sequence goes on along the minus strand of CAZAFA010000001.1, from coordinate 38,141 downwards.
CGGGACTTGAGCCACTTCACGCGCGCGAGGTCCGCGCCCGGCAGCGGGAAGTGGTAGAGGCTCGCGAGCTCCTCGACGTTGAGGAGCGACGCCGCGTTGCCCGTGAATTCCCGGAAGCTGAACTCGTGCACGATGCTCCGCCAGGAGCGCGGCCTGCTCACCTTGAGCTCGTTGCGACGCGGCGCGGAGAACTGCGCGAAGCCGGCGGCGAGGCTCTCGAGGATCTGGTCCGCGGCGGCCTGCGTCGGCGCCGAAGCGACCAGGCGCACCTCCGCCCACGCGAGCGGCTTGGCGAGCTTGCCCTCGAGCGCGCGGACGAGCTCTTCGTCGACGCGGCCCGGAGCGGCGCCTGCCTCCTTCCTGTCCCCCGCGGAGCCCGCGAGGTCCTTGAGCGATCGGCTCAGGCTCGGCACCAGGTCCTTGAGAGACTTCCCTTCCTTGAGTCCGGAGAGGATCCGCTGCAGCCCCTTCCCCGCGTCCTTCGGAGCCGGACGCACGACGAGCTGGAAGGAAGCTCCTTCGCCGATGTTCGCGAGCTTCGCGAAGCCGCCCAGGATGGACGCGGTCGTGTCCGTGCCCAGCTCGAGGTAGGTGCGGATCGGCAGCGCATGCGAATCCTTCGCGATGACGTACGCGGCTGCGACCGAGCCTCCGGGAGAGAAGATGTTGTAGTCCCCCTCCTCGCGCGATACGGAGGCGGACGGCCAGAGGGCCTGGACCTGGCGCGTCGCCGCGTCGATCATCGTGCGCGGCACGGACAGGTAGAAGTGGAGCTCCTCGCCGACGTGCGGCACGGCGACCTCGTAGGACACCGGCACGCCGAGCGAGAGCAGGCCGGCGAACAGCTGCTCGGCGCGCGCGGTCTGCGTCTTCAGGTCCTCGCCCTGCTTGCTGTCCTCGCGCGGCACGCGCACGAGCAGCAGCGCGTAGCTGAGCGACGCGATGAGGGCGCGGTGCCGAAGCGTGCGCCGGATGAGGAACGCGCCGATCCCGCACAGCGCGAGGAAGCCGATGACGAGGCCGTACGCGAGATACTGCATCAGAGCAGTCCGCGACGAGCGAGCTCGTCGTGCATCGCGCCGGCGAGCGCGTCGTGGAACGCGTCGAGCACGTAGGGCTCGTCCGCAGCGGCGCGGGCGTGCGCCGCGTCGATGCCCTGCTCGGCGGCTTGGCGGACCAGCGCCTCCACGCGCTGCTGCGTTCCGGCCGTCTCGACGACCTGCGACGGCGTCGAGGTTGCCGTCGCGGGCACCGGCTGCGGGAGGACGGCGACGAGCGCCTGCCGAACGGCCTCGCGGTTCGCGGGCGCGCCCTCGGCGCGCGTCTCCGGCCGCGACTCGAGCTCCGTCTTCACGCGCGCCACGTCAGCTTCGCTGAAGTTGACGACGCGCGGCTGCTCGGGAGTCTCCATGCGATAAGTGTACACTTCGCCCATGCGCTTGCCCACGTGGATCACGCCGACGCGCCTCCTCCTCGCCGGCATCGTCCTCGCCGCGGCATCCCTGCGGCTCGCGAGCCTCGCGGACCTGCCGCCCGGCCTCTATCCCGACGAGGCTACCGAGGGCAACGACGCCCTCGCGGCGCTCGAAGGCCGGTGGGACTGGTTCTACCCGGGCAACAACGGCCGCGAGGGCCTGTACGCGAACCTGCAGTCCATCGCGCTCGCCGTCGCGGGCGTCCGCGAGCCGTGGGTCCTGCGCCTGGTCTCCGCGCTCGCCGGCATCCTGACCGTCCCCGGCATGTACCTGCTCGGGCGCGAGCTCTGGGGCAGGCGCGCCGGCCTGATCGCAGCGGCGCTCCTCGCGGGAAGCTTCTGGCACGTCGTCTTCTCGCGCGTCGGGTTCCGCGCGATCCTCGCGCCGCTCGTGCTCGTCTTCGCGCTCTGGGCGCTCCTCGCCGGCGTGCGACGCGTGCGCGAAGGCGCGAACGGATGGCCGCTCGCTGCGCTGGGAGGATTCCTAGCCGGCGTCGGCCTGCATACGTACATCGCCTTCCGCGCCGCAGGGCTCGCGTTCGCCGCGATCGGCATCGCGCTTATCGCTTGCGCGCGCGATGCGCGGAGGCGCGTCGCCGCGGCGCTCGCGCTCGCCGGCGTCTGCGCCGCCATCGCCGCCGCTCCCCTCGCGCACTACTTCGCCACGCATCCGGGAAGCTTCGGGGAGCGCGCGGACCAGGTCGCCGCATGGGAGACGGAGCGACCCGCGCGAGAGATCGCGCGCAACGTCGCGCTGATGGCCGGCATGCTCGCCTGGAACGGCGATCGCAACTGGCGCCATAACGACAGCGGCGCGCCGGCGGTGGCGCTGCCGGTCCTCGCCTGCACGCTCGTCGGAGCCGCGCTCCTGTGGCGGCGGAAGCATGACGCGGCGATCGTCGGGGCGCTCCTGGTCGCGGGCGCGCTCCCCGCCGTGCTCAGCAACGAGGGTATGCCGCACGCGCTGCGCGGGATACTCCTCGTCGTGCCGGTGATGCTGCTTTCGGCGTTCGCGCTGGACCGCGCGGCTCGGCGCTGGCCGCGGGCGGGAATCGCGCTTGCGGTACTAGTCTGCGGCGGCGCGCTCGCGAGCACCGCGGTGCGGTATCCGGCGTATGCCGCGAAGCCCGAGGTCCGCGACGAGTTCACGACGAGCTACCTCGAGGCCGGACGGGCGCTGCTGCAGCGGGACCGAGCTCGCGACGCGTACGTGATCGTCCCCGACGGCGACGTGCGCATCGGCGGCATGCCGGTAGCGGCGCAGACCGTGATGTTCGTCACGGGAACCGCGACGCGGGAAGCGCAGCAGCGCGAGCGCGTCTTCTATGCGACCAGCACCGACGGCGTGCCGCCGGACGCCCAGGTCTACGACCTGAGATGAAGCGAGCCCCCGCGGGTGCGGGGGCTCTGGGAATTGGTCAGATGGTCATGAAGACCTTCTGAGAATGCAGTTGATGGCGCAGGAAGAAGGGATGGTCCCCGCGCCGAAGCCGGAACTTTCCGAACGGGTGCCGTTCGTGGAACGCGCCGCGCGAGACGAGGATCGCTCCGTCGAACTCGGCTTTCGAGCGCGATCCGTCGGTCTTCGTGACGCGGACGCGCATCCTCACGTTCGCCCACTTGCCGTCGGCATCGGTGTGCTCCAGATGGAGGTCCACCGTGCCAGTTTCGCCGACCACCGTCGGCAGGTTGCGTTCGTCTATCACGCGAACGCGGAAGCTGTTTTCAGCCATAGTATTTGTCTCCTTATTACGTATTCAGATTCGAACGGGCAGCGGGACTGCCTTGTTACTGCCCATATTTAAGCATTAAATATGCTAAATGTCAATTATTCCAAGCGACAAATGAGGCAGCACACGTGGCTGCCTCTTGGTTGCGTGGATGCCTGTCAGGCTGGGTCAGTAAGACGAAAGCGGTGGTTCCTGTGATCCGGAAACGAATGCTGGCTCAGAATCCAGCGGCGATGCTTTCGCGGTAATAGAGCCCGGAGGTCGGCCAGTCACGTGCTGGCTGTGTTCCGACGCAAGGACGAGCATACCTCCCTGGCGGGAACAGGCAAGCGGCCGTCCTGGATAACCGGTGCATAACGGACGAGAGCCCTTTTACAGGCTCTCGATGCGTACCTCGGTGAAGTGCTGGCGGTGGCCCTTCTTCTTGTCGTAGCGGTTCTTCGAGTGGTACTTGAAGACCGTCACCTTCTTGGATCGCGCCTGGCGGAGGATCGTCCCCTTCACGCCCGCGCCGGCCACGATGGGCGCGCCGACGCTGACCTTCTTGCCGTCCGTGCTCAGCAGGACCTGGTCGAAAGTCACCGTGTCGCCCGCCTCGCCGGCAAGCTTCTCGATCTTGAGCTTCTGGCCAGGGGCGACGAGGTACTGCTTGCCGCCGGTGGCGATGATCGCGAAGGAATCCATAGCAGGGCGCATAGTACGGAACGGGTCGGAAAAAGGCAACAGCCGCGTTTGACGGCACTCCCGAGCCGTGGTGAGCTTCCGCCAGGCAGCGGAAACTGCACTCTTGAAAGACGAGGTGAACGCATATGACCCGAGACCCGAGGACGGGTCTCGCCGTCCTCCTGATAGACATGCAGCCGGTGTTCATCCGGCAGCTCCGTCCAGGCGCGGCAGCGCACATCATCCCCCATCAGCTGCGGACGATCCGCATCTGCGCCGAGCGCGACATACCCCTGGTAGTCGTGGAGTACGCCCAGATCCCGGCGGAACCGACGCACGAGACGCTGCGCGTCGCTGCGGTATCCGTGTTGCGGCAGGAGCGGATCGTGAAGCAATGGGACAACGCCTTCGCTGATACCAGGCTCCAGGAGCATCTGGACCGCTGGGGCGTCGAGACGCTGTTCCTGATGGGCATCAACGCCACGGCATGCGTCCGCTGGACCGCGCACGGCGCGCTGCAGCGCAAGTTCGGTGTCGTCACGAGCCCGAACGTGATTGCCGGGAAGGAGACGCACCCTGCCGACGACGACATCGGTTGGTTCGCGAGCAAGGGAAGGATCGTCGACACGTTCGACGAGCTGCTCGCGCCGCCGCGATCGCTGACGATGCGCATCGCGCGTCGCGTGTCCTGGGCACGCACCGTTTTAGCCGAAGAAGCCCGCTGATGCGGGCTTCTTCATTATTTTGGCTTCCCTACTCCCCGGTGTTCGTACCACCAGCGGAAGATGTCCTGCGCGATCGGCACGGCGTTGAGGCTGCCGTGCTTGGCGTCCTCCACGAGCAGCGCGATGGCTATCTCGGGATTCTGGTACGGGGCGTAGCCGACGAAGAAGGCGTTCTCCTTGGCGTTGTTCTGGATCTGAGCAGAGCCGGTCTTTCCCGCGACCGCGAACGGCAGGCCGTCCATGGTGTGCGCCGTACCGAGGTCGGAGGTGATAGTCTGCCGCATCCCCTTCTGCGCTTCCGCGATCGCGGGAGCGTACATGGTGAGGTCCGCCGCGACCTGCGGCGTCGAGGACGCGTTCACGAACGGCTTCCAGACCGTGCCGCCGTTCGCTACCGCCGCGACGTAGTTCGCGAGGCGCAGCGGCGTGAGCGTCAGGTCGCCCTGCCCGATCGAGACGTTGTACGTGTCGCCGAGCAGCCAGTCCTTGCCTGTGCGGTCCTTCTTCCATTCCGGGCTCGGGAGGAAGCCGACGCCTTCCCCCGGCAGGTCGATGCCCGTCTTCTGGTCGAGGAGGAAGCGCTGCCACCACGCGCGCAGGCGCGTGATGCCCAGGCCCTTAAGCGATCCGGTGCCGCCGCCGACGGCGTAGAAGTACACGTTCGACGACTGCGCGATCGCACTGCGCGCGTTGACCACGCCCTGGTAGCGCCAGTCCACGTAGCGCGTCGGCTTGCTCGGGTTGTACGGGTTCGGGATGTCCAGGTAGCCCGGGGAGAATATGCTCCAGTCCGTGCTCACGACGTTCTCGCTCAGCGCCGCGATCGCGTGCAGCGGCTTGATCGTCGATCCAGGCGTGTAGACGCCGGAGACGACGCGGTCGTAGAGCGGGCGGTCGGCGCTCTCGAGGTACTGCGCGCGCTCCTCGCGCCGGTTGGACTGGACGAACGCCTCGGGCTCGAAGCTCGGCGCGGACGCGAGCGCGCGCACGGCGCCGTCGCGCGGGTCGACGATGACCACGGCGCCGCGCGTGCGCCCGAGCGAATGCAGCCCCTGCGTGAGCCGCTCGTACGCGTACTTCTGCAGCTCCGCGTCGATCGTGAGATGCAGGTCCTGTCCCGGCTCGGCAGGCGTGGTCCGCTCGTCGCCGAGCAGCGCGCCGGCGGCGTCGCGGCTGACGAGCGTGCGGCCGAGGATGCCGCGCAGGCGGTCGTCGTAGTACGCCTCGACGCCCTGCCTGCCGATGACGTCGGTCGGGATCAGGGACGGGTCGGATTCGAGGTCGTCCGCGGAGACGGGCCCGGTGTAGCCGACCACGTGCGCCGCGGCCGCCCCGAGCGGATAGGCGCGCTGGTAGCCCTCGCGGACGGTGACGTCCGCGCGCTTGGCGGCGCGGACGGCGACGACCTGCGCCTCCGTCAGGCCGCGGTACACGGTGAGCGGCTCGCCGCGGTTGGCCTTCAGCTGCGCCTGGATGCGCTCCTCCACGGTCGCGGGCTCGAGGCCGGTCTGCGCGCGGATGAGCTCGAGCGCCGCAGCGCGCTCCTCTTCCCCTTCCTTGAGGTAGGCGCGCACGTCCAGCTGCAGCGCGAACGACGGCGCGTTATCCGCGAGCAGCTCACCGTACGCGTCGAGGATACGACCGCGCGGCGCGTCCGTAGTGACGGCATAGTTGACGTTCGCCTCGGCGAGCTCGCCGTAGTAGGCGCCCTGGGCGACCCCGAGCCAGAGCATGCGCGAGACGACCCCCGCGACCACCAGGACCGCGACGAAGCCCGCGAACGCCAGACTGCCCCGGTGCAGGGGCAGCTCGCGGACCTCGCCGCTCCCGAAGCCGAGGTCAAGCGCGTCCTCGAGTCCCAAACCGTTCTCTCTGTAGCGGCGCATAGGCAAGCGAGCTGAGGGTAGCACCGATGACGAGGGCGGCACAGAGGTCCAGCGGATACTGGAGCGGGAGCGCGAAGCTGCGCGCCGCCGCGCTGGCGGCCAGGTAGGTCGCCGCCGGCAGCGTCGCCAGCGCGAAGCCCGCAGTGCGCACCGGCAGCCTTCCGCGCGCGAACGAGACGGCTGCCGGAAGGAGGGCCGTCGCGAGAGCGAGGATCAGGTTCCCGGGGAGCCAGGTGAGGAATCCGGCAGCGAGCAGGCCGGCTCGCCAGGCGCCGCGTCCCCGCGGCGTCACCGCGGCGAGCGCGGTTCCCGCGACGGCAGGCAGGAACGCCAGCAGGGGCGCCTCAGGGAAGCGCGCAGCGGCCAGCGCGAGCAGGAGGATGCCGACGCTAGCGGACAGCATCGCCGGACGGGATCACGTCGACCGCGCGGAGGCCGACGAGCGTGTACGGCAGCGCGAGCGTCGCCTCACGCAGGACGCCGTCCGCCGCGTCGCGTACCTCCGCGACCGTGCCGACGAACATGCCGTACGGGAGCTGGGCGTCGGCTGAGACGACCGGGTCGCCGACCGCGACCGGCGCGCCCTTCGGGAACGTGGTCAGCGTCGGCGTGAGCCCGCCGACCAGGAGCGCGTCGACGCTCGAGGTGCCGATGCGCACCGCGGTGCGCCAGGACGGGTCCGCGATCGTCTGCACGCGGGCGCTGCGCTCCGTGACGCCCGCGACCACGCCGATGAGGGTCGGCGCCGGATGCGCCGATGCGTCGACGAGCACCACCGGGTCCCCGGCGCGGATGCCGCGCGACGACCCGGCGGCGATCCCCAGCTCGTGGCGGTACCCGGCCGAGACCGCGTACACCGGTACGGCCACACGATCGAGCGACGAGGCGAAGAGCTCGGGCGGATAGGCTGCCGCGAGTATCGCTGCCTCGTCCGCCGGCGCGCGCATGACCGGCGCCTCGGCCGGCCGGAGGGCGTCGAGCACGGGGGTGACGACGGAGCGGGGCGCGACGGCGAGCGCGAGCGCGGCAGCTATCAGGATGGCGGACGCGAGCGGCAGGCGCGGCATCCTATAGCGTGATCGAGAGCGGCTTGAGCGGGTTGTCCAGCAGCGCCGCGTGGCCGTCGAAGTCGTCGACGATCTGGGAGAGGCCGCGGATGACGCACGTCAGCGGCTCCGGCGCGACGCGCGTGACCACGCCCGTCTCGGCCTCGATCATCTGGTCGATGCCGCGCAGGAGGGCTCCCCCGCCGCAGAGCACGATGCCCTGGTGAACCATGTCGCCCACGAGCTCGGGCGGCGTCGCCTCGATCACCTCGCGGATCGCCTCGGCGATGGTGCGCAGGCTCTTGGCGAGCGCGGCGCGCACGTGCGTGTTGCGGATCGCGACCTCGCGGGGCAGGCCGGTCGCGATATCGCGCCCGCGCAGCGTGGTCTCGAGCGGATCCTCGAGCGGGATCGCCGAGCCGACGAGGATCTTAGCTGCCTCCGCGGAGCTCTCGCCGATGCTGAGCTTGAACTCGTCGCGGGCGAAGCGGACGATGTCCTCGTTGAACTTGTCGCCGGCCACGCGCAGCGTCTTGGACACGACCGTGCCGCCGAGGCTGATCACGGAGATGTCCGTGGTGCCGCCGCCGATGTCGACGACCAGCGAGGCCGTCGGGGCAGCGATCGGCAGGCCCGCGCCGAGCGCGGCCACGACCGGCGATTCGACGAGGTACGCCTTCGTCGCGCCGGCCGCGAGCACGGCGTCCTCGACGGACTTGCGCTCGACCTCGGTGAGGTTGTCCGGGATCGCGACGACCGCGCGGCGGAATCCGAACATGGAGCCGCCCCGCGCGCGCTTGAGGAAGTGACGCAGGAGCTCCTGCGTCATGTCGAAGTCGGAGATGACGCCGCCGACGAGCGGGCGCGTGACCGTGATGTGGGCAGGCGTGCGGCCGAGCATCTTCTTCGCGTCCTCCCCGACCGCCACGACCGTCCCGGTCTTGGCGTTGGTGGCCGCCACGGACGGCTCGTTGATCACCGTCCCCTTGTGCTTCACGTGGAGCAGGGTGTTGGCGGTGCCAAGGTCGATACCGACGTCGGGGAAGAGGTTGCTGAGGGCCATGGCGAATGCGGAGGCATCATACGTAGGTACCTGCTCCCGGGCAACCGAAACGGGATTTTGACTGCGTGCCGACTCTATTCTGTAATGAAGCCAGGAGGCGGCTTAAAAAGCTGGAAATAAGGATGGCGAACTTAACGATACGCGAGATAGACAGGCGCACGGTCAGAGCGCTCGACGGAACGAGGAAGCTCGAAGATCATTGGCGGCTCGAGCTGGAAGACAGCGCAAAGCTCGAGTCGTTCGAGGCGTTCTCGCCTCAGGCTACGGACGAAGGCAAGCTCGCTTTCCTCGTCATGAGCACGGATGAGGTGCCGGTACTGCGTGACGATATCCTCGGGGCTATCGCCGCGCACATGGGCGCGGACGACACGCGCAGCCTGGAGCTTACCGAGGACCAGGCTCTGTACGTGCTCGAGCACTGCCAGGGAGACCTGCCGCGCAACCTCGACACCGAGATATTCATGCGACGCGGCGCTAGCGCGTTCGTCGGCGTGATCGTCTGGGTCGCTCCACTGGGCGGCGGCGAGAAAGCGTTCGAGCTCTGGATCGGCGAATCGAGCCTGTACGGGCTCGATGACGAGCATCCCGAGGGGATGTGGATCGTGCGCGACACGCGATGAGGAAAGAGCCCTTCGGGGCTCTTTTCAGTACGCGATGGCGAAATACCAGCGATGCTTCGCGGGATTCCCACACCGCACGCAGCTTCCGTGCTCCTCCGGAGCATCGAGCGGCAGGCAGCGCGTCGTCGCCTTCGTCTCCTCCTTTATCTTCGCCTCGCAGGACGCGTCCTCGCACCAGAACGCCGAGATGAAGCCGCGCGGGCCTTCCAGGATCCGCTTGAACTCGTCGTAGGAGTCCGCCGCATGCGTGTTCTCCCTGAGGAACGTCTCCGCCTGCGCGAGCAGGTTCGCCTGGATCTCCTCGAGCAGCCCGGGGATGCGGCTGACGAGCTCGTCCCGCTTCACAGGAATCTTCTCGCCGGTGTCTCGGCGCGCGACCGTCACGATGCCCTGCTCGAGCTCGCGCGCGCCTACCTCGATGCGGAGCGGCACGCCGCGGAGCTCCCAGTCGTTGATACGCACGCCCAGGCTGACGTAGCCGCGGTCGTCGCCCTTCGCGCGGATGCCCGCCTCGCGCAGCTCGCGGACGATGCCCGCGCCCGCCTTGTTCTCGGTGTCGCGGATCGGGAGCACCACGGCCTGCACCGGAGCGACCCGCGGCGGCAGGCGCAGGCCGTTGTCGTCGCCGTGGGTCATGATCAGCGCGCCGATGGAGCGCGTCGTGAAGCCCCAGCTGGTCTGCCAGACGAAGCTCTCCCCTTCCTGCTGGTCCCGGAAGGAGATGCCGAACGCCTTCGAGAAGTTCTGTCCCAGGTCGTGGCTCGTGCAGCCCTGCAGCGCCTTGCCGCCCGGCATGAGCATCTCGTAGGTCAGCGTCGCGTCCGCGCCGGCGAACTTCTCGGACTCGCTCTTGCGGCCGACGTAGCCCGGGATGGCGAGCAGCTCGCGGTACGCGTCCTCGTAGGTGCGGATGCCCCAGAGCACCATCTCCCAGGCGCTCTCGTGATCGGCGTGCGCCGTGTGGCCCTCCTGCCAGAGGAACTCCGAGGTACGGAGGAACGGGTACGTCCGCTTCTCCCAGCGCACCACGTTGTTCCACTGGTTGATGAGGACCGGCAGGTCGCGCCAGGACTGGATCCAGTCCGCGTACGCCTGGTACATGATCGTCTCCGAGGTAGGCCGGACCACCAGCTTCTCGCCGAGCTCCTCGCCGCCCGCGATCGTGACCACCGCCAGCTCGGGAGAGAACCCCTCGACGTGCGCCGCCTCCTTCTGGAGCAGCGATTCCGGTATGAAGAGCGGGAAATAGGCGTTCTCGACGCCGCGCTCCTTGATGCGCGCGTCGAGGTCCTGCTGGATCCGCTCCCAGAGCGCGTAGCCCCAGGGCTGGATGATCATCGTGCCCTTGGCGGGACCGTAGTCGGCGAGCTTCGCCTGGGCGACGACCTTCAGGTACCAGGCGGATACGTCGTCCGCCTTCGCGGGTATGTCGCGCTTGCTCATGACGCGTTGATGATGCCAGCGAAGGAGGAGGCGTCCAAGCTCCCGCCGCCGACCAGCAGGCCGTGGATGCCATCCTGCGCGAGGAAGCCGGCGGCGTTGCCGGGATTGGTCGAGCCCCCGTAGAGGACGCGCGGACGGATATCGAGGTAGCCGAGATATTCGGCAACCCAGCGCGCGGTCTCGCCCGCCCTTGCCGGGTCGTCCGCGACGCCCGTCCCGATGGCCCAGATCGGCTCGTACGCGACGACGAGGTCGGGCGCGTTCGGGATCGAGCCGAGCTGGTCCTGTAGGAAGGCGCGCACCGCCTCCGTCCCCTGCTCGTTGATCTCCGCGGGCTCGCCGACGCAGACGATCGGCGCGATGCCTGCCGCGACCGCGGCCATCGCCTTCGCCGTGACGTCCTCGTCGCTGTCCCCGAGAGCGCGCCGCTCCGAGTGGCCGAGGATCGCGTACCGGACGCCGAGGTCCTTGAGGATGGCGGCGCCGACCTCCCCTGTGTACGCGCCGTTGGGCAGCGCGGACAGGTCCTGGGCGCCGAGGACGAGACCGGGATGCTTCTCGCGGATAGGCTCTATGTACGTGTACGGCGGGCAGACGACGACGTCGGTCCCCTCAGGGACCGCGATAGCTGCCTCGCCGGCGGCGAGCGCCAGGGCCTTCTCGAGCGAATCCGGGTTGTGCTTCCAATTGGCGACGATGAGCCGGTTCATATGGAGCAAGTGTAACGCAAAAGGACGCCGCGATGGCGTCCTCTGCTGTGTCGGCTCAGGCGAGCTCCTGCAGCCATGCGGCGTGCAGCGCCTCGTAAGAGATGTCCTTCCTGAACTCGGCGAAGCCGAACTCCCCGGCGTGCCGCTCGGAGCGGCTGATGCCGAGCTTCGCGACGCCGACGAAGTAGCCGGGCTCGAACGGCTCGCGGCCGAGCGCCTCCTCCTCGAACGCCTGCCCGAGGACGCAGTGCCGCGGAGACGGCAGGTGCAGCTCATCGAGGCGGATGCGGCTCCGCCAGCCGGGCTCGCGGATGTCGAGGAGCGTCGCGCCGTTGCGGACGGCCTCCTCGGCGGTCTTGGGTTTGGGGAACGTGCGGGTATCCCGCAGATCTGTCGCGGTGGTTGCGCCATCTAATGGCATAGGCAGTTTCTCCTTCTCGTATGCGGTTTTCGCGTCCCAGGGACGGCTGGCTGGAATAGTGCACCCGCCCCTAGCGGGCGTCCAGGAGAGCACGCGTTATGCCCATCTGTGAATAACTCCCTGGAAGGCTCCGGAAAACATGACATGAATGTGAACGAAAGAAACAAAAGCGAGCAACGTCAATGCCTTTGCCGGGTTATGGGGTCCCGTTTGTAACTGTTTTGACTCACGTCCGTTGTGTGCCCTGTTCGGACACAAAAAGGGCGGTTGTACACTCTCCTTCCACAGGCGGTTTGACCCCATAATCCCGCTAGGTCAGAAACCATTTCCACCGCCTTCTATGGACACCACCACCTCATCGGCATCCACGCGCGCCTCGACGGCGAAGAGCTACAAGCTGCAGCTCAAACGCGTGCATACGAAGGAGGGGGTGCACCCGTTCGACGAGGTGACCTGGGTCAAGCGGGACGCGGTGATCGGTTCCGGAGACAAGAAGTCCTTCGAGCAGAAGGGCGTGGAGTTCCCTGATTTCTGGAGTGACAATGCGGTCAACATCACCGCGTCCAAGTACTTCCGCGGGAAGCTCGGCACGCCGGAGCGCGAGACGAGCCTCAAGCAGATGATCTCCCGTATCACCTCCGAGACCCGGAAGTGGGGGCTCGCGGGCGGCTATTTCGCGGACGAGGCGGAGGCGGACCTGTATGAGGCCGAGCTCGCGTGGCTGCTGGTCAACCAGCGCCTGTCCCCCAACAGCCCGGTCTGGTTCAACGTAGGCACCAAGGAGCGCCCCCAGTGCTCGGCCTGCTTCATCCTCAAGGTGGACGACACGCTCGATTCCATCCTCAAGTGGATCAATAACGAGGGCTGGATCTTCAACGGCGGCTCCGGCTCCGGCACGAACCTGAGCAACATCCGCTCGAAGCGCGAACACATCTCCCGCGGCGGCATGGCCTCAGGCCCGGTCTCCTTCATGCGCGGCGCCGACTCGGTGGCCGGCATGATCAAGTCGGGCGGCACCACGCGCCGCGCGGCGAAGATGGTCATCCTCGATGTCGACCATCCGGATATCGAGGACTTCATCGAGACGAAGGCCGAGGAGGAGAACAAGGTCCGCGCGCTCATCGAGGCGGGCTACGACATGAGCAACCTCAACAACCCGGCCTGGGACTCCATCCAGTACCAGAACGCGAACAACTCGGTCCGCTTCACGGACGAGTTCATGACCGCGGTCGAGAACGACGGCACCTTCCAGACCCGCTGGCGCGTGACCGGCGAGCCGGCCGACACGGTCAAGGCGCGCGAGCTCTTCCGCAAGATCGCGGAGGCGGCATGGAAGTGCGGCGACCCCGGCTACCAGAACCACGACACCATCAACCGCTGGCACACGCTCGCCAACTCCGGCGAGATCCGCGGCAGCAACCCCTGCTCCGAGTACATGAGCTCGGACAACTCCGCCTGCAACCTCGCGAGCATCAACCTCATGAAGTACCTCGGCCAGGACGGGAGCTTCGACGTGACCGGGTTCACGCACGCGGTGCGCACCTCGATCCTCATGCAGGAGATCTTCGTCGGCGCGAGCAGCTACCCGACGCCCGAGATCACGGAGAACGCGATGAACCAGCGCCAGCTCGGCCTCGGCTACGCCAACCTCGGGGCACTCCTCATGACCAAGGGCTACGCGTACGACTCGGACGAGGCGCGCGCCTGGGCGTCCGCAATCACCTCCCTGATGACCGGCGAGGCGTACCGTTTCTCCTCGAAGATCGCGCGTCGGGTCGGCCCGTTCGCGGACTACGAGAAGAACCGCGAGCCCATGCTCCGCGTCATGGGCCAGCATCGCGACGCCGCGTACGGCATCGACTCCTCCTTCCTCGACGACCAGGAGCTCGCCGCGGCCGCGTGCACCGTCTGGGACCAGGCGCTCAAGAGCGGCGAGGAGTACGGGTACCGCAACGCGCAGGCGACCGTCATCGCCCCGACCGGCACCATCTCCTTCCTCATGGACTGCGCCACCACGGGCATCGAGCCGGCGTTCTCGCTGGTCTCGTACAAGCAGCTCGTCGGCGGCGGCTGGATGAAGCTCGTCAACGAGGCCGTGCCGGAGGCGCTCCGCCGCCTCGGCTACAACGAGCACGAGGTCAACGCCATCACGGACTACATCGTCGAACGCGGCACCATCGAGGGCGCACCGGGACTCAAGGACGAGCATCTCTCCGTCTTCGACTGCGCGGTCGCGCCGGGCAGCGGCGTCCGCTCCATCTCGTGGCGCGGCCACGTGCGCATGGTCGGCGCGGTGCAGCCGTTCGTCTCGGGCGCCATCTCCAAGACCTTCAACATGCCCAACGAGACCACCGTCGAGGAGATCGAGGAGGCGTACACGATGGCCTGGAAGCTGGGCATCAAGGCCTTCGCCGTCTACCGCGACGGATCCAAGGCGGCGCAGCCGCTCTCCACGGGCAAGAAGGAGAAGAAGGCGGAGACCGCGGTGCCGGAAGCCTCGGGCGAGCCGCAGGCACGACTCCCCGAGGAGTGGCGCCGCAAGCTGCCGAAGACCCGCCGCTCGGAGACGCACAAGTTCTCCGTCGCCGGCCACGAGGGCTATATCACCACCGGCATGTACGAGGACGGCACGCCGGGCGAGGTCTTCATCAAGATGAGCCGCTCCGGCTCCACGCTCGCCGGCCTGCTCGACTCGTTCTCTATCGCCATCTCCATGTCGCTCCAGTACGGCGTGCCGCTCAAGACGCTCTGCGCGAAGTTCATCTACACGCGCTTCGAGCCGGCAGGCTTCACGGAGAACGCGGACATCCGCACGGCGACGTCGATCGCGGACTACGTGTTCCGCTACCTGGCGCTGCGCCATCTCAAGAAGGACGACCTCTTCGACCTCGGCGTCGAGGAGCCCAAGACGGCGCAGGGCGCGGCGCCGATCGCGGAAGCGATCCTCGCCTCGGACCTGCCGCCCGTCGTGGCGGAGCCTGCGGCTCCCGCGACCGCGGCTGCGACAGCGCAGCCCGCGCTCGCGCGGCCGGCTACCACGATCTCGGAGACGGTCTGTAAGAAGTGCGGCGGCATGATGGTCCGCACCGGCACCTGCCAGACCTGCCTGCAGTGCGGAGAAAGCTCCGGCGGCTGCTCGTAACGGAAGACCCACGGGGACACGCGACCGAAAAGAGCCCTTAGCGGGCTCTCTTCGGCTGTTGACCGCGGACGCGCGATGCGGTTCGATTGTACTTAGTCCGCGAGGGCAAATCTGAATAAAGAGGTGAAATATGGAAAGAACGATGGGGCTCCCCTTCGCGGGAGCGATGAGCTTGCAGGACGAGCTCGCGGCGCGGCGCATCGGCGTCATTGACCGCGACGTGGTCAGCGCGACGAAGCGCGCGTTCGTCGAGGCGATACGCGTGAAAGGACCGCTCGGATGGCTGGCACGGCTGCTGAGCGATGCGCGCCTGGCGGTATCCGCGATGATGCTGCTTTCGATGCTCGCGGTGTGGCGGTTCGACGCAGACGCGGCAATGCAGGCCTTCGGGCTGTTCGCGGTCGTAGTTTTGATCGGAACCGTGGCTGCATGGGTCCGCCTCGAGGACTACGCGCCGATCTGGCGCATCCGCGACGCGGGCGCGCACTGGCGACGGGCGAGGATCCGGTTCGATACGGAGGGCAGGCGCTACCTCTTCCGGGGCGCGCGTCCCTTCGACAGCGAGATCCCCTGCGAGGCGGAACGCGTCATCGAGGAGGTGTCGGCGATTCCCGGCGCGAAGGTGCGCGTCGAGTACTGCTCGCACGATCCGTTCATCGTCGTGACCCGCTGGTCATGGCGCGGCAGGGAGACCGCCTACGTGTTCCACTGGTAGGCGCAAAAAAAAAGAAAGGACGGGCAGCTGCCCGTCCTTTCCTGTTGGCTCGTCGCGTCAGCGACGGATGAGTCTGATGAGCCAGATGAGGACGATAGAGCCGATGACGGCGACGATGAGGCTCCAGAGGTTGAAGCCCGTCGTCCCCGTCGCCCCGAAGAGGCTGAACAGCCATCCGCCGATGAAGGCGCCGACGATGCCGATGATGATGTTCGCCAGAGCGCCCTGCTGGGCGTCGGTCTTCATGATCAAGGATGCGATCCAGCCGGCGAGAGCGCCGAAGATGATCCAGAGGATGATGGTCATGACGATGGTGGCTACTGCTGCTTGATGACGACCTTTCGCATTTCAGTATAGGCCGAGGTCAAGCGGAAGCGTAATCCACAGGGACGTAATCGCGGGCGTTTCGTTACACGGAACCCTCAGGTGTAGAATGAGCAGGACACAAAGGTCGCACGATAACTCAGCAAGCCTCATGAACTACAACATCTTCGGTCGGCGCGGCGAAGGGTCCTCATCGGTAGTGGCCATCGTCGCGATCCTGATCATCGTTCTGATCGCGGTCTGGTTCCTCTTCTTCCGCGGCGGCAGCACGGAGACGACGTCGGCGCCTTCGGCGGACGTGAACGTCAACGCCACGCTCCCGGACGGCGGGCAGGAGGGCGCGCGCTAAGGCGTACGCTCATCAGCGAGAAGGGAGCCGCGCAAGCGGCTCCTTTCTCATATCGCGCTGCGCCTACTTGAGGAATCCGTTCCAGGAGTTCGGATCGGTAGCGCCGTCGAGCTTGAACAGCGCCGCGCCGCCGAGGCCGAGGCTCTTCGCGAGCGCGGTGCGCGCGGCGATCGAGACGCTGTCCGAGAAGGTCACGAAGTAGGTGTTCATGGAGCCGGTCGGCGTCGCGGTGCCCGGGAGCCCCGAGGTGAGCGCGCGGTAGCTGAAGGCGAGCTCGCCGCTCCGGTTGCGCGTCGGCGTGACGCCCTGCCGCGCCGCAAGCGCGATCGCATCGGGATACGTGATCGAGCTGATCGGCGTGTAGCCGACGGAATCGACGCGATAGACGCGGCCGTACGTCGGAATGCCGAGCACGACCTTCTCCTTCGGGATTTCCGCGGTCGCCTGCGCGGCGACCTTCGCCACCCAGGCCGTATCCGCGATCGGCGCGTAGGGGCGGCTGCCCGCGCGCAGGAGCGCGACGTCCGCGAGTCCCTGGTCGTACGCCATGATCCGCACCTCGTCGCACGCCTTGCCGATCGCCCCGTAGTCGTTCGCGACCTGATAGGCCGATGCCGGGATCGGCGCGCCCGGCGCGTAGCGGTCCTGAACGGGCGTACGTGCCTCGATGTCGCAAACGAGCCGCTTCCCCTTCCTGCGGAGCTTCTTGCCGAGATCCTCGAGGAAGAGCGAGAAGCTGTCCTTGGTGCCTGCGAGCTTCCCTTCGTAGTCGATCTCGATGCCGTCGAGGTCGGGATTCGCGCTGACGATGTCCATGACGGCGTTCACGTGGCGCTTCCGGGAGCGGGAGGAGGACAGGGTATCGTCGATAGCCTTGCCGTCGAACCAGGAGACCGTCGCGTAGACCGAGACGCCGGAGCGCTTCGCGTCGCGCATGAAGCCGCGCCAGGGCTCCCGGTCCATGCGCGTCTTGTCGACGGGCGTGCCGCCGGAGGAGACCTCGTAACCGAACGCGCTGACGCTGGTCAGGCCGGAGAGGTTCTGGCGCGCCTCGGCGATGCCGGCATCAAGCTTCCAGTACGGGATCCAGACGCTTCGGGAGAAGGCGGGCGCGACCTGCCGCGAGGCGGCGTGCGCGGGCGCGGCGGCCCCGACGAGGACGAGGAGCGCGAATGAGGCGAGCAGGATGCGGGAGCGTGTCATGTAAGGGATAACGGGAAATGGACAGGCCGGTTACGACGTGGCGTTGCGTGCCGCGTTTGTGCTAGGGTGCGCCCTGCAATGCAGCAGCAGATCCGCAACGTCGCCATCATCGCGCACGTAGACCACGGCAAGACCACGCTCGTGGACGCCCTCCTCAAGCAGAGCGAGGCCTTCTCCCAGAAGGCCGGCGCCGTCACGGAGCTCATCATGGACAGCAACGAGCTCGAGCGGGAGCGCGGCATCACCATCTTCTCCAAGAACGCCGCCGTGCGGTACCGCGGGACGAAGATCAACATCGTCGACACTCCCGGCCACGCCGACTTCGGCGGCGAGGTCGAGCGCATCATGCAGATGGTCGACGGCGTCCTGCTCCTGGTGGACGCCAAGGAGGGCCCGATGCCGCAGACCAAGTTCGTGCTCGGCAAGGCGCTCAAGGCCGGCCATCGCGTCATCGTCGTCGTGAACAAGATCGACAAGGACGGCGCGCGGCCGGATTACGCCCTCAACCGCACTTTCGACCTCTTCATCGAGCTCGGCGCCACCGACGAGCAGGCCGAGTTCCCGGTCGTGTACGCGGCGGGCGCGCTCGGAAAGGCGGGCATGACGCCCGACCTAGCCTCCATGAAGGACATCGAGCCGGTCTTCGACCTGATCGTGAAGGAAATTCCCCCGCCGACCGGCTCCCCCGAGGACCCGCTCGCGATGCTCGTCGTGAACCTCGCGCACGACACCTTCAAGGGCAAGCTCGCCATCGGGAAGCTCGCCGGCGGCATCGTACGCCGCAACCAGCAGGTGCTCCTCGTCCCCCGCGACGGCGGCGACCCGAAGAAGGCGACCGTCTCCGCGGTCACCGTCTTCGACGGCCTCGGCCGCGCCGACCACGAGATCGCCTACGCGGGTGACATCGTCGCGCTCGCGGGTCTGGGCGACGTCGCCATCGGCGACGGCGTCACCGAGACGGAGCGCCCGCAGCGCTTCGCCGAGCTCGCCATCGAGGAGCCGACCGTCGCGGTCGTCTTCGGCGTGAACTCCTCCCCCTTCGCGGGCAAGGAGGGCAAGTTCGTCACGAGCCGGCACCTCTACGAACGCCTGCTCAAGGAGGTCCAGACGGACGTCGCGCTCCGCGTCGAGCAGACCGCGACGCCCGATGCCTGGACCGTCTCCGGGCGCGGCGAGCTGCACCTGACGATCCTCATCGAGAAGATGCGCCGCGAGGGGTACGAGTTCCAGGTCGGCCAGCCGCAGGTCATCACCAAGGTCATCGACGGGCAGAAGATGGAGCCGGTGGAGCGCCTCACGGTCGAGGCTCCCGAGGACAAGCTCGGCGGCGTCATCGAGGAGATGGGCAAGCGCCGCGGCACCGTGGCGGACCTCAAGGTGGAGGGTGCGACCGCGTTTGTGGAGTTCACCGTCCCCACGCGCGGCCTGATCGGCTTCCGTTCGCGCTTCACCACCCTCACGAAGGGGCAGGGCATCATGCACTCGCTCTTTGAGGGCTACGAGCCCTTCGCCGGCGAGATGGACGCCAACGCGCACGGCAGCCTCGTCGCGCACGAGAGCGGCATCACGCGCTCGTACGGCCTCATGGGCGCAGAGGAGCGCGGCGAGCTCTTCATCGGCCCGGGCGTGAACGTGTACGAGGGCCAGGTCGTGGGACAGAACGCCAAGGAGCAGGACCTCCGCGTCAACGTCTGCCGCGAGAAGAAGCTCTCCAACATGCGCGCGAAGTCGGACGGCGGCATGGAGTTCCTCAAGGTCCCCCGCCAGATGACGCTCGAGGACGCCATCGAGTACATCGGCCCGGACGAGCTCGTCGAGGTCACGCCGGAATCCGTCCGCATCCGCAAGCGGTACCTCACCGAGATCGAGGAGAACCGCGCGAAGAAGGCCGCGCAGGCGTGACAAGAGCCGCCCGCGGGCGGCTCTTCATTTTTTCTCAGGCGTCCCCGATGCGCACATAGCGCGCGGCGCCGTCAGCGGGAGCGAGGAACTCGTCGAGCGGACGGATCGTCAGCGGCTTGTCGCCGTAATCGGGGCGGTACACCACTGCGGGGCCGTGCAGGTGTTCGGACTCGTAGTGGTACGCGCCCGGCGAGCAGGCGAAGACTATCGCGCCGAGCGGCGGGTCGCCGTCCTCCGTGCCGGATATGACCGCCATGCCCAGGCGCTCGTGGCCCGGACGCACGTCCTCGTAGTGATCGGCGAGGCCGAGCACCACGTATTCCCTCCCCTTGTAATGCCGGTACCTGCCCGGCGCGACCTCGGCTTCCGGAACCAGTATTTCGTTTTCGTTCATGTGCGAAGCACCTCCTGCGGAGGTTATAGGCCCTCCTGCCGTCCCCGTCCAGCTACGGGCGGGACAGGAGGAAGCGCCGCGCGTACTCGAGCGGGATGTCGTGGTAGCGGGACTGCTCGACCGCGCGCTGGAGCTCGGCCGCGGCTGCCTGGGCGTGCTCGCGCGGGATCGCGGCCGGGTCGCCGAACGGGTCGACGTGGCGCATGCCGTACCGCGCGACGAGGTCCGCGTGCGCCGCGTCGTCGGGCACGTAGATGACGACCAGGTCGTCCCAGTAGACGGGAACCCAGCCCTCGGCCTTGAGCCGCGCGAGGAGCGGGCTGATCGTCCGGTGCAGCTGCGGCGGGTTGTACGCGAGGAAGAACGCCTCGATGCGGTGCTTCCGCACCAGCGCGTGCCAGTCCGGCGCGTCGGAGACGATGCGCATGAACTCGTACATGGGCGCGCCAGAGTAGACCTCGTTGCGGCCGTCCATGGAGACCTGCTGGCCCGGATAGCGGCGCCAGATCAGGTAGCCGCCCTCGTTGTAGAGGTTGAACATGCGCCCGACCCCGGCGCGCTCGGCGAAGTCAGCGGCGGATACCGGGACGCGGTAGCGCTGGTAGTAGGACGTGGGAATCTCCGGCACGCGGCCGAGCAGCAGCATGGCGCAGACGGCGAGGACGATCCACGCCTGCTGGCGCCTCCCGATGCGCGCGACATGCGGCGCGAGCCAGCTGCCGGCCGCCGCGACCGCGAACGGCGCGCCGATCACGGCGAAGAAGGACGCGTGCCGGATGGAGATGAACGGCATCGTCGCGAGGCCGGCGCCCATGCCGAGCGCCACCAGGTCGCGGCTCTCCCGTCGCAGGCCGTACCACCACGCGCTGCAGAGGCCCGCGAGCGCGATCAGGAGCGCTCCCGCGCGCTCGTCCATGCCGGAGAAGGCGAGGATGGACTTCCACTCGGTGATGTTGAACGCCTCGGCGGCCGGCCGGACGTACCACAGGTACAGGAACGCGTGGTAGCCGACCGGGTTGATGAGGCACGCGAGCGCGCCGGCGAGCGCCGCCGCGAGCAGGCGCCATGCGTCGCGGTACGGGAGGGTCTCCGCACCGAACGCGAACCGGCGCGCGAGAAGCGCCGCGGCCGCGTACCAGCCGGCCATGAGGATCCCGAGCGGGAAGCTCCCGTGCAGGTTCGCCCAGACGAGGAGGAGCGCAGGGACCGCGATGAGGTGCCAGCCGCGCGGCCGGCGACGGTAGACCTCCAGGATAAGCAGGAGGAGCGCCGCGAGGAATACCGCGAGCACCTGCGGCCGCGCGATCCACGCCGGGAACCCGGGGATGCCCAGCACGAGCGTGCCCGCGAGCGCGACCGGGAGCGGCGCTCCCTTGCAGCGCGCCAGATGCGCGGCGATGCCGAAGCTCGCGAGCCCGAGGAGCGCCACGGCGAGCATTATCCCCCAGTAGTCGACGAGATTGAACGTCCCGTACGCGAGGAGCTCGGCGAGCCACTCGTGCGGGATCCAGGTCGCGCCCTCGGCGAGATACGAGAAGGGGTCCGCATGCGGGATGGCGCGCGTCTGCCAGATCAGACGCCCGGCGGCGAGGTGATAGAAGGCGTCCGACTCGCGGAAGGCGTTGAGGCAGTACGCGAAGGCAGTGACGCCGAAGAGGGCCGTCAGGCCGTGCCGGCCCGTCCAGGCGCGGAGGCGCGTCATGCGACGCAGTATACGGCACGCGGCGGGCCGCAGGCCTTGTATTCCTTGGGTAAACGTGTCATTATCCCGCTTCACCTTCGTGGTGAACGAACACCGAAAGTGCATATACGATCCGGACAACCGCATCATGCGGACCTTCCCGAACGGGAGCGTCGCGCCCTCAACGCCGTGAAATACCGGTGTCATAAGCTGCGCGCCCAGCTCTGGAACATGGACGACAAGAAGGACCGCATGAACGCGAACCACTGGATCGTCGGGCACATCGGCGAGTCGTTCATGACCGCGAGCCTCGAGGAGCTCGAGCGCCTCGAGTTCTACATGAAGCAGAAGATCGCCAACGGCCACTGCCCGCTCCACATCGAGGAGAACGCGAGCACCCGCTACAAGCGCGACGGCGGATCCACGGCCGCGCGCAAGAAGGTCAAGGAGAAGCTCATCGAGAAGTTCGGCGAGAAGTGCGTGGACTGCGGCCGCGGCGACGTGCAGCTGACGCTGGACCACATCCACCCCATCAGCCTCGGCGGCAAGAACGAGGTCGCCAACTGCCAGCTCCTCTGCGTCCCCTGCCATACGAAGAAGACGAAGACGGACAGCAAGATCGCCTTCGAGCGGTATTTCGCGGAGAACTTCCCCGAGAAGCTCGCCGCGATGAAGGCCGCCCAGGAGGAGCGGCGGAAGGCCAAGGAGGAGGCGCGCGCCATGCGTAGCACGGGCGTCGCGCCGCAGGTCCTCGCGCGCATGCCCGACGACGGGAACGAGGCGCCGAAGAAGCGGCGCCGGCGCGGCACGCGCGGCGGACGCAACCGGCGCCGCGTCTCCGGAGAATTGCGCCCTGCGGCGGAGGCGGCCTAGCGCGTGAAGCTCAGGGTATTGCCGCGCTCGAGATAGCTCAGCTCGAGCGATGACGCCGTGAGCGAGATGACGCGATACGCGTACCGCTCCCCGTCCACGTCCTCGAGGAGGTACCCCTGGGGCCCGAGCTTCTCGTACGCGCCGTCCGCGTACCCTTCGGGCGTCTCCGCGAACCGGTACGAGCCGTCCGAGACGGTCTCGCCGCGGTAGAGCTCGCGGAGCGTCCCGTCGGTGCGGAAGACGACCTGGTACGCTGGATCGTCCGCGCTCGTCCAGGTGCCGGCGATGCTCGCGGGCGCGACCGCGCCGGACACGTTCGCGGTCTGCGGCGCATGCCTTCCCTGCCAGTACCCGTACGCCCCGCCCGCGACCATGGCGATGCCGACTATCGCGAGCGCCGATCGCGAGAATTTCATGCAGGCATGATACACGCGGCGAGGCGCTGGGAAAAATCCGGCTGCCCGCCTACTGGTACTGGATGTAGATCGGGGCGGGCGTGAGGCCGAGCACCTCCTCGGGCGTCATCAGGCGCGTGCTCGGCGGGCGCAGGTCGTTCTTGTAGAAGATCTTGAACCCGGTGAACTGCACCGGCTCGGCCGCCACTATGCTGTGGTACGTGTGCTGCTTCTTCGCCGGCTCGCCCCAGCCGTCCATGTCGATGACCACCTGCACCTCAGGCAGCGGCGCGATGCGGCTCGAGCCGGTGAGCATCCCCTGCGTGAAGCGGTGCACGACGAGGACCTTCGGCGGAAGATTATGCTCGCGCACGAGCTTCGCGAGGTACTCCGCGGCCCAGTTCACGTCGGCCGCGTCCATCGTGCCGATGACGCGGCCGGGCGCGTGCCCGCCGTACATGGCGAACTCCGGGTCGAGCGCCAGGTGCACCTGCGGCATCGCGAGGTACTTCTCGAGCAGCGGGATCTCCTTCCTGATGTCGCTCTGCCCGATCTGGAGGTCGAGGAACACGACGCCGCCCGCCTGCTCGGCGAGCGCGAGCGCGTGGTCGACCTGTCTGTCCGGCATGCGCAGCAGGTATTTCCCCTCCTTGCCCGGCTCGCCCTGCGCGGTCGTGGCGATGTAGTGGATCGCGGGGATCACCGGCGTCTCCGGGTCCGCGGCCTGCCACCGCGCCACCTCCGCCTTCAGACGGGAGAGCATCTCATCGGCCGGATACTCGCCGAGGATACCCATGCCTTTGGAGTAGAAGTTGCCGTAGTACGCGAGGATGCGGTTGAAGGGCAGGAGCGCTCCTGGCAGCGGATACGGCGCGTCGGTGACCGGCCACGAAGACGAGGCGGAGGTGGTGGTCGACGCGGTCGAGCTCGCCCCCGGCTCGGGAGCGTGCGCCAGGCGGCGCATGCGGCGGTCGTACTCCTCCTTGTCGAGCTCCGGCTTCTCCGGCTCCACGAGGCGTTGCAGCGTCGCCGCGACCCCTCCCGCGCTGACCCCCTCGGCCGTCCGCTCGAACGAGACCGTCGTCGCGCGATCGATCATCCATGCCCCGAAGCCGAGGCATGCGGCTATCCCTAGGACGATTCCAGCACGCACGAGGAAACGCGACATGAGGCGAAGTGTAGCCGATGGCTACTGCGGCCGCGAAGCCGGCAAGCTACACGGTGGTCTCCTGCTCGGCTCTCGGCACCTCGGAAGTTATCACGACAGCCGAAGGCCCTTTCTCGGGATCGTACGCCGCTTCGCGGACGGCGTTCGCGGCCACGATGCGCTCACCCATCTCCTCTCCGTAAAGCTGCTTGACGAACGCCGCCGCCTCTTCGGAAGAAGGGACACGCGAGGCTGGCACTCCTACCGGGGACGGTGCATCCGACTCTGGTGCCAGTGTCTTATCCGCTCGCTCGTCCACCTCGACGACCTCGGTGAATTCCTCGTGCTTGCGTGCTGACCCCTTGTCATCCCAATTGAGGAGCTCTCCTTGAAGGTGGTCGCGATACTGTGCCACCGCCTCATGGGCAGCTTCCGCGACAGCGGGCGCGATGCGCTCGTCCTCTTCGACGAGGGACTCTGCGTGCTCAATGCTCCCGCTTCTCTCGATGTCCTCCATCTCGGTCCGGATGCGATCCTGCTCCTGGTGAGTCGCTTCGACCTGCGTTTCCATCTCCTCGGCCTTGTCGGGCTCATCCTGTCTCCGCTTCATCTCTTTCTGCACGAACGCGAACAGTTGCTGGAAGTTCTTGTAGTCGCCGCCTTGCGCCATAAAGCGCTCGTGCAGCTCGTTCGAGCGGCGCGCTTCCTCCTCGTGGGCCTTGATCTCGTCCTCGGTCAGCTCGCGAGGAACTTCCCGCGGCTGTTCCGCCTTCGGCTCGACCGATTCGTCAGACTCCTTGAACGACTCGAAACGCATAGGGGAAAGCATACAGCACCGAATCGCTCGCGCGGCGAACGGATGTTCGCTATACTCGGGACATGACCGACGACCGCTACGCCGATCCCATCCGAACCTTCTTCAGGAAGCAGGGCCGCATGCCCAGCTACCGGGAGATCATGGCCCTCACGGGCCTCCGCTCCACCGGAAGCGTCGCCAAGCTCGTAGGGCGGCTCCTGGAGGCGGGAATCGTGCGCCAGGACGGGACAGGACGCCTGCTTCCGGGCAGGCCCCCGGCGCCCCGGATCCTCGGGACTGTGGCGGCCGGCTTCCCCGTCCCGACCGGGGACGAGCTCGCCGAAACCATGAGCCTGGACGAGTTCCTCGTGGAGCACCCGGAGGCGACCTTCCTCCTCCGCGTCTCCGGCGACTCGATGATCGACGCCGGCATCGTCCCCGGCGACCTGCTCGTCGTGGACCGCGCCGCGACGCCGCGCGAAGGGCAGATCGTCATCGCCCTCGTGGACCGCGAATGGACCGTGAAGTACCTCAGGAAGCGGAACGGCAAGCCGTACCTCCAGGCGGCGAACCGCAAGTACCCGGACATCCGTCCCCAGGAGGAGCTGCAGATCGCCGCGGTCGTGAAAGGCGTCGTGCGCAAGTACGCGTGAAGGACATCGTCCTCCACCTCGACGGCGACGCCTTCTTCGCCTCGGTCGAGCAGGCGCTCGACCCCGCGCTCAAGGGCCGCCCCGTCATGACCGGCGCCGAACGCGGGATCGTCGCCGCCCTGTCGTACGAGGCGAAGGCGCGCGGCATAACGCGCGGCATGCCGACGCAGGCGGCCAAGCGCGCCTGTCCCGATCTCGTCGTCTGCGCCTCGGATTACCGCCTGTACCAGATCTTCTCCCGCCGCGCGACGGCCATCATGCGCCGCTTCGTGCCCGTCGTGGAGGAGTACGGCGTGGACGAATGCTTCGCCGCGATCCCCGGCGGCTCGCTCCTGGATGGCGAGCGCGCGGCGCGCGCCATCCAGGAGGCGATCCTACGCGAGCTCGACGTCGGCTACTCCGTCGGCGTCGCCCGCACCAAGGTGCTCGCCAAGGTCGGCAGCAAGTGGGACAAGCCGCGCGGCATAACGGTCGTCGGCGATGACGTACGCGAGGAGATGCTCCGGCAGCTCCCGGTCGGCAAGCTCTGGGGCATCGGCCGCCGCATGGCGCCCTGGCTCATGGCTCGCGGCATCCATACCGCCCACGACCTCGCCGCGCGCGACCCGGTATGGGCCTCCCGCGCGCTCGCGAGCCCGTACCGGGCGATCTGGGCGGAGCTGCGCGGCATCCCCGCGATGCCGGTCCGCGAGCAGGAACGCGAACGCCGCGGCTCCGTGCAGAAGACGCAGACGTTCTGGCCGGCGACGGCGGATCCGCGGATCCTCTGGAGCGAGCTCGCGCGCAACGTGGAACGCGCCTGCGCGAAGCTGCGCGCGGAAGGGCTCCTCGCGCGCGGCTTCACGGTGTTCCTCAAGACGCAGGCGTTCACGTACCGCCGCGCGACCGGCGTCCTCCCCCGCCCCACCGCCTTCCCGGAAGAGGTCCTCGCCGCGGTGCAGGAGCGCTTCGGCGGCATGTACCGGCCCGGCGTCGAGTACCGCGCCACCGGGATCACGCTCTGGGAGACCGAGCCCGAGCGCTCGCCGCAGCGTCCGCTCTTCGGCGCGGACTCCCCCGCCGACCCCGGGCTCGCGCGGCTGTACGCGGTCGTGGACCGGATCAACGCGCACGGCACGAAGGTGCGGCTGGGAGCTTCGCGCCTGAGCCGCCCGCGTGAGCGCATCTTCGGCATCCCGCTGCTGCGCGGCGAAGCCCGGTAACACGAAGGCCGCGACATGCGTCGCGGCCTCGTTGGTGTCAGTGCCCTGCGGACAGGCGCCAGGCGCGGAAGAATCCCGCGATGGCATCGGCGAGCTTCGCGCGCAGCTCGGGGCTGCCGAGCACCGCGGTCACCTCCTCGTGGTTGGTGGCGTTCGTACCGTCCTCGGCGATGACGTTGGTCACCACCGAGACGCCGATCGTCTGCATGCCGCGGTTGGTCGCCGCGATGATCTCCGGCGTCGTGGACATGCCGACCGTGTCGGCGCCCCAGATACGGAACGCACGGCATTCCGCCGCGGTCTCATACGTGCGCCCCGGCACCGCGAGGTACACGCCCTCGTGGCAGGTCGCGCCCGCGTCCTGAGCCGCCTTCGCGAAGTGCGCCCGCAACGCGGGATCGTACGCGCCCGGCATCGGCTGGAAGTAGGCGTTGCCGCCGAAGTCCAGATGCGGGCCGGACAGCGGGTTCGGGATCAGGTTGATGTGGTCGCGGATAGCGACCAGGTCGCCGACCTGATAGCCCAGGTTGAGTCCTCCCACCGCGTTGGTGGTAAAGCAGCGCGTGATGCCGATGCTCGCCATCACGTGCGTCGCGTACACCGTCTTCAGGATGCCGTGCGGCTCGAACGCGACCTCGTACCAGTGCGTGCGCCCGGACAGCCCGAGCACAGACACGCCTTCGATGGTACCGGAGACGAACTCGCCGGCATGACCGGATACGGACGGCTTGGGGAGAAACGCGGCGGCGTACGGCATGGTGCGCCGCCCCTCCATGCGGGCGATCAGGTCGCTCAGTCCTGAGCCGAGCGTCAGGCAGAATGCCGGCACCTGGCCTTTCAGGAACGTCTGGACCGCACGCGCGGAACGGGTTATCTGGGCGACGTAGTCGCTTGGATTCATAGGTTATTTACCTCTCTTATTAGTCTGTACTGCGCTCCCTCGGAGCTCTATCCCTCCTGATAGGGCACCGGGGGCATCCTGTCCAGGGTGAAACGCCCGACCCTCGGAAACGTCTTATACGCATGACGGTAACCCATGCGACGTCCTGGGAGGAGGATTACGTCCCCGCGAAGCATCCGCATCTCGACCGCGACCTGTCGGTCGAGATCGCGATCGTCGGCGGCGGCATGACCGGCGTGCTCGCCGCGTACCTGCTCGCGCGCGGCGGGCACGAGGTCGCGGTACTGGAAGGCAAGGAGGTCGGCGTGGGCGCGACGATAGCGACGACCGCCTTCCTCACGAGCTCCATCGACACCGACGCACAGGACCTGATCCCGATGTTCGGCATCGCCAAGGCGCGGCGCATCCGGGAATCGCACGAGGGCGCAATCGACCTCGTCGAGCGCATCGTGCGCGAGGAGGGCATCGACTGCGGCTTCACGCGCTGCAGCGACTGGATATTCGCGCCGACTGAGAAGGATCTCCCCGGCCTCGAGCGCGAGTACCGCGCCATGCAGCAGCTCGGCTACGACGTCGCGTTCCAGCGCTCCCCGAGGCTCGGCTTCCGCGCGGCGGGCGCGATCGAGCTGCGCAACCAGGCGAAGTTCCATCCGATCCTCTTCCTGCAGGGCGTGGAGCGCGCCGCGGCAGCGCGTGGAGCGCGCTTCTTCGAGCGCACGCGCGTGGACCGCATCGAGGGCAGCGATCCGGTCGCGATCGAGGCTGGCCCGCATACGGTCCGCGCGGAGCGCGCGATCATTGCGACGTACGACCCGCTGGGCAATCCTCTTCGGACCTTCGCCAAGAAGGGCATGTACGTGACCTACGTCGCCGAGGTCCGCATCCCGGCAGGCATCATGCCGGAAGGCATCTACGAGGATACCGACAACCCCTACCACTACTTCCGCGTGGACCGCGGCGGCGACGAGCACGACCGCATGATCATCGGCGGCGAGGATCACCGGCAGGAGATCCCGGTTCCCGAGCGGAAGAACGTCGGCGCGCTGCGGGACTACCTGCGCGACCTCCTGGGGACGAACGCCTACACGGTCGTGCGGCAGTGGTCAGGCCCCATCCTCGAGCCGACGGACGGGCTCCCGCTGATAGGGCGCGTGAGGCGGCGGCAGTGGGTGGCGACGGCCTTCTCGGGCAACGGCATGACGTACGCGGCCATAGCCGCGCAGATCTTCGCCGACATGGCGGACGGCAAGCGCGGGCGCCTCGCGGAGCTCTACGACCCCGCCCGCATGCCGACGCCCGGGCAGCTGGTCCGCAAGGCCCGCGACTACGGCGTCGAGCTCTTCCGGGGCGCCATGAAGAATCTCCTCAGGTAGCCATGAGGCGCTGGAACATCTTCAAGCGGTACGGGTACCTGTGGGTCACGGGCGTCATCTTCGTCCTGACCTTCGGCGGCCACTGGCTCCTCGCGTGGCAGGCGTACGTGGACGAGCAGGAAGCCCACGGCCAGACGCCGGAGGCGCGCGGCTACCTGCTCGAGGTCGGGCGCGACACGCTCGAGAACTGGCAGTCCGAGTTCCTCCAGCTGATGTGGCAGGTCGCCGGCCTAGCCTTCCTCTTCCATGTCGGCTCCCCGCAGTCCAAGGAGGGCGACGAACGCCTCGAGAAGAAGGTGGACGAGCTGCTCCGCCAGGCGAAGGGCGGCGAGGAAGCCCTCAAGCGCCTGGACCGGAAGTACCCGCGCGCCTAGCTTGCGGTCAGCGGACGCCGGCGCGATACTCCTGCTTAGTAAGGAGGTGGTCCTATGACCAAGCGCGTGGCGAACCTCGGTCATGGCGTATGGAACATACTCCGCTCGCTCTTCTGGATACTCAGGCCCGGCTCGGGGCAGATGCTCCTGCTCTCGCTCGCGGGACTCATAGCCGACATACGCCGCTTCCTCTTCGGGGAAGCCGAGGAATAGCGCCTGGCACTGCCGGGCGCTCGCCGTCATGCGCGCAGCGGCTGGTCCGCGGAGCACCAGTACGCCCAGCGATCGCGCGTGCCGAGCTTCGCGCGCACGACCTTCCCGCCGCAGTGCGGGCACGTCCCCTTCCGGTGTATCCGCAGGCTCTTGCGCAGAACGAACTTCCTGCGCCATCGCAGGAACTGCTTCGAGAAGGATCGGGCGGTCGCGATGATCTCCCGGAGCTTCTCAGAAGAGAGAGCGCGGACCGGCGTCGCCGGATTCGTGCGCGCCAGGGAGAGCACCTCGTTCTTGATGATGTTCCCCACGCCGGCGAAAATCTCCTGGTCGAGCAGCGCGTCCGCGATGATCGCGCCCTGCTGCGCGCGGCATTTGCGGTATGCGGCCTCGGGATCCCACTGGCAGGCCATGATGTCTGCGCTGAAGTCGTACGAGCGCCTGAGGCGCGTATCCTCGAAGACCTTCACCGAGCAGCTGAACATGAGGATCTCGCCGTTGTCGAAGGAGAGCGCCAGGCGCGGCTCGCGCGCGCGGCGGTAGTCGCCGGTGAGGGCGTCACCCTCGACGACAGCCTCGAAGGTGCCGTAGAGCATGAAGTGGACCCGGAACGCGCAGTCCTCGAGCTGGAAGACGAGGTGCTTGCCCCAGGAGAAGAGGTCCCTCACCTCCTGCCCGAGGAAGCGCTCCTTCCCGGATTTCGTGTTGCCGGAGACTGCCCTTATCACGCGCCCCTTGAAAGGCCGCAGCTGCTCCGCGGCAAGGACGAGCGAAGGGCCTTCCATACATATTCTAAGACGTTGCCGGTCCCCTATACTGACAGCCCATGAGCGCCGTCCGACCGGTCCGTCGCGAGGGTCCGCTCTTCGAGCCGGAAGATTACCTCGACGCCAAGGACCCGTGCATCGTCCATGACGGCTCGCGATGGCATATCTTCGGCTCGCGCGGAAGCATCGTGGACGAACGCTGGCGGCTCCTCCACGCGACCGCGCCGTCACCGGACGGGCCGTGGACGGACGGCGACGCGCTCGAGCTCGCCGGCATGGCCGGCGACCGCATCGCGGCGCCTGGCGTCGTCTTCGCAGACGGCAAATTCCACATGTTCGTCCATTCCGACTTCCTCACCGCGGCGAGCTCGGTGGAGCACCTCGTCTCCGAGGACGGACGCCGCTTCGTCCATCGCGACACCGTCGTGCGCGCTGAGCCGCTCTCCGACGAGGCCGGCATTTACGACCCGCATCCGGCGGAGATCGGCGGGAGGAAGTACGTCGTCTACTCGGCGACCGGCGGCATCGTGTCCGGACAGGGCGGACCGTTCCGCCCGCAGCCGGACCTGTATCTCGTCGAGAGCCTCTCCGGCAGCTGGGACGGCCCCTGGGAGCGACGAGGCAGGGTGCTCGACCAGGAGACGCTGCCGCATCACAACCGGAAGGACGACCCGCACTACGAGTGGGGCGTCGAGGGGCCGCAGCTCCTCGAGCTGCCCGGCGGGCTCGTGCTCCTCAACGCCACCTGCTTCCTGCCCGGACCGCGCATGGGCATCCGGCAACGGGTGTTCTTCGCGGCAGCCCGATCCGCGGAAGGGCCGTTCGCGACGCTGGGACCCGTGCTCGACACGGCTGACGCGGCGCCCTGGGAGGCGGGCGAGAACGGACACGCGTCCGCGATCCTCACTGGCGACGAGCTTCATCTCTTCTACCAGGGACGTCACGCGAGCGACGAGCGGGATCACCGCAACAACCGGTGGCGGCACGGGCACGCCGTCTTCGCGCTCGAGGACGTCATGCGCGCCGCGCGCCGGGCGCTCGGCAGCTGAAAGCCGATGCCCCGCTCGAAGCGGGGCATCTTATCAAGGCGACGCGGATGGCTATTCGTGCCAGCCGCAGATCTGGAGCCGCTTGCAGCGCGCTTCGTCGTCGCAGGTCCTGCACGTCTTGAACTCGCTTGCCTCTTCTTCGGCAAGCTTTTCCTTCAAGCGCTCAATCGCTTCCTTCAGCATGCGCGATATTCCTCCTCGTCAAAAGTATCCCCCAGGGACCTGGGATAGTCATACGGCAGGATAGCGTTGCCGTCCAGGCCTGCGTGGGTAGTCCGGGCCTGCGCCGCTACGGCAGGCACTGCTCGCGTACCGAGAGGACATCCTCCCCTGCGACGTCGAAATACGCGGTATAGCCGAACTCGCCGACGATGCCCTGATCGGTCTGGGCGCGGCGCAGGACGTCCTGTACGTAAGCGATGAAGCTCGCTGCGGCGACCCGCTCGGTCGCTTCCGCGCCGTCGCACCGGTACGCCGCCGTTTCGGCGGTGACGGTCAGGTTCCGAACTTTCGGATTTCGATTCAGGAAGAATCCGCCGTGCGTACTGGATCCGTCAGGCACCCACGCCCGGTTAGGCGTCAGGAGGTCAATCGCGAGCGACCAGTACTCCCCTTCGCCTACCTGCTCGACGGCAATGATCGCTCCAGGCTGGTTCGTGAACGCCTCCGACGCTGGATCCTCGACCGGCGCCGAGGAAGCAGTCAAGGTCGCGTTGGAGGTATTTGCCGACGGGAGTTTCTCCAAATCGTCAGGCGAACGGAACCCGAGGACTGCGAGGACGACGAGAGCTAGCCCGATCAGGATCGCGAGGTACGCGCCAGCGTTCTTCATAGATGCATTATAGCGCCAGGTTGTCTCGCGCCGCTTCGCGCGATACGGAAATCAGTTGCTCCGGCGGTAGGATTCGAACCTACAACCCCCTCGTTAACAGCGAGACGCTCTACCATTGAGCTACGCCGGAAGACGCGGCTCATGCTAACGCAGGGGCCGGGACGAGGCAATGCCCGCTATTCCTCGTCTGCTTCCTCGTCGTCCTCGAACGGGACCGGCCGGTAACGCGGCTCGTAACGCTGCCCCTGCCCGTGCTTGGCCCGCGCGAGGAGCTCCTTCTGGATGAGGCGCGCCTTACGCATCGCGATGGAGGGGAGCTGGACCTGGCGCGTCTCGGCCGATCCACCGCTCGTGACGATGGTCAGGTGCGCGACGCCGAACAGGCGCGCGCTCACCGGACGCTGGACGGTCACCGTCTGGATCTG
Organism: uncultured Candidatus Saccharibacteria bacterium; assembly: GCA_964484655.1. Lineage (GTDB taxonomy): Bacteria > Patescibacteriota > Minisyncoccia > UBA6257 > 2-01-FULL-56-20 > JALHNY01. Next base: position 5,650 of record CAZAFA010000001.1, on the reverse strand, counting down.
GTGATAGACCACGCCGGTCTCGTGCCGGTCCAGGTAGCCGCGGATGATGAGGAAGTACTCGTCGTCGAAGCGGTACGCGTGCGCGTAGTACGCGAAGAACGCGATCGCGAGGCGGAAGACGACGAAGCCGGCGACGCAGAGCGCAGCGAGCTGGAGCGCGTAGACGAAGTACACGACGTACTCCCGGGGCACGTACACCGCGCCGTACCACCAGATGGCGCCGAGCCCGAGCAGTAGGGCGATGCCTGCGAAGATGCCCCACCCCAGGAACACGAAGAACGCCCGCGCGCCGAGCCGGTGCGTCCGTTCAGTGTCGAGCGCTGCCATGGGCAAATGGTATCACGGGCGTCACAAAGGCCGGCGGAGCCGGCCTTGCTTGGGTTACGGGGTAAGGCGCACTCCTGCGCGCGCGGCATCGGGTTCGAAGAGCCCGATAAAGCAGCCTGGCGAGAGCAGGAATACGCCCATGGCGATCACGAAGATCGCGAGGATGACAGGCAGGCCCAGGATCCCGAGGATCACGGCTCCGACCATCGTCGCTGAATTCTGTGCCATAAGACACCTCCTTATTACGAGTATTAAGCGCGGAACGCTGTCTTAGGGATACCCCGGTTCGCCCGGAAGGGTCAACCCCAGTTGTCCGGCTCGCCGAGGCTCGCCCAGAGGTAGCGCGCCGCGAGCGTCCGGTACGGAGCCCAGTTGCGGACGATGCGTTCCAGCCGCTGCCGCGGGACCGGCTTGCGCAGCCGGTACAGCTTCGTCATCGCGTTGACGAGCCCGACGTCCCCGTACGAGAACACGTCCGGCCGCCGGAGCGAGAACATGAGGAACATCTCGGCCGTCCACGGCCCGATTCCCTTCACCGCCACGAGCTCGCGCATGACCTCCTCGTCCGGCAGCGTGGCGATATGCGGCAGGTCCAGGCGCCCGTCCAGCACGTGCTGCGCGAGGTCGCGGATGTACGCGGCCTTGCTCGCCGAGAGGCCGAGCGCGCGCAGCTCTGATTCGGGAAGCGCCAGGACGCCTTCCGGCGTGGGCGTGCCGCCGAGCCGGTCCAGGAGGCGCCCCATGATGGCCGCGGCCGCCTTCAGGGAGATCTGCTGGCTCACGATGGACGTCACCAGCGTGCGGAAATGCCCGAGCGGCCCGGACGAGGCGGGATCGGTGGCCCGCCGGAGCGGGCGGAGCTTCACGCGCGCGATGACCGCCCCGAGGACCGGATCGCGCGCGGCGAGATAGGCGGCCTGCGCCTTCTGGCTGACGCGCGTCACTTGTAGCGGGGCGGGTTCCCCGCCAGGCACGAGGCGCACTTGCAGCCGTGCGGCTCGATGAAGTCCTTGTAGTACTCCTTGCCGTAGTCGTACGTGATCTCCTCCCCCGCCTCGATGCGCCGGATCGCCTCGATCATCACTCGGCTGCCGTGGATGACGGCCTCGGCATTCGGCTTGCAGGAGTAGTTCGCGTAGCGGGCCGTGTTCCAGCGCGGCGAGCCGTCTATCGTCGTGCGCGAGCTCACCTCGAACAGGTACTTGCCGCCCTTCTCGTCCGCCTCCTTGTTGCTGATGCGGTTGCCGACGTACTCGATAATAATGGCGCCGCGCTTGATGGGCTCGGCGGCGAAGAGGCCGAGGCCGGCCGAGGAGCGCTTCACGGTGATTTTCGGGAACTGCTGCGGCATGAGCGCCTATGGTACCCGATGCGCGCGCGGCTTGCTACGCTCCCGGCATGAACCCCGACTGGGATCCCGGCGCCTACGCCTACGACGCGCCCGAGCGCCTCGTCGCGCACGAGCCCGCTTCGCCGCGCGACGCCGCAAGGCTCCTCGTCTACGACCGCGCCACGCGGGAGATCGCGCACCGCGTCTTCCGCGACCTGCCCGAGCTCCTCGAGCGGGGCTCGCTCCTCGTGCTCAACGACACGCGCGTGGTCGCGGCGCGCTTCACGGCGCACAAGGAGACCGGGGGCGCCGTGCGCGTCCTGTTCCTCCGTATGCGCGGCCCGCTCATGGAGGCGCTCGCGGACCGCATGCTCGCCGAAGGGTCGGAGATAAGGGCTGCCGGAGGGAGGATGCTCCGCGTCGCAGGGCGCGAAGGCAGCGTCTACCTCCTCGAGCCCGGCTTCGGCGACGTCACGGCGTTCCTCGCCGCGCACGGCACGACCCCGCTCCCGCCCTACATCGACACGCCGCTCGCGCCGGAGCGTGCGCGGGACGAGTACCAGGCCGTATTCGCGCGCAAGGACGGCTCCGCCGCCGCACCGACCGCTTCCCTGCACTTCACCGAGGAGCTGCTGGAGCGGATCCGCGGCGCGGACATCGGCATCGCGACTGTGACGCTGCACGTCGGCCTCGGCACCTTCGCGCCGCTGACCGATGACGCCGTAGCCGCCGGGAAGCTCCATCACGAGTGGTACGACGTGCCGCAGGAGACGGCTGACGCCGTCCGGGAGGCCAAGGCGTCCGGCAGGCCGGTCGTGGCCGTCGGCACGACGGTGACCCGAGCGCTCGAGTCCGCGGCAAGGACCGGGAGCATCGTGTCCGGGCCAGGCGAGACGGACCTTTTCATCCGCCCCGGCTACGCGTTCAAGGCGGTCGACCAGCTCGTCACGAACTTCCACGTCCCCCGCTCGAGCCTCATGCAGCTGGTGGCATCCCTTACCGGCCGCGAGGAACTCCTTCGCATCTACGCGGATGCCGTGGACCAAGAGTACCGGCTCTTCTCGTTCGGGGACGCGATGCTGGTGCGCTAGTTCTTCCGGATACGCTCCAGGTCGGCCACGATCGCGGCGAGCTTGTTCTCGATGGCGCGGAGCGAGGCGGCGTCGGCGACGTCGCGCTGCTTCTGCTCCTCCTCATCCTTTTCGATGTCGTCGATGTCCTCCTCGATCTCGTCGATGTCCTTCTGGATCTCGTCGACGTCCTTCTCGATCTCGTCGATGTCCTCCTGGATCTCGTCGACGTCCTCCTCGATCTCCGCGATGGAATCGCTCGCGCGGTTCACCGTCATCTGGATGAAGATTGCGAGGTAGATCGCCTCGAGGCTCACGACGGTCGTGAGCACGAGCAGGACGCGGTCGAGCGGCACGCCGGCGAAGACCAGCACGAAGCACACGATGAAGAACGCCGTGTGCGCGAGGAGCGACGCGGTGCTGCCGATCCACCGCGTGGCGGCGTCGATGATCTGGTCGAGGGGCGCCTTCTGCTTCGGCGGACGACGGGTCATTCCCTTTGAGTACGCCTCGCAACGGAGCCTGTCAAGCAATATGATTGCTGCATGCAGTTCTCGCGGGCTACGGCGCTCCGCATCGCGGCCTGGGGCGTCGTGCTCGGCGTGGGCGTCGTCGCGCTCGCCGTGTACGGCGCGGCGCGTTACGCGCATGACGCCGTGGCGCCTCCGACGGTCACGCGCGGCGTGCGCATCGTCGTCGAGCCGCAGCGGGTGGCGACGCGCGCGACAAGCACGCTCACGGTTACCGCCCAGGACGGCGAAGGGCGCTCGGTCGAGGCCTGGAACGGGCATCCCGAGGCGTGGCTGGTGCGCAGCGATCTGGCCTACGCGCAGCGCGTCGACGGCACGCGCACGTCGAGCTCCGCATTCGAGGCCGTCATCCGGCCCACGCAGCCCGGCATGTACCGGCTCGTCGCCACCGACAGCGCGAACGGCACGGTCACCATCGGCGGCGCTGCCGTGACCGTGACCGGACCCGCCGAGGACGTGCCGCCGGACGAGCTCTCCGCCGGACGCGAGGGCTACAAGGTGGTCGTGAGCGCGATCCCCGACTTCGGCCACATCGTCGCCGAGGAGCCGACCGCGCTCACCTTCTCCGTCTCGCGCACCGACGTTCCGGTCGCGCTCGGCGAGGAGGACGGCTATCGCGGCCGCATGATCGCGCTCAAGGAGGGCGGCAGTGTCGCCCTGTACGGCATCCCCCACGCGGGCGCCTACCTCCCTTCGCCGAGCGCCGCGGCGTTCGGGATCACCTTCCCCGACGAGGGCCGCTACCGCGTCTTCTTCGAGTTCGACGCGGACGGGAAGACCCTCATGGAGGCGCGCTGGGTCGAGGTACGGCCTGCCTCCCGGTGATATACTGGCCGCGACATGCGTACCTGCGCCCGTAGCGGAAAGGCCGACCTCGCCCTGCTCATTCTGCGGATCGGCATCGGCACTGTCTTCGCGGCGCACGCGCTCCTGAGCCTGCAGACCGGCGTCGTTTCGCTGATCGCGCTCATGGGGACGCTCGGCGTGCCGTTCCCGGTCCTCTTCGGATGGCTGGCCGTGCTCGTGCAGCTCTTCGGGGGCATCCTCCTGCTGATCGGCCTCGCGACGCCGGTGGCCGGCGGCGCGCTCGCGTTCCTCGCGGCCATGACGATCGTCGGGTTCAAGGCGAAGCTCGGCCTGGTCGCGAAGATCGGGGTCGGCGCCGAGCTCGAGGTCGCGCTCATGGCGGGCGCGCTCGCGCTCGCCCTGCAGGGAGGCGGCTGGTACGCCGCCGACCGCTGGCTCGGCTGGTTCTCCTGCGACTGCCCCGCGCACGAGCGATGAGCGAGCCGCTCCTCGAGAAGATCGACGAGCAGTGGCGGCGGGAGCTCACCGATGAGGAGTACCGCGTCCTCCGCGAAGGCAAGACCGAGGCGCCTTTTTCGGGAGAGCTCAACGAGTCGTGGGACCCGGGCACGTACCGCTGCAAGGCGTGCGGCAGCCAGCTGTTCTCCTGGGAACGGAAGTACGACCCCGGCTGCGGCTGGCCGAGCTTCGACGAGGCGATCCCGGGATCGGTCGTGATCGACGCGGAGAACGCGCATCCGGTCTACGGCGCTGAGGTCTCGTGCGCCCGCTGCGGGAGCCACCTCGGGCACGTCTTTCCCGACGGGCCCGAGGAGACGACCGGCGAGCGGTTCTGTATCAATTCCGTCGCGCTCTCCTTCGACCCGACGGAGGCGCTCGAGACGTACCGGAAGGATCATCCGGATACGGGAAAGGCCGCCCGTTAAGGGCGGCCTCGTTTGTCTGGCAGAAATCTCCTTAGGGGCGGTTGCCCAGGAAGATCTTGATTGAACCGGGTCGGGTGACCGGATTCGGCTGCGTCTGCTGCTGCTGTTGTTGCTGCGGGTAGTTGACCGTCTGGCTTTGGTTCTGCGTCTGCCGCTGCTGCGACTGACCTTGCAGAGCCTGGTCCACCACAGCCTTCGGGAATACCACGCCGACTGCCGCAGCCTCGAAGATCCCGCGGACCTTCGCCTGCTGGCGTTCGTTGAGCGCCTTGTAGTTGGCGTCGCCGGTTACGTTCGTCCAGGCTTGCTGGTCCGCGTTGGACCATTCCTGGTCCGTCTGCGGATTCGCGGCGAGGACCTTGTTGCCCCAGAGGGCGGCGAGCTGGATCGCGGCGCGGTATGCGTCGGTATTATTGTTATTCGTCTGCTGCGCCTGCGCGCTGCTGACGAGTCCGAATGTTAGCGCGAGAGCCACGGCGGCAATCGCGAAGAAACGTTTCATATTCATAATTTTCGAATCTCCTGGATATATTATACGCTTTTCTAGAGATATAGTCAATATTCCCGGAGAGCGAGAAAGGGCCCGCTGAGGGCCCTTTCTCCTGCTAAGCGAGATCGCTCTCGGTCTTAGTTGGCGATGTAGATCGCGCTGGTCCGGAA